>JAGAOO010000056.1 GCA_017623675.1 Lachnospiraceae bacterium
ATGGACTGTGGAAGGTAATACAGTAAAGGTTTCTGTTGGTTCAGTAGAGCATCCAATGGTAGAAGCTCATTATATTGAATGGGTATCTTTACAGACAAAATCCGGAAATCAAAGAAAGGTGTTAAAGCCAGGTGATGCACCGGAAGTATGCTTTGCCATTTCTGAAGGTGATGAAGTAGAAGCTGTATATGCATACTGCAACCTTCATGGATTATGGAAATCATAATTGATATGCCTTGCTTGATACGTAAATGGCTACAGCTTATATGTTGTGACCGTTTTGTGTATAAATAAAAGAGAATTGATAAGATAAAAGCAAATAGAACTAATAATAGTCTCACTAGTCTCAAATTACTATGAGACTGGTGAGACCAATATGAGACTGACTAAAGCAAAATATTTCCTCAACTTGGGGAACAATTAATTAAATTCATTCATCGCATCCACATAATCTTGTAAGCCGTTTTCTTTCAATGCCAGTTTGGCATATAGCAGAGGTGATTCCTCTGCCAGCCTGTACAGATATACAATATCAGTCGGATTATCAAAGATAACAGAGGAATTACATTCCTTGCAACAGATAACAAGAATGGAGTTCTCTCCGGTATTGACGATAATGGAGTCTGTGGTGGGTTCATACATACCGAAGTGAAAATTAAGATTGTTGTTCATGGCAGTCTCCCTCCCACAGATATTTTGCACCATCCAGTAGGTCAATAATAGCTGTTAGCATATTGGTGTATTCAGTTTGTAATTCTCTTATGTCTTCCGAAGAAGGAAATGTATCTTGAATGTCACCAGTTATTTTAATTTTGCTTTATTTATCATAGGTATAGCCTTAAGGAAGAGAAAAAATTGAGAGTACCTGCCTGTTTTCTTTATATTCTCATTATTCTGTTTTCTGAAAAGCAGTAGTGTTAATTGCTACTGTTCCTCTATGATTCTTTGGCAATATGATAATAGGCGTTTTTTCATTTCTGAATCAGAATTCCTATATTGCTGAATTAAGAAAAATAACTCGGGCGCAGTCTCAGATTTTATTAAATAGCTATTCGGATTTGGATTATTTGTTTTTCCGATAAGGTAAGCAGTTGATGTGGCAAGTATATCTGCCATAATTTGAATGACATGAATGGATGGGGTGCGCTCACCGGATTCATATCTCAAATAAGCAAATTGTATCACATTTTTATTGAATATACCATTGAAATAGTATAATATATATATCAATAGTATATATAAAAAGGGGATGTATTGTATGGGACTGGACCAAACTTTAAATTGGATAGGTGAGCCATCTAAGAGTCAAATTGAAAGGCTTAAACATAAGAACCTGTCAGAGTTTAATTACACAACAGGAATGAGTTACATATCAGAAGAAGATTATCATGATGGACGGTATCAATATATACGTAAGTACATGATTCCAGAGGAAGTATACTTGAAAGATTTGGATTGGATGTTGCTTAAATCAGACTGCGGAATGCCGGTTGATGCACATATTTGTGGGTTGGGACCCAATAGTATTAAGTTTGGAGAGGCTGTAAATGTAGGAGATGTAAAGGAATTCCACATTAACGTATATGATGAAAGATATTGGAAACCGGTACTGAGTACTCAGTATTTCTTTTTATGTGATGAAGTGTATGAATGGAGAAATAATTATAGTATTCAAGAATTATTTGATACTGCATTCCCGGATGAATGGTGCGAGTACAAGAAGAAATATAGTGCTTTTAACTGTGGATATTATCCGATAGTAGACTTATTGGGTAATATGCATAAGGCGGATCCTGATTTCGCGAAAAAATATCACGAGGGAATCGACAATATATTTTATAAAGGTTATTGGTGAGATGAAAAAGAAATCAGAATTTGTTGACACCATATATGGCACCACGTATAATATAGACAGGAGGCATGAAAATGTCGAAATGGGATAAACTAATAGTGCGTATATGCAATTTGTCGAATGATCTTCGCTTCGATGAATTGAAAAAAGTATTGGAGAGTTACGGATATGAGATGTACGCTCCAAGAAGTGGCAGTAGTCATTATACATTTAGAAAACAGGGTTGCCAGCCTATTACAATTCCAAAACATGAACCAATAAAAAAGATATATGTAGAGATGGTAAAGCAAATTGTAGAAAGTGAGGCGGATCATGATGAAGACACTAAATGATTATATATCAATGTCCTACCGTATGGAGATTGTGGAAGATAAGGATGAAGGTGGTTTTGTGGTTTCTTATCCGGATCTTCCTGGATGCATTACTTGTGGTGAAACGATTGAAAGTGCAGTGGAAAATGCATTAGATGCCAAAAGAGCATGGCTTGAAGCAGCGATTGAGGAAGGAATTGAAATTCATGAACCAGATAGTCTTGAAGATTATTCTGGGCAATTTAAACTGAGAATACCACGCAGCTTACACAGAGCATTGGCTGAGCATTCACAGAGAGAGGGCGTTAGCATGAATCAATATTGTGTATATCTTCTTTCGAAGAATGATGCGATACATGCAAAATCCGGAACTTGCAAAGCTCATTGAAATTAGTGATATCTTTGCTTGCAAGCTTGATATGCTTAAGTAGGAAGTCCTTCTGTGGGATGACCGTCATGTTCCCTGGCTGAGTTTCTTGACATGATTTGCCCCAAAGTGATAAAATTTGGTTTATAAGTAGTTCATTAGTATCTTAGTAGTTTTCTAAACGACATGACACCTACAATAAGGAGATGAAGCCAAATGACATTTAATGTGACCGCAGAATGTATTGCTATGTACATATCCCTGATAATAGGTATCTCCGTTTCGCTCAGCGTAGCTAAGTGGAACAGCGAAAAAAGAGTGTTCGTAGCCTGTGCCTTTTCGATTTCACTAAGTTCATTTTGTAATATACTTTCCGCGTTTTTTATAAATAATTACGGTATAGTGCCTGTTTGGGTAAATTATACCGTGACTATGCTGTATTTTGCACTCCTGTTTATCACTCTTGCTATATTTTTCGTGTATTTCCTAATTATCATTGAACGGGAGGACTCCGTTTGGAAAAATCGTTATACAAAGGCAGTTGTTATTCCACTGTGCGTGGCTCTTGCAATAGTATTTACCACACCCTTTACAAAGCTTCTGTTCAGCTTTGATGAAAGCGGCTATGTGCGTGGAAAGCTTAGCAAAATAACCTACGCAGTTATGTTATATATGGCTTGTCTGATTGCTTACGTCGCTTTGAAAAACGGTAAAAAAAGTACCTTTAGAGTAAAAATACTTGTATCATTTTTTCCAATCCTTGCCGGAATGGTAATGTTGGTGCAGCTTTATGCAAGCAACATACTTCTTACCGGAACTGCTGCTCTCGGTCCGCTTATTATGATGTTTTTGTTTCTGGGTACCGATATCGTGAACATCGACAGCAGTACGGGCTTTTTCGGAAGCAGGAGCTTTTCTGAAGCTGTAGCCAAACGGCTTCAGAAGAATTGCAGTTTCTTCTGTGTGCTGCTGAACGTGAATAACTCTCAGGAACTTAAAGAAGCCTTAGGCAGACAAAAGCATAGGCAGCTTATCACTCTTGCTGCAGTTAAATTAGAGGATGTCATGCCCAGAGTGCCTTCATTCCGATATTCTGAGAACAAATTTGCTTTTATTTTCGATAATATGTCTTCGGAGGATATAGAAGAGATAATTTCCGCTATGAAAAAAGCGCTTGAGCAGGAATTCACTTTCGACAACACAGTTATCAGATACAGTGTAAGCATAGCGGCTGTCAGTTATCCCGATCAGGCTGAAACCACCGAACAGCTCACCGAGCTTCTGGAATACTGTGCTCTTCAGGCAAAGAAGAGCAGGACCTCGAATATCTGTTACTGTGACGACAGAATTCTTGCAAACATACGCCGCAAAAAAGAGATAACCGATATACTCAAACGAGAGCTGAACTCAGATGAGAATAACTTCGAACTGTTCTATCAGCCTATTTACGAGGTTGCAAGCGGAAGATTCCGCACAGCGGAGGCTCTTGTCCGTCTGAATAAAACGGAAATAGGTCCTATATATCCTGATGAATTTATACCGATAGCCGAAGAAATGGGACTGATAGTACGTCTGGGAGAAATAGTGCTGGAAAAAGCCTGCTGCTTTATCTCAGAGCTGATTAAGGAAAATATCGACTTTGAAGCCATTTCCGTCAATTTTTCCGTTCAGCAGATAATGTGCAATGATATTGTTGAAAAAGTCGTCAATACGGTACATAAGTATGATATTCCCCCCGAAAAGCTGCGGATAGAAATCACCGAAAGCGTTATCATAGATAATTTCAGCTATGTCAAAAGGATGATGAACGAACTTGGAAACATCGGCATTAAATTCTATATGGACGATTTCGGCACAGGCTATTCCAATCTTTCCAATATGATAGAGCTTCCTTTTGAATATCTGAAAATAGACAAATCCCTTGTCTACAGTGCTGAAAAATCCGACAAGGCATTCTTTATCCTCACATTCATTTCGCAGGCTTTCGTCAAGCAGAACGTAAAGGTACTTACCGAAGGCGTAGAGACCGAAAATCAGGAAAAGATAGTGGACACTATTGGTGCTTCCTACATTCAGGGCTTCCGTTTTGCAAGACCTGTGAACGGAGATATTGCAAAGGAGTATTTCCTCGGCATAAGAAATGACGCAAAATAATGACTAAATGAAGAAAAAAAGACCTTGAAATGCGTACGATTCGCACTTCAAGGTCTTTCATTATGGGCGCCTTACGACGCACGTTTTTCAAAGATAATATGATATGTATTGTTTCATCCTTATTCAGCTTCTTCTTCTGACGTGGCCTTTGCGATTGCTTCTGCCTGCATTTTCTGAATGTCAGGGAATACAGAAAGCATAGGTTCCTCCTTTGAACCGTGGAAATGACGAGCGATGTAATTCTTGGTTGTCTTTGCAACCTGTGGCGAAAGTACCAGTACACCAATAAGGTTAGGAAGCATCATAAGACCATTAAAGGTATCGGAAATATCCCATGCAAGCTGAGCTGTCATAACAGAACCGGCAAGAACAATGATTACAAACAGTATTCTGTAAGGCAGTACCGCTTTGTCACCGAATAGATAACGGCATGCGGTTGCTCCATAATGACTCCAACCAAGTACTGTTGAGTATGCAAAAAGTAAAATAGCAATTGCAATAAAGCCGCGGCCAACATCACCGAATACCTGACCAAATGCATAACTCATAAGATTTGAGGAACCACCGATTGAATTAAGTATTTCCTCGTTTGCAAGACCTGTTGTTAAATCAATTGCACCGGATCCAAGTAAAACGAGAGCTGTAAGCGTACATACAATAATAGTGTCTGCAAATACTTCAAAAATACCCCACATACCCTGGCGTACAGGCTCCTTAACGTTTGAACTGGAGTGAACCATAACGGATGAACCAAGACCGGCTTCATTGGAGAATACACCACGTTTGAAGCCCATCTTCATTGCAAGTGCAAGACCGGCACCAAAGCCACCACCTGCAACTGCTTTGAGTGAAAATGCACCCTTAAAGATTGCAGCAAAGATAGCGGGTACGGAAGTGATATTCATGCAGATGATAACGATAGCACCAACGAAATAGAGAATTACCATGAAAGGAACAATCTTCTCAGTAATGGTAGCAACTCTTTTTAATCCTCCAATGATTACGATACCGATTGCGAGCACAAGGAAAATACCAATAGCGATTTTAGGTATGCCAAAAGCACCATTCACATTTGATACCATAGAGTTAACCTGACTCATGTTACCAATACCAAAGGAAGCAAGTAAACAAAACAGAGAGAACAGCCATGCAAGAACGGCACCGATTTGCTTACAATGCCTCTTTGCACCGAGTCCGTCGCGAAGGTAATACATGGCACCACCATGCCATTCTCCATTCTGGTCTTTTTTTCGATAGAGAATACCAAGAACATTTTCAGAAAAGTTAGTCATCATGCCAAAGAAGGCGATAACCCACATCCAAAATACTGCGCCGGGACCTCCGGTTGCAATTGCGCCGGCTACACCTACAATGTTACCGGTTCCGACTGTAGCAGCGAGAGCGGTACACAAGGATTGGAATTGTGATATGGATTTGTCTTTTGTATGACCTGTAACGTGCTTATCCTTTACAATGGCACCAAGTGTGTTCTTAAACCAATGTGGCAAGTGTGTAACTTGGAAGAATTTGGTTACAAAGGTCATAATAATCCCGGTTAATCCCAAAAGAATCAGAGCGGGCCATCCCCAGACGACATTGTTAATGACGCCGTTTACTTTTGTTACTACTTCTACTATCGTTTCAATCATAAAGTGTCCTCCCTTTTTCTCTCTAAGTACTCTTTTGTAAATGAACAAAAAAGAAGAATCCCAATAGATGAGATTCTTCGTCTTAGACTTAGATAAATGCATCTACTTGTTCCACGTCTTTGTGGATTTCTCAAGTAATATGAAACTGCAATGCAATTATACAACATTTTGCATTTTTTGAAAAGTCCCTTTTTGTAAAATTTTGCGGAACTTTTGTAAAAATGTTTTGGAAAATATCATTTCGTGTTAAAATGAAGGAGATAATTGAACCAATATTTATTATTATAGAAACGAGGACATACAATATGAAATTCCAAATGTATCACGAGAATTACAACGTATCCAATCTGGAGAAGTCTTTAGCGTTCTACGAGAAAGCACTTGGGCTTCATGAAAAGCGACGAATTAATGGCGATGGCTTTATCATTGTCTATGTGGGAAACGATGAAACTGCATTTGAACTGGAACTGACCTGGCTGGAAGAACATCCACAGCCGTACAATCTGGGCGAATGTGAATTCCATCTTGCCTTTCATACCGATGACTACGAAGCTGCCCATAAGCTTCATGAAGAAATGGGCTGTATCTGCTTTGAAAATCCCGCTATGGGAATTTATTTCATTACAGATCCGGACGGATACTGGCTGGAAATCGTACCGGATAAGAAATAGACTTTTTACAAAAGTTTGCTGACGGAATAGGAAGTGTAAACATGATTGAGAAAATTACGTTAATCGGCTTAGGAGCAATGGGATGCTTTTTTGCACCCAGATTGTATGAATGCTATGGTGAGAATTTTCGGGTTCTGGCAAATGGAGAACGGAAGAAACGTCTGGAAACAGAAGGTGTCTGGGTCAATGGAATCCGGTACATATTTCCGGTTATGGATACAGATGTGAAAGACCCGGCGGATTTGATTATCATTGCTACCAAGGATACCGGGTTGGAACAGGCATTGGCTGATATTAAGAATCAGGTGGGAGAACATACCATAATTATGGCGGTTCTGAATGGAGTGGAATCGGAAGAAAAAGTAGCTGCAGTCTATGGATGGGAGCATGTGATTTATTCCCTTATGCGGGTATCCATTGTTATGAAACAGGGACATGCCGATTTTGACCCGGCAAGTGGCAAGGTACATTTTGGTGATAAAGAAGGACAGGGAACCGGTGCAGAATTTGTTCCGGGAAGGCGGGTGGCATCCGTTGCGAAGGTATTTCAGAAGGCTCAGATTCCATATGTAATCGAGGAAGATGTCTTATATTCTATGTGGTGGAAATTCATGGCGAATATAGGCGAGAATATGACCTGTGCTTTGCTTGGTATACCGTTTGGTGGCTTTCGATACAGCGAGGATGCTAACTGGATGCGGCACGAAGGCATGAAAGAAGTGGCTGCCATTGCCAATGCTAGGGGAATCATGATTGGCGAGAAGGAAATGCAGATACAGGATGAAATTGTGATAAACATTCCTCCGCATAATAAGCCATCTACCTTACAAGATATTGAGAATAAGCGAAAAACAGAAATCGAAATGTTTGCCGGAACGGTTTGCAGAATGGGACGGGAACTTGGTATTCCCACCCCGATAAATGACATGTTCTACCATGGTATAAAAGCATTGGAAAACAAGTATTTGAAATATGATGAGTGGACATTGATACAGGAGGCATAAAAACAGTGGCGATACTTGAAGTTTCCTTCGTAGAGGATTATACTTAATGTAGTTTGCGAATGTTGTCGAAAAGATGGTAAAAGCAAAGGATAAGGAAAAGCCGCTGAAGCTCCCCAATTATGCTGGCGGCTATATAGGAGGGAAATAGCATGAATATTATAGTTGATTTGATAATGGTTTTACTTTTTTTATTTATTTCAGTTGGGTTGTTTGTAGTATCATGTATTGTAAAACACAATATTAAAAAGGGTTGCTCGGTGCAAATAGAAGCTGTAATAGAAGATCATAGTAAGCACCATAGTTATAGGTCTAATCATGGCTATCATATGAGCGTGTTTGGTTTTAACTACAATGGAATGCATTATTCTGTTTCGGCAAAAAGCAGATGGGGCGAAAGTAAAATTGGAAGTCAGCAGGTGATTTTCATAGATCCAAATAATCCACAGCATTACTATCGAAAAGAAGATTTATTAATTCCGAGAATTTTATTTTGGGTTAGTATAGGTATGACTTGCATTTCTATGATTAATGTACTTCGATTTATAATAGGTACACTTCTTAGCTTTTTGGGATAAATTGCAATGAAAAGAAAAGGGGGTACATATTATATGAATATTCTTATAATCGATGATGATTTGGAGACGCTTGATACCTTAAAGCTTTATCTGACAGGAACCGGCAATGTAACCGCCGTATGCAATGGCAGACAAGCTTTACAACAGGCACGTATGCAACGATTTGATGTAATTTTACTGGATATTGAAATGCCTGTTATGAACGGATTTCAGACCTTGGATCAGCTTCGCAATTTGGAAGAATGTATTAATACTCCGGTTATCATGATTACCGGAAAAAGAGATAGATACTCTGTCATGAATTCTATTTCCATGGGAATTGACGGATATCTTCTAAAACCAATACGCAAGGATGAATTGATTCAGAAGATTACAGAGGTGTATCAAAAGAAACAGCAACACAATAACAAAAAGACAATACTGGCAATTGATGATGATATGTCTTATTTAAAGCAATTGAATAGTTTTCTTCAGGAACATTATAATGTTATCATGATTAATTCTACAAAACTGGCATTGGATTATTTGGCGAATCATGTGCCGGACCTTATATTATTGGACTATCAGATGCCTCTTTATAATGGAGTGGCACTTCTTAGTATTCTTCGGCAGAATGGTAATTGTCGGAATATTCCTTTTATTATTTTGTCCGGTACGCTGGATAAGAAGGCACTTTTGGAATTTTATCCTTATGAACCGTTCGCCTATTTAGCAAAACCTGTCAATAAGGATGCTCTGCTGGAGAACGTTGAACGTGTATTGAATCAAAATGATTAGAAAGGCGTTGAATGATGAAGCTGTTTTTTCCATATCTTTTATTTACTTGTTTCATTGGTGCCTTGTACTTATCCATCGTGATGTATAAGAAGGAAGGAATCCAATACCATGAAAACCGTCTTTTTTCACTTTTGTGTTTCTTTAGTGCACTTTGGAGTCTGGGATTCTGGGGAGTGAATATTCAGACGGAACCCAACCATGCTTATTTTTTTCGTGCCATAGGGATGATTGGTGTTTTTGCATACCTGATATTGGCACAATTGCTTGTATGTCAATTTTCCGGAACCACAAAAAAATTTCGGATTCCGATTATCATTGTTTCGTTATTGGGATTTACTATTTGTTTTTTTATTATCCAAAAGGAGCAGGTTACTTATCAATTAACAGAAATAGGTATGACCTATCGGTTTAACCCGGGCTTTTGGAACAATGCTTATCTAGTTTATTCCATCGCAATTGCAATCAATATGCTGTTCAGCATTATTTACATGTTAATTCGGGCACGTCGGAAACGTGTACGAGTATTGGCAAAGAAGTTTTTATTTGTAGAGGCTATTGTTATTTTTGGTATGGTGTTTGATACGGTATTTCCTCTACTTGGTAAACCGGCAATTCCAGGCAGTACCATTGGTCAGTTTATTGCGTTGATTGCGTTGTATGAGGCAATTTGTTTTGTTAATCGTTCCCGTATTACTATTGATAATATGTCTACATATGTGTATTCATCTCTTGCCACCCCTGTTCTGGTATATGATTACAACTATCATCTGCAAATATTAAATGATGTGGCTTATGACTTTATTGGTGTGTTGCCGCAAGAAATAGGAAGTGTGGGTATTAGTTCTCTATTTGATATTCAGGATGATGAGGTTTTTCATTTTAACGGGAAGCAAAAGGATGTGGATGCACAATGCCGTCATAATCATTTGCAATGCAATCTTTCTATCAGTAAAATTCATGATGATTATGCGGATGTCATTGGATATATTATTACTGTTACAGATTTGTCTGAACGAATAGAAGATGTAAAGAAGTTAGAACAGGCAATCAAGGAAGCGAAGAACGCCAATGAAGCAAAAACAACCTTTCTTGCCAATATGTCTCATGAGATTCGAACTCCAATGAATGCAATTATAGGCTTTTCAGAGCTTGCTCTGAAGAAAAAAATCAGTCCTGAAGTCCGGGAGTATATAGACGGAATTCATCTTGCTTCCCGGAATTTGTTAGCAATTATTAATGATATTCTGGATATTACTAAAATTGAATCGGGTAAAATGGAAATTATACCTGATTATTACTATATTGCAGACCTGCTGGATGATGTGTCCCTTATTATTTCACAGCAAGCAAAGCAAAAAGGATTGGAATTTGTAATGAAAACAGATGAAAATGTTCCAACCAAGCTGCTGGGAGACAAAGTACGACTTCGGGGCGTATTGATTAACATTCTAAACAATGCAGTGAAATATACAAAAGAAGGAACGGTTTCCTTTGAAACAAAAATCTTATCACAAACGGAAGACACTATAAAGCTTGCATTTATCATTAGTGATACAGGAATTGGGATTCGTCCAAAGGATCAGAAAAAACTATTCCAAAGCTTTGAACGTTTTGATCAACAAATGCATTATGGAGTAGAAGGTTCCGGTTTGGGACTTGCCATTGCCAAGGGGTATATTACCTTAATGGGTGGTGATATTCAGGTTGAGAGTGTATATGGAAAAGGTTCTGTATTTACTATAAGTGTAGATCAAAAGGTAATTGACAGCACACCATTACAGCATCAATTTACCATTGACAAAGTAAAGGAGGATAGCTCTGCAACCTGCCAGTTGTTAATTCATGATACAAACGTTCTGTTGGTAGATGATAATCATATTAACCTAATGGTTGCGAAAGGATTGTTAAGTTCCTATGGTTTATCTGTAGATATCGCTTCCGGTGGAAAAGAAGCTGTCGAGGCATGTGGAAAGAACCATTATGCAATTGTGTTTATGGATCAAATGATGCCGGAAATGGATGGAATTGAGGCCATGCAGAAAATTCGTGAAATTGATCCCTACTATGCCTTTGGTGGTGAAGGAAAAATCATTGTACTGACAGCAGATGCAATTCGTGGTGCCAGAGAAAAATTAATTGCAAAGGGATTTGATGAATATCTTGGAAAACCGATGAATTTAAAACAGCTGGAGCGACTTTTAGTGCTCTATATCCCGGAAGAAAAGCTTGAAATGATTATGCCTGATACAGACAGCATGGAAGAGGAGCAGATGTCTGAGGAAGAGACAGAATCGGAAACCGATTATTTGAAAGCAACGCTGTCTGATGTAGACGTTGACTTCGGGCTGGAGAACTGTGGTGGAAAAGTCTCAGATTATTTGAGTATATTAAAAATCAATTTCACATATGGAGATAAGAATCTGGAAGAGCTGGAAAGCTTGTTGAAAGAGAAGGATTATGAGAATTATACGATTAAAGTGCATTCTGTGAAAAGCACTACAAGAGGAATGGGTGCCTTGAAGGTTTCTGAAATAGCCTTAAAGCAGGAAGAAGCAGGACGTGCAGGAAAAAATGATTATATAGATGTTCATTTTACGGAATTGCAGAAGGAATACAAACAACTGCTTCAGAATCTGGAACTGGTGCTTCAACATTTTCGTATGTTGGAGGAACAAGGTACAGAGGTGAAAGGGGAATTGCTTGACAAAGAGATGATTTCCAGTGTGCTGACTAACATAAGAAATCATGTAAATGCATTTGAATTTGCTCAGGTGTTTGAAATACTGGAAGATGTGAAAGGATATCAATTGCCGGAGGAATATCAAAAGCTGTTTTCCAGACTGGAAGGGCTGATGGACAATTTGGCAGTGGATGATATTCAAAAACTGTTGGAAGATGCAATATCTAATAATTAAAAAATGATAATAGAAATAAGTCTTACATGGGAAGGAAAGTTCCTATGTAGGACTTATTTTATTTTACATAGATTTGACATTAATACGACATTGATTTTACTTTCATGCATTATCCTATAACTGCGTAATCAAATGAACACTGAATTTGATTGCAGAGGATTGGAGGCAATGGTATGAACGCAAAAAGGAAATGGAACGCCTTGCTTATGGTGGTTCTATTGGTTGGACTTGTGGGTTGTAATAAGAATCAAGCAACGTCTTCTCCTGTAGCAGTGGAGGGATTGAATGATTTAGGAGTGATAGAGGTTGTTTCCCGGGAGGAAGGCTCCGGTACCAGAAGTACATTTGCTGCATTGGCAGATTTTGAGCAGAAGCAGGAAGGACAGACACAACCGGATTTAACAAGAGAGGATGCACGAATTGTAAATAATGCGGAGGAAGTGATAGAGGCAGTGAAGGCAAATCCTTCCGCCATCGGCTATGTATCCGGTGGAGCATTGCAGGATGTGGAAGGAGTGAAAAGCTTAAGTGTGAATGGAATTTCCACAGAGGCACAGGAAGGTGCCTATCCGCTAAGCAGAAATTTTTACCTGGCATACTGCGGAAAACTAAATGATTTAGAGCAGGATTTTCTGACTTATATACATAGCGAAGGACAGGAAATCGTAGGTGAGGCTTATATTCCCGTAGCGAAGAGTAATACCTTCTTATCAAATCAGGCAGAGGGAACCATTCGAATTACCGGTTCTACTTCAATCGCACCGCTGATGGAACAGTTGGCACAGGCTTACATGGAAATAAATCCCCATGCTGTAATCGAAGTAAATGCAACAGATTCTACAGATGGATTGACACAGGCAATGTCCGGTTCCTGTGATTTTGGTATGTCCTCAAGAGCATTAAAGGATTACGAAATGGAACTGTTGGATTATGAAATGATTGCAGAAGACAACATTGCAGTAATTGTAAATGAAGAAAATCCCATAGAAGATATCAGCTTGACAGACTTAAGGAGCATTTATGTAGGTGATATTGAAACATGGCAGGAATTGAATCCATAAAAAGTAATTGACGAACGAGGAGAAAAGAAATGAAAGAAACGATGCAAATTATATTTGGGCTGGTTGGTGGTCTGGCAATTTTCATTTTCGGTATGAACATGATGAGTGAGTGTCTGCAGAAGGTTGCCGGAGACAAGATGAAGAAGATATTAGGATTGTTGACTAAGAATCCGTTGATGGGTGCCATTGCAGGAGCTTTGGTTACAGCAGTATTGCAGAGCAGTAGTGCTACCACTGTCATGGCAATTGGTTTCGTAAGTGCCGGCTTAATGGGTCTTCCACAGGCAATTTCCATTATTATTGGTGCCAATATCGGTACTACCATTACTGCCCAGATTATCGCATTTAAAATCAGTGATTACATTTATCTCTTTATTTTCCTTGGATTTATTGTAGCCTTTGTTGCAAAAAATGAGAAAATAAAATATATCGGACAGACAGTATTTGCATTTGGACTTCTGTTTTTGGGTATCGAAACTATGGGTGATGTGATGAAACCATTAGCTGCCAGTCCAATATTTACAACTATGATTGGTAAAGTAGCAGATATTCCGATACTTGGTGTAGCAGTTGGTACACTGATGACCGTTGTGGTTCAGAGTAGCAGTGCCACCATTGCAGTGTTACAGAATTTTGCTTCTCAGGCAGGACCGGATGAAGTTAGCAGTATTATTGGATTAGCAGGTGCCATTCCGATTTTGTTAGGTGATAATATTGGTACTACAATTACGGCATTACTGGCATGTATCGGACAATCTAAGGATGCTAAGCGAACGGCAGTGGCTCATTGTATTTTTAATATTTCCGGCTCGTTGTTGTTTATTTGGTTCGTGAAACCATATGCAAGTCTGATTCAGTGGATTTCGCCAAAGGGACCGGAGGTAGAGGTGATTTCCAGACAGATAGCAAATGCTCATACCGGATTTAATCTGACCATGACAATCATCTGGATTCCTCTGGTATGGTTAATGGTAAAAATTGTTATGAAGATTATTCCGGAAAGCAACAAGAAGATGGTTGATACCTCCGGCGTCTTATATTTGGATAATAAATTACTGGCACAGCCGGCAGCTGCATTGAATCTGGTAGCAAAGGAAATTATTCATTGCAGTGAGATAGTAAGGGAAATGCTTCAAAATACGGCTAAGCTGGCAAAGAAAGAAGATAAGGAATTATTGAAAATCATAACAGAACAGGCAGAAAAGGAACAAAAATTAAATGTGAGAATTACAGAATATCTGGCAGAACTGTTTGCCGGTGGTGGTCTGACGGAGGAGCAGGCAACTCAGACAGCGGGAATCATGTATGTGTTAAGTGATATTGACCGTATGGCTTCCCTGTGTGTAGATGTTATGCATTCGATTCAGGATAAAATGGAGAAGAAATACAAGTATTCCAAAGAAGCAATGAAGGAACTGGAAAAGAGTCTGTCCTTGATGGAAGGAATGTTTTCTGAGGCAATCACCATTATGAGTACCGGTAATACAGAGAATGCAAAGAAGATTATTAAGAAGAAGGATACAGTGCTGGATTTAGATATTAAAATGCGTAAGGCACACATGGAACGGGTTGCCAAGGGAAAATGCGCCGGAGATTTGACGGCTCCATTTAACGGAATTTTGCACAGCATTGACCGTATGGGTAACAGTTGTGTGAATATTGCAGATGCGGCATTGGGCTGTGTAGACTTTAAGTATTTCATCAGTTTGGATGATGTGGCAGCTACAGAAGAAGTAGAGGAAAAGAAATAAAAATATGCAATGATAATACAAAAGAGGTTTCTCATCAGGAAACATTTATGAAATAAGTTGCATAATATTCCATTGATAAAGGGAGAAAGGGACAGTAAACTAGAGTTAGATAGTTTACTGTTCTTTTTTGATAGGAGATGATGCAATGGGTGTAGAAAGTATTGGAACAAATATTTTGAAACTAAGAAGAAAAAAAGGAGTGACCCAGGAGGCGTTGGCTGAATTCATTGGGGTGACGAAAACCTCTGTTTCTAAATGGGAAACAGGGACAACCTTGCCGGATATTCAGATATTACCATTTCTTGCTTCGTATTTTGAAGTATCCATAGATGATTTGCTTGCCTATACTCCAATGTTAAGCAGGGAACAGATTCAGTTCCAGTATCATCGTCTTGCAAAGGAGTTTTCCGAAAAGCCCTTTCCGGAGGTAATGGAAGAATGTGAGAAGATGATTAAAAAGTATTATGCCTGCTATGACTTCTTGCAGCAGATGGTAGTTTTGTTGATTAATCATATGGGATTGGCGACATTAGAGCAGGAGAAGGAGCATACGAAAAAAATTGCCTATGATTTGTGTGAGCATATCATAACCGATTGTCAGGATGTGGGAATCTGTAATAATGTCATTGCCTTACGGGAAATGCTACTTCTTCAATGTGGCAGGCCGGATTTGGTGATTGAAGAAATAGAAGACGAAACCTTGAATGTCAATCGGATAGAGGACAAAGGAACCCTTTTAACGTTGGCATATCTTATGACAGGGAAATTGGAGCAGGCACAAAAGACAGCACAGGTAGGGATGTACCGAAACCTTATGGATTTGCTGGGATATGGAGAGCATTTGTTACAGGCAAAGGGGAAGGATGTAAAGTACGGCCTTTGGATTCTGGAACGGTTAGATAAAGTGATTGAAGGCTTTTCACTGATGAAATTAAATCCGAATTCTGTTGCCGGTTATGAATATCAAGCGGCAATATACATAGCCGGACAAGGGATGCAGGCAGCAGAAATTTGGACCAGGGAAGAAGCAGAAGAACAGGTATTAGAACGATTGGAACGGTTTATTGCAGCCGGTAAACAGCTTTTTGCTGACGGGATTCAGCTTCATGGAGATGATTTTTTTAACCATTTAGATGAATGGTTTCAGGACTTGGAGCTTGGACTTTCCGGTGTACGAAACGAAGGACTGGTACGGGATAGTGTAATACAAGGGTTGCAACATCCGTTGTTTGCACAACTGAACAATCAGGAGCGATTACAACAATTAAGGGAGGAAATAGAACATGCTTGAGATTAAGAATCTGACGAAAACGTATAAAGGAGGAACTCCGGCGGTGAAGGATTTAACACTGACTGTACATGTCGGAGATATCTATGGTTTTATCGGTCATAACGGAGCAGGTAAAACCACTACAATTAAGAGTATTGTAGGAATTCATGAATTCGAACAGGGAGAAATTCTGGTTGACGGAAAGAATGTGGAGAAGGAGCCGCTTGCCTGTAAGCAGATTATGGCATATATTCCTGACAACCCGGATATTTATGAGTACCTGACCGGAATTCAATATCTGAATTTCATTGCTGATGTATATGGAATTTCCAAGGAAGAGAGAGAAGAACGAATTCAAAAAGAGGCAGAGGATTTTGGGATCCTTTCTGCTTTGGGAGATTTAATCTCTACCTATTCCCATGGTATGAAACAGAAGCTTGCCATTATTGGTGCTTTGATTCATGAACCGAAGCTGCTAATTTTGGATGAGCCTTTTGTAGGACTTGACCCGGAAGCTTCTCTGATATTGAAAGAGAAGATGCATACACTCTGTGAGAAGGGAAGTGCTATTTTCTTTTCCACACATGTATTAGAGGTGGCAGAAAAACTGTGCAACCGCATAGCTGTCATTTCCAAAGGAAAGTTGATGGTAGAGGGGGATACCAAGACTCTGACGAAAGACAAATCCTTAGAGGAGGTATTCATGGAGGTGATTGGACATGATAAAGCAAATTCGACTATTAACTAGGGTTTCCCTTTGTAACTTGTTTGGAATAAATGAATTTCGATATACCAAGGATACCAAGAAAAAGAATCGGTATTATTTGATGAGTATCCTATGGTGTTTCTTAATTGCAATGCTTGTTTTTTATGTAGGTGCCTTGAGTTATGGGCTTTGCCATCTGCACATGGGGCATGTGTTACCCGGAGTATTAGCAATGACCATGTCCATGATCGTTTTTCTGTTTACCATGTTCAAGGCAGGACCGGTCCTATTTGATCGAAAAGCCTTTGAACGTCAGATCACCCTTCCGGTTACGGTGCCTGCGGTTATCATCAGTCGATTTCTCACCATGTATATTACCAATATGTGTCTTGGATTGTTGGTTATGGTACCTGGTATGGTTGTGTATGGGGTGATGGAACAGCCGGAGCTTTTCTTTTACCTGTATGGCTTACTTGGAAGTATTTTTCTCCCGCTGCTTCCCCTTACAATAGCATCTGTGATAGGTGCGCTGATTACAGGAATCAGCAGCAGATGGAAAAGAAAGAATCTGGTTGCAATTGTGCTTTCTATGCTTGTGGTCTGCATCATTATGTTTGGAAGTATCAGTATGTCCAGAATGGATGAAGCTCAAATGACAGACCTGTTGCTTCATATGGCAGAACGATTGGAAGAACAGATTCATGCAATTTATCCGCCTGCAGTCTGGCTGACAGAAGCTATGATTCAAGGAAACGTTGGTATGCTGCTTTTATTTCTTGGAGTCTCTTTGGGATGCTTTCTGGTATTTTTAGAGATATTACGGCATGTATATGAAAAAATTTGCAGTCTGCTCAGCGCCAATGAGGCAGAAGGTAATTATAAAATGAAAGAACTGACTTCCAAATCCATCATGCGCAGTATGGTGGAACGGGAATTGCGGCATTATTTTTCCTCTACAGTATATGTAACAAATACGTTGGTAGGCTATGTGTTAATGGTAGTAACGGCAATTGCTGTATTGGTTATGGGAAAGGAATCCATTGAGAATATGATGGGAATTCCCGGAATATTGGAACGAGCTTTGCCCGTTGCTTTAGGTGCTTTGGCGGTTATGATGCCAACCACTGCCTGTTCCATTTCGATGGAAGGAAAGCATTGGTGGCTGATGCAGACCTTGCCGGTGCGAAAAAAAGATATCCTTGGCAGTAAGGTATGGGCAAATCTACTGGTGGTCTTTCCTTTTTATCTGATATCGGAAATTATTTTAATGATAGCTTTAAAACCGGAACCCGTTAGTATGATATGCCTGTTACTTGTGCCGGCAGTCTATATTGTATTTGGTGCAAATATGGGAATCTGGATTAATGGAAAGTTCCCTGTCTTTGATTGGGAAAATGAAACCAGAGTGGTAAAGCAGAGTGCTGCCGGGTTCCTGATGATTTTAGTGGGTGCAGTGGTAGGAATTGTGCCGATTGGATTGTTGATTTTCTTTCGTGAGGCATCTGCTGTTTTGGTTGATATAGGATTAGCCGTGCTTTTAACAGGTATAACAGTCTGTTTGAGGATTAGAGAAAAGTGATTCTGAAACAGATATATAAGATTATATATATCACATATTCTTGAATTATATATTCATTTTTACAAACTTGTGGTATGATATGGATGCTATATGAAAATGAATATAGAAGAGTTGGATAAGCACAAACCATAGATGAATAGGCAAGGATGTGGATGTATGAACACGCTATATTTCAAATATGCATTGGAGGTAGAACAGGCTGGTTCCATTAGTCAGGCGGCACAGAACCTGTATATGGCACAGCCGAATCTTAGCAAGGCAATTAAGGATTTGGAACAGGAATTGGGATATACCATATTCAATAGGAATTCCAATGGAATCAAGGTGACAGAAAAAGGCGATGAATTTCTTTATCATGCTAAAAAAATGATGGAACAATTGGCGGAAATGGAAAAAATTGCCGGAAGGAAAAGTGATGAGAATCACAGATACAAGATTTCCATTCCCCGAGGGAGTTACATTGCAAATGGATTTACGGCATTTGTGTCTGAACTTAATATGTCACGTGGTATGGAAATAACCATTAATGAGACCAATGCACTCAAGACGATTTCTAATGTGACAGATCGAGGCTACAATATGGGCATAATCCGATATCAGGTTTCAGATGAAGATTTTTTCAATACCTGTTTAAGAAATAACCATTTAGAGCAGGAGACTATCTGGGAATTTGAATATGTTCTGGTCATGTCTAAGCAACATCCTTTGGCAGACAAGCCGGATTTGAGCGTGGAGGATTTAAGAAATTATGTGAAAATCACCCATGGTGATATTGATATTCCCCATGCCAGAAATGTGGAGCATTTGATAAATCAACATACCTTTATGCCACGAAAAACTATATATGTATACGAACGGGGAAGTCAGTTTGATTTGTTGGCAAATGTACCGGATACATATATGTGGGTATCGCCGATTCCTAATACATATTTAGAAAAGAATTGTCTGGTACAGAGGGCATGTACAGCAGAAAATAACCGATATAGGGATGTGCTGATATATAGACAGGATTATGAGCTTGGAGAATATGACAAGCTGTTTCAGAAAAAAATATATGAATCAAAGGTAGAGGTTGCTTCTGCAAAATATCATTAAGATTTCGGAGAAAAACAACAGAGATATTATATGTAAAACCATATAGTATCCCTGTTTTTTTATATTTCACAGGGGAAATATGAGTTGCTATGATAATAAAAAGAAAATTATGAAATATGTAATAAGTTAGATATCAATACAAAGAAGAAGTGGAGATGAACAGGTGAACGGATTTTATTCGATAAAAGAGGTTATAGATCAATATATAGCAGGTTGTAAAACCAAAGTTGAACAATCCATGGAACGCATTTTGGGAAAAGCAATCCTGGCAGGTGCGATGATTGGCATGGGTGCAGCAACCAGCAGTGTTGCTGCACATATGATTCCTAATGTAGGATTGGCAAGATTGGTGGCAGGCTTGGTGTTCCCGGTAGGACTCATGATGGTAATTCTGCTTGGAGCAGAATTGTTTACCGGTGATTGTTTAATGGCGATGAGCTTGACAGCGGGCAAGCAGAGAACAATAGATGTTCTGCGAGTATTGATTACCGTTTATCTGGGAAATGCTATAGGTGCAGTTGGGTTGGCAGGATTGATAAGTATGAGTGGACAACTGAATTATTCTGATGGCATGCTTGGAGCTTATACCATAAAGGTTGCCTTAGGAAAGGTAAATTTATCTGCTACGGAATGTCTGGTATCCGGTATCTTATGTAATATTTTAGTTTGTGCAGCGGTTTTGATGGCTATGTGTGCCAAGGATATTACAGGAAAACTGGTGGCAATATTCTTTACGATTCTGTTATTTGTTACTGCAGGCTTCGAACACTGTGTAGCAAATATGTATTACCTGACAGCCGGGCTCATTGCTAAACAGAATCCGGCATTTCTGTCACAGGCAATGGAACAATACGGATATACAGAAAAACAGTTACAGGCATTGAACATTGGAAATGCAGTAGTAGCTAATTTAATTCCGGTAACAATTGGTAATATTCTGGGAGGTATTTTTTTCCTGGGAATACCACTTTACTATTTACATAAACAAGAAGTTAGAAGAAACATTAAAACAAAGGAGGAACGAAATCATGATGGAGTTTATTCAAGAGATATTCCAGGTACTATCCATTGAGTTAGTTGGAGTAGCAGCAACAGCCTTCGTGTTATACATTTATTGGAAGGGTATGACCCGGAAACATCACAATAACTAGGCTTGACTCCGAAAAGGATTGCAATTAGATATTGTGAATCAAAAAGAACTACAACTCTTACGATTAGGTAAGAATTGTAGTTCTTTTTTATGCACTCAGAAATGTGCGTTTAGTTGCTAAAAGTCTTATTATAAATCTCTGTACCATCATTATTATAATAGATGTACTGAATACTAACTCCGGTAATTCCGGTTTCTTCTTCTATATCTGTAATGCTTGGGGCAACTGCTTCGTTCGTAAGATTAGCATCAAGGCTGGACTTAAGAGCATTTACATCTTCAACCTGTACAGCATAGGTATATGAATAAGTTAATGTGTTATCGGATACAGACCAATCAATGTCAGAGTAAGTGCTTGCATAGGTTTCCTCATAGGAAGCAATCTGTGAATCCATTGCTTCTGTATACAATGGTTTGGAATAAAAATCTTCCAGTGTAGATGCCTTGCCGCATGCAACAAGACCAAGTGCTAATAATGCTGCTGTTAATAATAAGAGTAACTTCTTTTTCATTTTTTTTCTCCCTTGTAAAATTAATATTTCATGGGCATTATAGCACTTGAAAAATAGGCTGTCAATTTGCACCAAATAATGTTAAGAAATTCGTAAAGTTTGCATGAAAAAGGGATTGTGATTGCAGAACTTATCATGTAAACTGAAGTCAGATAGCAGTCATTTGGCTGTAATACAGTTAAAAATACAGTTAAGGTCAGAGGGAGTCTTATGAAGTTTATTCATTTGTCAGATTTACATATAGGTAAGCGAGTCAATGAGTTTTCCATGCTGGAAGACCAGAAGTACATTTTAACCCAAATTATACAGATTGTTGAGGAAGAAGCACCGGACGGAGTATTGATTGCCGGTGATATTTATGATAAATCCGTACCCTCCGCAGAGGCAGTGCAGTTGTTTGATGATTTTTTGTGTCAGTTAGCGAAGCAGAAGCGGCAGGTATTTGTCATCAGTGGCAACCATGATTCACCGGAACGTATTGCCTTTGGTTCCCGGTTAATGGATGCAAGTGGGATTCATTTATCTCCCGTATTTCAGGGAGAAATCACACCGATTTCTTTAGAAGATTCATATGGCAAGGTGGATATTTTCATGTTGCCCTTTTTGAAGCCGGCTCATGTGCGGAGGTTCTATGAGGAGGAAGAGATAGAATCCTATACCGATGCACTTCGGGTGGTGATAGAGCATATGAAGTTACAGCCGGAGCATCGAAGCATCTTGCTGACGCATCAGTTTGTGACCGGTGCCAGTCGGTCCGAATCCGAGGAACTCTCGGTTGGAGGGGCTGATAATGTGGATGCTTCTGTTTTTGATTCCTTTGATTATGTGGCATTGGGGCATATTCATGGACCACAGTCCATTGGAAGAGAAACTCTGCGCTATTGCGGAACACCGCTAAAATATTCCTTTTCGGAAGCCGGCCATAAAAAGAGTGTCACTGTTGTAGAACTATTGGAAAAGGGAACGTGCAGGATAGAAACCATTCCATTAATACCAAGGCGGGATTTAAGAGAGTTAAAAGGTACTTATATGGAACTGACGGAGAAAAAGAATTATGAGGGAACGAACACAGAGGATTATATTCATATTACGCTGACAGATGAAGAAGATATACCTGATGCCATTGGAAAATTACGGGTGATTTATCCAAATCTTATGAAGCTGGATTATGATAATCGGCGTACCCACAGCCATGGGGATTTTAGTGACTTGGAACAGATAGAAGAGAAAACACCATTGGAGTTATTTTCGGAATTCTATGAGAAGCAGAACAATCAGCCGATGAATCAGGAACAAAGGGAATTTATCAAGGAATTAATGGAACGAATCTGGGAGGAAACGCTATGAGACCAATGAATTTAATCGTTACCGGATTTGGTCCTTATGCAGACCGAACCGAAATACCAATGGACAAGTTAGGAAGAAGTGGCTTATACCTGATTACCGGTGATACAGGAGCAGGAAAGACTACCATTTTTGATGCCATTACGTTTGCCTTATATGGTGAGGCAAGTGGGGAAAATCGGGAACCCAATATGTTGCGTTCCAAGTATGCCAAGCCGGAAACACCTACGGAGGTAGAATTAACATTTTCCTACGGCGATAAAGTATATAAGATAAAACGGAATCCCGAATATGAGCGTCCGGCATTACGGGGAAGTGGTATGACCAGGCAGATGGCAAATGCAGAATTGACCTATCCCGACGGAAGAGTCCTTACAAAGCGGACAGAGGTAAATGCTGCCATAAAGGAAATCATTGGCGTGGACAGAAAGCAGTTTGCCCAGATTGCCATGATTGCCCAAGGTGATTTCCGGAAGCTGTTATTTGCAGATACGAAGGAACGACAGGGAATCTTTCGGGAAATCTTTCATACAAAGAATTTTCAGTCCTTACAGGAACGGTTAAAAGAAGAATCCGGGAAATTAAGCAGACAATGCGAACTGTCACGTAATAGTGTGAAACAGTATGTGGAAGGCCTGCAGTGGGAAGATTCGGATATGATGTCATTAGAGGTAGAGAAGGCAAAGGGAAATCAATTACCAATCAAAGAGGTAGTGGAATTAGTGGAAAAACTGTTGCAGCAGGATGGTCAAAAAGAACAGCAAATGAATGACAGGATTCGGGCAATGGAAGAACAATTAACTGTTATAAATGAAAGGATAGGAAAGGCAGAAGAATATGAGAAAGCCAGAGAAGGCTTACGAAAGGCTCAGATAGAAAAGGAACAACTGCTTCCAAGAAAAGCACAATTGGAAGAGGCAGTAAAGAAAGAACAGGAACGCAAGCCAAAGCTGGAGAGTCTGAAACGCCAACTGGTACTGTTGGAAGAACAGTTTGATTTGTATGATGAATTCGAACAAAAGCAACAGGAATTCAAACATGCAGACCGGCAGTTAGTAGGTGGCAATGCAGAACTTAATCAGAATACAGAAGCCATACAGGAATTAGCGGAAAAAATTACAGCTTTGACCGAGGAATATCAATCCTATGAACAGGCAGGAGTCCAAAAGGAACGATTGAATCGGGAACTTGAAAAGGCAGACGAGTATAAAAATGTATTAAAACAACTTCAAACCACGCTGATTCAATATGAAACTGCAGGCAGAGAGTTAGAAAAAGCACAGGCAAACTATGTACAGGCAGTTCATGATTCCAAGGAGAAGAAGCAGATATATGAAAGCTTAAATCAAGCCTATCTGGATGAACAGGCAGGCTTGCTGGCAGAGCATTTGACGGAAGGAATGCCATGTCCGGTATGTGGCTCCAGTACCCACCCGGCTCCGGCACAGAAGTCTACACAGGCACCGAACACTGCACAGTTAAAAACGGCAAAGCAGGAAGCAGAACTGGCAGAACGAAAAGCCACGCAAGCAAGCAGTGCCGCAGGAAGTAAAAAAGGTGTGGTGCAAACGCAATGGGAAAATATTGAAAAGCAGATATTAGAATTTGTGGAAGAATCTCAGATAAGAAAAGCATTTCACCGGATTGCTTCTCATGATGATAGTTCCAAGAAGGAATTACGGTTATATGAGATATCTTCTTTGAAAGAGACAGTGCTTTTGGAAATGAAGCAGCAAGATTCTGTTTTAGAGGACTGGAAGCAGCAACTGAAGGAAGCAGATAAGAAAATAGAACGTAGAGCTTTGCTGGAAACGATGCTTCAGGAGTGCAGAAAGCAGCAGGAAGCATTTAGGCAACGTTGTGATACAGTAAAGGAAACCTTGACTGTCGCAACGGTACGCAAGCAGGAATTAGGAGAGCAGATAACTAAAATTAAGGAAAAACTGAAATATGAAACCAAGTCCATGGCAGAAACAGAGAAGAAAAAGCTGGAGCAGGCAAAACAGTCGATGGAACAGGCCATGGAGCAGGCAAATTCGGCATTGGCAGATTGCGAAAAAACACTCACTCAATGGGAAACTAGAATCCAGCAATGGAAGCAACAGTTGGAATCTGCGCTTCAAGTTGATGTGGAGCAGGAAAAGGAACAGAGAACCATACTGACAGAGCAGAAGCAGGCTGTGACAGAGCGTATGAAGGAGATACACGCCCGAAGGGCAAATAATGCAGATGTATTAAAGAATATACAGTCAAAATCTAAGGAGTTGGAGAAACAGGAAGAAACATGGAAATGGGTAAGTGCATTATCCAATACTGCCAACGGTAATATTTCCGGTAAAGAAAAGGTTATGCTGGAAACCTACATCCAGATGACCTATTTTGAACGAATCATTGCCCGTGCCAACACAAGACTTATGATTATGTCTCAAGGGCAGTATGAATTGAAGCGGCGTGTGGTAACGGACAATAATCAAAGGCAGAGTGGTCTGGAATTAAATGTAATCGACCACTATAATGGGACAGAACGAAGTGTAAAGACCCTTTCCGGTGGGGAAGCCTTTCAGGCATCCCTATCTCTGGCACTTGGATTGTCTGATGAGGTACAGTCCAGTGCAGGAGGAATTCGTTTTGATACCATGTTTGTAGATGAAGGCTTTGGTTCTTTGGATGAAGAATCCTTAAGACAGGCAATACGGGCATTAGCAGAGTTGACGGACGGGAATCGCTTAGTTGGTATTATCTCTCATGTGGCAGAGTTGAAGGAACGAATCGACAAGCAGATAGTGGTAACAAAAGAGAAGTCCGGTGGCAGCCGGATAGAAATGACAGGTATTTAGAGAGAATCAGGAGGATAGGATATGGAAACATGGTATTATGAAGTAGTCAGCATTGATGGTGACTATGCAAATCTAAAGCGGACAGATATAGAAAATGAGGAAATGAAATTGGTGGCAAGAGCCTTACTGCCGGAGGGAATTGCAGAAGGCAGTCAATTAAAATACGAATTATTACAATATGAATTATTGTAATGTCCTTTGGTTTCGAGTATAATATGTCAATGTATTCCTAGAAAAATGCTATGGAATATGGTGAAGTATATTAAGATAATGACAGGGAATGGAGAAAAGTATGACACTCACACAATTAAACTATGCCATCACAGTTGCAAATGCGAATTCAATGAATGAAGCAGCCCGAAATTTATTTATTTCCCAGCCCAGTTTATCTGCTTCTATTAAGGATTTAGAAGAAGAAATTGGTGTGGAATTGTTTCGGAGAACCAATCGGGGTATTTCGCTTACACCGGAAGGAGAAGAATTCATTGGATATGCCAGACAGGTGGTGGAACAGTATCAATTAATTGAGGCAAAATATATAGAAAAGGAACAGGAAAAAAAGAAATTCAGTGTTTCTATGCAGCATTATACCTTTGCAGTTAATGCCTTTGTAGAAATGGTAAAGCAGTTTGGAATGGATAAATATGAATTTGCTGTTCATGAAACGAAAACTTATGACGTGATTGCAGATGTGAAGGATTATAAAAGTGAAATCGGTATTTTGTATATTAATGACTTTAACCAACAAGTATTAACAAAACTGTTTCATGAATATAATCTTGAATTTCATCCGCTTTTGGAATGTAGAATTTATGTTTACATGTGGAAAGGACATCCTTTAGCAGACCGGGAGGAAATTGCCTTGGAGGACTTGGAAGAGTATCCATGTCTTTCCTTTGAACAGGGGAATTATAATTCCTTTTACTTTGCAGAAGAGGTGTTAAGTACCTATGAATATAAACGCCTGATTAAGGCAAATGACAGGGCAACTCTGTTGAATCTCATGGTGGGATTAAATGGATATACCCTATGCTCCGGTATTATTTGTGAGGATTTGAATGGCTCCGATTACTGTGCGGTAAAACTGAAATCCGATGAAGTTATGACTATCGGATATCTGGTGCGGAAAGGCGCTACTCTCAGTAAACTGGGAAAGAAATATTTGGAAGAAATTTCAAAATATAAGGATAAGGCATTGGACTAATACTAGCTTAGAACGAGATGGAAAGGGTTTCAACGATGTTAAATCAATTTTCAAGAACGGAATTATTGTTTGGTAAGGATGCCATGGAACGCTTAGAGCAGTCCAGAGTGGCTGTATTTGGAATTGGCGGTGTGGGAGGATACACCGTAGAAGCGTTGGTTCGAAGTGGTATCGGTGCTATCGATATCATTGATGATGATAAGGTCTGTCTGACAAATTTGAACCGGCAGATTATTGCAACCAGAAGTACCATTGGAAAATATAAAGTAGATGTAATGAAAGAGCGAATTCTGGATATTAATCCTAATTGTAAGGTGGAAGCATATAAGTGCTTTTATCTGCCGGAAACGAAAGATGATTTTGATTTCTCCCGGTATTCCTATGTTGTTGATGCAGTGGATACAGTGACTGCTAAGATACAACTGGTGATGGAAGCAAAGGAAAAGAATGTGCCAATTATCAGCAGTATGGGTGCCGGAAATAAACTGAATCCGGCAGAATTTGAGGTGGCAGATATCTATAAAACCTCCGTTTGTCCGTTGGCAAAGGTCATGCGAAGAGAATTGAAAAAGCGTGGAGTGAAGGACCTAAAAGTAGTATATTCCAAGGAACAGCCGACCCGTCCCATTGAGGATATGGCAATCAGCTGTAGAGCGAACTGCGTCTGTCCACCGGGGACAGAACATAAATGTACGGAGCGCCGGGATATTCCCGGTTCGAATGCCTTTGTACCATCGGTAGTGGGATTGATTATTGCTTCCGAAGTGATAAAAGATCTGGTGAAAGAGTAAAGAAAATAGAATGATTTTTAAATATCAGAGTATCCAAGTGAAGTGCTTGGATACTTTTTTGTTATAGGAAAAACCTAATATCAGTTCAAGAATTTACATATTAACACTTTTCCTATGGGAATGGTATGATAACTGCATGTCAAGGAAATGACAAAAAGAAAACAATCAAATCTATAAGGAGATTGTAAATTACACATGCGAAAGGAGAAAAAGTGTATGTTAAGTAAACTACAAAACAAAAGAATAAAGAAAAGGGAAAGCTGTTGTTGCATGTGTTGCTGTCGAATGTGTGATTAGAAGACGAAAAGCAGTATAAAGAGAAAAAGAAAATCAAAATAAAGCAAACAACAGAAAAATATTTGGAGGATAGAATTATGAGATTAAAAAGATTTGTAAAAAGAGCAGTGGCATTGACATTGTCAGCCACATTATTAACTGCCGGCCTGGTAGCCTGTGGCACTACTGAGGCACCGAATGATGCGTCAAGCGATGTACCGGATGCCAGTGTAAGTGATGAACCTGCCGGAGACGTTGATACGAAAGAAGACGAGGTTGCCTTTGATTCGGAAGAAAACACCATCCGCTTTGCCATTCAGGCAGGTACCATTCGTACAGCTGTTGTAATTCTGGCAGATGAGTTGGGATATTACGAAGAAGAAGGCGTAAATGTGGAATTGATTGATAGTAATGATCCGACAGCAACGCTTACTTCCATTAGTTCGGGAAAAACAGATGTAGATGTATATGGACAGGGAATTGTTCCGGATCTTACCTTTATTGCAAATGGTTCTGACTTAGTTATCTTTGAGGGAACTGCTGCGGAAGGTGGTGCAATTGTATCCAGACCGGAAGATGTAGAAAAGTTTAAGGACTTGGCAAACTACGAGGGCGTTACTGCAGCAATGGTACGAAATGAATCAGGCTGGATTGTTACCAGACAGGCATTATTAGATGCCGGCTATGATGTGGATTCTATTACTTTATTGGAAGTGGATAGTCAGGCAAATGCGGCACAGGCTGTTTCCAAGGGAGAGGCAGATATTGCATTCTTCCCGGAAGAATTTGTTGACAGATTTTCAGATTTGAATATTGAAGAAGTAATGCCGGTAGGTGAGATTTCACCAATGTACGTATGCTGCCGTCAGGTAACATCTTCTGAGAGATTGGAACAGAAGCATGATGCCTTTGTGAAGTTTACGAAAGCAAATCTTCGTGCATTTAAGTATTTCAGTGACGAAGCAAATCGGGAAGAAATTATTCGGATTCTGGCTGAGTTTTCAGGACAGACAGAGGAATTCGTAAACAACTATTTCTTTGTAAACAGTACCACATTGACACTGGATCCAAACAAGAGTGGTATCGAAACTTATTATCAGGCGTTGATAAATTCCGGTTACTTTGAAGATGATACAGATGTTAATATTTCTGACCATATCAATACAGAGATTTATAAGACAGCATTAGATGAGATTATTGAAGAGTATCCGGATGACGAGTTCTATCAGGAACAGTTGGAAATCTTCAACGAATATAACTAGAACAAAGAAAATTGCCCGTTTCAGAACGATAACGGGAAACGGGCAATTGATAGAATCTGCAAAGGAAGAATTCAGACGGAAGGAGATAGTATGAGCAAGATTGAAATCAGACATTTATCATTCGGTTATGAAGAGAATAAGAATCATACGCCAATATTAAAGGATATTAATCTTTCAATTGAAGAAGGAGAATTTATTTGTATCTTGGGTCCGTCTGGATGTGGAAAGAGTACATTATTAAGCTTACTTGAGGGCTTGAATGTAAGCTCGGAAGGCGGAATTTATATTGATGGAAATGAAATCAAGGGACCTGGTACAGACCGGGCTGTTGTATTCCAACATTACTCCCTCTTTCCTTGGTTAAGTGCCAAGAAAAACATTATTTTTGGAATTAAGCAGGGAAATAAGAAATATTCCAAAGCACAACGGGATGAGCTGGCTGACGAATATTTGAAAAATGTGGGTTTGGAAGAAGCTGGTGACAAGTATCCGGCACAGTTATCCGGTGGTATGCAACAGCGGGTAGCCATAGCAAGAGCCTTGGCAATGGAAGCAGATATTTTGTTAATGGATGAGCCTTTTGGTGCTATTGATCCCAAGCTGAGGCAGGAATTGCAGGAGCTTTTCAGTCGCTTAAGTAAGGAAAAGGGTAAAACAGTAGTATTTGTTACCCATGATATTGATGAGGCTATTTTACTGGCAGACCGGATTGTGGTGATGGAACCGGGAAGGATTCGTGCAGAGATTCCGGTTACCATTCCAAATCCAAGAAAACGGGATGAACTGGCAGGCACCGAGGAATTCCAGAAGCTACATAGAAAATTGATTTCTTTGTTCTATGAACGGGTAGCACAGGAAATCGGAAATGAGGAGGTAGTGTTATGAAGAAATTATTGCTTAATCGTGCCAATCTTGTATTTATAATCGATTTGTTATTGATTTTCTTCATGCCTACATCTCAGGATATCGATGCTCCCTGGGCGTTTGTAGTGGTGTTGATTTTGGCAGAAACCCTGTTTTTGGTTCAGTATGGAAGAAGTGGAAAAAAGAGTGCGGTTGATGTGGCGTTCATTGCCTTTCTGTTCTTAGGACTTTGGGAAGCCTTGAAAAAGCTGGGGCTGATGCATCCGGTTTTAGTACCGCCACCGGAAAATGTATTTAACGTATTTGTTACACAACGGGAATTGATTCTACAAGGAATTGGAAGCTCTTTGCTTTTGCTTTTGTATGGTGTAGGTATTGCTTTGATACTTGGTGTTGTATTTGGGTTGTTGGTTGGCTGGATTCCAAGATTACGGGAAGCAGTAATGCCAATTGCCAATGTTATCAGTCCAATTCCGCCATTAGTTTACACCCCATATGTTGTGGCAGTTATGCCAACGTTCAAATTGGCATCCATATTTGTCATTTTTTCTGCAGTATTCTGGCCAACCTTTCAGCAGATGGTGGGACGGGTCAGTAGCATGGATCAAAAGATTATTCAGTCGGCAAAGGTGATGAATGTTTCCACACCGACCATGTTGTTTAAGGTTATTTTGCCATATTGTTTACCGGGTATTATTACCGGACTATCCGGTTCCATGCGTGCAGCGTTCCTCTGCCTAACCGGTGCAGAGCTGTTAGGTGCCAGCTCAGGTCTTGGGTTCTTCGTTAAGAAGTTTTCGGATTATGCAGATTATACAAAGGTAATTACCGGTATTATTGTCATGGGTATTGTGGTAACGGTAATTGAGATATCGATTAAGGTATTAGAGAAAAAATGTATTAAGTGGAAATATAATTAAAAAGATTTAATGGTTACCGGATTTGATAAAAGGAGTGATTTGGATGGAAGCTATCAGGGCAACGGAAACCTGGTCTAGGGCTGGCGTTTATTTTGTTCGAACAGATGCAATGGTGAATGGTTTCAATATTCCTCTTCAGGGAGAGTTTGATGCTGATACACCGGAGAGTCAATACATATTAGTGTTAGATGGTGTGCATCCGGTAGGTACCTGCAGACTACATTTCCTACCGGAGGAACAGATTGCAAAGATTGAACGGGTAGCGGTGATTGAAAGCTATCGTGGCAAAGGTGTTGGCAGACTTGCAATTACAGCAGCCGAAGAATGGATTCGGGAAGAAGGATATAAGAAAATTGTGATAACCAGTCGTGACGAAGCAGTTGGTTTCTATCAGGCATTGGGATATACAGCCGATTTTAGCAGGACAGAAGATGGCGGCGTATTTACAATTGTTTATACAGAGAAAGTGTTAGAGTGACGAAAGGAAAGGGAAAATATGGGAAAGATTTATCATAGCATTTTAGAATTAATTGGACATACACCGTTGGTAGAACTGCATCGATTCGAGGAGGCAGAAGGTGCGGAAGCGCATATTTTAGCCAAATTGGAATTTTTTAATCCGGCTGGAAGTGTTAAGGACCGGATTGCATGGAATATGGTACAGGCAGCAGAAGAGGAAGGCAAGCTGAAACCTGGTGGAACCATTATTGAAGGAACCTCAGGAAATACCGGAATTGGCCTGGCAGCTGTTGGTGCGGCAAAGGGCTATAAGGTAAAAATCTGTATGCCGGATAACGTATCAAAAGAACGTCGGGTGCTGTTAAAATCTTACGGTGCAGAACTTTATCTGACTCCCGGTGAGAAAAGTATGGCAGGTGCCGGAGAAAAGACGCAGGAATTACTGGCTCAGACTGAAAATGCAATTGTAATTGGTCAGGGTGCCAACCCGAATAATCCGGGGGCACACTATAAGACCACCGGACCGGAAATCTGGGAGGATACCGGTGGAACGGTTGATATTTTAGTTGCTGCATCAGGAACCGGTGGAACTATTAGCGGAACCGGAAAGTATTTACGGGAAAAGAACCCGAATATTCAGATTATTGCTGTGGAACCGCTGGGAAGCCCGGTACTAAACGGTGGTGAACACGGACCTCACAAGATTCAGGGCATTGGTGGCGGACCGACACCTCCGGTTACGGATGAGTCTTTATTCAATGAGGTAATTGATGTCAGTGATGAGGATGCATATGCATATGCAAATAAATTGCCAAAGATAGAAGGAATTTCCATCGGCATCTCTGCCGGTGCGGCGTTATGGGCAGCAACGCAAGTGGCAAAACGGCCGGAAAACAGGGGAAAGAATCTTGTTGTAATATTCCCGGATAATGGAGACCATTATTTATCCGGTGACTTATATGAGTAGGAAGAATCGAACAATATCAAATAATGGAAACAGTAATACATTTGTTTATGGTAATGATAAGGAGGAAATATATATGGGGAATTTTGGATGTTGCGGAGGACCGATAACTCCGGTAGAGGAGCATACGGTTGGACAGTTGATAAATTGGAGTGATGAAGAGGCTGAGCAGGATGCAAAGGAACGAGGTGTTTTGCCTAGACCGAAGGAAATCAAGGATGAAATTGATGAACGGGGAGCATTTGTACGCCAACCAAATCATTTCCGTACTCCTTTTGGTGACGGCGAAGGAGAATTAAAGGCAGAAGCAGGGCGGTATCGCCTGTTTTGGGCAAAAGGCTGTCATTGGTCGAACCGGGCTGCAATTGTCAGAGAATTATTAGGCTTGCAGGATGCTATTAGTATCAACCTGGTAAGCCATTCCGGTGAGACGAATCAATACGGCTGGGGATTCCCGGATGAACCGAATCATGAGGATCCGGTATTGGGAATCAAATTTTTAAGCGAGGTTTATAAAAATGCAGACCCGGATTATAGGGGACGGTGTACGGTACCGGCATTTGTAGATGTAACCACAAAGAAAGTAGTCAATAATGATTATCATCGATTAACCAATTATCTGGAGGTAGCCTTCCGTCCGTGGCAGGCAGAGGATGCACCGGATTTATATCCGGAGGAGCTTCGTAAGGAGATAGATGATTTTAATGACTGGCTGTTTCCGAATATCAATAACGCCCATTATCGTATGGCATTTTGCCAGTCCTTGGAGGCATATCAGGAAGCATTTGAAGACTTTTATAATGCCATGGATTTGTTGGAAGAACGATTATCTAAGAATCGGTTTTTATTCGGTGATTATGTAACAGACAGTGATGTACGGTTCTTTGTAACATTGGCCCGATTTGATACGCATTATTACCGGAATTTGGGACCGATTAAACATCGGGTTGTAGATTATGAGAATATCTGGGCTTATTGCAGGGACTTATATGAAATACCGGCATTTAAGAACAATACTTATTTTAAGGATTTCTCCAGAGAAAGTGGAAAGAATCAGTTATTTGCTTCCTTTAATGCCCGCTTTGCAGACCAGATTGATTATGAGGCATTTTGGTCTACTCCACAGAACCGGAAGGCATTAAGCAAGACGCCGGAGGAGAAATTCCTGCGACACAACAGGAAATAGCAGTTGGTCTGAAAATGGCATATTACTAAATCAATATCTGAATACCTTTTACCAACGCAGTGATAAGCATCCACATGGCTGGGGGCTGGCTTGCATGCGTGGTGAGAGTGTAGTTATTGAGAAAGAAGCAGTCCAGGCATCGGATGTTGTTTCATCATTTGCATTCTTATAAGAACTATCATCTGCCAATGTACTTTCATGAATATCCGGGATATGGCACATTCTGTAGTGCCTCTCAGGTACAATTGCAGGAAACTGTTACTGGAGAATATTATACCGATGACGGATATCAGACCATAGAAGTCCATCCTGAGTTGGAGGATATAAAATATCTGCGAACATTTAAATTCGAAGATTTAACCTTCCGGGGTACCATTGAATTTCGAAGTGTTTGTTGTCAGCCAATCAAAGACAGCATAACGGTAGCCGCATTTCATGTGGGTTTGAAAGAACAGCTTCATGCATTGACAGAATTGCTGGAACAGGACTATGTACTTTATCATCATGGCTACACTGCCACAGAACTGCGGAAGATATTTGTACAGCAGAATCCTCCGGGATTTGTGAAGGAAGAGGATTTATATGCTCTTGCGAAGGATAGCTTCAATTGGATAAAAGAAAGAGGGCTTGGAGAAGAAATAATGTTACAACCCTTATATGAACGGGTGAAGGAACACACCAATCCTGCACGAAAACTGCTGGCTCTTCGGGGGCAAGGAGTAGAACTGGAGGATATCATTCTGGAGTATGCAACGATATGATAATAGGGGGATAGAAAGGTAACAATTGAACAATATTAAAAATATTTCAAAAAATGTATTGACATATGAATGAAAATCAAGTAGTATGTATCCTATAAAACCTACTAATCAGATAGGAAAAAGGGAATACATAAAATGGAGGTAAATAAAATGGCAGAGATTAAAGAAAGTGCATTGGAATTAATTGGAAACACACCGCTCTTGAAATTGAATCGTTATAGTGCAAAAGCAGGTGTTGAGGGAGCAACAATACTTGCTAAGCTGGAGTATTTGAATCCGGCAGGTTCCGTAAAGGATCGTATTGCATTAGCTATGATTGAGGATGCAGAGCAGAAGGGATTATTGAAGCCGGGTGCAACAATTATTGAGCCTACCTCAGGAAATACCGGTATTGGTCTGGCGGCAGTTGCAACTGCGAAAGGATATAAGGCAATTTTAACTTTGCCGGATACCATGAGCGTAGAGAGAAGAAACTTATTGAAGGCTTATGGCGCTGAGTTAGTATTAACAGAGGGTGCAAAGGGCATGAAGGGAGCCATTGCTAAGGCAGAGGAGTTGCGTGATTCCATTCCTGGTGCATTAATTCTTGGTCAGTTCGTAAATCCTGCCAATCCAAAAGTTCATAAGGAAACAACCGGTCCTGAAATCTGGAAGCAGACCGATGGTAAAGTAGATATCTTTATTGCCGGGGTTGGTACCGGTGGTACAGTTACCGGTGTTGGTGAATACTTAAAGTCTCAGAATCCAAATGTGAAGGTAATAGCAGTAGAGCCGGAAACCAGTCCTGTTTTATCCGGTGGTGCTCCCGGACCACATAAGATTCAGGGTATTGGTGCAGGTTTTGTACCGGATGTATTGAATACAAAGGTTTATGATGAGGTACTTCCAATTGCAAATGAAGATGCATTTGCAGAAGGAAAAGCATTTGCGGTTAGTGAAGGTATTCTGGTTGGTATTTCCTCCGGTGCTGCATTAAAGGCAGCAAGTATTGTAGCTGCCCGTCCGGAAAACAAAGGAAAAACCATTGTAGTTTTGTTGCCGGATTCTGGTGACAGATACTTATCTACACCTTTATTTGCTAACTAAGGTGGGAGTAAGAAACGGATTCGTCCTGTGATAAATGTAGAAAACGGAGTTGACCGGAATTCATGGTAGCTCCGTTTTTTTTAAGAGAAATGTGACCGAAGAATAGGTGATTTATTTAGAAAATGTGAAAAATCATTGGAGGAAATTATGAAGATATCAACAAAAGGAAGATATGCATTACAGTTAATGTTGGATTTGGCAGTCTACAATACCGGCGAACCGGTGAGTATAAAAGACATTTCGAAGAGACAGGGGATTTCTGAAAAATATTTGGAGCAAATTATATCCATATTAAATAAAGCAGGATATGTAAGAAGTATACGTGGACCTCAGGGAGGATATTTCTTAAGCAAGAAGCCGGAGGAATACACCGTAGGTATGATTTTACGACAAACAGAAGGAGATTTGGCACCGGTTAGCTGTGTTGGAACTGAGAATCCCGGATGTGAGCGACAGGAAGAATGTGTTACGGTTAAAATCTGGCAGCAGATTAATGATGCAGTGAATGGAGTTATCGACAATATTACATTAGCCAATTTAGTGGAGTGGCAGGCAGAAAAAGCGAATAATTATGTGATTTAATTAAAAACTTTATTATTCCTATCTTGACAATAGGAAATAATGACGTATAATTATTAATCATAGTGAAACACTAGGAAATAAATAAGAAGAGGTATACGTGATGAGTCAGTTAATTTATTTAGATAACGCAGCTACAACACAGGTTTATCCCGAAGTAGTAGAGGCGATGATACCATTTTTCACAGAACATTATGGAAACCCATCTGCAATTTACAGTTTTGCCGGTGAGGCAAAAAAGGCTGTAGATGAGGCAAGAAGGATTCTGGCAAAGGGAATCAACGGCAAGCCGGAAGAAATATATTTCACCGGAGGTGGCAGTGAGTCCGATAATTGGGCATTAAAGGCGACTGCGGAGGCTTATGCTGATAAAGGAAAGCACATTATTACTACGAAGATTGAGCACCATGCCATCCTTCACACGGCTGAGTATTTAGAAAAGAAGGGATTTGAAATAACTTATGTGAATGTGGATGAAAATGGTATGGTTAAGTTGGATGAACTGGAGGCTGCCATTCGTCCCGACACTATATTGATTTCTGTCATGGCTGCAAATAATGAAATCGGAACGATTCAGCCCCTGGAGGAAATCGGCAGAATTGCAAAGGAGCATGGAGTATTATTCCATACAGATGCGGTACAGGCATATGGACACATTCCCATTGATGTAGAAAATATGAATATTGATATGCTTTCTGCAAGCGGTCATAAGCTGAATGGTCCCAAAGGAATCGGTATCCTGTATATTCGTAAGGGTGTTAAAATCCGTTCCTTTATCCATGGAGGTGCACAGGAACGAAACCGGAGAGCCGGTACCCATAATGTGCCGGGAATTGTTGGATTTGGAAAGGCAGCAGAGTTGGCTTTTAACAGTATGAATGAACGGATTGCCTATGAAACTAAGTTGAGAGATTATTTGATTGAGCGTATTACGAATGAGATTCCATATACCAGATTAAATGGTGACCCTGTCAAACGTTTGCCAAATAATGCAAATTTCTGTTTTCGTTTTATTGAGGGAGAATCTATGCTGATTCTTTTAGATCAGCAGGGTATTTGTGGCTCCAGTGGTTCGGCGTGTACTTCTGGTTCCCTGGACCCTTCCCATGTATTATTGGCAATCGGACTGCCTCATGAGATTGCACATGGTTCGCTGCGATTGACCTTGTCGGAAAAGACAACAAAGGAAGACATCGATTTTACTGTGGACCAGTTGAAGAAAATTATCGAACGGCTGCGCAGTATGTCACCGTTGTATGAAGATTTCGTAAAGAAGCAGGGAAATTAGCTGATGAAAGACTAGATGATAGATAGGAAAGGCGGTAACACATATGTATAGCGAGAAAGTGATGGATCATTTCAGTAATCCAAGAAATGTTGGAGAAATTGAAAATCCCAGCGGTGTTGGAACAGTAGGAAATGCAAAATGCGGTGACATTATGCGTATGTATCTGAATATTGATGAAAATGGTGTGATTCAGGAGGCAAAGTTTAAAACCTTCGGCTGTGGAGCTGCAGTAGCTACCAGCAGCATGGCAACAGAATTGGTAAAAGGAAAGACGGTACAGGAAGCACTAGAAGTAACAAATAAAGCGGTTATGGAGGCGTTAGATGGACTTCCACCTGTGAAAGTGCACTGTTCTTTGCTGGCAGAGGAAGCGATTCACGCCGCATTATGGGATTATGCAGAGAAAAATGGAATTAAAATTGAAGGACTGGAAAAACCGGTGAATGATATTGAAGAAAAAATCGATGATGAAGATTATTAAAAACATTATAAGCAGATAGGGAATGCAAAAGCAGGCAGAAACAGGCAGAAAGTGCTTGAAACGGCCTGCTTTTTTGCTATAGGGTATTCCTATAACTAATTCATAGTTTTACATATTAGACAAGCCAGAGGTGAAATGATATTATTACCTTGTAAACAGGTAGGAATTACATGAATAAGAAAAGGGGTTGATGCTAATGAGACTTATATTCATTCAAAAAGGAGCAGCTATTTTCGACCGAATGTGTTGCTGCTTATAGATAATTTGAAGAAACCAAAGTGTGTGTTAGTTGAACGGTAATAAAACGAAAAAATAAGAACGTAAATAGACATAAAATAAATTGCAGGAAGAACCTGCGGAAAGAGGTTAGTTATGAGTAAGAAAACATATGCAGAAAGAAATTTGAAATTTGAAACATTACAGTTACATGTTGGACAGGAAAAGCCGGACCCGGTTACAGATGCAAGAGCAGTGCCAATTTACCAGACTTCTTCCTATGTATTCCGAAACAGTGAACATGCGGCAGCCAGATTTGGTTTAACAGATGCAGGTAATATCTACGGAAGATTAACCAACCCAACCGAGGATGTATTTGAACAGAGAATTGCAGCGTTAGAGGGCGGTGTTGCAGCGTTAGCAGTAGCTTCCGGTGCAGCAGCCATTACATATACCTTTGAAAATCTGGCACAGAATGGCGATCATATTGTATCTGCAAAGAATATTTATGGTGGTACTTATAATCTATTAGCACATACGCTGCCACAGTACGGTATTAACACCACCTTTGTAGACCCATTTAACTATGATGAACTGGAAGCAGCCATTCAGGATAATACCAAGGCAGTCTTTATTGAAACCTTAGGAAATCCGAATTCCGATGTAGTAGATATTGAAAAAATAGCAGGCATCGCACATGCTCACAAGATACCGTTGGTGATTGATAATACATTTGCAACTCCTTATCTGGTTCGTCCGATTGAGTATGGTGCAGATATTGTAGTTCATTCTGCTACGAAGTTTATTGGTGGACATGGTACAACTATTGGTGGTGTGATTGTAGACAGTGGTAAGTTTGATTGGGAAGCAAGTGGTAAGTTCCCATCACTGACTGAGCCAAACCCAAGCTATCATGGTATCAGTTTTACGAAAGCAGTTGGTGCAGCCGCATTTGTAACAAAGATTCGTGCAATTTTGCTTCGGGATACCGGTGCTACATTGTCGCCATTCCATGCATTCTTCTTTTTACAGGGATTAGAAACCTTGTCATTAAGAGTAGAACGTCATGTGGAGAATTCTTTGAAGGTTGTTGATTACCTGAAGAATCATCCACAGGTTGAAGCAGTACATCATCCGGCTGTTTCAGAGGACCCGGAACAACAGGCATTGTACAAGAAGTATTTCCCGAATGGCGGTGGTTCTATCTTTACCTTCGAAATCAAGGGTGATGCACAAAAGGCAAAGGATTTCATTGATAATCTGGAATTATTCTCCTTACTTGCGAATGTTGCAGATGTGAAATCATTAGTCATTCATCCGGCTTCTACCACACATTCTCAGTTAAATGAGGAGGAATTATTAGACCAGGGTATCAAGCCAAATACTATCCGTTTGTCCATCGGTACTGAGAATATTGATGATATTATTGAAGACCTTGAAGAAGCATTTAAGGCAGTGCAGTAAACAGGGATTTATAAATAGAATACCATAAACGTAGAAAGAATTTATGTGGGGAGTTTTCTGAAAACATTCAGAAGATTCCCCATTGTTATGTAAGAATGAAAAGGAAGTGGGGTTGTTATAATATGTCATTTTTGGATGATTATGAATAGAAATCCGTTTAAGATTCGAAAAAATGAGAACACTAAAATCGAATCTAGTTTAGATGGGAGACGGACATGAAATCAATATGGAAAAATGAGATTGCAATGCCGGATAAGAAAACCTTATCTACCGATAGGGAAGTGGATATTGCAGTAATTGGGGCAGGAATGACGGGAATTCTGACAGCATACCTTTTGCAGCAGCAGGGAAGAGAGGTTATCGTATTAGAGGGGGACCGAATTGCAAGTGGACAGACCGGAAATACAACTGCGAAGATTACCAGTCAGCATGGCTTAAAATATGATACCTTGATTCGGACATATGGGAAGAACAGAGCAAGATTATATGCAAAAGCAAATGAAGAAGCCATACGCATGTACCAGAAAATAGTGGCAGAACAAGGAATCGAGTGTGACTTTGAACGGCTTTCTGCCTTTCTGTATTCCACACAGAATAAAGAAGCACTGCTTCAGGAAGCAAAAGCAGCAGTACAATTAGGACTTCCGGCATCCTTCGTAGAGCAGGTATCTCTGCCATTTGAAACGGTAGGAGCGGTTGAATTTGAGAATCAGGCACAGTTTCATCCGGTGAAATTCATACAGCATTTGGCAGGACAATTAGAAATCTATGAAAAAACCATGGTGCATACAGTGAAAGGACATACGATCATTACCAGTCGTGGGAATGTGAAAGCCAATCATATAGTATTTGCTGTTCATTATCCTTTTACGATTCTGACGGGCGCATATTTTCTACGGCAGCATCAGGAGAGAAGTTATGTAGTTGCTTATAAGGATGCAGGAAATCTTCATGGAATGTATTACAGCATAGAGGAAGATGGATTGTCATTTCGAAATTATAAGGATTATTTGCTCATTGGCGGAGGCAAGCATCGTACCGGAAGAAAAGAAGAAGGTGGCAGTTATGCTGCGATTCGTCAGAAGGCAGAGCATTACTTTCCGGAGAGCAGAGAGATTGCAAACTGGTCTGCACAGGATTGTATGACTCATGATAAGCTTCCGTTGATAGGAACCTATTCTGTGTTTCGACCATATTGGTATGTGGCAACCGGATTTCAAAAATGGGGGATGACCAATGCCATGATTTCTGCTATGATAATTCGAGATGGAATTTGTGGCGTGAAGAATCCATATGAGGATTTATTCTCACCGAAACGATGGCATCCTCTTGCATCGGCAGGGAATTTTTTAACCGATATAGGAGTCAGTGTGAAAGGGCTTCTAACCGGCTATCATTTCTTTACTGAAAAAAAAGAAGAAGATTTGGAATGTGGGCATGGAGGAATTGTGCGAAAAGGATTACGACGATATGGCTGTTATCGGGATGAAGAAGGGAAATTACACCGGGTGGATATTCGATGTACCCATATGGGCTGTGAACTGCTATGGAATTCCGAGGAACGAACCTGGGATTGTCCCTGCCATGGTTCCCGATTTGACTATGATGGGAATTTGATTGATAATCCTGCTAAAAGGAGCAAGGGAAAGGAGTAATGTCATTTCTATAAATGGAAGGTAGAATTGCTAGTATTTTCAAGGTCTGCAACTGCCGGTTGACAAATTGACGGGTTGAATTTCTAGTCTGCAACGATTGCAAATGATAGGCTAAGACTACCGGAAACGAAGGTCATATTTGAGAACATCATTTAACGGGAATGTGACAAATTCGAAACGGAAAGAATAGAATAAAGTGGAGGAAACAAATATGATTTTAGCAGACAAGATTATCGCATTGCGAAAGAAAAACGGTTGGTCCCAGGAGGAGCTGGCAGAAAAACTAAATGTAACTCGTCAGTCCGTATCCAAGTGGGAGGGAGCTCAGTCAGTACCGGATTTAGACCGGATTCTACAGATGAGTCGTATATTTGGTGTGAGTACGGATTATTTATTAAGAGACGAATTAGAGGAAGAAGAGTATTCCGAAGAGAGCGTAGATATAGAAGGGTTATCGCTGCACAAGGTCAGTATGGAGGAAGCAAATGCATTTTTGACAGTGAAAAAAGAAACTGCCGGTTATGTAGCCTTTGCAACATTTTTATGTATGCTGTCACCAATTGCTTTATTGTTATTGGCAGCAGCACAGGAAACAGGGATGATAGGCATCACAGAAAATGCAGCGGGAGGAATTGGCATGTGTGTACTGCTGATTTTCATTGCAGTAGCAGTAGTGATTTTTATTCTCTCTGGCATGAAGACGAGAGAATTTGAATATTTAGACTCAGAGGTTATTGAAACGGAATATGGTGTGACCGGAATGGTAAAGGAACGGAAGAAGCAGTATGAGTCAACTTATATTCGAAACAATGTGTTGGGTGCTGCCTTTTGTATCTTATCGGTACTGCCTTTATTTATTGGTGTTATCTTTACGGAAAATGATTTTATTTTAGTAGAAATGTTATGCTTGCTGTTGGTTCTTGCCGGAATTGGGGTAATGTTCTTTATTAAAGGAGGTATCAATCATGCCAGCATGCAGAAGCTTTTGCAGGAAGGGGATTACAGTAAAAAGAAAAAGCAAGAAGATACCAATCCGATTGCAGCTATTTATTGGCCGGTGGTTACTGCTGTTTTCTTAGGATATAGCTTTATTACCAATGACTGGGGCAGAAGCTGGATTATTTGGCCGGTTGCCGGTGTGCTGTTTGGAGCTGTTATGGCTATTTACAATGCGGTAAAACGCAATGGCTCACAAAAGAACAACTAATAGAATTTTGAAAGTGTGATTGAAATGAAGAACGAATACCTGATTCAGGAAAAACCATTAAAAGCAATTATTATTTTTACCATACCTATGATGATTGGGAATCTGTTTCAACAGTTTTATTCTATGGTGGATTCTGTTGTAGTAGGCAGGTATGTAAATGAAGATGCTCTGGCGGCGGTCGGAGCATCTTATTCATTGACAACTGTGTTTATTTCCATTGCAATTGGGGGAGGAATGGGAGCGTCCGTCATTACCAGCCGGTATTTTGGCGCCAGAGAATATAAGCATATGAAGATATCCGTACGGACGGCATTGATTACCTTTCTTTGCCTGAGTATGATACTGGGAGCTGTGGGCTTGCTATGCTCCAGAGAGATTATGATTTTGCTGAATACACCCGAAAATGTACTGAATCAGGCAACGGAATATTTGAATATTTACTTTATTGGACTTCCTTTTCTTTTTATGTATAATGTGCTGGCAGCTATGTTTAATGCACTGGGACGGTCAAAAATACCGTTATTTCTTTTGATTTTTTCATCCGTTTTCAATATAGGCTTGGATATTTATCTGGTGTGTCAGATGAAGATGGGTGTGGCAGGTGTAGCATGGGCAACTCTGATAGCACAAGGAATTTCAGCAACCTTGGCATTTATTTTATTTCTACGGGAGATGAAAAAGTATCAAGTAGAGGGTGGCTGTTCCTGGTTTGACAGAAAAGAATTAGGTAAAATGGCAAAGGTAGCATTACCGTCAGTTTTGCAACAGTCTACGGTATCCATTGGTATGATGTTAGTACAATCCGTGGTAAACAGCTTTGGGTCAGAGATGCTGGCCGGATATTCTGCGGCTTCCCGGGTGGAGAGTATCTGCATCGTGCCATTGGCAGCTATGGGTAATGCGATTTCATCTTATACAGCACAGAATCTTGGAGCAAAGCAGTATGACAGAGTAAAACAGGGTTACCATATTGGATATGGAATTGTGTTTGGTGTTGCAGCAGTAATCTGTCTTGTACTGGAAATGGCACATCAACCATTGATACTAATGTTTCTGGGCGAGGAGGGAACAGAGCTGGCATTACAGACGGGAAGTAACTGTTTGCAATTCCTCGGATGGTTTTTCGTGTTAATTGGTATGAAAATGATAACCGATGGCTTGCTGCGGGGAGCCGGAGATATGAAAATGTTTACGGTTGCAAATCTGGTAAATCTGGGAATTCGGGTAATTGTTGCATTTGGGCTGGCACCGATTTATGGTATCTCTATGGTATGGGTCGCTGTACCAATTGGATGGCTGGCAAATTATGTGATTTCCTTTGCAGAGTACCGGACCGGGAAGTGGAAGGAGAAGATAACAGTATAGTTAATCACAGAAATCTGGTATGAAAAGAATTTTAAATTTAAAAGATTAAAATACTTTAGTATCTTGATTATTTGTATTGACTTATATGTATCGAAAATATATAATTAGTATACGGACAGAATATATTCACAATGTGTCATAAACATTCACAGGAGGTTATATGGCACAAAAGAAATTGTGGAAAGACTTAAATTTAAGCAATGCTTTTCTGTTCTCTGCAGCCTTAGAGGATCCGGAAACATGCAAGCTTGTATTAGAGCTTATTTTGGAGGAATCCGTAGGAACTGTAAATGTGAAAGCAGAACGAAGTATATTATTTAGTTCCGATTTTCGCTGTGTTCGTTTGGACATATTTGCCAGTAATGAATTTAATATTGGTTATAATATGGAGATGCAGAATAAGGACGAAAAGAATCTGCCAAAGCGAAGCAGATATCATCAAGCTGAAATGGATTTGGCTTCATTGAAGCCGGGGCAGGATTTTAATGATTTAAAACCCAGCGTTATTTTGTTTATCTGTACCTTTGATCCGTTTCAAAAAGGAAAATATCGTTACACATTTCAACAAAGATGCTTGGAAGAAGATTTTCCTTTAGGAGATGAAACGAAGCGAGTCTTTTTAAGTACAAAAGGAAAGAATGCAGAAGAAATTTCCAAAGAGTTACTTCATTTTCTGGAATATGTAGAAAATTCTACAGATTCCTATGTGGAAAATGTACAGGATCCAATTATAACTAAGCTTCATGAAAAGATTAGTATTCTTAAGAAGAGCCGTGAACTGGAGGGACGCTATATGATGTTTGAAGAATTATTGCAAAGAGAATTAAAGGAAGGCTTTTCAAGAGGACATGCAGAAGGTTTGGAACAGGGAATTGCAGAGGGAATCGAACAAGGAATCGAACAAGGAATCGAACAAGGTTCTCAACGACTGCTCAATTTAATTTCAAAAATGAGTGAGAATGGTGAAGCGGATTTGATTCCACGTCTAAGCAAAGATGAAGTGTTTTATAAAAAAATGTTAGAAAAGTATAATCTATAATTCAAAAATTCTGTGAATGGTATCCAGGGGCGGATGTCATTCATTCGGAGTAATTTCGTAACTAAAAATCATCACAAATTATGACACAATTGAATATATTCTGTTCTTGGAGTCTTATTGTTGTAGGAAGCAGTTTTCGCCTGCCTATTGTTTGTAACACACAAAAGTTGTATAATCAATTCAAAATCATTTTGAATTGGAGGACGACGCCATGTTATTTATCTGCTATCCCAAATGTACAACCTGCCAAAAGGCAAAAAAATGGTTAGATGACAAAAAGATTTCATATGAGCTTCGGGATATCAAGCTTTCCAATCCGACATATGAAGAATTAAAAGAATGGCATGAGAAAAGTGGATTGGATATTAAGAAATTTTTCAATACCAGTGGTCTGCTTTATAAGAGTATGCAGTTAAAGGATAAGCTGCCGGGAATGACATTGGAAGAAAAGTACAAATTGTTGGCTTCTGACGGAATGCTTGTGAAACGTCCGATTCTGATTACAGAGGATCAGGTAGTATTAGGTTTCAAGGAAACGGCATATGAAGAAGTATTATAAATCTGATTCAACGAAGCCGCATCTGATGGGAATAGTCTGCATCATTGCATCGGCATTTTTCTTCTCTTTAATGAGTTTGTTTATCCGTTTATCCGGTGATGTACCGGTTATACAAAAATGCTTTTTCCGAAATGCAGTTGCATTATTGATTGCTTTTTTTGCAATGGTTAAGGCAAAACAACCATTTCGAATCGGAAAAGGAAATACCAAATATCTGTTGATTCGTGCAGTCGGAGGCACGGTTGGCATGCTCTGCAATTTCTATGCAGTGGATCATTTGGCAATTTCCGATGCATCTATTTTGAATAAATTATCACCTTTTTTTGCCATAATTTTTTCTGTAATCGTGTTAAAAGAGGTTGCAAATAAATTTGAGTGGCTGGCGGTAGCAGTGGCTTTTCTTGGAGCATTATTTGTGGTGAAACCCAGTTTTAATATGGAAGTGCTGCCTGCATTGGTAGGATTGCTTGGAGGCTGTGGAGCCGGGCTTGCATATACTTATGTGCGGAAGCTTGGGCAACGGGGAGAGAACGGTATGATGATTGTATTGTTTTTTTCGGGCTTTTCTACCTTATGTATGCTTCCGTATTTGATTTTTAATTTTACAACCATGTCAATGAAACAATGGATTTACCTGTGGCTCACCGGAGCAACGGCAGCAGGCGGACAGGTTTTTATCACGAAAGCATATGCTTTTGCACCGGCAAAAGAGATTTCGGTATATGATTATTCCAATGTTATTTTTTCGGCAATCTGGGGATTTTGTTTTCTGGGGCAGATTCCGGACTGGCTAAGTATAGTAGGGTATGTAATTATTATTGGAACGGCTGTGTTCAAGTGGTATCACGATATACACATGCAAAAAACGGAAAGAGAATCATAATGGGGGAGGACGCATATGTCACAATATCATAATCTGTCAGAAGAAGTTCAGAAGAGAATTATGGAAGACCGGAAGAAGCATGTAGTAAATCCGTATGCCTTTCGGGATGAAGATGTATTGCGGCGGGATATGAGTCATGATAAAGCCAACTTTTGGCGCCCGGCATTTGTACGGGATACGGAAAAAATCATGCATTTGCCTTACTATAACCGTTATGCAGATAAAACACAGGTATTTTCTCTCTATAAGAATGATGATATATCCAGACGTTCCCAGCATGTGCAGCTAGTTTCACGAATTGCACGAAATATAGGTAGTCTCTTAGGGCTGAATGTAGATTTGATTGAAGCCATTTCCTTGGGACATGATATTGGACATACTCCGTTCGGTCATGCAGGAGAACGGATTTTGAATGATTTATATCATGGAGAAACGGGAAGATATTTTAATCATAATATTCATAGTGCAAGGGTGTTGGATAAGATATTTCCTTTGAATCTCAGTTTGCAAACATTAGACGGAATTATTTGCCATAATGGAGAAATGGAGATGCAGAGGTATGAGCCAAAGCCGTATGCGGATTTCTCTGTTTTTGATAAGAAGATCGAAGGCTGTTATCGGAATCAGGAGGCAAACAAAAAGCTGATACCGGCAACCTTAGAAGCATGTGTTATGCGAGTATCGGATATTATTGCCTATCTTGGCAAGGACAGACAGGATGCCATGAAGTTAAATTTGTTTGACAAAGAACCGAATTTTACAGTTGGGAAAATTGGCAGTACTAATGCGGAAATTATTAATAACATGATTGTAAACATTGTAGAGAATAGTTACGGAAAACCATATTTGAAAATGGATACAGATTATTTCAATGCTTTCTCTCAGGGGAAAAAGGAAAACTATAGGTTAATATATGGAAATGAAACCGTAGATAAGATATATAAAGAACAGATAAATCCGATGTTTGAAGCAATTTATTATAAACTGCTACAAGATGCAAAAAATCTGGATAAAAATTCCATCCTCTATCGGCATCATATAGATTATATTGGTAAATTGACCCATTATTACCGTAATGAGAACCAAATACTGTATGAAGAAAGTGACCCCAACGATATTGTAGTAGATTATATGGCAAGCATGACAGATGACTATTTTGTGGATTTATATAAGGAATTATTCCCCGACGGGAAATATGAAGTAAAGTACATAGGATACTTTGAATAAACAGACGATTTGAATTATTTTTGATAAAAGGAGCAGACCATGAAACCATTATCCAATCGAACCGGTACATTTAGTGATTCTGTCATCCGTCGCATGACAAGAATTTCCGATGAATGCGGAGCTATTAATCTATCCCAGGGATTTCCGGATTTTGACCCGCCACAGGTTCTGACAGAGCGTTTGGCACAAGTGGCAAAAGAAGGACCTCATCAGTATGCAGTCACATGGGGAGCACAGAATTTCAGGGAAGCAGTGGCAAGGAAACAGGAGCATTTTTCCGGCATGCCAATCAATCCCAACGAAGAGATTGTGGTGACCTGCGGAAGTACGGAAGCCATGATGGCAGCTATGATGTCTGTGGTAAATCCCGGTGACAAGGTAATTGTGTTTTCGCCATTTTATGAGAATTATGGAGCAGACGCAATTTTGTCAGGGGCAGAGCCTATTTATGTGCCATTAGTGCCACCGGAATTTCAGTTTGATCCGGAGGTGTTAGAGGAGGCATTTCGACAGGGAGCCAAGGCACTGATTTTATGTAATCCGTCCAATCCTTCCGGTAAGGTATTTACAAGAGAAGAACTGCAGTTGATTGCCGAACTGGCAATCCGGTATGATGCCTATGTCATTACGGATGAAGTGTATGAACATATTATATACGAACCGAATCGGCATACCTATCTGGCAACACTACCGGGGATGAGAGAACGAACGATTATGTGTAATTCCTTGTCCAAGACCTATTCCATTACCGGCTGGCGGCTGGGATATGTAATTGCCAGTCCGGAGATTATTGACCGGGTACGGAAGGTACATGACTTTTTAACGGTTGGAGCAGCCGCTCCGTTAATGGAAGCAGCAGTAGCAGGTTTGGAACTGCCGGATAGCTATTATAAGGAACTGGCGGAGCATTATGCACATATGAAGGAAGTCTTTACCGGCGGATTGCGTCATATGGGAATGGAATTTACGAACCCTCAGGGAGCCTACTTTGTTTTAGTGAATATAGAACCTTACCTGCGGGCAGGAGAAAGTGATTATGATTTCTGTGTTCGTATGGTACAGGAGGTTGGAGTGGCGGCCGTACCGGGTTCCAGCTTTTTCAGAGAAGATGTGAATTGTTATATGCGGTTGCATTTTGCTAAGTGTGATGCAGTATTATACGAAGCCTTGAACCGGTTGGAAGGTTTGAAAGGATAACAGGAATTTCGAAAATATACAAAAATATATATTGTTATTTGTAAAAGCTAATGATAAACTGTCATAGGAATATCATATCGTGCTGAAGTTATAAAAGGACTTTTAAAACTACAGATGTATTTGCAAAAGTGTAACAAAGTAACGAAGAAAGCGAGGGAATGAGATGAAATTCTTTATCGACACAGCGAATGTAGAGGATATTCGAAAAGCGAATGAAATGGGCGTAATCTGCGGTGTTACTACCAATCCTTCTCTGATTGCGAAGGAAGGAAGAGATTTTAAGGAAGTAATCAAGGAAATCACAACAATTGTAGATGGACCAATCAGTGGCGAAGTAAAAGCAACTACCGTTGATGCAGAAGGTATGATTCGGGAAGGCAGGGAAATAGCAGCCATCCATCCTAATATGGTAGTTAAGATTCCGATGACAGTGGAAGGATTGAAAGCAGTTAAGGTATTATCTGCCGAAGGAATTAAGACCAATGTTACTTTGATTTTTACAGCGATGCAGGCATTGTTGGCGGCAAGAGCCGGAGCTACTTACGTATCTCCTTTCTTAGGAAGATTGGATGATATCAGTACACCGGGTATTACATTGATTCAGGATATTGTAACAATATTTGAAAATTATGGGTTAGAAACAGAGATAATTGCAGCATCTGTACGGAATCCGATTCATGTGCTGGATTGTGCATTGGCAGGGGCGAATATTGCAACTGTACCATATTCTGTAATTGTTCAGATGACAAAGCATCCATTGACCGAACAGGGAATTGCAAAGTTCCAGGCTGACTATAAAGCAGTGTTTGGTGAGTAATATATAGAAAGGAAATTCGCCGAAAGGACGAGTATGGAGAAAAAAATGGACAAATTGAAGCTACAAAAAACTGCGGTTGAAATTCGCAAGGGAATTATATCTTCGGTGCACAGTGCGAAAGCCGGACATCCGGGTGGCTCTCTTTCCGCAGCAGACATCTTTACCTATTTATACTTTGAAGAAATGAACATTGACCCGGCCAATCCAAAGGATGAGAATCGTGACCGTTTTGTATTATCCAAGGGGCATACAGCACCGGGTCTATATGCTGCACTGGCACATCGTGGGTATTTTCCGGTAGAAGAGTTACAAACTCTGCGCCATATCGGTTCGATTTTACAGGGACATCCGGATATGAAGCACATTCCGGGTGTAGATATGTCCTCCGGTTCGTTAGGACAAGGATTGTCTACAGCAGTTGGAATGGCACTGGCAGCTAAGTTGTCCGGTAAGGAATATCGTACCTACTGTTTATGCGGTGACGGTGAGATTCAGGAAGGGCAGATTTGGGAAGCAGCTATGTTCGCCGGGCATCGGAAGTTAGATAATTTGTTAGTGATTGTTGACAATAACAATCTTCAGATTGACGGAACCGTAGAAGAAGTATGTTCTCCATATCCGATAGATGAGAAATTCAAGGCATTTGGATTCCATGTAATGAATATTAATGGTAATGATTTTGATGAAATAGATGCAGCCTTTCGGGAAGCAAAGCAGACCAAGGGAATGCCGACAGCAATTATTGCCCATACCATAAAAGGAAAAGGAGTATCCTTTATGGAAAATCAGGCAGGCTGGCATGGTAAGGCTCCGAATGATGAAGAGTGTGTAATTGCGTTGGAGGAGTTAAGAAAGGCAGGTGACGCATTATGTTAGGAGATAAGATTGCAACCAGAGATAGTTATGGTAATGCGTTAGTAGAACTTGGAAAAGAGCATGAGAATCTGGTGGTTTTGGATGCAGACTTAGCGGCTGCAACCAAGACAGGAATATTTAAGAAAGCATTTCCGGAGCGTCACATTGATTGTGGTATTGCGGAAAGTAATATGGCTGGTATTGCGGCAGGTATGTCTACCTGCGGTTATGTACCGTTTATGAGTTCCTTTGCCATGTTTGCAGCAGGACGGGCATATGAACAGATACGGAATTCCATTGGTTATCCACATTTGAATGTAAAGATTGGAGCAACCCATGCAGGAATTTCGGTAGGAGAGGATGGAGCTACCCATCAGTGCAATGAAGATATAGCGTTAATGCGAACCATTCCGGGCATGGTAGTGATTAATCCATGTGATGATGTGGAAGCAAGAGCAGCCGTAAAAGCAGCATATGAATATGTGGGTCCTTGCTACTTACGCTTTGGCAGACTGGCAGTACCGGTTATAAATGATGAAGCAACCTATCACTTTGAAATTGGCAAGGGTGTAGAACTTCGGAAGGGTAAGGATTTAACCATTATTGCTACCGGACTTTGTGTATCAGAAGCCTTAGAAGCTGCAAAGATGTTAGAGAAAGACGGAATTGATGCACAGGTTATTAACATTCATACCATTAAGCCTTTGGATGAGGAACTTGTGATTGCAGCAGCAAAGCAGACCGGGCGGATTTATACCGTAGAAGAACACTCTATCATCGGAGGCTTAGGCAGTGCAGTTGCGGAAGTATTAGCTGAAAAATGTCCGACTCCGTTAACCAGAATCGGTGTCCGTGACAGATATGGTGAATCTGGTCCTGCAAAAGACCTGCTTCACAAGTATGAGCTGGATGCAGAAGGTATATATAACCAGATTCGGAAATAGATTATAAAAAAGAAATTAGATAAGATTTCTATATGGTTTTGCAATTCTTAGATAACGCTGATATAATGATATCGAATTGTCTTCATGATGATTTGATATCGCTGTATCGGCGTTATTATTATATATAAGACAGGAGCGAGTAAGTTGATACAAAAGTTTTTAATGGGAAATGAGGCCATTGCCTTGGGTGCTATACATGCAGGTGTAAATGTAGTTGCGGGCTATCCCGGAACCCCGTCTACAGAAGTGCTGGAAACAGTTGCAAAAGAAAATGATGGAAGTATCTATGTAGAGTGGTCAGTGAATGAAAAGGCTGCATTGGAAGTGGCAGCAGGCGCAGCATATGCGGGTGCCAGAACCTTAGTAACTATGAAGCAGGTTGGGTTGAACGTAGCATCCGATCCGTTGATGAGCCTGGCATATGTAGGAGTTAAGGGTGGAATGGTTATATTGAGTGCAGACGATCCGGGACCGATTTCGTCTCAGACAGAGCAGGACACCAGACATTTTGCACAGTTTGCCAAGCTGCCGGTATTCGACCCATCGTCACCGGAGGAAGCCTATGAAATGATGATAGATGCATTTGAATGCTCAGAAAAATGGGGAACACCGGTACTGTTTCGTCCAACGACTCGAGTTTGTCATGGCTGCGCATCAGTTCCGATAAGGGAGACCTATGAGAAGCATCCAATCGAAGGATTTGTGAAGGATACTATGCGTTGGGTGATTTTTCCGCGCACCTCCTTCTTAAATCATGAGAAAATAGAAAAGCGAAACCCACAGATGGGTGAAGAATTCTCTTCCTATCGCTTCAATACGTTGACAAGAGTGGGAGACGACGATTGCCGTAAAGGTATCTGTACCTCCGGTATCAGTTATTCGTACGCCTGTGATGCATTGGAGTGTGGAACGAGTGAGTCCTATAAGATATTAAAGATTGCAACGGCGCATCCGTTTCCGGAGAAATTGGCGTTGGAATTCTTAGAAGGTTTGGATGAGGTTCTTTGCATCGAAGAACTGGATCCGGTGCTTGAAAAAGAATTGACCTACATATGTGGAAAGCATCATTTGAATATTACCATTCATGGAAAATTGGATGGCTGTATACAGGCAGCAGGAGAAAACAGTGTTGAATCGGTTAAAGTTGCGTTAAAACCATTTTTGAACTTAGAGTGGGATGAAGTGAGCTATACTGAGACACCGGAGCTTCCGGTTCGACCACCGGTATTGTGTGCCGGTTGTCCGCATCGTGCATCCTTCTATGCAGTGAAACAGGCAATGAAGGGACAAAAGGCAGTGTTCAGTGGTGATATTGGCTGCTATACCTTAGGAAATGCAGCACCATTGGATATGGTAGATACTTGTCTTTGCATGGGTGCCGATGTCACCATGGCACAGGGCTTACACCGGGCGGAGCCGGATGCAGTGAATTTCTCGTTCATCGGAGATTCAACCTTCTTTGCATCAGGTATTACCGGAGTGGTAAATGCCGTATATAACGAGACAGATATAATATTGATTGTATTAGATAATTCAACAACAGCAATGACAGGACATCAGCCTCATCCGGGTACCGGAGTGCGAATGATGGAATTTGCGAAACATGCAGGAACGATTTCAAAACCGGAGGACATTTGTAATCGGGTAAGTATCGAAAAGATATTGCAGGCAATTGGATTAACCTCCGTTGAAACTGTTGATCCATTGCAACTTTCTGAAGCTGTGGAAGCTGTAAAGCGTGCAAGTAAGCTTCCGGGTGTAAAGGCAATTATTTTCAAGTCACCATGTATTGCTGTAATGAAACAGCAGACTCGGTATCAGATTACAGACACTTGTATCAATTGTAAGAAATGTATTCGGGAATTAGGCTGCCCGGCCATTGTATTGGAAGATGGAAAGCCAACCATTGAAAAGAGTCTTTGTACCGGTTGCTCCCTTTGTACACAGGTGTGTCCGTGTGGAGCCATTGTCAGAGAGGAGGCAGACCATGAATAATATATTACTTTGCGGTGTTGGTGGACAGGGTACGGTGCTTGCATCAAAGTTGATTGCTTTTGCAGCAATGGAAAAGGGTCTACAGGTACGAACTGCAGAAACCATCGGCATGGCACAGCGTGGCGGTAGTGTTGTCAGTCATGTGAGAATAGGAGAGGAAATACATTCTCCGTTGTTACCAAAGGGTTCTGCAGATGTGATTATAGCATTTGAACCGGCGGAGGCAGTTCGGTGTATTTCCTATTTGAAAAAAGGAGGTACAGTAATTGTAAATAAAAAGGCCGTTCGCCCGGTAACTGCGTCTTTACAGGGAACCTATCTTGACGGCGAGGACATGCTTCGGTACTTACAATCACAGGCCGGACATGTGGATGTAATGGATGGTGAAGCGATATGTGAAGCATGCGGATCCTCTAAAATATTAAATATTGTATTGCTTGCGGCTGCAGCGAAATCAGGAGCTTTGGGAATTACACCCGAGGAATTGGATTCTGCGATTGATAAGCGAATTTCCGAGAAATTCCGTGCGTTAAATAAGAAAGCAATTGCTATGGTTATGAATCAATAAGATGAGTATTGGAAGCATCATGTTTTACATGATTGGATACGAAGAAACGTTGAGAAACGATTTTAGAAAGGAAACAGATTAACATGCAGATTTCAGAATTACAAATTAGTCAGGTAAATAGTCAGATTCAGGCTTTGATATCAGCGGAAAGCTTCTATGGTAAGAAACTGGAAGAAGCGGGGATCACCAGTATTGCAACACAGGAGGACTTTGAACAACTACCATTTTCAGAGAAGAATGATTTGCGGGAAGCCTATCCTTTGGGCTTGATGACAGCACCGGAGGAAAACATCGTACGGATTCATTCCTCCTCCGGTACAACAGGTCTTCCGGTTATCATTCCCTACACTGCGAAAGATGTTGACGATTGGGCAATTATGTTCAAGCGTTGTTATGAAACTGCCGGTGTTACCAACATGGACCGGATTCAGATTACACCGGGCTATGGACTTTGGACGGCAGGAATCGGCTTTCAGAACGGTGCGGAGAAATTAGGAGCTATGGTAATTCCAATGGGACCGGGTAATACGGAAAAGCAGCTCCAGATGATGATGGATATGAAGTCAACGGTGCTTTGTTCCACTTCGTCTTATGCTTTGTTGCTGGCAGAGGAAATTGAAAAACGGGGTATTAAGGATAAGATTCATCTCAAAAAGGGCGTGATTGGTTCTGAACGCTGGGGAGATAAGATGCGTCAAAGAATTTCCAAAGAACTGGGAATTGAATTGTATGATATCTACGGCTTAACGGAAATCTACGGACCGGGCATCGGTATTAACTGTCAGTATGATACGGGTATGCATTACTGGGATGATTACATTTATATTGAAATTATTGATCCTGTAACCTTAAAACCGGTTCCGGACGGTGAAATGGGAGAAATTGTGATTACCACCTTGGTAAAGGAAGGTGCCCCATTAATTCGTTACCGCACTCATGATTTATCTAAGATTATTCCGGGAGAATGTCCTTGTGGAAGCAAATATCCTCGTTTGGGAACCATTATGGGAAGAACCGATGATATGATGAAAATTAAGGGTGTAAATGTATTCCCAAGCCAGATTGAGGAGGTGCTTCGTGAGTTTCCGGAGCTTTCCAGTGAGTACCAGATTCGTATTTCTCATCTGGATGGAAAGGATACCATGCGTATTTATGTAGAGACCAACGGAAGTGTAGACTTTGTTGAACTTTCTGAGAAGGTTGCAGAGAAGGTAAAGAGCCGGATTGGCTTTACACCATTGGTTAAGGTGGTTGAAATTGGTGTACTTCCAAGAAGTGAAAAGAAGACCAAGCGTGTCATTGATGAACGGTATAATTAATAACATAGATAATAAAATATGGTAATTGTATCATTGGAGCAGGATTGCTGTAACATGTCCTGCTCCAGTTTTGGATTTATGTGATAGGAAGAAGCAACTATTGAGAAAAAGAAATAGAATAACAGAAGCGGGTATACTATAATAAATAGAAAAGAATCTTTGCGATGCAAAAGAGAGGAGTAATTATGAATCGATTTCGTTTACCATATCACTTATTGGTGGAGGAGGGAATTTTCTCTCGTGTCAATGAAGTAATGTCGGACTGTGTACCGGGCATTGGAAATAAAAAAGTGGTGATTGTAACAGACCAAAATCTGCAAAAGCTGTTTCCGGAAACCCTGAAGGATTTGAGCCTGGACTTTCACAACAGTGAAATCTATTTGGTAGAAGACGGTTCTTTTGACCAGGCGGTTGATTTGGCAAAATATATCTGTATGCATGATTTTACTGTGGTAATCGGGTTTGGTGGTGGCATGGTGCTGGATTTGGCAAAATATGCTGCTTTTGTCAGCAAGGCAATTTTCTTATGTTTGCCTACCACCTTAAGTAATGACAGTCTGGCATCACCGGTAGCTGTTCTGGGTACAGAAGGATTAAAGAGGAAGACCTTCCGTTGTACCATACCAAGCAGTATTATTGTAGATGTGAATATTATTATGGGAGCACCGGAAGGACAATTGCTGGCAGGAGTTGGAGATACCATTAGTAAATATACAGCTTTAAATGACTGGAAACTGGATGCAGCTGTAACCGGTAATAAAATCGATGATTTTGCATACATGATTTCGAAGATGGCGTTTAATTCCATATGCTATCATGAAGAAAAGTCCATAAAAAGTAAGAGTTTTATAAAGGTGTTGACTCAGGCGTTGGTTATGGGTGGCCTGGCAATGGAAATTGCGGGAAATTCCAGACCAAGCAGTGGGGCAGAGCATTTATTTTGTCATTCCTTAGAGGAAAACTTTGCAGATGAGGTCTATGTGCCTCACGGGATTGCTGTTGCTATGGGAAGTGTACCGGCATGTATCTTCCAAGGACGCAATATTGAGAAAATCAAGAGGATTCTTCATGAATACCGGATACCGGTAAAACCATCGGATTGGAAGGTGACCGAAGATATTTTCATTCAGGCATGGCAGCAGGCGGGCAGTACCCGTCCGGACCGTTATACGATTCTGAATCAAACAGAACTTAGCGACGGCCGATTGTCAGAGATTTACAGGGAAATGGAAGAAGAATTTTAATGCACTCAGGATGCTATAGCAGCGAGTCCTTTGTGCATGAAGTTTCTTGACTTTCCTACGGGGAAGCATATAATGTATGTAGCGAACGTAACGGAATAGGATAGGATAAGGAGTCGAAAATGAGCAGAATCGGTTTTATTGGAATGGGAAATATGGCACAGGCAATCGCAGAAGGATTCTTTCGGTCTGGAAAGATAGAGAAGAAGGGTGTTTTTGCTTATGCACCACATAAAGATAAATTATATGCAAATAGTGAACGGATAGGATTTGTGCCGGCAGATTCCTTAAACGAATTAGTTGAAAAGTCGGATATGGTAATCATGGCATGTAAGCCATATCAGATTGCAGAGGTGTTAGAAAAGATAAAAGAAAAACTGCAGGGAAAAGCCCTTCTTTCTATCGCCGCAGGCTGGGTATATGAAGATTATCATAAGATACTGGGTGATACAGTACGAATTCAATGTATCATGCCAAATACACCGGCGATGGTAGGAGAGGGAGTTTTATTGTTTGAAGCCACCCATTCTTTGGAGAAGGAAGAACGTAGCTTTGTTTTGGATTTGTTTGCTTCTTTAGGCTTGGTGGAGGAATTGCCAACGAGTCTTATGGGCATTGGTGGCGCAGTATCCGGCTGTGGACCGGCATTTATGGATTTAATTATGGAAGCTTATGCAGATGCGGCTGTAAAATATGGTATTCCGAGAGCAACTGCATACAAATTGATTTCGCAGACTATGCTTGGAAGTGCGAAACTACAGCAAATCACGGGGACTCATCCGGGGGTATTGAAGGATGCGGTATGTTCTCCAAATGGTACGACTATTCGAGGTGTGGATGCATTAGAGCATGGCGGCTTACGTGCAACCTGTATGGATTCCATTGATGCAGTTATGAATAAATAAAAGGTCTGACAGGCTTTAGGAGGCTTCTATGAAACAAAAGGAACATACCAAAGGGAAAAAACTCCTTCGATTATTGGTAACAGTAATTATTATGGCAGTTATTAGTGGAATTGGAGTTTTTATCATCCATATTTATAATAGTATACAAGCAAAAAGTGAATATCGGGACTTGGGTATTATTGATTATGCCAACGGTAATTATGTACATGCAGTAGTTAATTTCCAGGCATCCTTGAAGGAAAAGACATTTTTTACGGAACCTTTGGACCGGGATACTCGTTTGTATCTTGCAGACTCCTATTTTTTGTTAAATCAATATCAGGAGGCAATTGAACAATATGATATTCTGTTAGAAACGGAAGAGGAGCAGATTGCATATTTGAATTTACAGAAGCAGATGGCACAGGGATTGATAGATTTTCAAAATGGTGACTTCGAAGCGGCTTTGCCGGCGTTTCAAGCTGCCATTGATGCCGGACATACAGAGTGTACGCTATATGCCGGTGTGTGCGCTGTGGAATTGGGTAGGGAAGCAGAAAGCGTTGCATATTTAACAACGTATTTGTCCTATAATCCGGATAGTGCATATGCCTGTACCCAACTGGCTGATTACTATTTACGACAGGGCTTGTATGATACCTGTTATCAGTATCTGCAGCAGGGCTTACAATCAACGGATCGTAGCTGTGACGAAGAATTATTATATGTTGAAATTGTTTATTATGAATATAAGCATGAGTTTAATCGAGCATATGAATTAACGAAAGCATATATGGAAACATTCCCTGTAACAGAGAAGATTCAAAAAGAATATGATTTTCTTTATACCAGGCAGACGATAGAAGAATAGGAGAATGAATGGCAGAATTATATGAATTAAAGGAAGCAAAGGAACAGGTAATATTAGTAGCAGCTTCCCTAAATGATGAAGTATCGGCACAGGATTCCCTGGATGAACTGGAAGAACTGGTGAAAACAGCGGGAGCTTTGACGGTAGGACGTTTTGTGCAGAATCGTCAAATGTTAGATGCAGCCACTTATATCGGAAGTGGCAAGGTATTAGAACTGAAAGAAATGATACTGGAAATGGGAGCAACCGGTATTGTCTGTGATGATGAATTGACCCCATCCCAGATGAATAATCTGGAACGGGAACTGAACACAAAGATTATGGACCGAACTATGGTAATTCTGGATATATTCGCAGCAAGAGCTTCTACCAGAGAGGGTAAAATTCAGGTAGAGCTTGCACAGTTACGGTATCGCTCTACCCATTTGATTGGATTGGGTAGCGTTATGTCCAGACAAGGTGGTGGAATTGGAACCAGAGGTCCGGGAGAAAAACAGTTGGAGATGGACCGGCGTGTGATTCGGGAACGGATATCCAAGCTAAAGGCGGAATTGGAACAGGTGAAAATCAATCGAAGTACCCAACGGAAACGTCGGCTGGGTAATGGAATTCCGGTGGTTTGTATCGTAGGCTATACCAATGCAGGAAAATCCACATTACTAAATACATTAACGGATTCGGAAGTGTTATCAGAGGACAAGCTGTTTGCAACCCTTGACCCTACAACCCGGAGTCTGGAACTGCCGGATGGTCAGCAGGTATTGTTAACGGATACGGTTGGGTTTATCCGTAAACTGCCACATCACTTAATACAGGCGTTTCGTTCTACATTAGAGGAAGCAAAATATTCCGATTATATCCTTCATGTTGTAGATGCTTCCAATCCCCAGATGGATATTCAAATGCATACGGTGTATGAAACCTTACGAGAACTCGGGGTGGAAGGACGGCCAATTATAACTGCATTTAATAAGGTGGATAAAGAGGCTGTACCGGAAGTGTTAAAGGATTTTAAGGCAGATGAAACCTACCGGATTTCCGCAAGAACCGGATATGGTTTAGAACCCTTGCTGGAAGGAATCAGCAGACGGATTCGGGAAAGCCGGATATATCTGGAGCATTTGTATCCATATAATGAAGCGGCAAAGATTGCTATGATTCGTAATAACGGACAGATTATAGAAGAAGAATATCGGGAGGACGGAATCTTTATTCGTGCCTTCGTAGATCAAAGAGGTAATTATGTATAAGATTATTGCAAAAGATGGAAAAGCAAAGCGGGCATCCTTCGAGACTGTGCATGGAACCGTACAGACACCGGTTTTTATGAATGTAGGAACAGTGGCAGCGATTAAAGGAGCAGTAGCAACAGAGGATTTGCAACAGATTGGAACTCAGATAGAACTTTCGAATACCTATCATCTTCATGTCAGACCGGGAGATGAAGTAATTCGGAAATTGGGAGGATTGCATAAATTCATGGTATGGGACAAACCAATCCTTACCGATTCCGGTGGATTTCAGGTGTTTTCTCTGGCGGGGTTGCGGAAGATAAAAGAAGAAGGAGTATACTTTAACTCTCATGTAGATGGAAGGAAAATCTTCATGGGACCGGAGGAGAGTATGCAGATTCAGTCCAATCTGGCATCTACCATTGCAATGGCATTTGATGAATGTCCATCCAGTGTGGCAGAACGGAACTATGTAGAGCAGTCAGTTGCCAGAACGACTCGCTGGCTGGAACGGTGCAAAAACGAGATGGCAAGGTTGAACAGCCTGCCGGATACGATTAATCCGCATCAGATGCTATTTGGTATTAATCAAGGGGCTGTTTTTGATGATATCCGAATTGCTCATGCAGATGCTATTTCCCAAATGGATTTGGATGGTTATGCCATTGGTGGACTGGCAGTGGGAGAAAGTCATGAGGAAATGTATCATATCCTGGATGTGACAGTACCCCATTTGCCGGAGGATAAACCCACATATCTGATGGGAGTTGGTACACCGGCAAATATTTTAGAGGCGGTAGACCGTGGTATAGATTTTTTTGACTGCGTCTATCCAACCCGAAACGGACGCCATGGACATCTGTATACTAACCATGGAAAGATTAATTTATTAAATGCAAAATTCGAATTAGACAGTCGTCCAATTGAAGAAGGCTGCCAATGTCCGGCATGCAGAACCTATAGCCGGGCGTACATTCGTCATTTATTAAAAGCAAAAGAAATGTTAGGATATCGACTTTGTGTCTTGCATAATTTGTATTTTTATAATAAGATGATGGAGGAGATTCGAGGAGCCATAGAGAATGGCTGTTACAAGGAATACAAACAGGCAAAGCTTGCCGGGTTTGAAAATCATGAATAAATGGAGGACTTGATATGTTTTACACATTACTTGAGGCAACAGCAGGTGCGGCAGGCGGAGAAGGCGCAACAACCGGATTTGGAAATTGGACTATGATTATATCTATCTTGTTAATGGTTGCTGTTTTTTATTTTCTGTTAATTCGTCCGCAGAAAAAACAGCAAAAAGAACAGGAAGCTATGATGTCTGCATTAAAGCCGGGAGACAGCATCATGACTACAAGTGGTTTTTATGGTGTTATTCTGGATATTGTAGATGATACAGTTATTGTTGAGTTTGGTAATAATAAGAATTGTCGTATTCCAATGAACAAGGCAGCAATTGCTCAGGTGGATAAGCCGGAAGCAGAAGCCCCTGCGGAAGAAGTAGAAGACAAGAAAGAAAAGAAGAAGATGTCTTTAGGCAAGAAGAAGGAAGACTAATAGGAAAGCAGGCATTTGCCTGCTTTTTCTTTCAGAGGAAAACGATATATGAGGAGAGCAAGAGGAGGAGCGATTATGAAACGATGGAAAGTGGTAGTTACTGTAACGGCACTTAGTCTTATGGCACTGTTAGGAGGCTGTAAGAAAGAACCGGAGCAAGAAGGGAATGGTAATATAAAGGACAATATTCCGGCGGACGAATCTGTCGAAGATATTTATTATGAATTTGTTGAAGATGAATTGGTACCTGAATTAGGAGTCGCCAATCTGTCAACGACATCTGTTACGATTCATGATGCCAATGAAAACTGGTTTTATTGTGATGGAATTCTGTCGGCATATATAGATGATTTAGACCATGATGGCATAGAAGATATGCTGTTACTCTTCATGGAGAAGACCGATTACGACAATGATTATATGGATGCAGATGCGGTATACCATATTGTTGCGAATGTATATACTTTAGAAAATGATACTCCGGTACTGAAGAGTGGAACCTTATTAGCACGAACAGATGATGAAATGTTGTTCTATCCATCGATACAAGGAAATGATATTCATATGTATGTTTCGGCGGTTGAACAGGATGGTGCTACGTATATCGTGTTCGAGGAAGGCGTATTTGCCAATACCTTTGCAGACGGAATGAACAGAAATTATTGGGCGTACACATATGAAAATGAAGATTTACATTTTGCATACCAGTTTGTTCAAGACGGTTTGGGAAGTGCAGGTATGACATACCATGCGAATGTGTATCAGAACGGTAAATTGACATCGTCTGATTTATTCTATGAGATGGATAGTGATTCAACCTATGCTTCCTATGATGAAGCCGTAAAAGCATTTTTCAAGGAGCAAGGTCTAGAGGTTGCTTATCACAATTTTGAAAAGAGTATTTTTGCAGGCACAGGCCGGCAGAACGATATTTTGGAACTCCATATTCAAAATGAGGGAGTGGATTACGAAAACTTGAATTTCACCTTTGCCTTCTGGGGAGAGGATGGCACCGGATTACGTGACAAGATTACATGTCTTAAGAGCAACTAATAGTTCTTCGGTCACACGTAAACCACCGCGACCTGTTCCAAGGTCGATATCCGGTTTATTTGCTCCATGGAAATCAGAACCGCCGGAAACTACAAGTTGATATTTTAAGGCAAGAGAACGAAGCTTATCACTCTGAGAAATGTTATTGGAAGAGTGGTAGGCTTCGATTCCTTTTAAACCAAGAGGAATCAGATATTGAATCAGTTCCTCTATTTCCTGATAGCCGAATTTATAAAGCATAGGATGGGCTAAGATAGGAATTCCCCCTGCCTTGACAATCAATGGGATGGCAAGCTCCGGTGTGACCTGCGGTTTTGGAAGATAATACGGACATCCTACGCCTACATAACGGTCGAATGCGGTATGCTTGTCCTTACAGATACCTTTCTCCACTAAAACTCTGGCAAAATGGGCTCTGGTAATCACGCTGTTTGGATTGCCTGCCAGTAAATCCTCTAACGTGATGTTAATACCGTCCTTTTGAAATAACGCAATCATATCCAGATTCCGTTTCAATCTTGCCTGCTCCAGTCTGTTAAGTTCAGCAAGAAAATTAGGATTCTTATAATCTACATATAGACCAAGTACATGTATTTCCACATTTTTATAATAGCAGGAAAGCTCTGTTGCAGGAATAACCTCCAAATCCGAGCCCTCTGCGGCATGGATGGCTTCCTCTATTCCCTTTACAGTATCATGGTCGGAGAGGGCAATGGCTGCCAGATTCTTTTCAATTGCCAGATGAACAACCTCCGTTGGCGTAAGTGTACCGTCAGAAGCATTGGAATGTACATGTAAATCAACGTATCGCATAGGAATGTCCTTTCATGTGTTATGATTATGAAACAGTATAGCCTGTCACTGGGTTCATTATAACATAAGAAGTGTGTGGATGCACGCGCAGGTCATATTGAAATTGAATCTTGTATTTCCCTTTTCCTTATGTGATAATAATTTCATGATTTATATGTAAAGGAGAAAAATCATTATGGAAGAAAATAACAAAAGACCGGCGATGGCGGTAATAGCATTGGTATTAGGTATTCTCTCAATCCTGTCCTCTTGTGCATTTGGAGCAGGTGCTTTGTTTGGTATCATTGCAATCATTCTGGCAATTGTTGCAAAGAAGAAAATGAATCGGAAGGATGGTGTGTGTATCGGAGGATTGGTAACGGGTATAGTAGGAACGGTAATTTCGTTAATTATGCTTCTCTTTGTGGGAATTATGGGAGCTTCTATTTTACCAAGTGCTATGAGATATACATCAAAATCTGAGATGTCATCAGATATATCGACAGGTACAACGATTGCTTCTGCAATCAATGCCAGCCTGGCTGTGGAAGAAGTGTATAATGATATGCAGGCATATACGGATACAGTATATAGCTTATCAGATGATTATTATGATTTACCTGAGAGTTTTCGAAATGAAATGGACTATATGATGGGTGAAAGATTGTGTGATTTAGAACCGGAATATACAAAGAATGGTGCCACCGGTTATGCATTTATGATTGATTCGTATTCCAATCAGGTACACGTATACATTTCAAGTGGTAGCTGGTATACTGCATGGGAAATATATCCGAATGTTAGTGATGATTATATAGATTAACGCTGGTGAAGTAGAAAAATAATAATCTAAGACTTTTTCCAGGATTTTATTTAAAAATAATCTAGACTATTTTGTCATTTTATGAGAAAATATATCCAAATGGGTGTCTATAGACAACCCAGCAAGCGGGAGAATGTCAGAACCGTTTGTCTAATACTTTTATAATTGAAAGGAGTTTCAACATGATTTATTCACAGGAAGTAGAAAACATGTGTCCAGTTGCTCAGGGTGTTCATCATGGATGTGCACCAATTCCGGAAGAAGCAAAATGGGTACAGGCAAAAGAAGTTAAGGATATTTCCGGCTTAACACACGGTATTGGCTGGTGTGCACCACAGCAGGGTGCCTGCAAGCTGACCTTGAATGTTAAGGAAGGTATTATTCAGGAAGCATTGGTTGAAACAATTGGTTGCTCTGGTATGACTCATTCAGCAGCTATGGCTTCTGAAATCTTACCGGGATTAACAGTAATGGAAGCATTGAATACAGACTTAGTATGTGATGCAATTAATACTGCTATGAGAGAGTTATTCTTACAGATCGTTTATGGACGTACACAGAGTGCATTCTCAGAGGAAGGTCTTCCGGTAGGAGCTGGTTTGGAAGATTTAGGTAAGGGTCTTCGTTCTCAGGTTGGTACTATGTATGGTACTCTTAAGAAGGGACCTCGTTACTTAGAGATGGCAGAAGGTTATGTAACTGCTATCGCATTGGATGCAGAGAACTTAATCATCGGTTACAAGTTCGTTAACCTTGGTAAGATGACTGACTTCATCAAGAAGGGTGACGATCCAAATACTGCATATGAGAAGTCTTGTGGTCAGTATGGTAGAGTTGCAGATGCTGTTAAGTTAATCGACCCACGTACAGACAAAGAGATTGCGAAATAATAGAAGGAGGTAACGAATAATGGCTTTATTTGAATCATATGAAAGAAGAATTGACAAAATTAATGAAGTATTAAACAGCTACGGTATCTCCTCAATTGAAGAAGCTGAGAAGATTACTAAGGATGCTGGCTTAGATGTATACAATCAGGTTAAGGGCATTCAGCCAATCTGTTTTGAAAATGCTTGCTGGGCTTACACAGTAGGTGCTGCAATTGCAATTAAGAAGGGTTGCAAGAGAGCTGCTGATGCGGCTGCTGCAATCGGTGAAGGTTTACAGGCATTCTGTATCCCAGGTTCCGTAGCAGATACCCGTAAGGTTGGTTTAGGACATGGTAACTTAGGAAAGATGTTGTTGGAAGAGGAAACTGAGTGCTTCTGCTTCTTAGCAGGTCATGAATCATTTGCTGCAGCAGAAGGTGCAATCGGTATCGCTGAGAAGGCAAACAAGGTTCGTCAGAAACCATTAAGAGTTATCCTGAATGGTTTAGGTAAGGATGCAGCTCAGATTATTTCTCGTATCAACGGATTTACATTTGTTGAAACAGAGTATAATCCATATACAAATGAAGTTAAGGAAGTATACCGTAAGGCATACTCTGAAGGACTTCGTGCAAAGGTTAACTGCTACGGTGCAAACTCAGTACCGGAAGGTGTTGCAATCATGTGGAAGGAAGGCGTTGACGTATCTATTACCGGTAACTCAACCAACCCTACCAGATTCCAGCATCCGGTAGCAGGTACCTATAAGAAGGAATGTATCGAGAAGGGTAAGAAGTACTTCTCAGTAGCTTCCGGTGGTGGTACAGGACGTACCTTACATCCGGATAACATGGCTGCCGGTCCTGCTTCATACGGTATGACTGATACTTTAGGACGTATGCACTCAGATGCACAGTTCGCCGGTTCATCATCCGTTCCTGCACACGTAGAAATGATGGGCTTAATCGGTGCCGGTAACAATCCGATGGTCGGTATGACAGTTGCTGTTGCTGTAAGCATTGAGGAAGCTGCAAAGGCAGGTAAATTCTAGAGACAATGAGGAGTGCGTTGGCAACGCATATTGACCGCGTGAGCTTGCTCACAAGCGGGCAAATTATGGGGTGACAACATAGGACGAATGTCCGAGACCGAGTTGAAGCAAAGCGGAAACGAGGTCGCACGACGAATAAGTAGATAAAAGGACAGTATGGCGTTGCAAGCTTGCTTGCGGACAGCCATGCTGTTCTTTTTTTATAGTGCGAAACTTGTTGCAAGGAGGGACCCACGAAGTGGGAAGATTCCTTACGACCCACGTGCACTTCAGTGCACCACCCGTTACCCACGAAGTGCATATTGCCCGAGACCAATCGAAAATTGTACACACCGAAAGGCGTGTGCCAGTAAACGGGAACCGCTTACACCAAGAAGCTAATAGGAGATGTCGAGGCCCATTGTCTCTTTTATGTTAACAAGTGTATATGTCGTGCATTAAGTTGTTGTCCTAGTTATTAAAATAATGTATCATATTGATGTGGGAATACATGTTGTGAGATGTATAAATTTCAAGTTGAGGATAAGGAAATGAAAAATAAAAGTGAAACAGTAGTGGTAGTCATATTAATTCTTATAATGACATTTATGGAAATGTCCGCTTTGCCTGCAGCGTTGTTTTGTAATATAAAAATTAAGGATATCAATCCAATTTGCATTACGTTGATGTTGAATTTTGTATTGGCTTTTATAATTTGTTGGTTGTGCAAAAAGATTTTTATTAAAGAGTGGTGGTTTGGTTTACAGTTTAAAGGAATATTAACCGGTTTAAGAAAATATGGATTTCCTGCGGTGATTGCGACCATCATAGTAACAATTGCTTTCTGTATCGGATTGACACCATTCGATAATAAACCAACGATATGGAGAGTTATTGTTGAAGGTTTCGTGTACTACATTGGCGTTGGTATTATGGAAGAACTGTATTTAAGAGGTTTATTACAGAGTATTATTGAAAAGTGGTTTGGAGAGAGAAAGAACGCAACACTTTATGCAATTTTAATTGCTTCTGTTTTATTTGGATTAGGACATATTTTTGGAGCTTTGGGACAGCCAATTGTAACAATAATAGCTAAAACTGTTTGGGCAACTGCGCTTGGTGTTTATTTTGGGGCAGTTTATGTTATGAGTAAAAACCTGTGGGTTCCAATCATATTACATTTAATTATAAATCTATGTGGTATTCCGTTTTGTTTTTCAACAAGTAATCAGTATCCAACAATAGCATTGGTAGCTTGTCTTGTATCTTACATTTTACTTGGGATTTATGGTGTGTATATTGTAAGAAAAAAATAGTAGTCTCAAGTCTGAAAAAATTCCTATTTCCCCTATGTAAAGAACCATAAAAATTCCAGGCTGTAGGGGATGGGAAAATTTTGGCGTATGGAGGAATAAACATGTTGAATGTTTTAGTAGTATATTGTCATCCTTGTGAAAATAGTTTCACCAATATCATTAAGAATTCTTTCATTAAAGGTTTGGAGGATGCCGGGCATACCTATGTCATATCCGACTTGTATAAAGAAGGCTTTAACCCCGTTATGAGTGAAAGTGAATATATGAGGGAAGGGTTTTACAGATTGGATATGAATGTTTCGCCGGATGTTATAAGGGAACAAGAGAGAATTAATGCATCCGATGCAATTGTATTTATTTATCCTGATTTTTGGACAGCATCACCCGCAATGCTGGAAGGCTGGTTTCAAAGAGTGTGGACATATGGATTTGCTTACGGAGATTCTCCAAAGATGAAAGTTCTTGATAAAGCACTTTTTCTAATCACAATGGGTGGCTCATTGAATGATGAAATAAGAAAAGAACAATTAGAGGCAATGAAGACAATTATGGTTGGAGACAGAATCAGAAACAGGGCGAAAGAATGCGAAGTTTACGCATTTGATCAGATGACCAGAGGGTATGGAAATGATAACAATAGGAACGAACGAATAGAAAGATTTTCAGTGAAAGCGTATGAAATTGCAAAATCGTTACAGTGAAGACTGGTATAAATGTTTGAGAATGGATCGTAGCGGAATGCGAATGGTACCGCTCATTAAATCAGGAGTTGTGGATTTGGTAAATTCAAGTTTATTGCGGTGCCCATTCGCATTCCGCTTCGCTTCATGCTCATGTCGCGCTGGCGCGCTATGTATCCAGTCCGAAAAACAGCCTTTGGCGAGCAAGCTCCCCACGGCTGTTTTTTCGTCCTGTATGCGCACCGCTTGTAGGAACGCACAAATCCCAACTTGTAGAAGAGCAATATAATATGAACTACAATGAATATGAGCGTAGATGTCTACGCTCTATTTCTTTTTTGGTACTTCTTTGGATTATGATACTCAATTAGATCTGATATATCACATTCTAGATATGAGCATATTTTACATATTAGATTAGAATCAATGCGTTGAAATCGTTGTTGACAATAGCGATTCAAATTCGCTCTGGGGATATCAAGGTCTTTACATAGTTTATTTTTTGAAATGTTGTTTTTCTTGAGTATATCCTCAATGTGTAGCTCAAGATAGCCGTATTCCTGTTCAGAATTCATAAATATCATAACTCCCTTGCTTTTTTGTTAAATATTCTATATAATCAGTTGTGATTTAATAATTCACTATTTAGCAACTCACTAAACAGTGAGGGGTAAAAGGAGGAAAAATTTATGAGAAAGCAATTTTTAGTTATTGGAGCAACCGTGGTTTTAGCGATGGTATCATTTACAGGATGTGGTAGCAAGAGTTCATCTGGGGATACTATTTCAGAAGAAGCAACGGTTACTGATGAAGCGGATACCACTGAAGAGGCAACTGACGAAGAAGTTGCTACTGAGGAAATTACTCCGTTTGATGCTGAAGCATTCTTTTTATCGCTTAATTGTCAGGGTAATGGTTTCGAGGCTTATAAGGTTGGGAATGAATTTGTATGTGGCAATTATACTTTTAAGACGATGGATACAAATCCCAATGCTTGTGAGTGTATACTTTCAGAAACAGATTCATTAACATTGTCAGCTTTCGGAACAAATGAAGATTTATTTACTAGCGATGTTGATTCTTTTACTGTATGTAATGTTAGTTCATCTGTTTCTTATGAGCGTACTGGTGATATCATGGAATTTACAAACTCAGAGGGAAATAAGGTTAAGATGTTTTTTGCAACGAATGTAAATGCAACTGATAGTATATATGGTAGATGTGTCAATTCAATTATAATTGCTATTGATAATGGGATTACGTTAAAAATAGGAGTATATACGCATTCTTCTGAAGATGTAGAGATTAGTCAGGATGAATTTGAAAAATTTTTACCACTTACAGAAGGTTGGATTATGAATGATTATCGTGAGTAAATAATTAATAAATGAGCTGGTATTAATAGCTTAGAAATGATGATTCACAAATGAAAACATGATAGGTAGATATTCCTTAAAAGCGGGTGGATTAGTCTCATTTTGAACTAATTCACCCGCTTTTAATGGGTGTGCCTAGCGGTGCACGTTTATGAAGGATTATCCAAATAAATAATAGAAAAACCACCACACTAAATCCCAGAACCAACTATCATCCGAAGAATCAATATCGTAGTCAATATCCGAGGTATCGTAATAATCGTAGTCGTAATCAGAAGCACAGCTTCCGGACCCCCAACCGGAACCGGAATTATCTGTATCTGAAAAAATATCATCCTCCGTCTTAGTACCCCAGCCGGAAGAAGGATTTGTTTCTATATCACTTCCCCAGCGGTTAGAGCCTGGCTCATAGTCATAATCATAATCACCGGCAGTGTATTCGCTGTAATCACCAATTTCACCGTCATATTCACTAAAGCTTGCCGGATTCTTCGTAGCAATGCTTGGATAGGCAGCCAACTCCGGTATGGAGTCCTTCCAACCTATAAAATAAGCTGTAATATCTGTCAAATCATTGGATACATGATCCTGAACATTATTCCAATTCTCATCATAAGTGGTTAGCATAATTTCATTCGGATAATTCGTTTCGATATACTGAACAAAATCCTTGGTGATGCCATCATATTCATTGGAAGCATATAAATCTCTTGCACCAAAAAGATGTAACATTTCATGAGCATATACAGCAGGTGGCTCATAGTCACCATCACATTTCAAGAACATAAAACAAGTTTCATAGTAGTAAAGCTCAGAATCTCCTTCGTAATAAGGAAATGTGTAGGATACACCGCTCTTATCCAGAAAACACATATAAGCAATGCTGTCTACGCCATATTGTGACATGATTTGCTGGGTTGGTATCTGAGAATTAATATACCGGGTCATATAGTTTAACAAATCATAAGAACAATCCTCAGAGTCATCAATTGTATTATGGTAGGAAACCGTATAGGCCAAATCCGGATGTTCATAAATGTCATAAATCAGGTTGACAGATTTGCCATATGAATTTCCTTCTGCAACTAAAAAGTCATTTGCTAAATCCATTTTGGACATAACTATCTCTTTTTTCTCTGCTGTCCATGAAGAACTTGGGTCTTCAACGAACAAGCTGACAAGAACAGTGGTGCCATCTAAGTGTTTGGCACTCCCTGTTGGGCTGGTCATCCAAGTTTCATTATTCGGAGCAAACCGATATCCACTGAAAATAAAACTTGTAATGATTAGAAGAACCATTAATAATTTAATAGTATGAAATTGCTTTCTATTTTTGATTTTCATAATTAGCACCTTCCCTTCCGGTTGCTATTCTTCAACACTTGTATCATCAGATAAGTTCTTTACTATTTCCCAGTTGTTATAAAACTTCGTAAAGTATTCAGGAGTACCATACATGGTAGTATAACCTTCAATACTAAAGTCTGTATGTGAGTATATGGTATACATCAGAATTCTGTCACAGTCAGGAATGCTGCCTGTATTCCAGTAGTTAAAAAGCTCTTCCGGAGTCATGGAAACCCAGGTGTCGCCGGATTGGTACCAGCCTATGATTAATGAAGCATCTTCCGGAACTGACGGTTTTGTAGATGTTGAGTAATAGAAATACTCATATTTGTTGTTGGTATCTGTCTGCCAAATTGCATTCGTAGTATCTACACCATATGTAGCAATAAATTCGTCTATAGAATTACCAACTGTAATACCTCGTCCCAATTGGCACTGCTTTCCCTGGAATTCTACCGGGGTATCATAAGTCATATCGCCCACCTGCAGAAGTTCACCGGTATTTCCTACCATATAGCTGTAATTCTCTGAAAAAGTCAGAGTGGTAGGGGTGACTGCCGGATCTGTTTCTACCGTAAGTATAGTTAAATCCTCTGGTCTGAATGCAGCAGTTTCGTTAAATACAATGTTTGCACCTGTGTTTTCCGTGGAAGCCTCAGTAGAAGCTTCCGTTGTTATATCAACAAATGCCTCTGAATTAAGGCTGGAATCCTGATATTCCGGATAATAATATTCCTGATAATTTCCATTAGAACCACCGCCTGTAAAGATAGAGGTGGGACCGTTGCCTGTTGGAGAAGTAGAATTTGCTCCTGTAAATACAAATGCAAATAAAAGGAATAAGATGATTACTAATACAATCAGTAAGAGAACGACCCCGCCAACCACACCGAGAATAATCCATAACGTTTTATTACTCTTTTTCTTTGGTGGTTGTTGTGCAAACTGCTGTTGTATAGGCTGCCCGGCAACTGCTTGCCCATTTGGTTGTTGTATGTTATTTGCTGTCTGAACTTGATTCACTGGCGGTACAGGATTGACAGTAGATAGAAATGGAGTTCCGCAAGCCGGACATACTACTTCGCTATCTTCAGAATTATACCCACAGACAGGACAGATTTTACTCATAAATATGACACCTCTTTCTATTGCTCTTATTATTCAGTATATCAGTAAAAATATGGTTTGCAAACAATTAGATTGCCTTTTTGACAGAAATTGCTTTCATTGGGCACATTTCCTGACAACAGAAGCAGGAAATACAGCCCTTTCGTTTGAAGTTTGCCTTTCTATTTTTAATAGTAATGATTTGCACCGGACAGCTCTCTGCACATTTTCCGCAACCTACGCATTTTTCCGGCTCCAGCTTTGGGTAGGATTTTAAAACGCGACTGAGGACAGCAGCAAAAGGCTTTTGCAGGAATTTCGGAACCTTAGAGGAAAAATCCAGGTTCTTTGTATCCGGCTTTTGAAAAGCAGTCAGATTATCCGGTATGGTATCTCCAATCAGCTCCATCGATTCCATGTGAATCAGATTTCGTTCTTTTGCCTGACGGAGCATAACGATTTCCTCTGGTTCTAACCCCATAAGTGTTGCAGCAAAATAATCCTGTGTATACATATCCTGAGAAGCCAGAATCATATGAAGGGGATGAGAAGTCCCACCGGTAGGTCCATTTCCTTCCATAGCATCAATCGCGTCAATTAATGTAATTTGTGGCTTAACCACTAAGGATAATTCTAACAGCATATTAGAAAAATCTTCAATATCAGGGAAACGATAATGAAGCTGTGGTTTTTGCAAACCGGGAACAGAACCAAAGAGATTCTTAATTCCCCCGGAATAACCGGTCATTGCATGGGTTTTTAATTTCGGCAAATTAATGATATAATCCGCTTCTGCAATGGCATTGATAATGTTGAAAGAATGATTAACGAAGCCATCGGGTGCATTTACCGATTGGAAACCAAAATCCATATTCAGTCTGGCATAAGGTTCTGCTTCATACATGCCACAGGTATGATAGACTGTTTTCATATGCTCTGCAGTAAAGGGACCACCGGAACTTTCTCCAATTACAATGTTAGTAATTCCATGCTCCTGCAGCCAACGGGCAACAGATTTTACAATAAGAGGATGAGTAGTAACCGGCACATCCGGTTTCTTTGCCATGACCAGATTGGGTTTTAGTAAAACCTTCATATCAGGAGTCAAATCAGACAGGATATCAAGTTGTGTGAATGCTTTTTCAACAGCCTGATAAATCAAGGTTTCATCATATTCCGGTACATGGTAAAGTATTTGACGCATAGTGCTCCTCCAAACAATAAATATAGTACATTAAGTATAGCACACATGTTTCAGGAAGGGTATGGAATCTTGATGTTACTTTAAATTATTTGGAAAAGTATGTATTTTCTTTGAAAGAAGATTCTGACTATGCTACAATAAAAACATAGAAAAGAGATGAATGATAGGGGGCGACAATATGGCAAAACGGATATTAGTTGTAGATGATGATATGATGTGCTTAAAAACAGTACAGCGCTATCTGACGGAAGATGGTTTTGAGGTTCTGGGAGCTTTATCCGGTATGCAGGCAATTCATATTGCAGAAGAAACGAAGATAGATTTATTATTGCTGGATATTGAGATGCCGGGACTGAATGGATATGCTACATTGGAGCAGATTCGAGAACTTCCAAATGGGAAACAGCTTCCTGTTATTTTTTTCACAGGAAGGAAGGACCGGGATACAGTGAAATGTTGTGCTGCTGCCGGAGCAGAAGGTTATATTACGAAACCGGTTGAAAAAAGAGTTCTTCATGAACGGATGGAAGAACTTTTTTCCCGGATGTCTGCCAGCCGGGAGGAACAGACTGTTCTGATTGTAGATGGGGATGTTGAGTTGTTAAAACGATTCAAATTGCAGTTGGGAAAGCATTTTAAGGTCATTGTAATCAATTCCGGAAAATCAGCTATGGATTATCTTGGTAATCATAGAGCAGATGTGCTGGTGTTAGATTATGCCCTGTCCATGTTGGACGGTGTTTCAATTGTGGATTCCGTGCGGAAGACGGATAATGGTAAAGACATGCCAATCATAATGTTATGTGATGAAGAAGTTGCAACGGTGAAAGAGGCATGTAAGGCAAACCCTGCTAATGTATATATGAAGAAGCCGGTACATACAGAAGCATTAATGCAAAGTATACAAGATCAATGGATAAATAGTGCCGGTAAATAAGATAGAAAAGTATCATTATGTGGCTATAACGAGAGAAATATTAAAAAAGTATAAATAATGGAAAAATGGGGAATAAACGAGGAAAAGCACTGGTAAAAAGATGCATAAAGTGATAAAATACATGCAGTTATTTAATGGAAGAGGAAATTGTATGTTTTTTGTTATAATATGTATAATTGCAGGATTAGGAGCCGGAATTGTTACAGGCTTGGCAGGATTATCTGCAGCAGTTGTTATTACACCAATGCTGGTTTCGCTGGCAGGTATGAATTCCTATGATGTGGTTGCGATTGCATTAGCATCAGATGTATTGGCATCTGCCTTGTCTGCATTTACCTACTATCGGAATAAAAATATTGATATCAAACGTGGTTTGCTGATTTTGGGACCAGCGTTTCTGTTTTCTGTTATAGGTAGTTATGTGGGATATCGTTTTTCTTTAGAAGCCCCGGATGGAATAGGGATCTATTCCATGATTGGTACTACCTTTCTTGGCATTAAATTCATCGTAGCACCAATTACACAGGAAAAGACCAGTAAAAAGAAACCTCAGAAGAGATGGGTTCAGGTTCTCTTATCTATTTTATCAGGTGCTGTAATAGGTCTGATTTGTGGCTTTGCCGGCGTGGGTGGCGGAGCTATGATGCTGTTTGCATTAACCATTCTGTTAGGTTATGATTTGAAGACGGCAGTTGGTACCAGTACAATGATAATGACGATTATTGCTCTGACCGGTGCGGGAAGTCATTACATGATGGGGTGCAATCTGGATATGAAAGCATTGAGTATTTGTGTAGTGGCAACCGTGTTGGGAGCAATTTGGGCGGCGCAATTTGCAAATCGCTGTGAAGAGAAACGGTTAAATCGTACTGTGGGAATCATTTTGGCAATTCTGGGTGTCGTTACCCTTGCGTTTAAGATGATACCGGGGATTCAGGCATAGCTTATCATGCAACTATTTTTGACAAAAATGAACTCGAATTGTTAAATAGGGTTGGTAGAATTCAGGGAAACTGTCTGATACAATTTTGTTAAAAATAATTGCAAAGGTGGGAAACTTATGAGAAAGTCATACTTAGACAATGTTAGATGGATTACTGTGGTATTAGTGGTTATTTATCATGTGCTGTTTATGTACAACAGTATTGAAACAGATTTGGTAATTGGGCCATTTTCTTCTGTACAGTATCAGGATGCTTTTTTATATTTGGTATATCCTTGGTTTATGCTGTTGCTTTTTGTGGTATCTGGAATGAGTTCTCGTTATTATCTGAACAATCATACAGGCAAAGAATATATTCAATCAAGAACAAGAAAACTGCTTGTGCCTTCGACCATTGGACTTTTTGTATTCCAATGGATACAGGGATATTTTAGTATGTCAATTACAGATGCATTTGCTAACATACCGGATGTAGTTCCGGCACCGGTTCTGTATGTGATTATGGTGCTAAGTGGACAAGGAGTATTATGGTTTGCACAATTGCTCTGGTTCTTTTCTTTGTTACTTCCACTGGTTAGAAAGATTGAGAAAGATAAGTTTTATAATCTGTGTGGAAAAACGAATATAATTGTACTTTTATTGCTGACGATTGTTGTATTTGGTGCTGCTCAGGTGCTGAATGTACCGATGATAATTGTATATCGGTTGGGTATCTATGGCTTTGGCTTCTTTGTAGGATATTTTGTAATGTCACATGATGAAGTGATGGAACGGTTGGAGAAGTATTGGCTCCCATTAACTATAGTAGCATGCGGGCTGGGTGTGGCATTTGTCATTGTTTATTTTGGAGAGCCATATGCACAGCATATTATATTAGATACACCACTTTGTAATGTCTTTGCCTGGATAGCAGTTCTTGCAGTTCTGGCATTTATGAAAAAGTGGGGAAATTTTGAAAATGCATTCAGTAAATGGATGAGTAAGAAATCCTGGGGATTATATGTATTTCACTATACGGTAATTTCGGCATGTGCATATTATCTCCACAAATTTGCACCGGGAGCACCGGCAATCGTGTGTTATCTGTCAGTTGCACTGGCTGCCTTTGCAGGAAGCTTTGCAATCTATGAAATCATTAGCCGGATACCGGTTGTCAGATGGTGTGTGCTTGGTATAAAGAAAACAAAATCAGTGAATAAAGAGAGGTCAGACAATCATGTTGAAGGATAATCTTATTTCATTAAGAAAAATACACAACCTGTCACAGGAAGAAGTGGCAGAACGGATTGGTGTCAGCCGGCAGACATTATCGAAATATGAAACGGGAGAATCCATACCTGACATTGATAAATGCAAGGCTCTCGCAAATATATTTGGCGTATCGTTAGATGACCTTGTCAATTATGAAAATGAGAATGATGGATTTGGTTTTGGTGTTCCGCCCAAAGGAAAACATATATTTGGTGTTGTGAAAGCCGGGGATAAGGGACAGATTGTGCTTCCGGCAAAAGCACGAAAGATTTTTGACATTAAACCGGGTGATAACTTAATTGTGCTGGGAGATGAAACGCAGGGAATCGCTATTATTAAAGAAAAAGGACTGCTGGATATGTTGAATTTTGCAAAAAATAAGAAGTAGATGTGACTTAGCTGTCAAATATTTTATGAAAAGAAGTACTCGTTATGAGTACTTTTTTTATGAAAAATTACATATTTTTTTTCTGCTTCGGAATAATAGTATTGAGAAAACATTGCAAATGTGGAGGTGATATTATGCAGCAAATGGTGGGAAAGCGAAGTGTTGAATTTGAAAAACCCCCGTGTATCTTAAGTGCTGCATCTGTAGTAGGACAAAAAGAGGGAGAAGGTCCATTAAAGAATTATTTTGATATCATATTTGATGATCCGACTTTGGGAAAGGATTCCTGGGAAGAAGGAGAAAGTGAACTGGTGCACCAGGCATGTATGAAAGCAATTGAGAAATCGGGTTTAAAGAAAGAAGAAATACGATATGTATTTGCCGGTGACTTGTTGGGACAATTGATTGCTTCCACGTTTGGTCTGAAGGATATGGATATACCGTTGTTTGGACTTTATGGTGCTTGTTCTACTTGTGGTGAAGGATTGGCATTAGGCGCTATGACAGTAGCAGCCGGATATGCGGAACAGGTTTTGACTGTTGCATCCAGCCATTTTGGAAGTGCGGAGAAGCAATTTCGATTTCCCTTGGAATATGGAAATCAAAGACCCCTTAGTGCTACCTGGACGGTTACAGGAAGTGGAGCCTTTATTTTGTCAAATAAAACGGGAGATATTGTGATTCGGGGTGTTACAACAGGTGTTATTACGGATTATGGAGTTCGGGATTCCATGAACATGGGTGCAGCGATGGCACCGGCAGCCGCAGATGTCATTTACCAGAATCTACAGGATTTCAAAATAAAACCGAGTTATTATGACAAGATTATTACCGGAGATTTGGGAAAAGTAGGAAAAGGAATTTTAATTAAATTATTAAATGATAACGGCTATGACATTATGGATCAGCATATGGATTGTGGAATTGAAATCTACGATAACAGTGAACAGGATACCCATAGTGGCGGTTCCGGTTGTGGCTGTTCAGCAGTTACGCTTGCAGGTATGATTCTGGATAAATTGAAGGGAAGAGAATGGAATCGGGTTTTGTTTGTCCCAACGGGAGCGTTGCTGTCTACAGTCAGTTTCAATGAGGGGCAATCGGTACCGGGGATTGCACATGCTATTATGATTGAGAATCGGGGGGTGTAGAAATGAATTATGTATGGGCATTTATCATTGGTGGGATTATCTGTGTGTTGTCACAGATTTTAATGGATACCACTAAGATGCTTCCGGGAAGAGTAATGGTAACATTAGTTTGTGTCGGTGCAGTATTAGGCGCAATCGGACTATATGAACCACTTCTTGCGTTTGCCGGTGGTGGCGCTTCCGTTCCATTAACCGGATTTGGTTACAATCTGTGGAAGGGGATTCGGGAAGCAGTTGACAGCGACGGTTTTATCGGGTTATTCCGTGGTGGATTCAAGATGGCAGCAGTTGGAACCTCTGCCGCATTAATTTTTTCCTATATAGCATCACTAATTTTTCAACCAAAGATGAAAAAGTAATGGAATAGATTCCTAGGGTTTATTCTTTCATATAGATAAAAAAACAGGTGTGATGTTCACACCTGTTTTTTACATTATATATCTTTAATTTCATTTATGGTGTTGGTGCTGCAGTGGTATCTGTCGAACTTGGAGGTGCAGCGGTTGTTGTAGTAGCTTCCGTACTGGTTGAAGAACCGCCGCCACCGCTGGCTGTGAATCGAACTACAATAGTATGATTCTTCATTACATTCTCAAATGTATAAACAGATACCGGACCCCAACTGGTTCCATCTACAACAACATCTGCGATTGCATAACCGTCTGCCGGTGTTATATAGAAGGTTTTTGAAGTGCCGGAAGGAACCTGACAGCTTCCTGTAATTGTTCCGCCGGTACCATTTACAGATGAGGTAATTGTATAGGCGTCGGCAGTACCTTCTCCAGCTTCTGTGGAATCAGAAGACGGGTGTAATGGACAGGTCTGTCCCTCCCAGTCAGCCGGAATACCTTTCTCTTCATATGCGTACGGAATATAGATAGAACCGTCCTCATTGCGAAGGAAGGTGAAGCTGAATTTATTCGGGCAGGTGTCGGTTGCCGGTAGCTTTGAATCCTCGCACATTTCAATGGTTTCTGCATTACAGGTTTCGGTTGGAACGGTACCTACTGCAAAGTATTCGGTTCTGGTTTCACAGCCATCTTTTGGCAGAAGTCCCGTCGTCTTACATACAGTAGCACTGGTAATTCCATCCACCTTTGGGAAGTCCTTGATTTCCTGACCTTCCAGTTCAACAATCTGCTGCATAATCTTAGACCACATACGCTCATGCAGGGAACCGCTTCCGTTTGGCAGAGAAGTATTAATATCATAACCAAGCCAGATGGACGCTGTATAATAAGGAGTGGAGCCACAGAACCAAAGATCATAGTCTTTCGAACTGGTACCTGTTTTACCGGATACCGGCATTCCGCTGGATAATGCACAAGGTCCACCGGTACCGGAGGTAATAACATCCTTCATAGCATTATTTAACAACCATGCAGTAGTTGGTTGCATAACCTGTTTTGTCTCAGGCTGATTATCAATTAACACATTTCCATCATGGTCTAATACTTTCGTATAGAAAATAGGTTCTGTATATACACCGCAATTTGCAATGGATGCATAAGCAGCGGTGATTTCCAAGTTGGTAACACCGTTGGTAATACCACCCAGAGCCAGAGACTGCTGGATATCGGAATAAACGGTACCGTCTGCATAGGTTTCAGATTCAACAAGAGTGGTAAATCCCATATCTATTAAATATCGATAAGAAACTTCCGGATTGACATCGGTAATGGTCTTAACAGCAATTACATTCATCGAATCCCGAATCGCATCTCGAATGGAATTAAATCCACGATAGGAACCACCCCACCAGTTGGCAACCAGACGACCTCCATCGCCATAAGGAAATGGTGCATCTTCATAAGTGGTTGCAAGGGTCATGCCGGAGGCGTCTAAGGCAGGTACAAATGCTGCCAGAACCTTGAAGCAGGAACCTGGCTGACGGGCAGAATCTGTAGCACGATTTAAGGTTAGATTACCTTTCTTGTCGCCACGTCCACCAACAATTGCTTTTACCTGACCGGTAGCCTGGTCCATGATGGTAAATGAAATCTGTGGCTGTATGGTTGTATCATAAGTCTCTAGCAAGAAAGTCTTATCCGGATTTTCAGCTAACATATCAGCTTTGAATTCATCAGCGGCTGCTCTTGCAGCTTCTTCGTCTCTATAAATTAATGAATACTTGGAATCACCGGTTTTCTCCTTGAAATGATTCAATAAATGATTGGTACTAAAGTTTGTTGTTTCACCATCTGCATCCACCAACGTTAACTGGTAAGACAAAGAAACCTGTGTAGTAGACGGATAATTTTCCGGGTCATTTAATACAGTATCACAGATATCCTGAATGTCTTGATCCTGGGTAATGTAGACGGACAAACCGCCGGCATAAATTGCATTGGCTGCTTCTGTCTGAGTATATCCATATTCATTCACTAACTGATCCATTAATGCATTAATGGTAGCATCGATGAAGTAGGAGTTTACTTCCCGGGATTCTACAATAGAATCATAATGAAGTTCTACTCTGGAATACACATCATCTGCACAAGCAGTCTGGTATTCGGCCTCTGTGATGAATTCCAATTCTAACATTTTATCCAAAACACTCTGTCGTCTTTGGGCATTATATTCCGGATAGATGATTGGATCGTATTTGGATGGGTTCTGGGTAATGGCAGCTATAACTGCACACTCAGAAATGGTAAGCTCTGACATTTCTTTCCCAAAATAAGTCTGAGAAGCAGTCTGGACACCATGACATCCCTGACCAAGATAAATACTGTTCAAATAATATTCCAGAATTTCATTCTTGCTGAGCTTCTTTTCTAACTCAATGGCAAGATACTGTTCCTGAATCTTACGTTCTAAGGATTCCATGAAGGTATCCTCATCCATACCTACATTAAATACTTCATTTTTAATTAACTGCTGTGTGATGGTACTGGCACCCTGATTAAAATGGAAACCGTTCATGACACCTTCTACAGCAGCACGAAGAATACCACGTACGTCAACACCGTTATGCTGACGGAACCGTTCATCCTCAATTGCAATATAGGCATTTACCAAATCCTCCGGGATATCCTTGTAATAGGCATATTCCCGATTGGAATTGATGCGGGATAAGGTGGTAATCAATTCTCCGTCCTGATTATAAATGTTTGTCTGGAATCCTTCCGGTACCACGTTAATATCATCAATACTCGGTGCGTTATCCAGAATTCCATTAATCATACCGAATCCTGCACCTGCACAGATTGCTACAAAAGCTACAATACAAACCAAAAAAGCTTTGAAAATAGAAACCTTTACCTTCTGGGCATTTTTGCTGGCTTTCGAAACCAGATGCTTTTGCTTTTTGATTGCTTCATTTTTACTATAATTCATGAAAGCGCCTCCTTAATATGTACCCAAACTCCTGTCCATTATAACAAATCTACTTATTTAAATAAAGAAAAAAATATATAAGTCATAGTTTCTTCATAAATTTGACAGATATTGTATAAATGAAATATAACCGCTATTTCATTTCTTTATTCAGAAGCGATTGCGTAAGCCGGAAATAAAAGTTATACTGGTTATATCTTTAGAGAGAAGAAAGGCAGGAACAAGGATGGAAGAGTATCTTGCATTGATAGAGGGCGGACAGGATGAAATTATTGAAAAGAAATCTCGATTTATCGGATATACAGCGTCAGTTGCAACAGAGGAGGAAGCGAATGAATTTATAGAGAGCATTCGTAAAAAGCATTATGATGCAAGGCATAATTGTTATGCCTATTCCATTGGAACCGGAAGTCAGCCTTTGCTTCGGTTTTCTGACGACGGAGAACCACAGGGAACTGCCGGAAAGCCGATTCTGGAAGTGATACAGGGGAGTGGAATTCGGAACATCTGCATTGTTGTAACCCGATATTTTGGTGGGACTTTATTGGGTACCGGAGGTCTGGTTCGGGCATACACGGATGCTGCCAAGGCAGGAATTGCCGCCAGTACGGTGCGCTTAAAGAGACAATTGATTGAATGTGAACTGCCAATGGAATATACGGATTTGGGGAAAATACAATATCTCATTGCCAATACAGATGCAGAAATTATGGATACCATATATACAGATAAGGTGTTATTAAAGGTTCGGGTTTATGCTCCTGCGTATGAGCAGTTTGTAAAAGCGGTGACGGAAGCAACGGGAGCAAAGGTACCGGTTGAGAAAACGGGTGAAGTATTTGATTAATCGAGTGCAGAGATTGACGAACTCCATCTTGCCAAGTCCTTTCCTCTATGATAAAATGTTACGCGTTGTAAAAGAATAGAAATGATATACATTTAATTAAGAAAGAAGGCTATGTATGAAAATCGCAAGAGAGGACATTCGAAATGTTGCCATTATTGCACACGTCGATCATGGTAAGACAACTCTGGTAGATGAATTGTTAAAGCAAAGTGGTGTATTTCGTGAGAATCAGGAAGTGGCAGAACGAGTTATGGATTCTAACGATATTGAACGGGAACGTGGAATTACCATTCTTTCTAAGAATACAGCAGTTATGTATGGAGATACCAAGATTAACATTATTGATACCCCGGGACATGCGGATTTCGGTGGAGAAGTTGAGCGTGTTTTAAAGATGGTAAATGGTGTTATTCTGGTAGTAGATGCTTTTGAGGGTGCAATGCCACAGACAAAGTTTGTGTTAAAAAAGGCTTTGGAGTTAGATTTAAGTGTAATTGTATGTATTAATAAAATTGACCGTCCGGAAGCAAGACCGGCAGAGGTTGTGGATGAAGTGCTGGAATTATTGATGGATTTGGATGCCAATGAAGAACAGTTAGACTGTCCATTTATCTATGCATCCGCAAAATCCGGTGTGGCAAGTGCCGATATGGAACAGCCGGGAACGGATATGAAGCCATTGTTTGAAGCAATTATCAATCATATTCCGGCACCGACAGGAGATCCGGAAGCTCCGACCCAGGTGTTAATCAGTACGATTGATTATAATGAATATGTGGGAAGAATTGGCGTTGGTAAGGTTGACAATGGTTCTTTAAAATTAAATCAGGAAGTATTGTTGGTGAACCATCATGACCCGGACAAGCACCAGAAGGTAAAGATTGGTAAGTTATATGAATTCGATGGTTTGAATAAGGTAGAGGTTACAGAGGCAAAAATAGGCTCTATTGTAGCCATTTCCGGTATTGCAGATATTCATATTGGAGATACTTTATGCTCGCCGGAAGCACCGGAACCAATACCATTCCAGAAGATTTCCGAGCCGACGATTTCCATGCATTTCTTAGTAAATGATTCTCCATTAGCCGGTAAGGAAGGAAAATATGTGACCTCCCGTCATTTAAGAGACCGGTTATTCCGAGAATTGAATACAGATGTCAGCTTACGGGTGGAGGAAACAGATACCACAGAAGCCTATAAGGTTTCCGGGCGTGGCGAATTACATTTGTCAGTCTTAATTGAGAATATGAGACGGGAAGGCTTTGAATTCGCAGTCAGCAAGGCTGAGGTTATTTATAAAGAAGATGAACGTGGCAAGAAGTTAGAACCAATGGAAATTGCAGTTGTAGATGTCCCGGATGAATTTTCCGGCACTGTGATTAATATGCTGACACAGCGTAAGGGTGAATTACAGGGAATGGCACCGATGTCAGATGGAAATGTGCGGTTGGAATTCAACATTCCGTCCCGTGGTTTGATTGGCTTCCGCAATGAGTTCCTGACCTCCACCAAGGGTACCGGAGTCATCAACACCGTATTCGATGGGTATGGACCATATAAGGGTGATATTCAGTATCGGAATCAGGGTTCCTTAATTGCATATGAGAGTGGAACCAGTATCACCTATGGTTTGTTCAACGCACAGGAGAGAGGAACCTTGTTTATCGGACCGGGTGAAGCTGTATACGGTGGTATGGTAGTTGGACAAAATGGTAAGACCGATGATATTGAAGTGAATGTCTGCAAGACCAAGCACTTAACCAATACCCGTTCTTCCGGCTCGGATGATGCATTAAAATTAGTGCCTCCTAGAATCTTAAGCTTAGAGCAGGCTTTGGAATTCATTGATACCGATGAATTACTGGAAATCACACCAAAGAGTCTGCGAATTCGAAAAAAGATATTAGACCCGACATTGCGTATGCGTGCAAAACGGAATGGACAATCCAATTAAGGAATAGGATAAAAAATGAACCGCCGGAATCAGCTGACTCCGGCGGTTTTACTACTTCAACATAGATTTCAAATCTTCTACATCAAAAACATAATTTTTACCACAGAAATGACAATTAACTTCAATTGGCTTATTCTCAGCAATCATTTCCTGAATATCTTTTCTGCCAATACTCATTACTGCCTGATAGACCCGTTCCTTGGAACAGTCACAGCGATAAGCAGTGGAAATGGTATCCATAATATTCACATCATAACCGGTAAATAGTTTGTTCATCATATCCTCTGGTGTCATGCCCTGGTCTAAGAGACTGGTAATCGAAGAAAACTCTTTTAATCGTTCTTCTAAGTCGGTAATCAGTTCATCATCGGCAAATGGCATTAACTGGATGATAAAACCTCCTGCCTGCTTCACCGTATTAGTTTTCTCCATTAATACGCCTAAAGCAACAGAGCTTGGTACCTGTTCGCTGGTGGCAAAATAATAAGTCAAATCTTCTGCAATTTCACCGGAAACCAGATGGGTCTGTCCGATATAGGGTTCCTTTAAGCCAATATCCTTAATAACACTCAACACGCCTAAATCCAAGGCTTTGGCAACATCTAATTTCCCCTTGCTGTTAGCAGGAAGAATTACATTGGGATTGGTTACATATCCTTTTACATTGGCGGCACCGTCTGCTGTTACAATCAAGCCTTCAATGGGACCGGAGCATTTGATTTGTAAAGTAGTCAAATCGCTTTCACGTTTACTCATACATCCCATCATGGCACCGGCAGTTAATAATCGTCCTAAAGCAGCAGTTGCTACCGGACTGGTATTGTGAATACTGCGGGCAGTTTCCACCATTTCTTTTGTTGTTGCAGCGAAGAACCGTACCTGGTCATTGGCAGCAGTTCCACGAATAATATAATCAGACATTCTTTGATAGTATGCTGTATTTCAAGAATACGCATATACTCCTTTCTTATGGTTCTATTTTGTTTTTATATTACTTTCCGGATTCTTTCCCCGTTCTCTTGCCACCACATGGATACGTGTACTTTCTTCCGTTGGCGGATTCGTGGATAATTCATCATATGCGGTCACATATTCCAGTCCGGCAGCCTCCACCAGGGCTTGAATTTCTTCTAAGGTGTAAGCCCGTTGAAAATGTTCCTCCTGAAACTTGCGATAGGAATTTCCTTCCTCTTTCACAAAAATGCTTAAGGAGTATTCGTTCATACAGGTTTCTTCATCATAGTAGTTATCCCAGATAAAACTCATATCTTCCCGGTCTTCTGCAATGGTTGACTCTCCCAGAATGTTGGAATAATAATGCTGGGTATGAAAATCAAAGATAAAATAACCATTTGGATCAAGATAATTGTTTACAAGCCGGAAAACCTGTAGCAAATCCTCGGTATTCGTTATATAATTGATGCTGTCGCAAAAACTGATAATACTGCGAACGGTTCCGTAAAGTTCAAAGTCACGCATATCCTGAAGGAGATAGAGGATATCCTGACCGGATTGGGAACGCTTTTCCTGGGCAATATCTAACATATCCGGTGAATTATCAATACCGATCATGTCGTAGCCGACAGCGGCCAGTAATTCTGTCAGAGTGCCGGTTCCACAGCCAAGCTCTGCAACCAGACCATTGGATATTCCGTATTGTTGTAGTAAGCGGCAAAGGTACTGACAGCCCTCCTCATATGGAACATTATCCATAAAGGCATCATAAACTTGTGCAAAACTGGTGTAAGCATTCATAATGATACTCCTTTCAAGCTTCCACTGAATTATAGACCGAGCAGGGAACTTATGTCAAATAGTTGTAGGAAAAGAAAAGTTGTAGTATAGTGGGTAAATGAGGAGTGTAAAAATATGACGATTAGAAAATCAAAGCAGGAAGGATTGGGACTGCTGTTTTTGAAAAATACAATAGCGATGCTGATACCGGCAATTCTTGTGTTTTGTATCATATTATTGTTTACCAGCCGTTATCCGGTCATATATCAAATGACCACGCATGAAATCAGTAAATTGGAGGAGATGGAGGGCTGGTATCAACAGAATTGTTTGAATGTTAAAATGAATGTCTCCCAATTAAAATATACCGGTTATGATTATTATGACAATGAAAAGCAAATTGGTGCGTATTATTATGCGTTTATAGAAGACCAGTGTGTATTTTTTTTGATAAAAACCAAACAACCGGAGCCAATGATTGAGAATAAAATGGTGCAAGGGAAAATGTTGGAGAATTCTGCCAGTCTGGATGCCATGAAAAATGAATTTGCAAAAGAACTGGGATTGAATTATGAGGATTTTAATTCCTTTGTCAATCCATTTATGATTAGTGAGATTGATTATCCGTATATGGAAGTTTTTCTATTATTGTTATTGATTATTGTTCCATATATTATTGCAATTTCCATGATAGTATTTTCGGTGATTTGGACAATATCCCCGTTCCGCCATCCTTCTGCAAAGCAGTTGAATGATTTTGGTGACCGCAGGCTGGTATTTCAGGAAATACAGTCTCAGATGAAACACAGGCTGCTTCAGCATAATTATAATTACTACATTACGGAGGAGTATTTGATTATTCATAATCTGTGGACAACGGATGTCATCCGAATGGATTTTATCCGCTATATTTCCCGTCATGTGATTGTGAAAATGAAAGGTAAGAAACAGGTGTATCGTCTTACTATGTCGAATCCGGAAAAAATGTTCTATGAAAAGGATTTTGATTCGGAGCAATGTGCGGATGAGATTATGGAAGCATTAATTCGCCTGAATCCTAAGATTGATAATCGAACCATGAAAGTATTCAGTCTGTCACAAGATACTGAGTCAGAAGAGAATTCGAATGAAAAGCAGGTACAGGAAACAGAAGCTCCGGTAGCCAGTCAGGAAGAGGAACAACCAGAGGAGACACAATCTGAGGAAATAGAACCGGAAAAATAGATTGAGATAAAAGTATAAAAAAGGGATTGATACACAATGATAATTTACCCTTGCGTATCAATCCCTTTTATTGTTTGAAGCCCTTTTTATAAACTTCCGTCTAAGGAAGCCTCTTCTTCTAATACCTCTTCATCCTCTGAAACATCAGATAATCCCTCATATTCAAATGGAGTATCCTCGGAGTCATCTTCTTCGGTAATGGTTTCTTCCTGTTCTACAGCATCTTCCACAACCGGAGCCTCTGCTTCCTTTGGCTCTGGAGCAGCGTCCTCTTCAGATGTAATGTTGATAGAGGTATATCCGCGGTTGCCGGAATCCTCACTGTCAACTGCTTCATCATCGAAGAATTCTGCATCATCAAAGAAATCCTCGTCCTTGTTTCCGCTTACCTTTTCTGAAATAAATGCTTTTGCAGATTCCAGCTTATCTTTGATCTGAATTTTTTCAAAAAACTCTTTGATCTTATCCTTGTATATATAGCAAGCTGCACCTACTGCTGCAATACCGGCAACGAAAGCTACCACTTTAATGATTGTTCCACTCTTTTTACTCAATGCACTCTCTCCTTTATTTTTATTTGTATTGTTTCACATATTGAATATTTTAATACGAAACAGGCAAAAAATCAATTAGAATATAGAAAGGAATCCTTAACTTTATATAAATTACCGGTTCGTTGCAAATAGATTAAAAAACATGCTATACTAATTTAAATAAGAACCAAGATATTTGGCGTTGTATATCACTAGAGGATAAGTGGATAATAGAAAGCGAATAACATTATGAAGCAAAAGGATTCTTCATCAAAAATTAATCGATTATTGATAATACTGCTGATATCTGTTTTGTGTCTGGCAGGCATTGTTGTCTATGCCAAAAACTGGGAGAAAATTAGTGAGATTGACTGGAAGGCAAAGGGAGAACAGGTAATTAACAGATGTATAGCCCTGAAGGAACAAATTTTTCCGCCAAAGGAAGCAATGAGTGTTTCTTTTGAAATAGCAGAAATGTCTCATGATATGCCGGTTTTAACCAAGACGGCAGAAGGCATTGATGTGCTAGAGGTGCCATTAATGAATCAAAGAGAGTTTGGATACCAGACAGGCTGCGAGCTGGTAAGTGGTGCGATGGTATTGAATTATTATGGGCAGCAGGTGACTCCGCAGATGGTGTATGAGGTAATAGAAAAGGCAGAAGCTCCCTTTGATTCCACGGGAAATGGTATAAGCCCTAATCAGTATTTTATAGGAAATCCTGAAATAAGTAATGGTTATGGCTGCTATGCAGGTGCCCTCATGAATGCAATGAATGAACTTCTGAATGACGATTGGCATGCTGTTAATATCAGTGGTACGGATTTGGAAACAATAGAAGAGAATTATCTGGAGGAAGGAAGACCGGTCATTATATGGGCAACCATACATATGATGGAGCCGGAAAATGGAAACCGATGGAAACTGGAGGATGGCACGTGGTTTCAATGGATAGCAGGAGAACATTGTCTTGTTCTGGTAGGAGCAGATGAACATTATTACTATTTTAATGACCCGGACCATGCAGGTGAGGTAATCGGTTATGAACGGGAATTAGTAAAAGAAAGATATAAGCAACTGGGACAGCAGGCAATTATTGTTTCCAGATAAGCATCCGTTTAGAAAAGAAAATGACATGGAGAACAATAACATGAAGAAGAATAACATGGAAAATAGTAACATGGAAAATAGTAACAGAGATAACAATACGATGGAAAATATAGAACATGATTTGGACTCTTTTCGACAACTGAATCAAAAGTTGAAAAGACAATACGAAACCATCAGTCTGGTGCGGTTGATAGTATTTGCTTTCGTTGTAATCGGAGTTCTTTTGAGTCTGACTGCACATATTTGGTGGGGATGGCTGATAGCAATTGCAGGAATTATCATTTTTATTGTATTGATGCAGAAACATGAGGAAATTGACAATTGGAAAAATTACATGGAACGTTTCATCAAAGTTCATGAACGTTATCAAAAGCGAAAACAGGGAAACTGGCATGATTTTTCTGAAAATGGTGGGGAGTACCTGGAAGAACAGGACTATGTATCAGTTGATTTGGATGTTTTGGGAACCGATTCTCTTTATCAGATGATTTGTACAGCACACACGGATGGAGGCAAACGACGACTGGCAGAAGTTTTGTGTGTCAATGGAAAGGAAAATGAGATGCCCTCCTTTCATGAACTGATGAAACGGCAGGAAGCGGTAGCAGAATTGGTAGAAAAAAGCAGATTTGCATTGAATTTTGAAGCACTTGCTATGCAATGTGAAAAGGAAGAACAAAAGACAAGGCCGGGCAAGGTTGAAGAAGAGCTTTCCCAGACTGTTCAAGCTCTTTCTGTGCCGGTTGCTCTTAGAATACTGGCTTGGGTGTATCCGGTTCTGTTTATTGGAAGTATAATCGGAAGCATAGTTCATTGGTGGGATTCCGGTGTTATTTTGGTACTATTCTTTTCGGCATTGCTTGTTTCCTTCCTAATGAACGGATATTGCCAAAAGCGGATGAGCAGAGCTTTTGAACAGTCCGGTACGATGCAGACCTATTTGTATATGATGGATGCACTGGCAACAGAAGAATTTCATTCCACATATCTGAAAGAACTTCAAACGCATGTAATAGGGAATGAGGGGAAAGCGGATGGTCTTCTTCAAGGACTTCGTACATTAGAACGTTTAATTTCTTTATATAATTTTCGTTATAATCCGATTGTGCACTGGCTGTTAAGCGGTGTGTGCCTTTATGATTTACATCTGGCTTCCTGGGTTGTTCAATGGGAGCAGAAGTATGGAACCAATATGGAAGCAGGAATTGCCGCACTTGGAGAAGTGGAAATGTTATCAAGCCTGGCCGTTTTAGGACGGATTCGGGAAGTGTCTTATCCGATTCTGGAGGATTCAGAGGTTCCTAAAATATCTATGTTACAGGTATATCATCCGTTACTGCCTATAGAAAAAGCAGTGGCAAACGACATTTCGTTGCAGCAACAGACCGTGGTGATTACAGGTTCGAATATGTCAGGAAAAACCACGTTTTTAAGGACGATTGGACTCAATCTGATTCTGGCATATGCCGGGGCACCGGTTTGCGGCACTCAGATTACAGTTTCTCATATGAAGTTGTTTACCTCCATGTGGATTCTTGATGATGTGCAGCATGGTATTTCTACTTTTTATGCAGAGATTCTGCGTATTAAAGAAATGGTTGCATATGGAAAAAAGAAATATCCAATGCTGTGTCTCATTGATGAAATATTTAAGGGCACCAATTCTGCCGACCGAATTGTGGGAGCAGAAGCGGTTATACGATGCCTGACGAATCCTTATACAATCACCATGGTATCCACCCATGATTTTGAATTGTGTAAATTAGCAGAAAATTATCATTTTGAAGAATATTACGAGGGGAACGAAATACATTTTGATTATCATTTGCGGAAAGGGAAATGCACAACAACCAATGCGTTGTACTTGTTAAAAATGGCAGGCTTAGGGATAAATGAATAAAAAATAGGCAAATTGCACAAAAATGTTTAGGAAAATACCACGAATTTACTTGTATTCCGTATTGAACATTTTCTGTTCTTGTGCTAAAATATCCATTAGTGATACTATAATTATACATAATACACATATAAAAAGAAGTTCATCATGTAGAAATGACACAAAATTATGGCAAGGGGGTACAAGGAAAATGATGTTACCAGCAAATATCACCGCTTCACAAGAGAATAATGTACTGTCTATTGCTGCATCCAGCAATAAAGGATTGTTAATTCGATTCTTAAATGAACAGGTGGAAGATGGATTCTATACCTTGGTAATTGACTATCTGAAGGACAGTAACTTTGATTTGTCTTCTATGATGGTAGATGAAGAAGTGAAGACACAGTGCACCAAGTTATACGAATTGGCAGCGTTTGTAGATGAGCAGATTAAAACGCCGGGGAAATATGAGATTGAAGAATGGATTGAACCATTGTTTAAGTTCGTATATGGCGATATTGATCCGGATAATGTAGACACTATGATAAGTGCTACCGGTCTTTATCGGTATAGCATCTGGCTGCTGTATCTGTATCAGACAGAGCGTTTTACAACTTCAATGCGGTTAATTGGTGAACGAATTGCACCATTATTAATTAATACATACTATCAAATTATGGAAACCGATGAACGCCCGAAGAATTTTGATAAGGCAATTATGGGTTATATGGATTTGATTAATGTAGTTTTGGAAATGAACATTCCGGTTAATATTGCAAAATGCGATTCATTCCTGAATAATCTGGAAGTGTTATATGATTATTTTGTAGAAGATGATAATGTAGGAAATGATTACAAGATTCAGTTGAGTATCGGGTTATTTAATGCATTTATCAAGAATCAGGATTATGATAAGGCATTTGAGTTCTATGGCTTGAACGCTGAACATATTCCGGTTGATAATCTGAATGTATATGAAAGCTTTAAGGAATTGATTCGCAACTGCCAGAGTACGCAGTATGCAAATGTATTGAGCCGTGCAGTTGTAACTGCAATTTCAAAACAGGACATTTATAACCGCCGGATTGATTCGCTAATTGCTGAAGTTTCTAACTTTATTCGTAAGGTATACCGTTATATCGAGGATGAGCCGGAGATGAAGCGGAATCTTCAGATACTGGGTGTGGGTGCCGGATTAAGCGATAAGAGTAATGTATTTGAAGGCTTGTTTGAATATAATCTGGTATTCCATGAATGTGGAATCAAGGCATTGGTAAATCAGGATAATGCAGGACGTTCCTGGGAAGAGAAATATGAGATTTTGGAGATGCTGTATACCACTTTAAATGTTGTATTTGATGGATACAGTGTATATGAATTATCAAATCGAATTGAACATCAATACGTGGAACTCAATTGGATTGGTAATTACGTGAATGGTAATCCGGCTTTATTAAAATCCTTATTCAGTATTAAGGAAAAGATTAAAGCATTTAAGATTCGTAAGAATTCAATTATTGAGAAGAGTAAGGTAAATCATGAAATTAAGAGAATGCTTGAGGATCGTCAGAAGCATTTGGTATTCATGACTGCTGATGACATGATTGCCAATGGATTGAATGATCCTTCAAAGTACATTCTCAGCAATAATTATGACCCGGCTAAGGCAGAAAAGATGCTGACGAAAACATTCTCAGAAATTGTATTGCCTGTACGATATCGGAAAAATGCACCGGTACAGAAGACCTCTATCTTTGGTAAGGCGTCAGCACAGCAGGATGAAGAGTTGAAGGCCCTGTTGGCGAACTCAGTGATTCAGGATATGTTACTTAAGAGTGAGTGGCTGTGGAATCAATATGATGAGAAGGGAAAAGATGCTCAATCACCGGAAGAGGTTACTTATAGCGTGGCATGTCTGGTAAAGGTAGTGGAAGTATTTTTAAGTCGGAATACGGCTTCAGCACCAAAGCAGGCGGAAAAGCCAAATAAGCGGGTAATTATTACAAAGACCGGTAAGGTTATTGAATTATCAGATGAATCTGAAACACCAACACCGGTAGCTTCGCAACCGCAAGGACCTACCATTGTAGATTATATTAATAACATTGAGAATTCTCTGAAGAACACCAGCGAGGAAAATGTACAGTATGTTAAGACCTACTTAACGGATTGGGTTGACTTCTTAATGGATAACAAGTTCGACAAGGATATGATGTTGGAAGTATATGAAGCAGAAGAAGTTCGTAATAAGTCTTTACAGGTTATTAAGAAGTTAGGGTATGATTTGCTTCCGTTGAAATAATAGAATTCACATAAAACCCAAACGAGAGAGGCACATTCGCTTATGAATGTGCCTCTCTTAATGCAGTATAGGGATATTGAATATTAAGCTTCTCCCGTGATTAACCAAGGGGCAGGCTGAGTAATGAAAACGCTCTTGCTGTCCAACTTGGAAACACTGATTTGTAAAACCTCCATGTTCTGAATGTTATACTTATTAAAAATATCCTTAATGCCGGATAAGATATCTAATTCTAGGGTATAGATGACAAATTGCATCTTTGGATTAACAGCCAAAAGATTCTGAATGTCCTGCTCTAAATTCTTCGTTGCAACGATGAAAGCAAGACGAGGAGTTGGTAAAGCAGAAAGCGATGAACGGGATAAATCTGGAATGATTTCCACATTATGTACACCGAATTTTTCAACATTGGCCTCCATGGCAGTCTGAGAACCTTTGTCGCCTTCTACCGCTATGATGGTACCCTCGCTGGCAACAATGGCTGCCTCAATTGCGATACTTTCTCCACTGACAATGCAGATAACATCCTGAGCATCTACATGAAGAAGACTCATAATAACGGCACGAATCTCACTTCCTACATAATGAATCGGGCCGCGGCTGAAATTCTCGTTTTTAATACCGATTTTGTAAGACTCTCTTGTATTCTCGTTTAAGATAAAGAATACCGTTGGCTCTTTGATTTCGGTATTGATCATATCCTTAATCTTGGCAGTTTTAATGTCATTTCCCGGTTCTACACCGGTTCCGTACCAGACATCACATTCACCCAAGCCGGCTTCCCAGATTTCATAGCACAGATTCCTGTGACTGGAATCTGCAAAGACCATGACCCGCTTATGAGATTCAATAGAAGGGATGACATTTTTCTTCTTTTGACAAATGTTTAATAGTTTTATTTTCTCAGGACTGATATCCATCATCTCGGCAAAATATCCGGTCCAGTTTAACATTGCTCCATTGGAGTATACGTTCTGATCACCCATTGTTTCACGCTCCTTTTAATATTCGATTTCAATGTAAATAGTATAGCATATATAAGAAGGATTTTCCATAGGATACAAGTAGAAAGATTATGGAGTTGAGGATATGAAGAGGGGAATAGCGGTCAGCGAAGAAAATGGAAGGATAGATTGGAAAACAGTTAAAAAGAACGTTGATTTTGCAATGCTGTGTTGTGGTTTGGGAGGAGAAGAGATAGAAATGGACTCCTGTTTTCAACAGAATGTAACAGCATGTTTTGAACAGCAGATTCCGTTTGGAGTTTACTGGTATTCTCGAAGTGTGACAATTCAACAGATAGAGGAAGAATGGAAGGCTACGCTTACACAGTTAAAAAAAGTATTGAATGGAAGAATAATTCAATATCCGGTTATGCTGTATTTGGGAGATTGTGATACCACACTCACATTGAAACATGAAGAATTGGCACAATTCGCACAGATATATTGTGAAGGAATTCGTAAGGCAGGATATGAACCCGGTATATATGGGAATAAATACTGGTTTTCACATTTATTGACGGCACCCTGCTTTCATCAATGGAAGAAATGGGTCATACAACATCATAAAGAGTGTACATTTAGCGGCACATATCAGATGTGGCAGTATACTTCCATGGGAAAAGTGGAGGGAATAACGGGATATGTAAGAAAGAGTTTGTTTTATGAGGAAGAACCGGTAACGGAATGTGGAGAGGGAAATTGGTTGGAATTGCCGAATTTGACCGGATATGTAGGAACCTCGATTGTTGGGGCATTGAATCAGAAGCGATATCCTTCGGATTACGGTACAAGGAAACAACTTGCCTTACAAACAGGAATTGTAAGAGAAAAGGAAGATTATAAAGGAAGCAGTCAGCAGAATCGGGAATTGCTACGAAAACTTGGAGGGACAGTATCTGCGTCTCGTATATTGAGGGAGGGAACCTATATTAAATTAAAACCGGAAAGCTGGAATATCAATACGGACAGTGCATTTGAAAAAGAAATATACAGAAATATCTTTCAAATTATTTCCATTTCCGGTGTTTCGGTAATCTTTGGCATGGAAGGTACTATTGTGGGAAAAGTAAATCGGAACTCGGTTATAGTAATATGAAAAATAAAAGGAAGAAATGCATGGAAATAAAAGTACAGGGTACTTTGGTGCTTTTCAAAGAAAAAGTTTCATGATATACTTTATGGGTTAAACCCAGAAGGTATCTTCTGAGAAGGCAGAATCAGACGGATAAAGTAAGCAAATGATGGACCTTTTACCATTTTGCCGGATAGTCGTGAAATTTGTTAAGAAACGTATGAATTTGTTAATAAGCGTTTGTATTGGCTGAGAAGAGTTTGAGGTAGAGAAATGACGAAAGAACAATTGCGTAATTTGATGAACAGTAGAATAGTAATATTGGATGGTGCTACCGGCACCAATCTTTTGAAAGCGGGGATGCCAATTGGTGTTTGCCCGGAACAGTGGATATTAGAACATCCCCAGATTATGATTGATTTACAGGCATCTTATATAGAAGCAGGAAGTAATATCATTTATGCACCAACTTTTACCGGGAATCGAATTAAGTTAGAAGAATATGGTCTGGCAGACAGGATAGAAGAAATGAATAAAGAATTGGTGGCAATCTCGAAGAAAGCAGTTGCCAAAGCAGGCTGTCGGGGTTATGTGGCCGGTGATATTACCATGACCGGGAAACAGTTGGCACCAATGGGAAATCTTCAGTTAGAGGATTTGATAGATGTATATAAGGAGCAGATTGGATATCTTGTGGAGGCAGGAGTAGACTTGTTAGTGGTGGAAACAATGATGAGTCTGGCAGAAGCAAGGGCGGCAGTCATTGCTGCCAAAGAAATCTGTGAACTTCCGATTTTCGTGACCTTAACCTTCAATGAAGATGGTCGGACATTATTCGGAACGGATCCGGCAACGGCTGTGAATGTGCTGCAAAGTCTGGGAGTGGACGCCATAGGTGCTAACTGCTCTACCGGACCGGAGGAAATGTGCGAAATAATTGCAGAAATGAAACAATATGCCAATGTACCGATTATTGCAAAACCGAATGCAGGTATGCCGGAGTTGGTAGGTGGAGAGACCATTTATGCCATGACACCGGAGGAATTCGCTCAGGCAGGTCAGAAGCTGGTCGATGCCGGAGCAGGTATTCTGGGTGGCTGCTGTGGAACCACACCGGAACATATAATGGCATTGGCACGACAGGTGAAAACCGCAGATGTACCGGAGGTAGAGACACAAAAGAAACGTCTGTTATCTTCGGAACGGAAAACCATTGAATTAGACTTGAATGGCCCATTTCAGGTGGTGGGAGAACGCATCAATCCAACTGGCAAGAAGAAATTGCAGGAGCAATTGCGGCAAGGCAGCTTAGAACTTGTTCTGGAAATGGCAGAAGAACAGGAAGAACAGGGTGCTGCTATTCTGGACATCAATATGGGAATGAATGGAATTGACGAAAAAGATATGATGTTAAAAACCATTCAGGCGGTCAGCAATACAGTAAATCTGCCTCTTTGTATCGATTCCAGCCATGTGGATATTATAGAGGCGGCCCTTCGGAATTATCCGGGACGGGCATTGATTAATTCCATTTCATTAGAACAACCTAAGGTAGACCAGCTCTTGCCTATTGCTAAGAAATATGGTGCCATGTTTATTCTTCTTCCACTTTCCGATAAAGGATTACCGGAAACCATAGAGGAAAAGCACGGGATTATTCAGGAGATATTAAATCGGGCTTGGAGTCTCGGATTTACAAAAGAGGATATTGTAGTAGATGGCTTGGTTGCAACGGTGGGAGCCAATAAGAATGCAGCTATCGAAACCTTACAGACCATTGCCTATTGTAAGAATGAATTGGGATTACCGACGATATGTGGTTTGTCCAATATTTCCTTTGGATTACCGGAACGAATCAATGTGAACACAGCGTTTTTGACCATGGCAATTGCAAATGGACTGACGATGGCAATTGCCAATCCATCACAGGCGATGCTGGTAAATGCAGCGTATGCTTCGGACTTGCTGTTGAATAAACAGTCAGCGGATATACGATATATTGAACGGATGAATACCCATGCTACCAGTGTGATAGTGACTGCTGCTAAGGAAAAGGCAGATTCTGATTCGGAGAAAAAACAGCCACCGGTATACGAAGCAGTTTTAAAAGGAAATAAGGCAAAAATCATTGAACGGGTAGAAGCAGAATTGGAGACCGGTATCAAACCGGAACAAATTATAGATGAAATGCTGATTCCGGCAATTAATGAGGTGGGGGAACTGTTTAATAAGAAGATTTATTTTCTGCCCCAGCTGATTGCCAGTGCAGAAGCCATGGAAACAGCAATTCAATATCTGGAACCCAAGCTGGAACGCAAGAATACGAATGAGGAGATGCCTACCATCGTCATTGCAACGGTGGAAGGTGATATTCATGATATTGGAAAGAATCTGGTGGCATTAATGCTTCGAAATTATGGGTATCGGGTGCTGGATTTGGGAAAAGATGTTCCAAAAGAAGAGATTGTGGAAACTGCCATCCGTGAAAACGCTTCCATCATTGCACTATCAGCTTTGATGACAACAACTATGATGCGAATGAAAGATGTTGTGGAATATGCAAAGGAGCAGAAAACATTAGCCAGGATTATGATTGGCGGTGCGGTTATTACTCAGAGCTTTGCGGATGAGATAGGAGCGGATGGCTATTCGAAGGATGCAGCAGAAGCAGTGAAGGTTGCAGAAAAACTGGTTCAGGCGAATAAATGAGAAAAATGTATCTTCTTATCATGAACGATGTTTGACAAGGATTGGAATAGTTGATACAATGACAGTTGATTTTTGGAAATGAATAGAGTAAAATGGTTAGAAATTGGAAGGGTGGTACATAACATGAAAAAACGAATTTTATCGCTTTTAGTTGTGAACTCATCAGGTGTGTTAAGCCGGGTATCCGGTATGTTCAGCCGCAGGGGCTACAATATTGACAGCTTAACGGTTGGAGTGACAGAGAATCCGAAGTATTCTCGCATGACTGTTGTGGTTAGTGGAGATGACCGGACATTAGACCAGATTGAGAAGCAGCTTTATAAATTAGAAGACGTTATTAATGTAACGGAATTAAAAGATGGTGAATCTGTATGCCGGGAACTGGTACTTGTAAAAGTAAAAGCAGACAAAGAAGAAAAACAGCAGATTATTGCTGTCGCAGATGTATTCCGGGCTAAGATTGTTGATGTGGCAGTTGACTCTCTGATGATTGAGTTGACCGGTAACATTAATAAGGTAGAAGCATTCTTAGGATTATTAGATGGATTTGAAATTCTATCTATTGTACGCACCGGACTTACCGGTCTGCTTCGTGGACAGTACACAGACAAGTAATTACTTCAATTTACAAAGTAATCACTATATATCTGCACAAAGTGCAGCCAACATTTATCTATTACAGGAGGAAGTAATAAAATGGCAAAGATTTTTTATCAGGAAGATTGTAACTTATCGTTATTGGACGGCAAGACAATTGCAGTTATCGGTTATGGTAGCCAGGGACACGCACATGCATTAAATGCAAAGGAATCCGGTTGCAACGTAATTATTGGTTTGTATGAAGGCAGCAAGTCATGGGCAAAGGCAGAGGCTCAGGGATTTGAAGTATATACAGCGGCAGAAGCAGCTAAGAGAGCAGACATCATTATGATTTTGATTAATGATGAATTGCAGGCTGATATGTATAAGAAGGATATTGAGCCAAACTTAGAGGAAGGCAATATGTTGATGTTCGCACATGGTTTCAATATTCATTTTGGATGTATCGTACCTCCAAAGAATGTAGATGTTACTATGATTGCTCCGAAGGGACCTGGTCATACAGTACGTTCTGAGTATCAGGCAGGTAAGGGTGTTCCTTGCTTAATCGCAGTAGAGCAGGATGCAACCGGCAAGGCACAGGATATCGCACTTGCATATGCATTGGCAATTGGTGGAGCAAGAGCCGGTGTATTAGAGACAACCTTCCGTACAGAGACAGAAACAGACCTCTTTGGTGAACAGGCAGTTCTTTGTGGTGGTGTATGTGCATTGATGCAGGCTGGTTTCGAAACCTTAGTAGAAGCAGGCTATGACCCAAGAAATGCATATTTCGAATGTATCCATGAAATGAAGTTAATCGTGGATTTGATTTATCAGTCAGGTTTTGCCGGAATGAGATATTCTATCTCTAACACAGCAGAATATGGTGATTATATTACAGGACCTAAGATTATTACAGAGGATACCAAGAAGGCAATGAAGCAGATTTTATCTGACATTCAAGACGGAAGCTTTGCTAAGCAGTTCTTATTGGATATGTCTCCTGCCGGTCGTCAGGTACACTTTAAGGCTATGAGAAAGTTAGCATCAGAGCATCCTTCCGAGGTTGTTGGTGAAGAAATTCGTAAGCTGTATAGCTGGAATGGTGAAGATAAGTTAATTAATAACTAATTCTACAGATAAGATGTAAAGAGAAACCCGTTGCCTGCAGGCAACGGGTTTCTTTGTTACAAAAGCCTGACAAGCGACATTGTGCTTGCAAAAGGTTGCCTAGAGCTTTTTGACGATTGCATCGTATAAGTCTAAGGTACAATGCTCGTCCTCTGCAAAATGCTTACAATTTAAGCAGCTTGGGCTGCTGGGAGCTTCATTACAGAAGCAGTTTGCTTTTTTTACATGCTCATAAGCACTGCAACGCTCGGCAACATTCATATAGGTTTCTTGTGAACTACGCATAGTTGTATCTCCTTTCGGATATTTTAAATGGATAAAACACAAAAACAAGTGCTTCGGTTATAGTATGCTCGGTTTTTAAGGGAAATATAATGGAAAAGTTGACAATTATGCCAGGTATAGGTAAAATAATGATATTTGAGTAAAGAAGAGGAGATGGTTTTTCTTGGACGGGAGTTCCGCGATACAGATAAGTTCAGTGGCAATAGAAACAGGGTTGGCTGCAATGCAGACAAAAACCATAATTCAGATGATAGTATTATTCGTACTTTTAATATTATCCGGTTTGTTTTCATCGGCTGAAACCTCGCTAACAACTGTAAATATTTATAAAATGAAAGCATTGGCAGAAGAAGGAAATCGTCGGGCTAAAATGGTTTTGAATCTAATGGAAAACCCGGGGAAGGTGTTAAGCACCATTTTGATTGGAAACAATATAGTCAATATTTCTGCATCTTCTCTGATGACAATTCTGGTTACGGATTTGTTTGGAAGCGCAGCAGTTGGTATTGCAACCGGTATCCTTACGGTATTGGTTTTGATTTTTGGAGAAATCACACCTAAAAATCTGGCTACCATTTATAGTGAGAAATTTGCGCTGTTTTATGCAATACCGATTCGTTTTTTATCCATTATATTGACACCGGTTATTTGGTTACTGGATAAGTTTTGTAATCTGATTTATAGGATTTTACGTATTGATCTGAATGATTTGAACAAACAGATGACAGAATCAGAGCTGCGGACGATTGTGAATGTAAGTCACGAAGATGGTGTCATTGAGGGAGAAGAAAAGGAAATGATTACCAATGTGGTGGATTTTGGCGATTCTGTTGCCAAGGATATTATGATTCCGAGGGCGGATATTACCATGGCACCTATTGATGCAGATTTTGAGGAAGTACTGGGTTATTTTATGGATGAACAGTACAGCCGTATTCCGATCTATGAGGAAAATAAGGAGAATGTAGTTGGTATTCTTCATTTGAAAGATTTATTCTTTTACCGGGAACAAGCCAAGGATGATTTTCAGATTCGAACTGTCATGCGGGAACCGTATTACACCTATGAGTATCAGAAAACCTCCGGAATTTTAGAGGAGATGAGAGAAAAATCCGTGTCCATTACCATTGTATTGGATGAATATGGTACTGCTGCAGGTATGATTACCTTAGAAGACCTGTTAGAGGAAATTGTGGGTGAGATACGAGATGAATATGATGAATATGAAGAAGAGATTATTAAGCAGACAGGTGAAAATCAATTTGAGGTGGATGGCGGTGCAAAAATCGATGATGTGAATGATGCATTGGGATTGCATTTGGAATCCGATGATTATGACTCCATTGGAGGATATGTAATAGAATTATTAGACCACCTGCCGGAAACCGGTGAGGTGGTTGAGGATGAAGTGGCAGTATTTGAAGTTCTGGAAGCAGATAAGACCCGTGTGGAGCGAATTCGAATTACTTTATTAGAGGAAGAAGAACCACAAGATATGACAGAATAAGAAAAGCAGGCATATGTAAGGAATCCAAGAAGTATATATCAAGATTGAAAAGAGGAAAAGAAAGGGCAGCAAGATGATAAGTGCAGTAAATGTTACGTTGAGATTAGGAAAGAAGGCATTGTTTGAGGATGTGAACATTAAGTTTACTCCGGGCAATTGTTATGGTTTGATTGGTGCCAATGGTGCAGGGAAATCTACATTTTTGAAGATTTTATCAGGAGAAATCGAACCGACTAAGGGAGAGATAATCATGGATCCCGGTGAGCGTCTTTCTATATTAAAGCAGGACCATTTCCAATATGATGGATATTCAGTATTGGATACAGTTATTATGGGCAATCAAAGATTGTATGAAATCATGAAAGAGAAAGATGCCATCTATGCAAAAGAAGATTTTTCCGATGAAGATGGTGTTCGGGCTGCTGAGCTGGAAGGTGAATTTGCAACGATGAATGGCTGGGAAGCAGAATCAGATGCAGCAACACTGCTGAACGGTTTGGGAATTGAGACGGATCTTCATTATAAGATGATGAGTGAACTTCCTGCTGCACAGAAGGTAAAGGTATTACTGGCACAAGCATTGTTTGGTAATCCGGATGTGTTGTTGCTGGATGAGCCTACCAACCACTTGGATTTAGATGCAATTGCATGGTTGGAGGAATTCTTAATCAATTTTGACAATACGGTTATTGTTGTTTCTCATGACCGTTATTTCCTGAATAAAGTATGTACTCATACTGCTGATGTTGATTACGGTAAGATTCAATTATATGCCGGTAACTATGACTTTTGGTATGAGTCCAGCCAGTTGATGATTAAGCAACAGAAGGAAGCAAATAAGAAAAAGGAAGAGAAGATTAAAGAATTGCAGGAATTCATTCAGCGATTCTCGGCAAATGCTTCAAAATCAAAACAGGCAACATCCAGAAAACGTGCATTGGAAAAAATTGAACTGGAGGATATTCGCCCTTCCAGCCGGAAGTATCCATATATTGATTTTCGACCAAATCGTGAGATTGGAAATGAAGTGCTGACGGTTGAGAAAATGTCTAAGACCATAGACGGGGTTAAGGTGTTGGATAACATTTCTTTCACAATTAATAAAGGAGATAAGGTTGCTTTTGTTGGACCGAACACCATTGCTACAACAACGTTATTCCAGATATTAGCGGGAGAACTGGAACCGGATGAAGGAAATTATAAATGGGGTGTGACCACTTCACAGGGGTATTTCCCAAAAGACTTTACCAGAGAATTTGATAACGATTATATTATCGTTGATTGGCTGACTCAGTATTCGGAAGAAAAGGATGCTACCTATGTACGTGGCTTCTTAGGCAGAATGTTATTTGCCGGAGAAGACGGTGTCAAGAAGGTGAAGGTACTTTCCGGTGGTGAGAAGGTACGATGCCTGTTGTCTAAGCTTATGATTATGGGAACCAATGTGTTGATTATGGATGAACCAACCAATCATCTGGATATGGAATCTATTACAGCATTGAATAATGGTATGATGAAGTTCCCCGGTGTTATCCTGTTTTCTTCTCAGGATCATCAGTTGCTGCAGACAACAGCAAATCGTATTATGGAATTGACGAATACCGGATTAATTGACAAACAAACCACATATGACGAATATCTTGCAAACGACGAATTGGCAAGAAAGAGACAGGTCATGAATATGGTACAGTCGGAAGAGGATGAGGAAAGTAAATAGGCGGTAGATTCCAAGACCTGTATGGTAAAAATATACAAAAAAAGAACCGGAAATGTTCCGGCTCTTTTTTTGTATCCAAAACCATTGTGCAAATGTTATGACAGGAAAAGGAAAAAGGAAAGCAGAATAGGGAAAAATTAACAAAAAAACTTTTGTAACAATTTTGAAATAGTTTTGAAAAAGAAAAAAGGAAAGAAAATGAAAACAATGTGCAATCGACATGATGAGTCTGAATATTATAAAATCTTAGAAAAATAAAGAGGAAAGTTGCACAATTAAAAGATAATATAATAACATGTTTCTAAAAAAAGAAAAACTAAATAAAAAAACTGATAAAATGAAGAAGTATTTTCAAAAAAATGGATAAAAAACAACGAAAAAGAGGGTGACTTACAGAAAAAACGATAAAAAACCTGTCTAAAAATGTGCAATGAACCTAAAAATTTCAAAAAAAGACTTGCTAAATTAGTCACTATGTCCTATAATGACAAATGTAGAGTTGCGAAAGCAACAAAAAACACTTGGTCGAAGTAGGAATTATTAAGACTTAGACAAGGGTACATATAATTACATATGGAATCGAGTTTGAGTCACGATAAACCGAATCGACTAACACACACATTTTAAAGGAGGGTTTTTTCGTGAAAAAATTCAAAAAAGTTTTAGCGTTATCTTTAGCTTTAGCTATGGGATTATCGTTAGTAGCTTGTAACGGCGGCGACGCTGGTACTAGTAGTGCAGATGATGCTAGTGATGCATCTTCTGAAGAAGGCGGCAGCGCAGAAGGCAATGGTGAAACATTCTACATCTATGTATGGAATGATGAGTACAGAAACTTAATGGCTAACTACATGCCAGGTTATACTGCTGATGAAGATCACATGGGCGGTTACATGGAAGATGGTACTCGTATTCAGTTCGTAGAGAACGAGAATGCTAACATGAACTACCAGAACAAGTTGGATGAGGCTTTAACAGATGGTTCTCAGGTTGATATGTTCTTAGTAGAAGCTGACTATGCTACAAAGTATACTTCAGCAGAAGCTGGTGTAGCAATGGATGTTAAGGAATTAGGTTTCACAGATGAAGATCTTGACAACTTCTATGATTACACTGTTGATGTTGTAACTGACGAGAATGGTGTTACAAGAGGTGTTTCTTGGCAGGCAGCTGCTGGTTTCGTTGTTTACAATGCTGATATCGCTGAAGAAGTTTTAGGTGCTAGAGATCCTGAGACAGTTCAGGAAGCTATCAAGGATTGGGATGCTTTCGAAGCTACAGCTAAGAAGATGAAGGATGCTGGTTACACAATGGTAACTGACTACCAGGAAGGTTCTCGTGTATTTAACGCTGACCGTTCAACTCCTTGGGTAACTGATGGCGTTATCGGTGTTCCTGCTGAAGTTGAAGAGTGGACAGAGATGGCTAAGGGCTGGTATGATAACGGCTACATGGCTGGTGGTGCTACTTGGGATGGCGCTGGTAACTGGGGTAACGGTATGCGTGAAGGTAACTTCTGCTACTTTGGATGTACATGGTACTTATTATGGTCTATGGACGAGCAGGTTAGCGGTTCAGATGCTCATTGGAATATCTGCCAGGGTCCTGCTGGTTACTACTGGGGTGGTACATGGTTATGTGCTGCTCAGAACTGCACAAACCCAGAGTTGGCTTATGAAATTATGTATGCTATGACAGCTGATGTTGATGTAGCTACAGAAATCGCTAAGGGTGACTTGAACTTCCCTAACAACAAGAAGGCTGCTGAAGCTGTTGCTGCTGAGAATCCTTCAGTTGGAAGAGATTGGTTAGAGTGCGAGAACTACTTCGGATTCTGTCAGGAAGCTGCTGATGCTATCGAAGTTAAGAATATGACTCCATACGATCAGATGATTGAAACATATCAGTCTAACATGGGTGAATATTTCGCAGGTACTGTTACTAAGGATGAAGCTCTTGCAAACTTCTACAGCCAGGTAACAGAGCAGTGGCCAGCTTTATCTGCACCAGAAGAGTAAAATTTTATACCTGAATAGTTTTTTAGGGTAGTTTAGAACGTGCCTGTCTTTAATAGGCAGGCACGTTTTTTGACATTTTTGATGTACGGAAAATATAATGTGAGGTGAGAAATAGTATGGCAGCAGGAAAAAAGAGTAAAGTTGTCAGTTATACTAAGTGGGGCTACATCTTTCTGATACCTTTCTTTCTCGTTTATACAGTGTTTTCTTTGATTCCATTGATTAACACAGTGTATCGAAGCTTTTTCGAAATGTATGTAGACGGCTTGATGCAGGTTGGTCCTAACTTTGTAGGCTTACAGAATTATATCTATATATTAGGTGGCGATTTGCCAAAATTCTTTTTGAATACTATGATTATGTGGGTAATTGGTTTCCTTCCACAGATTCTGGTTTCATTATTATTGGGTGTATGGTTTGCTGATACCCAGATTCGTTTAAAGGGAGAGCAGTTCTTTAAGACAGTTATTTACCTGCCAAACTTAATTATGGCAGCTACATTTTCAATGCTCTTCTACTCATTGTTCTCAGAATTAGGTTCCGTTAACGGTATGATTAATGCCATGGGCGGAGAAACAATTAAATTCTTGGAAATCACATGGGGTGTTCGTGGACTGGTTGGTTTGATGAACTTCCTGATGTGGTTTGGTAATACGACTATTATGTTGATGGCTGGTATCATGGGTATTGATACATCCCTGTTCGAAGCAGCGAATGTAGATGGTGCTTCTTCTATGCAGGTATTTACTAAAATTACCATGCCATTGTTAAAGCCAATCTTCTTATATGTATTTATTACATCTATGATTGGTGGTTTACAGATGTTCGATGTACCTCAGATTTTGACAAAAGGTCTTGGTACACCGAATCGAAATTCTTTGACTATTATCATGTGGTTGAATAATTTCCTGTTCTCGAAGGATTATGGTCGGTCTGGTGCGTTATCTGTAATTATGTTTATCATTACAGGTGTCTTAAGCTTTATTGTATTCAGACTGAATACCAGATCGGATGAATACTAGGAAGGAGGAAACAAAATGGCTAAGAAAAATGATGAAAAGAGCTATCATGCTCAAGTGCTTCGAAAGAAGATTGTTCGGTATATTGTGTTGTCAATATTGGCACTCATGTGTTTGTTCCCTCTTTATATTATGATTATCAATTCAACACATGAATCTGCTGAAATTACAAGGGGCCTTTTGATTTTACCGGGCTCTTGGTTCTTTAAGAACTTAACTAAGACATTAACGGATCCAAGTATTCCGATTTTAAGAGCTTTGTTGAATTCATTATTCATTTCAGCTTGTTGTGCAATTTTGACAACATATTCTTCTACCTTAACTGCTTATGCAGTACATGCATATGATTTTAAGGGAAGAAAAGCAATTCAGACCTTCATCTTGGCTATCATGATGATTCCAAGTCAGGTTACTGCTCTTGGTTTCTATGATTTGATGAAGAGCTTTAATTTATTGGATAACTATATTCCATTGATTGTGCCTACAATTGCTGCACCGGTTGTATACTTCTTTATGTTACAGTATATGCAGGGGGCTTTGCCTTTGGAAATTGTAGAAGCTGCACGTATTGATGGTTCTGGTGAATTCCGTACCTTCAACTCAATTGTGCTTCCAATTATGAAACCGGCAATTGCAGTACAGGCGATATTTGCATTCGTTACAAACTGGAATAATTACTTTACTCCAAACTTGATTATCAAGTCTCAGAATTTATATACATTACCTATCGTTATTGCTAAGTTAAGAGCAGCAGACTTCTTAACATTCGATAATGGTGAAGTTTATATGGCGATGGTATTGTCAATTATCCCTGTTGTTATTGTATATCTGTTCTTATCCAGATATATTATTCAGGGTGTTGCTGTAGGTTCTGTTAAGGGTTAATCCTTACAAGCTTAATTGCATATTATTTTTCACATCAGAGCAGGCTTTTTGCCTGCTCTTGTGGCTTTTAAAAGAAAAAAGAGGGATTTTGAAAAAAATGTAGAATATTAATAATATGAGTTGGTCTTTGAAGAGAAGATGGAGGTGACAATATGACGATTCGGGAGAAACAAGAAGAATGGGAACGGAAATACTTAAGTGAATTTGCTTCCTTAAGTTGTGATTCTAAGGGTCGTGATATTGAAGAACCACAATGTGATTTGCGTCCAATTTATCAGAGAGATCGAGATAGAATCATTCATTCTAAGTCTTTTCGACGATTAAAAGATAAGACACAGGTATTTTTGTCTCCGGAAGGAGATCATTATCGCACCCGTCTGACCCATACACTGGAGGTGGCGCAGAATGCCAGAACCATATCCAGAGCGTTGCGAATGAATGAGGATTTGACGGAAGCCATTGCATTGGGACATGATTTGGGACATACTCCTTTTGGACATGCCGGGGAACGGGCACTGAGTGCTGCATTATGGGATTTATTAGAGGTGCAGTTGACAGATGCAGATAAACAGGGAACTCAGGAGTATCGTGACTGTCTTTTTTATCCGGATGGGAGACCACGAATGTTATTTCATCATAATGAGCAGAGCATTCGAGTCGTGGAAAAACTGGAAAAGAAGGGAAAAGGTCTGAATCTGACTTGGGAGGTGCGTGATGGTATTTTGAATCATCGTTCTGCAGGGGAACCGGCAACGCTGGAAGGTAAGGTGGTTCGGTTTGCAGATAAGATTGCATATATTAATCACGATATTGATGATGCAATACGGGCAGGGATTATTTCTGAATCCCAATTGCCGGAAGAATGTACCGATGTATTGGGACATAGTACCAGAGATAGGATTAATTCCATGATACATGATATTGTCATAAATAGTGAAGGAAAGGGAACGATTTGTATGTCGGAACGAACCGGACTGGCGATGAAGGCGTTACGGGATTTCATGTTTCATCAAGTGTATTTTAATCCTAAGGCAAAGGGAGAGGAAGTACGTGCAGAATCTATGATACGTCAGTTATTTACGTATTATTATGAACATGCAGATGAATTGCCGGAAGAATATGGACGGATGATTGAACAGGGTGAGAAAACAGAAACAGTAGTTTGTGATTATATTGCAGGTATGACAGATACATATGCAGTGCATACCTTTCAGAATATTTTTGTGCCAAAGGCATGGCAGGGATAAACAAGAACGGTAAGACATTAGAAAGCGGAGGCAGGAATGTACTATTCAGAAGATTTGGTTGAGGAAATTCGTTCCAGAAATGATATTGTGGATATCATCAATTCCTATGTTAGTTTAAAAAAGAAGGGGAATACTTATACAGCATGTTGCCCATTCCATAATGAAAAAACTCCTTCCTTTCATGTGAGTCGGGAGAAGCAGCTTTATCATTGCTTTGGTTGCGGAGCAGCCGGTACGGTATACACATTTTTGCAGCAATATGAGAACTATACCTTTCCGGAATCTGTGGAATTCCTGGCTAATCGAGCCGGTATTCAACTACCCCAACGGGAAATGACATTACAGGAGCGGAAAGAAGCGGATTACAATAGCGCTTTGAAGGAGATTAATAAAGCGGCGGCCGGATATTTCTACTATGCCCTTCGTCAGAAGAATGGGGAAGCAGCAATGAAATATCTGACAGACAGAGGTTTGTCTCAGGAAACCATTCATAAGTTTGGATTAGGATATTCCAACATGTATCGAGACGATTTGTATCAGTATCTAAAGCAAAAAGGATATGATGACAAATTATTGATTGATTCCGGGTTGGTTCGTTTTGATGAGCGTCAGGGTGTGAATGATGTATTCTGGAACCGGGTTATGTTTCCGATTATGGATTTGAATGGAAAGGTAATCGGGTTTGGAGGAAGAGTATTGGGAGATGGCTTGCCCAAATATGTGAATTCACAGGAAACGAAGATTTATGAAAAACGAAGGCATTTGTATGGATTTCATATAGCCAGAAGGTCCCGAAGAGAAGGATTTATTCTGTGCGAGGGATATATGGATGTAATTTCCATGCATCAGGCCGGTTTTGATAATGCATGTGCCTCTCTGGGAACTGCATTTACCATACAACAGGCAATGCTGCTAAAACGATATACGGATAAAGTATATCTTGCATATGATAGTGATGGTGCCGGTGTATCGGCTGCACAGAAGGCAATTCCAATTCTGCGGGAGGTAGGAATTTCTGCCAGAGTGATTAATATGCAGCCTTATAAGGACCCGGATGAATTCATAAAGGCATTGGGTGCAGAAGCCTTTGAAGAGCGAATCCAACAGGCAGAAAGTAGTATTATGTTCCAGGTCAGAGTGGCAGCAGGTAAATTCAACCAGCAGGACCCGGAAAGTAGGACGCAATTTCAGCAGGAGATTGCTAAAATAGTGGCAGTGCTGCAAGAACCTTTAGAACGGGATAATTATATTGAGGCAATTGCCAATCAATATTTTATGGATAAAAAGAAATTGACGGATTTAGTCAATCGTTATGGAAAATACATAACGGAACAAAAGCAGTATATTGAGGCAACTCAGGAGGAAAAACCTCAGGATATCCGAAGACAGGAACGGTTAGAACAACGAAAGCAACAGCCACAACGGTTGCTATTGACGTGGCTGGTCAATTATCCAAAGGAATTATTTCCTCAGATAAGGGGTAGAATCGGACCGGAAGATTTCGTAGATGAGTTCTGTCAGTTGTTGGCAAAACAGCTTTTTGAACAATATGAGAATTTAGGAGATGTACAACCGGCAAAGATTATTAATCAATTTGAGGATGTGGAAGAACAGACAAAGGTAGCCTCTGTTCTGCAGACAACGCTTAAGCTGGAACCATCTCCGGAGGACAATTCTGTGGTGATTACAGAGATTGTTCGGAAGGTGAAAGAAGAAAGTATACAATATCAGCTGGCACACTTACAGGATTACAGCAGGTTGCAAGAAATAATTAAACAGAAGAGCGAAATTCCAACATGGAATATTTCTCTAACCTGTGGTTAAAATATGATTATGATATGGAAGGATGGAAAACCATGGAAGTAAAAGAAGAAAAGAAGGATATGGACGCAAAATTTGAAGAGCAGTTAAAATCCTTGATTGAAATTGCAAAGAAAAAGAAGAATGTATTAGAAGACAAAGAGGTAATTGGCCATTTTGTTGGCGTTGACTTGAATGAACAGCGGATGGAAATTGTCTACGATGTATTAGAGAACAATAACATTGATGTGTTGTCCATGACAGATGAGGAACCGGATGACTTGACCTTTGAAATTGAGGAAGAAGAGGTAGAACAGATTGATATTTCTGTTCCGGAAGGTGTCAGTATTGAAGACCCGGTGCGTATGTACCTGAAAGAAATCGGTAAGGTTCCATTGCTTAGTGCAGAGGAAGAGATTGCATTGGCACAAACCATGGAGGAAGGTGGTCCGGAAGGTGAGAGCGCAAAAAAGAAGCTGGCAGAGGCGAATTTGCGTCTGGTAGTTAGTATTGCAAAACGCTATGTGGGACGTGGAATGTTATTCCTGGATTTGATACAGGAAGGTAATTTGGGATTGATTAAAGCAGTAGAAAAGTTTGATTACCGGAAGGGATATAAGTTCTCTACTTATGCAACCTGGTGGATTCGTCAGGCGATTACCAGAGCTATTGCAGACCAGGCAAGAACCATTCGAATCCCGGTTCATATGGTGGAAACCATTAATAAGCTGGTTCGGGTACAACGTCAATTATTACAGGAGCTTGGCAGAGAACCGTCACCGGAAGAAATTGCAAAGGAAATGAACATGCCGGTAGAACGGGTGAGGGAAATATTAAAGATATCTCAGGAACCGGTGTCCTTAGAAACACCAATTGGTGAAGAGGAAGATAGCCATTTAGGCGATTTTATACAGGATGAAAATGTTCCGGTACCGGCAGATGCAGCCGCATTTACTTTGTTAAAGGAACAATTAGTTGAGGTGTTGGATACATTAACAGATAGAGAACAGAAGGTATTGCGTCTACGTTTTGGTTTGGATGATGGAAGAGCCCGTACCCTGGAGGAAGTAGGAAAAGAATTCAGTGTTACCAGAGAGCGAATTCGACAGATTGAAGCAAAGGCATTACGGAAATTAAGACATCCAAGCCGCAGTCGCAAGTTGAAGGATTTCTTGGAAGAATAGTCTGCCCCTTGCAGATGAAATTGAGGAATGACACATGGAACTATCGTTCAGAATGAAACAGGTAGCAGACATGGTGGAACCTTGCCATGGAGTGGCAGATATTGGATGTGACCATGGATATGTTTCAATTTATTTAATTGAACAGGGAATTGCACAACAGGTACTTGCAATGGATGTAAGAACCGGTCCTTTGTCGCGGGCAGAACGGAATGTGAAGGAGAAGCATTTGGAAGACAGAATTCAATGCAGATTGTCCGATGGCTTGGAACAATTACAGGCTGGGGAAGTAGATACTATTGTGATTGCCGGTATGGGTGGTCCCTTAATGATTCGTATTTTGGAACAGGGAGCAGGAAACCGTTTGGGTACAGAGACCTTGATTCTGCAACCACAGTCGGAGATTCCTGTGCTTCGCCAATATCTACATAAGATTGGATATGAGATTGTAGAAGAAGCCATGCTGTTGGAAGACGGTAAGTATTATACCGTCATAAAGGCAAAACCGATAAATAATATATGCAGGGAAGCAAGTATGCAAATGCTACGCACAGAGGTCGGAGAGTGGAAACCTGTGGAGTATCAGTATGGAAGATATCTGTTAGAACAGCAGTCTTCGGTATTGCAGCAGTATCTTCTTCATGAGAAGGAGACGTTAGAGGCAATTGCGAATCGGTTAATGGAACAGCAGACGGAGAAAGCACAAGAACGTTTGCTGGAAATTACAGAACAGTTGAAATGGAATCGGGAGGCACGGGACTATTATGAAGCTTAAAACAATTATAAATAAGCTGGAGGAACTATCTCCCCCTTCGTATGCGGAGGAGTGGGATAATGTTGGTTTGTTGCTGGGGGATGAGAATCAGGATATTCACCATATTATGATATCGCTGGATGCTTCGGATTACGTGATTGAACAGGCGGTTGAACAGAATGTTGATTTGTTGTTGACACATCATCCTATGATTTTTCAACCATTAAAGCAGATAAACAATCAAAGCATGATAGGAAGGCGGATTTGGAAGCTGGCAACCCATGAGATTCATTATTATGCGATGCATACCAACTTTGATATCAAAGGAGGTATGGCTGATTTGGCAGCACAGCGGTTAGGAATGTTGGAGACACTGCCACTGGATATCACCGTGGCAGAAGGTGATGTCAGTTTGGGAATTGGTAAAATTGGAATCCTTCCCAATCCAATGGATGTGGAGGAAGTTGCACATCTGGTAAAGGAAAAGTTTGGTTTGAAAAATGTGACAGTATATGGAGCAACAAACCGGAAGGTTCAACGTGTTGCAATCTCTCCGGGTTCCGGGAAGAGTGAAATTGGGAATGCGATTCAAAAAGGTGCTGAGGTTTTAATTACCGGTGATATTGGACATCATGAGGGCATTGATGCTGTAGATATGGGGTTGTCAATCATTGATGCAACTCATTATGGACTGGAACATATTTTTGTTTCATTTATGGAAGATTATCTTAAGGGATGCTTGGAGGGAGAAGATATGATTATTACAAGCTTGGATACCGGAAGCCCGGTAACCGTCATTTGTTAAAACAGGAGGTAATGCATATGGGTAATGTAACAGTAAAGGTATATGATGAGACAATTCAGGTGACAGAGGGAACAACCTTGTTAGAACTGGCAAAGCAGTATCAGGAACGGGAAGCACATGATATTGTATTGGCCTATATGAACGGTAAGCTTTGTGAGTTATTTAAGCCAATTATAAGTGATTCTGAGATTCATTTTCTGACAACTGCTGATGAGATTGGATTTCAATCTTATAAGAGAAGTGCTACCTTGTTAATGTTAAAAGCCATTGATGATGTAATGGGGCATAAGAAGGATTTTCAGGTTCGGGTAATGTACTCATTGGGAAATGGCTATTATTGTGAGATGGAAGGCTTACCGGATGGTATTAGTCAGGATTTACTGTATTCCATAAAAAGAAGAATGAAAGAATTGGTGTGGGCAAATGTTCCGATTACAAAGGAAAGTGTCAGCACAAATATTGCAATTAAGCGTTTTGCTGCACAGGGTATGGAGGATAAGGTACGATTGTTCCAGTATCGTCGGGTGTCCTCTGCTAATGTGTATCGAATCGAAGACTATGAAGATTATCATTATGGATATATGGTACCAAGTACCGGATATATCAAGTGTTTTGATTTGATTTTATATAGTGCCGGTTTTGTGTTGCAGATGCCGACTATGGAAGAACCGGAAAGTCTGGCTCCTTTTGAGGCGCAAAAGAAGCTGTTTAAGGTATTAAAGGAATCAGAGGACTGGAGTACCATGCTGGGGGTAGATACCGTTGGAGCATTAAATGATGTGATTGCAGATGGTGGTATTGGCGACCTGATGCTGGTACAGGAGGCATTACAGGAAAAGAAGATTGCAGAGATAGCAGAACGGATTGAACGGGATGGTAAAAAGATTGTCTTGATTGCAGGGCCAAGTTCATCCGGTAAAACAACGTTTTCCCATCGATTAAGTATCCAGCTTCGGGCATATGGAATGCATCCACATCCGATTGCATTAGACGATTATTTTGTGAATCGTGAGGATACGCCTCGGGATGCCGACGGTAAATATAATTTTGAATGCTTGGAAGCTATTGATTTAAAACAGTTTAATGCAGATATGTCACGCCTTCTTGCAGGTGAGATGGTAGAACTTCCAAAATTCAATTTCCATACAGGAATGCGGGAATATAAAGGTGATTTCAAACAGCTGAATTCCGGTGATGTTTTAGTAATCGAAGGAATTCATGGATTGAATCCGAAGGTGACAGAACAGTTACCGGAGGATAGTAAATTTAAAATATATATTAGTGCATTAACCAGCTTGAATATTGACCAGCATAATCGGATATCCACAACAGATGGAAGATTGATTCGGCGAATTGTTCGGGATGCCAGAACCCGTGGTAATTCAGCAAGGGCAACTATAGCAATGTGGAATTCTGTTCGAAGAGGAGAGGAGCATAACATTTTTCCATATCAGGAGGAGGCAGATGTCATGTTCAATTCTGCTTTGATTTATGAATTGAGTGTTATCAAGCAATATGCGGAACCGCTGCTCTTTGCCATTCCACATGACGTGCCGGAGTATCAGGAAGCGAAACGATTACTGAAATTCTTGGATTATTTCCTTGGTATCAGTGGCGAGGCAGTACCAAATAATTCCATACTAAGAGAGTTTATTGGCGGAAGCTGTTTTAAAGTTTAATGTAGAAATGAAAAAAAAGCGTATAGTTATCTTAAGAACTTTGTAAGGTCATAGGATGGAAAGTGTGTTACGATGTCATAGATAAAATTCCAAATAAAAGCTATGGGGGTAGAGAAGATGGCAACAATCCTGGTGGTTGATGATGAACAGGAAATTGCGGATTTGGTAGAGATTTATCTTACTAATGATGGGTTTGACGTGATAAAGGCGGCGGATGGAGAGGAATGTCTTCAGAAATTAGAAGAACATCCGGAAATAATGGTAATTATTCTGGATGTTATGATGCCTAAGATGGATGGCTTGGAGGTTTGTCGCAGAATTCGAAAGAACAGTAACATACCAATTATCATGCTGAGTGCAAAGACGGCAGATATGGATAAGATTCTTGGGTTTGGAACCGGTGTAGATGATTATGTTACGAAGCCTTTTAATCCGTTAGAATTGACAGCAAGGGTAAAATCCCAATTAAAGCGGTATCAGAATATTAATACAATATCGTTACAGAAAAATGTTGTAACGATAGGGGATTTGACGATTGAGAAAGCAGCACACCGTGTTACAAGAGATGGCGAAGAAATTGCCTTGACACCAATTGAATTTGAGATTCTTTGGTTGTTGGCAAGTCATCCCGGCAAGGTGTACAGTACGGATGAAATATTTGAGCAGGTATGGAAAGAACAAGTATATGAAGTGAATAATACTGTTATGGTACATATCCGCCGTTTGCGGGAAAAGATAGAACTGGACTCTAAGAATCCGGCTTTAATCAAGACAGTGTGGGGAGTTGGATATAAAATTGAAGCATAATATTTTTCAGAGTCTTCGTATGAAGCTGGCACTATATGTGTTTCTGAGCTGTGGACTGACAATTCTCACGGATGCTGGAATACTGGCCCTGATACGAGTGATACAATGGAATATTAGAAAATTAAGCGGCAATTCAGGAGTCGCTGCTATTTATGAGATGAGTTCTCAGATATTTAAGCAATACAGCACGGTGACTTGGATTGTTATGGCAATATTGTCTGTATTACTATTTCTCATTTATTATATCATTCTGACCGCTCCAACGATTTCATATGTACGGGAAATCTTAAGTGGAGTTGAGCGAATTAAAAATGGGGATTTGGATACGAAAATAGCAGTGCGCTCCAATGGAGAACTGTCAGAACTTGCATTAGCTATTAATACTATGCAGGCTGAATTGAAATATAGCATTGCAAAAGAACGGGAAGCAGAACATGTAAAGGATGAGCTGATTACCAACGTGGCACATGACCTGCGAACTCCACTCACATCTGTAATCGGTTATCTGAATTTGTTACAGGATTCGGAGAAGCTTTCAGAGCAGACGAAGAAAAAGTATATTCAGATTGCTTATGATAAAGCAGCCAGAATGGAAGGATTGGTAACAGATTTATTTGATTTTACCAGATATGAAAAGAATAAGATTGCGATAACCAGACAACGATTGGAATTGAAGCAATTTATGGAGCAGATTATTGACGAATTCTATCCGAGTTTAAAAAGCAATCAATTAGAATGTTATACCATATTTACACCGGAAAAAGTGTATATGGATGGCGATGGAGAATTGCTGGCAAGAGCCTTTGGCAATTTGATGGGAAATGCAATCAAATATGGTTCAGAGGGTAAGCAGATTCGAGTGGAAGTTAATAATTTCCCGGACTTAGGGCGAATTCGGGTTGCAATTACCAATTATGGAAGGATTATTCCAAAGAAGGATTTGGACAAAATCTTTGATAAGTTCTATCGTGGAGATACGTCACGTTCTACCGGCGGTGGAACCGGATTGGGACTTGCAATTGCAAAAAATATATTTGAAATGCATAACGGAACAATTCAAGTACGTTCAGATGAACAAGGAACCGTATTTGAAGTTTTGTTTCAGGTGAGCGAAAGAAAGGAACTGAGATCATGAGAAAAAAAAGGTGGCTTCTTTGCCTGATGACGATATGTCTGATTATTATGAGTGTATCGACAACCGTATTTGCAGAGGAAAGCGATAAGGATGTGGATAATCAAAGTTTTACAGTAACCATTGAGTATGGTTTGGATGGGGTAGCCATGGAAGATAAAGCAATGCCATTAACTGTTACCATTGGTAATACCGGTAAAGATTTCAGTGGTACCCTCCGTGTAGTTATTCCTGCTACATACGACCAGCAAAGCTTGGCATATGAGAAGACAGTTGCTATTCCGAGTGGCGGCGAAAAGAGTTTTTCATTTCTTCTTTCCAATGTTGATACAGTTTCTTTCCTGCGAGTCGAGTTGGAAAATGACCGGGGTAAGATTCTGTATTCCCAACAGCATACATTTAAATCAATCGTTATAGGACAGGAAGCAGTAGTTGGAATTCTGAGCAGTGATTATTCAGCTTTGAACTTTTTTGACGGTGTGTCTATTAATACAAATAGTGGCGTGGTAACATCTAAGACTATTCGCCTAACTGCTGAAAATATTCCGGAAACCAGCGAGGGCTTGGCAATCTGTCAGTATATTATTATTGATAATTATAATACCTCACAGTTGTCTCAGGAGCAGAGAAATGCAATCGCTAATTGGGTTGCCGATGGTGGTATGTTAATCTTTGGTACAGGTTCCAAGGCTTCTACCACTTTGGAAGGTTTTCAGGACAGTCTTACACCAATGGCAGTAAATGGCTTAAACAAACAGGAAATGCAGATAGTAAACAGTCAATATGAAGGCGGTAAAGAGGTAGATATTGCAAACCTGGCAGCAGAAGGCTGGCAGGATATTCAAAGTGACATTGCCTGGGGAGGACCGGCATGGCAACAGGGATATGGAAACGGCATGATTTTAGTATTAAGTTATGATATGTCTATGGAGCCGATTGTTGGCTGGTGGGAGGCAAATGATGATTTGGCTGCAAATGTGTTGGAACATGCAGGTACATCGGTAATCTACGATACAATACTTTATGGAGATTCCGTTAATTCTTATGATACATGGTATTTGGAAAAGGCGGTTGGTGGGGTAGACCGGAACAAGGTGCCGAATGCTTTACTTTATGCCGGAATTTTCTTAATCTATGTAATTGCAATAGGACCGGTTATGTATCTGATTCTGAAGGCAAAGGATAAACGGGAAAAAATGTGGATTGTAATGCCACTGATTGCATTGGGATTTACAGTGATTGTCTATGGTACCAGTATGCTTTACCGAATTCATAAGCCATTTATAGATGCAGTAGCCTTTGTTGAATTCAATAATGGTTCCATTAACACTAAGAATTATATAACGGTGCAGAGCCCGAAATCCAAAGCATATTCCATTGAGTTTGCAGAAGGATATCAGAATCTGGAACCGTGGGCGGATTCCGGTATAGACTATTCACAAGTGGGAAAAACGGATTATCAGTATTCAGTTTCTCAGGAAGGAACAGCAGTTCAGTTAAATGTTAATCCTGCGATGGCATTCAGTCGTCAAAATCTAATGACACAGAAGGAGGAGTATCAGCAGGGAGCAGGTTTTGATATGAATTTAACTTGTAGTATGTCTGGATTTGAAGGAACAGTTACGAATCATACAGGATACGACCTGACAAATGTAGTTGTTTGTTATAATGATCAATATGCTTTCTTAGGAAAAATGAAAAATGGTGATACTGCTACAATCAGTAAGCAACAGTTGGGTAACACCAGTGGTCTTTATTACGATTTAGACCAATGGATGGAAGAAGTACCGGATAGTATAGTATTCCGGCAATCAGAAGAATACAAAACCTTGCTGGATAATCAGAATATCTATAATATTATGGAAAGCAGAGCAAACTCTCTGGAGGTCAATCAGGGGGTAGTGTTTGGAATGATTGATAATTATGATGCAGACTTGGTAGAAGGAAAGAATACAAAAGTATATTCCGCAGAAATTGCAGTGTCTTATTTCTATCAGGTGATGGAGGAATATCAGAATTATTCCTATTTTCTAGGAGATATCAATGAATATATGGTGGGTGGTGATAAGATTTCCTATGATACGAAGTATCCGGAAGGGTTTGACTGCTTCTATGATATCGAAGACCCATATATGTATGGTTCGGAAATGCTGGTGTTGTATGATTTCAGCATGCTGAATCTGCAAGGTGCACAATTGATGAATATAACAGATATTTCCTCTTCATATGAGGATACTTTGGGAACTGAAGATGCCAATGAAGACTATTGGGACTATGGATACTATGGTGAGGATTATGCCAAGGTACAGCTTTACAACTATGAGACAGGACAGTATGAAGATGCATTTGTGGGAGGAATGGTGACTGATATTACACCATATGTCAATGAAAGTGGATGGATGCAGGTGCGTTATTATAACGATGATCCGGATGCCTGGGACTATTATGCACCTCAGATTACATTGGTTGGAGGTGAACAGTAATGGTAGTAATACGGAATTTAACGAAAACATACGGCAGATACCGTGCTTTGAATAATCTGAATCTTCATATTGAAAAAGGAGATATCTTTGGATTTGTGGGACCGAACGGTGCCGGAAAAACAACAACCATGCGAATTATCTGTGGTTTGCTTCAGGCAGACTGGGGTGAGGTATATGTGGATGGTATCGATGCCTTGAACAATAATGATTTAATTAAGCGTAAGGTGGGCTATGTGCCTGATTTCTTTGGCGTTTATGACAATTTTAAGGTTATGGAGTATATGGAGTTCTATGGAAGCATGTATGGTATGGAAGGTGAAACCGTACGGAAGACTTCATTAGGACTGTTGGATTTAGTAAATCTCTCTGATAAGCAGGATGCTTATGTGGATGGTTTGTCCAGAGGTATGAAGCAACGCCTTTGTGTGGCACGTGCATTGATTCACAACCCACAGCTTTTGATTTTGGACGAGCCGGCTTCCGGTCTGGACCCAAGAGCCAGATTCGAGCTTAAGGAAGTCATGAAGAACTTAGGCTCTATGGGAAAGACAATTATTATTAGCTCCCATATTCTTCCGGAACTGGGAGAGATGTGTAACAGTATTGGCGTCATGGAAAAAGGAAATCTGGTAGCCAGTGGAAAGGTAGAGGAAATTACAAAGCGTTCCCGTCATTCCAATCCGTTAACCATTCGGGTATCAGAGAATAAAGATTTGGCAATCCAAATATTGCGGCAGACACCATTGGTTGAAAAGATTTCGATTCGGGATGATGCGATTATTATTGCATTTTCCGGTGATGATGCAGAGATGGCACAGTTATTGACCAATTTGATTATGAACGGCGTAAAAGTATCCAATTTCCATCGGGAAGAGGGTAATTTGGAAACACTGTTCCTTGAGATAACGGGAGGTGCAAAAAATGGCAAGTAATAATAAAAAGTGGAGAATCAATCCGATTTTAAATAAAGAATTACGATTGGGTTCCAGAAGTATCCGATTACCGTTATCCGTAATGTTTTATGACATTGTATTAGCCATTGTAGCAGTAATAGCAATTTTTATTGCCTCTTATGCCGGTTCTTATGATGGTGGAGTCGATTTTTCGGGATTCCTATACATTTATCAGGTAATTGGCTGGACACAGCTTGGAATTACCTTGTTGATTGTTCCGATTTTGACTGCGGGTTCTATTTCCGGTGAACGGGAAAAGCAGACCTTGGAAATTATGCTGACAACCCCTAAAAAACCAATCTCCATCGTATGGGGGAAATTATTGGCAGCCTTATCGAATTACTTGATATTCATCATTTCCAGTGTGCCGATTATGGCGATAGCCTTTGTATTAGGCGGTTTGAACTGGTTTGCCCTATTGGGATATATCTTTATGATGATTATTGTTGCAATCTATGTTGGAAGTGTTGGGGTATTTTGTTCCAGTGCGTTTAAGAAGACGATAGCTTCCATTGTAGTTACATTTTTAATTGAATTTGCACTTCTTGCAATTCCGATTATTGTTTTCTTTGGAATTATGGGTGTGGGTTCCATTGTTTATGAGATAGTTTATTACGAATCAAATTATACGGGTGCTATACCGGATTTGAATTTTGGTATTTTACCATTTATTATGATTGGCAATCCACTGGTTGGATTTATGGATTATATGCTACAGACCATGGATGTCACCTCCCTTGCCGAGATATTGAAAGATTCGGATATGTTTGGCGTGATTATGCCGATTTTGGCACATGCATGGATTCCGGTAAATGTCATAGTGTGTGTAGCAATTAGTTACTTTTTCCTGCGAATGGCAGCTCGTAAGCTGAATCCAATCAAGAAAACGAAGAAGAAAAAGAAGAAACAAATGGTTGCAGGTCAGCCAATGCCAGGTCAACCGATACCGGGTCAGCCAATGCAGGCAGCAACGAATGCTGGATTTCAAATGGCACAGCCACAGGTAAATCCTCAATTGTATCAGCCTCATGACCCGGCATTGTCACAACAGAGTGCAGTGCAGCCACAACCGGTTGTATCTGCATCGGGAGAATCAGGAATAACGGAACAGTTGAAAAAGGACTAATAGAGTAATTGTAGAATGTGATATCTATTATAGTAGGAGGATTGTATATGACTCAGATAGATTCTCAGATTGTAAAGTTCATAAAGCGGGTACGAAGGCGGATGACAGAACAGAGTGTCTTACGGTTTGGAGCCTGGGGAGCAATAGGCGGATTTGGTCTTGCAGTAATATTTTCAACCATTGCATTATTTGTTCCTTGGTATTATGCACCTGTTTTTGCACTGTGTGGTGCAGGAATTGGGATTGTGGCAGGCATTATTCTGGGAATCGTGAAAAAGCCGAACATGAAAAAGGCAGCATTAGCCTTGGATTCTCATGGCTTTCAGGAGCGTTTGATTACCTCCTTCGAATTGGTAGGAAAAGAAGATACGTATAGTCAGATGCAAAAGCAGGATACAGCTTATCGTCTGGGATTTTTTCAGGTTCGAAAGGTATTTCCGCTGAAAATTCGCTGGCAAAAACTACTTGCTTTACTTGGTCTGGCGGCTGCATTTGTGATTATCAGCTTTATTCCGACAGCAGCAAAGGATTCTGCCCAAGAGTACCATGCAATTGCACAGCAGGTTGATGATGAAGTTGAAAAAATTGAAGAAGCCATTGAAAAAGTTGAAACCATAGAGAATTTATCAGAACCGGAAAAAGAATCCTTGCTTTCCGTACTGGAGGAAGCAAAGGAGGAATTAGAAGCTGCAGAAAATGCAGAGGACTTAGCCAGAGCAAAAGAACGGATTGAGGTTAAAATGGCACAGGCGGCAACAGAAACACAGAATCGTTCCGTCAGAGAAGAGTTGCAGGCACTTTCGTCTGCTATGGCAGATGAGCCTAAGACAGAACAACAGCAACTGGCGGAGGATTTAAATGATTTACAGAAAGACCTGCAAAGCTTGAATCAGAATACCAGTCAAAGTGACCGCCAGGCAATCGCTAATGAAATGCAGCGGTTAGGTCAGTTAACCGGTAATCAGACCTTGCAGAATCAGGCACAGAATGTTCTGAATAATACAGCCTCACAGCAACAGCTACAGCAGCTTCAGCAGGAGGTCAATAACGAGCAACAGACTGCACAAAACAATGGTCAGATGGCAAGTAACAGCCAGAATGGACAGAATAATCAGAATGGACAGAATAATCAGAACGGACAGAATAACCAGAACGGACAGAATAGCCAGAATGGGCAGAACAACCAGAATAACCAAAACGGACAGAATAATCAGAATAATCAGAATGGACAGAATAACCAGAATGGACAGAATAACCAGAACAACCAGAATAACCAAAATGGACAGAACAACCAAAATGGACAAGGCAACCAGAATGGACAAGGTAGCCAGAATGGGCAAGGTAACCAGGATGGGCAGAATAATGGGAATGGTGGAAGCGGTGGAACCGGTTATGATACAGGAAGCAATACGGGAACACAGCAGACGACCAACTTAAGTGGTCAGATGATTACCATTCCGGATCGGGAATTCCAAGAGAATGAAAGCTTGAATGGAAAGGTAAATACCAATAATGGAAGCGGAACGGTTCAGAAAGGTGGAGAAGCATGGGCAGGAACCTCTGTGGATTATCAGCAGGTGGTAGGAGAATATTCACAGAATGCTTATAGCAAGGTGGAAGGTTCCAATTATCCAAGCGGAGTTCAGGATATTGTTAAATCATATTTTGAGGAATTAAACAAGTAAAGGAGAAAGTTATGATTCAGAATCAACAGGAAATGGAGCAAATTATTAATCAGATACTACAATGTGAAGCAGAAATCGGAAAGTCCATTATCGGACAGAAAGCAATTATCCGTCAGATGATTATTGCAATTTTGACAGACGGAAATGTACTGTTAGAGGGTGTACCGGGTGTTGGTAAGACCCAGATGGTAAAGGCTATTTCCAGAAGTATGAATCTGGCATTTTCCAGAATTCAATTTACACCGGATTTAATGCCGGCTGATGTTACCGGTACCAATCTGATTGTAAGGGAAGAAGGACAGAATAAGTTTCAGTTTGAAGCAGGTCCGATTTTCGCTAATATTGTCCTGGCAGATGAGATTAATCGTGCCACACCAAAAACGCAGTCTGCATTATTAGAGGCCATGCAGGAAAAAACAGTTACGGTTGGAAAACAGACATATTTGTTGCCAAAGCCATTTATGGTATTAGCAACCCAGAATCCAATTGAAAATGAAGGAACATACCCGTTACCGGAGGCACAGCTCGACCGATTCTTATTCAAGCTGAACGTACGGTTTCCTGCAAAGGATGAATTGAAAGACATTGTAAATCTGACAGTAAATCAAAAGGAAACAGTATTGTCACCGGTGATGACTGCGGAAGACATTCTGCGTATTCGTCAGGTGATTTATGATATGCCGATTGCAGATGCTGTTATGGATTATGCAATGAATCTTGTATATAACACACATCCGGAGTTGAAGGATGTGCCGGATATTACGAAAAAATATGTTTCTAATGGTGCCAGCCCTCGTGCGGCACAGGCAATTATTAAGACAGCAAAGGCGAGAGCATTAATGGAACACCGGTTTAATGTTTCCTTTGAAGATATTCAATATGTTGCTTTTCCTGTATTACGGCATCGTATGATATGCAACTTTGAAGCTCTTTCTGATAATATGACACCGGATAAGATAATTGCACAATTGATTCAACAGCAGTAATGTCAATGAGAGAATGATTGAAATAGGAGAAGGTCATGGGCGAGAAATTATTTGACCAGGAATTCTTTGCAAAATTGAATAATCTTGCGATTGCCATGAACACTCGTATGACACATGGAATGGGTGGAGGACGGAAATCGAATGCTAAAGGCACTTCTGTTGAATTTTCTGATTACCGGGAATACATTCCGGGAGATGATATTCGGAGAATTGACTGGGGGGCGTATGGGCGATTAGATAAGCTTTACATTAAGCGGTTTATGGAAGAAAAAGAGGGCATTTTTCAGATTTTTATCGATACTTCTACCTCTATGGATTTTGGGGAACCGAAAAAGTCCAGAACTGCTTTGCAATTGGCAGGAGCCTTGGCTTATCTGGTATTGAATAATCTTGACAGAGTTTATATCAGTGAAATGCAGGAAAATTCTTTGACTCAAGGCAAAGGACGGGCAGGTAAACAGGCATTTCAACAAATTATGAGGGAATTGGAACGGATTTCCTTTGATGGAAAAACCAATCTGAATAAAGCAATCATGTCAAGGCAATTTCAAGGTAGTGGTGTATCCATTGTAATTAGTGACTTTTTTGATGAACGGGGAATTGAAGAAGCAGTAAAATATCTGCATTATAAAAAGCAACAGATTATACTAATACAGGTGCTTGCACGACAAGAGGTAGACATTGAAGGAGAAGGCATGGTGAATCTTCTGGATATGGAAACCGGTGAAGAGGTCCGATTAACCTTGAATCGAGCAGCTATTGAACAGTATAAGCAGGCACTTTCAGGAATGCAGGAACGGTTGCAGGCGTTAGCAAGAAAATATGAAATGTCATATATTCAGATGATAGCAGATGAACCATTGGAAAAGTTCCTGTTTGACCATGTTTGTAATCAGGGCATTATTGTGCGGAAATAAGGAGAACAATTATGACAATTAGTAATTGGTGGCCCCTGGCTTTATTGATTCTGATACCAGTCATTATCCTGCTTTACATGCTGAAGCAGAAAGCAAGGGAATATCCATTCTCCTCCAGTATGCTGTGGAAGGAGATTTACAATAACATAGAAGCAACAAAGCCATGGGAAAAATTAAAAAAGAATCTGCTGATGTTCCTGCAGATTCTAACAGTTTTGCTGTTGATTTTTGCTCTGATGGCACCGTACTTAAAACAGGGTGGCAGAAGATTTGATAATGTAGTCATTGTAATTGATACCAGTGCAAGTATGGGAATTCAATATAATGATGACCGTACCCGTTTGGAAGAGGCAATTAATCGAGCCTGTGATTATGTGGATTCATTAAATGAGACAGCACAGGTGACAATTCTGACTTCTAATCAGGAGGCTGGAATTGTCAAAACTAATGTAACGGATAAGGCGGATTTAAGGAAAGCATTAAAGGCATTGACGGTTACAGATTTAAGTGGAGATGCCGGTGCTGCGGTCAGTGTAGTACAGTCTATGGTTAACCAGTGGGAACAATATGAGGTAGTGTTTATTACTGATACGCCGGTAGAGCTGGGCAATATTGAGGCGCAGGTTATTAATCTGTATACGGATTATGATAACCTTTCTATGGATTATCTAAGCTATGGTACAGAATATGATGAGGCAGGGAATCCATCATTGACAGTGATTGGTAAGATTACGAATGATGCGGCAGAGGATGTTACTACGGATGTGAATCTCTATGGAGATGATACGTTGCTGATGGTTCAGAGTGTTCAGGTACCTGCAGGCGGTTCCCAGATTGTGTATTTTCAACAGGTGAATTTTGGCGGTAAGGTGTTAATGGCTGAGATTAATAATCAGGATGACCTGATAGCAGATAATAAAGCCTATGCGGCTATGAATTCAGAAGGTCAGAAGAAGGTATTGTTGGTAACTAATGACAATATGTTTTTGGAAAAGGCCATTGTCAATATTTCATGGGTGGATTTATATAAAACCAATCAATTATCAGCTGTTGGAATGGATGAAGCCTATGATTTGTACATTTTTGATGGTATGATGCCGGATGCCTTGCCGGAAGAGGGCAATATCATCTACATCAATCCTTCTACAGGAAATGATATCAAGGTGGAAAGTGCAATTACCAATGTTAATCTGGAGTTTTTGGAAACAGAAATTACGAAATATGTAGAGAATTTTACATTTGGTGTATCGGTTGGTAAGGTTTTCGAACGTCCAATCTGGGCAGACAGTTTTCTTAGCAGTGGAGCCGGCTGTGTTGGATACTATGGAGAAACGGACGGACGGCGAATTGCAGTTTTGGGATTTGATCTCCATTATTCCGATTTAGCTTTGCAGGCTGAATTCCCAATTCTGATTTCTAATCTGATGGATTACATGATGGTAAGTGGAATGGTTTCAGAGGATGATTATGAAACCGGCGATAAGATTGTATTCAATGGTAATTTGAATGGTTCTGATATGAAGGTAACGGCACCGGATGGTGAGGTGACGACACTGCCGGCGGCAGTTGCCACCAACGCATATACAGATACCGGACAGGCAGGTGTATATAAGATTTCGCAGACGGTTAAGGAAGAAGAACGGGAAGAATACTTCGTAGTACAATTTCCAATTGCAGAGGAATCCCATCAGGATGGTACGGTATCGGAAGAAGGTATGACGGTAGGTGAAGATGAGAAGAATCTGTCTGGTGGCAGGGACTTGAGGAATCTTATTGTTTTGTTATGTTTATTAGCGTTGGCAGTAGAATGGTTTGTATATGTACGTCAGCATTAGTGTAAGCGGAGGATATCATGAGTATAGAAATGAATAATCCATGGTGGCTGTTATTGGTGCCGTTGGTAATTGCAGGACTGATAATTTCACAGCGGTATTTCCGTATGCAGAACAAGGGAAGAAAAATTAAATATCTGGTTATGCGTGGGGTAATCGCGTCGTTATTAATCCTTACGCTATGTGGACTTAGCTTTAAGATTACAACAAAAAAGGTAACTACATTGTTTTTGGTTGATATGTCAGATAGCAATGAACAGAACCTGGAGGATATTGAAGCCTATATTCATGATGCCATAGAGGATATGCCAAAAAAGAATCAGGCAGGAGTAGTTGTATTCGGTGATGATGTTTTAGTAGACCAGTTTGTAACAGATAAGAAGATTTTTTCGGAACTTACATCTACACCGGTGACAACTGCTACGAATCTGGAAAAGGCTGTATCCGCAGCATTGACCATATTCCCCGAAGATACTGCTAAACGTTTAGTATTGATTACAGACGGATTGGAGAATGCCGGCAGTGTTGAGAAAATGGCTGGTACTGTGACTTCACAGGATGTGGATGTTAAAGTAATTAAGCTGGAACAAAATATGGGGGAAGAGGTCTATGTCAGTAATCTGGAATTGCCGGAATATGTTCATGTTGGCGATGCATTTAATGTAAAGGTAACGATACAGAGCAATGTGTCTACACAGGCTTTGGTAAGTCTGTACTCCGGCAGAACCTTGAAGGGACAATCCACAGTGAATCTGACTGCCGGGCAGAACCAGTTTGTGTTTCAGGATATTGGCGAAAGTAACGGAACTCAGGACTATCATGTCATGGTTGAACCGGTAAATGATACCATGAGTATGAACAATGAGTATTGTGCATTTACACAGGTAGAAGCAGAACCGAAGGTTCTGCTGGTGGAGGGCTCTCCTAATGAAGGAGTAGCGCTTGCTTCTATCTTTGATTCCTGTGGCGTGAAATACGACAGAATAACCCCGACAGGTGTTCCGGAGGAAATGTCAGCGTTGGTGCAATATAAAGCAGTGGTATTGGTAAATGTACATGCCCGGGATTTGCGACAGGGATTTTTGGATAATTTAGAGAGCTATGTTCGGGATTATGCAGGTGGGCTTATCTGTACCGGTGGCGATAACAGTTATGCCATGGGTGGTTATCAGGATACCGCATTAGAAAGTGTTTTGCCGGTTAATATGTTCTTGGAAGGAGAGCAGGAGGTTCCGACTATGGCAATTGCTATGGTAATTGACCATTCCGGCAGTATGACAACTCCGGCAGATGGCAGCTCCGCTGCCACATGTCTGGATTTGGCAAAGGAAGCTGCAATTGAAGGTGTGAAGACCTTGCGGGATGAGGATGAAATTGGTGTGCTGGTATTCGATGATACCTATGACTGGGCGGTTCCGATGCAGCCGGCTTCGAATCGGGAAGGTATTAATAATGGAATTGCTACCATTGATTTTGGTGGTGGCACCAGTATTTATCCGGCACTGGATGAAGCTGCAACCAAGCTTCAGCAGTCGGATGCACAGATTAAGCATATTATTTTGCTGACAGACGGTCAGGATTATTATGATGAATATAATGATGTCATTAATAAAATTAATGATAGCGGTATTACTCTATCTTCAGTTGCAGTAGGACCGGATTCGGATCAGGTATTGCTGCAAGGACTTGCAAGCCAGTGTGGCGGACGTTTCTACTATACAGATATTAACAGTGGAATTCCAAAGATTTTTGCGCAGGAAATTATTCTGTCCGGGAAGAGTTATTTGGTAAATCGGGAATTCACACCGGTGATTACCAGTAATTCCGAATTAATAGATGGACTTATGAATGATGGAGTCCCTACCCTGTTAGGATATATTGGCTCATCACCAAAGCCACAGGCAACGGTGATTTTAAAGTCAGATGAAGGAGATCCGATTCTGACAACCTGGCAATATGGATTAGGTCGTACCGTTGCTTGGAATACGGATGCCAATAATGAGTGGACTGGAAATTGGGCCAATTGGGAAAACTATGTACAACTCTGGGATAATATGATAAATTATGTAGTATCCAATACGGATATTGGCGGTGATACCTTAGAAGTGAAACAGGAAGGCAGTTCGGCTGTGATTTCTTATACGACAGATACTTATGACCAGAATACAACGGTCAAGGCTGTGTGTACAGATGCTGAGGGCAATACTCAGGAAATTACATTGGATCCGGTTGCACCGGGACAATACGAAGCAAGCATGGCAATGGAAGACCTTGGTATCTATACCATAAGTCTGCAAAATCGAAAGGGTGAAGAAGTACAAAAGAGTATGATAACTGCAGCAGCGATGCAGTATTCACCGGAATATCGGTTTGATTTGGTGACAGATGGATTGGATGCTTTTGTTTCACAGGTAAATGGACAATATATAACTTATGAGGATAATGTTTTTGCCGGCACCTTGGAGATGGTACGTTCCAGAACCAATTTGGCAATTCCATTGATGATAGCAGCATTGGTGTTATTTATGCTGGATATTCTGGCAAGACGGATGAATATTGATTATCTGGCTTGGTTTGCGGGATTGTTCCGAAGAAAGAAGAGTCAGGCGACGGCTCAAGGTGGAAGAACAACTGGTCATTCGAAGATGTCAGCATCTAAAGCTACAGAATCCAAGGCTGCAGAACTGAAGGCTGGAGTTTCAAAAGGAAAGCAAAGAAAAGCTCGAGAAGATGACGTGAAAGTACAGGCTCAGGAAAAGCCGGCTCAGCAGGAAATAGAAAATGACTGGGTAGCAGCCAATGAGAAGCGAAAGAAGAAAGAAGCTGCAAGAAAGGCAAAGACACAGAAATCACCTAAGAAAAAGAAGCAGGAAGAAGTAGAGCAGGGATTGGATATGGAGGAACTGCTTCGTAAGAAAGAAGACCGTCAGTGGTAATTCAGAGAATTACCGGATTGCATTTTAGAATTGAAATAGAAAGGTGAAACAAAGGAGCGGAAGCATGGAAGCAATTTTAAGTGTATGGAATTCAGTTATGACTTTACCGGAACGAGTGCCAATTCTGGTATATGTGTATTTAGTCGCAGGGTTTGTACTATTGATTAAAGGTGCCGATTGGTTTGTGGATGGGGCGTCTGCAGTTGCAAAGCTGTTAAAGGTGCCATCCGTAGTAATCGGTCTGACAATAGTAGCCATGGGAACCAGTGCACCGGAAGCGGCGGTTAGTATTACGGCAGGGTTAAGTGGCAGTAATGAAATTGCAATCAGCAATGTAATTGGTTCTAATTTATTTAATTTGTTGATGGTAATTGGTATCTGTGCAGCCATTAAGGCATTTGCTACGGATATGGAAATTTTGAAACGGGATATGCCGGTGAATATCGGTGCAACCATTTTATTGCTTTTGTTCCTACTGGACGGAAAGATCAGCCGTATCGAAGGTGGACTTTTCTTACTGGCATTAATTGTTTATTTGGTGTTTGTCGTCCGCATTACTTTGAAGAATCGAAAAGCACAGATAAATGCAGAACAGGAAGATACTGAGGAAAAGGAAGGAAAAAAACTGACGATTCCGATGATTATCCTTTGTATTATTGGTGGTTTGATTTCTATTGTCTGGGGTGGTGATTTGGTTGTGGATAATGCACAGAGAATTGCGTTGTCGTTCGGTATGAGTCCGATGTTGGTAGGTCTGACAATTGTAGCGGTAGGAACCTCGTTGCCGGAACTGGTAACGTCTATTGTTGCTTCCCGAAAAGGTGAAAGCGGGCTGGCACTGGGGAATGCCGTAGGTTCCTGTCTGTTCAATATTTTGTTTATTTTAGGTCTGTCGTCTGTATTATCACCAATTATACCGACAGGTGCCAGTGTAATTGAAAGTATTACCGATACAGCAATTTTAGCGGGAATTTCGATCCTGATGCTGATTTTCAGTGCTACGGGTAAGAAGGTAAGTCGGGTAGAAGGAATCATATATGTGTGCATTTATGCAGCCTATATGGCATTTGCAATTCTAAGGTGTTATGTGTTTTAACTAGATTTTCTCATTTACATTGAGGCATAATAATGACACAAGAAAGCGAGGTGTTGATTATGCCAACTATCATGCCGATTAGGGATTTAAGAAAAACAAGCGAAATATCAGAATTAGCACATAAGAAGCAAGAACCTATTTTTATTACGAAGAATGGATATAGTGATTTGGTCGTCATGAGTTCGGAGTTATATGAACGGTTCGCTCAAATTAATAGAATTGATCAGTCGATTTATGAAGCCGAATTAGAAATTGAGGAAGGCGCCGAACCAATATCATTAGATAATGCGTTGGAAAGGTTGAACAAGAAGTACTATGGATAAATACGAAGTAATGTTATATCCGAGAGCATTTCGTGATATAGGTGATATCTATGCATATATTGCGATTGAAAAACTTTCGCCGGAAAATGCGAAGAAACAGACTGACAGGATATAAACAGCTTGTAATAGACAATTATATTGCTATTTTTAAAATTGATAAAAACTCAAAAAAGGTTTTTGTTGTAACAGTTCAATATCAAGGACAAAATATTTAGTAATATGAGCAGTTAATAGAAATATTAGCTGCTTTTTTATTACATACTCTGTACTTCTGGTACCATAAAAAAGTTCAAAACTGGATATTTCAAACATGCCACATATATAGTAGACTACACCACAGGAAAACGTGACATGTTACAGTCTAGACGAAACAATACGATTGTAGTTTAGACTTCCAAAATGATATGGAAAGAGGTTTTTAGTATGGAGAAAAAGAAAACAGCAGAATATGTAAAAGTGATTACCGTAACCGGTTTATTTATTGCATTGACATTGGTATTTACCGCTTGTGTGAATGTAAAACTTCCTTTTGGTTATGGTGGTTTGATTCATTTAGGCAATATACCACTTTTTTTGGCAGCTATGTTATATGGAAAACGGACAGGATTCTTTGCCGGAGCGTTTGGAATGGCAATTTTTGACATTATGTCCAGTTGGACAATTTATGCACCATGTACCTTCATTACCTGTGGCTTGATGGGACTTGTGGTAGGATTAATTGTAGAGAAGAAGAAAGGCTTTGGCTGGAAGGTCTTAGCTGTGATAGCAGCTTTAGCGATTAAGCTTGCCGGTTATTATATATTCGAAGCAATCTTCTATCATAATCTGGTAGAACCATTGGCATCCTTCCCGGGAAATATCTTGCAGGTTGTTTTGGCTGCAATTCCAACCCTGATTCTGATTGTACCGTTAGAGAAGATATTAAATAAAGCAGGACTGTTATTTAACAAAGAAGCAGTTGTTGAGCAACAGGCAGGACAGGAAGCATAAATAGTATAATGAATAGCTTATCATTTTCAGTTGTTTGCTAAAGGAATGAAATGTTAGAAAGGAACAGCATATGTTGAAATTAATGACACCGGGACCAACTCGTGTAAGAGAAAATGTTAGAATGGCAAGAAGTTTAGAAACCACGAATCCTGATTTGGATTTGGAATTTTATGAGTATTACAGGGAAACCTGTGAATTAATCAGTGACCTTCTAAATACAAAAAATCCTGCATATATTTTAAGTGGTGAGGGCATTCTGGGATTAGAGGCTGCCTGTGCTTCTCTCACAGAACCCGGTGACCGAGTTCTGGTAATTGACAATGGTGTATTTGGGCGGGGCTTTGCTGATTTTGTGCGGATTTATGGTGGCGAGCCGGTTCTATATACTACAGATTATCAGGAAATAATAGATGCTGCTGCATTGAAAGAATTTTTGGAACGGGATCATGATTTCAAGTATGCGACTGTCGTACACTGTGATACACCAAGCGGTAGATTGAATCCGGTTCAGGATATCTGCCCACTGTTAAAATCGTACGGAATCCTAACAGTTGTGGATGCAGTAGCATCTATGTTTGGAGAGCCGGTCCGGGTAGACGACTGGCAGATTGATATTGTCTGTGGTGGTTCTCAAAAGGCTTTGTCTGCACCGGTAGGACTGACCTTTGTAACTGTAAGTGAAGCAGCAATGAAGGCGATGAAGGAACGAAAGACTCCGATTGCTTCCTTTTATGCAAATCTTACGATTTTTGAACACTATTATAGAGATAAATGGTTCCCATATACGATGCCAATCAGTGATATATATGGATTACGAAGAGCTTTGGAAAATGTGAAAGAAGAACCGCAGATATATGAGAGACATAAACAGGTGGCGGAATATGTCAGAAATGCATTGCAGGCTGCCGGGTATCAACTATATGGGAATGGGTATTCTAATACAGTGACAGCTATGGTAGTGCCGGAAGGAAAGGATGCAAAAGCAATTCTGAATGGAGTGGCAGAAGAAGCCGGAATTATGTTGGCAGGCTCTTTCGACGTTTTTGCAGGAAAATTGATTCGAATCGGGCATATGGGCGAAAATGCGAATATGGAAGATGCAAAACTTACAGTAGAAGCCTTATTAAAGGTATTGTCGAAATGAAAATAATGGGTTATAATAAGGCTGTAAAAAAAACAAGGTAAATTACTGGAAAGGAGTTTGTGCTATGACTAAGGTGAAAGTATTACTGGATTCCATTGACAAGGTTAAGAACTTCGTCAACACATTGATTAAGTTTGATTGTGATTTCGATATCAGCTCCAGCAGATATACCATTGATGCTAAGTCTATCATGGGTATTTTCAGCTTGGATTTATCTCAGCCATTGGATATGATTATTCATAAAGACGGAGATATTTCTGATATTTTAGATGCAATTGCACCATATGTTGTTGAGTAATTTTGAATACGTATTTGTTATAAGGTGGTAACTGAAAATCAAGAAGAGAGGAGAAGCAGGCAAGGGTTTGCTTCTTTTTCTGTTTTGATATCGATTTGGTACATAGGAAGATATTTGTCAGAAATCCGGTATAAAAAGGGCAGGAACAGACATACTAGCAACAGAAAAAAGGAACTGAAATAATGAGGTGATAAGAATGAAAATCATGTTTTATGATACGAAACCCTATGATAAGATTTGGTTTCAGCCAATGGGGGAAGAAATGGGATTTAAGATTAAATTCCAGGAAGTAAAGTTAAATGAAGATACGGCAGTGTTAGCAAAGAATTATGATGCAGTCTGCATCTTTGTAAATGATGATGCCGGAAAGGAAACGATTCAGGTACTAAAAGAGATAGGTATCCGTACCATTCTTTTACGATGTGCCGGCTTTAATAATGTAGATTTAAAGGCAGCAAAAGATGCCGGCATACAAGTACTTCGTGTGCCAAGCTATTCTCCGGAGGCTGTTGCGGAATATGCCATGGGATTACTGTTAACGGTTAATCGTCAGATTCACAGAGCCTATGTGCGAACCAGAGATTTTAATTATAATATCAATGGCTTGATGGGAATTGACTTGGTAGGCAAGACAGCAGGTGTGATTGGTACCGGTAAAATCGGTCAGATGATGATTGATATTTTAAAGGGATTTAAGATGAACATTATTGCCTACGACCCGTATCCGGTAGAAGGATTGGATGTAGAATATGTTGATTTGGATCAGTTATTTGAACGCTCGGATGTGATTTCCCTACACTGTCCGCTGACCAAGGATACGAAGCATATAATTAACAAGAAGAGTATCAGTAAAATGAAAGATGGTGTGATTCTGGTAAACACCTCACGTGGTGCCCTAATTAATACATCTGATTTGATTGATGCATTAATGGAACGGAAATTCACCGGTGTAGGATTGGATGTATATGAGGAGGAAGATGCTTATTTCTTCGAAGATAAGTCAAATGATATAATAACAGATGAAGATTTAATTCGGCTCACCAGCTTCCGAAACGTGGTATTAACTTCCCATCAGGCGTTTTTCACAAAAGACGCTATGGAAGCTATTGCCAGGGTGACTTTGGAAAATGCGAAAGCAGTAGAGGATGGATTAGAATTAAAGAATCTGGTACTTCCATAACGTGTCTGATTTCTTCAATAAATACTGCTTGCATTTTTACTGCAAATGGTATATTTTAATGGTAACAAGCGTAGGAAGATGTATGAACAAAGGTGTTCTCTTAGTTGAGGACACCTTTTTTTGTTGGTAATTGACTGCGCTGGAGTAATTTGGAAAGGAAGTAAGAATTATGCAAAAAGTAACAGAAATTTTCGGCTCTTATGTATTTGATGACGCAACCATGAAGGAGCGTCTCCCGAAGTCTACATATCGTGAATTGAGAAAGACTATTGATTTTGGAGAACCACTGAATAATGAGGTAGCAGATGATGTTGCTCTGGCTATGAAGGATTGGGCGATTGAGTTAGGGGCAACCCATTATACTCACGTATTTATTCCTTTGACAGAGACAACAGCAGAAAAACACGATTCCTTCATTAATCCGGTTGGAAATGGTAAGGTAATGATGGAGTTTACCGGTAAGGATTTGCTTCGTGCAGAACCGGATGCATCTTCATTCCCTTCCGGTGGTATTCGTGCCACCTGTGCAGCCAGAGGTTATACAGCATGGGATTGTACCTCACCGGCATATGTTAAAACCAGTTTAGATGGATGTTCTGTATTATGTATTCCAACAGCATTTACCTCCTATACCGGTGAATCTTTGGACTACAAGACCCCATTGCTTCGTTCCATGGATGCATTAAGCAGAGAAGCAAAGAGAGTATTGGCATATTTTGGTAAGGAGCCGGCAAAGGTAACTGCTAATGTAGGACCAGAGCAGGAATACTTCCTGGTAGATAAGGCAAAATATATGCAACGTGAAGATTTGAAACTGACCGGACGTACCTTGTTCGGTGCACCGGCACCAAAGGGTCAGGAATTGGATGACCAATATTTTGGAAGTATTAAGGAAAAGGTTTCTTCCTTCATGAAAGATTTGAACGCAGAACTTTGGAAATACGGAATTATGGCAAAGACCCAGCATAATGAAGTGGCACCGGCACAGCATGAGATTGCTCCGATTTTCGGTACTACTAACGTAGCTACAGATAACAACCACTTGTTAATGGAGACATTACAAAAGGTTGCATTACGGGATGATTTGGCATGTTTGTTATATGAGAAACCATTTGCCGGAGTAAATGGTTCCGGTAAGCATAATAACTGGTCATTCAGCACCAGTGATGGAGAGAACCTTATGGATCCGGGTGCTACACCGGAAACCAATCTTCAGTTCCAGTTATTCTTAGCTGCTGTATTGGCTGCAGTTGATAATAATGCTGAGATTTTAAGATTGTCTGCATCATCTGCAGGTAACGACCATAGATTAGGTGCGAATGAAGCACCACCAGCTATCATTTCTGCTTATTTAGGAGAGCAGTTAGAGGCAGTCGTAGATCAGATTATCGCAACCGGTACTGCTGAGAGTAGTCCGGTAGCAAAGATGTATGAATCAGGTGTATCCACACTGCCATCCTTCCAAATGGATGCAACAGACCGGAATAGAACATCACCATTTGCGTTTACCGGTAACAAGTTCGAATTCCGTATGGTTGGTTCTACACAGTCCATTTCTATGCCAACCATGATGTTGAATACAATTGTAGCAAATGAATTATCCTTGATTGCAGATAAATTAGATGCAGCAGAGGATAAAGAGGCTTGCATCAAGGAAACTATTCGTGAGCTGTTAACCAAGCATCAGAGAATTATTTTCAATGGCAATGGTTATTCAGAAGAATGGGTAGAAGAAGCAGCAAAGCGTGGCCTTCCAAATATTCCATGTATGGTAGAAGCTGTTCCATATCTGACAACTGATAAGTCTGTTGCAGTCTTTGAACGTATGGGAGTTATGAACCGTACCGAATTAGAGGCAAGAGCAGAGGTTATGCTTGAGAACTATGCAAAGAAGATTAACATTGAAGCCCGTACCATGATTGAAATGGCAAATAAGCAGATTATTCCGGCAGTTATGGATTATGAAGGAAAGCTTGCAATTGAAGCAAAGAATATTTCGCTGATTGGTGTTGAGCCGGAAGCTCAGAAAGAATTAATTGCTCAAATTAATACCAAGTTAATTGAGTTAAAGGCTGCAACTGCTAAGTTTAAGGAAATCGTTGATAAGGCAGCAGAATTCGAGGAAGATATTCCTGCTTGGGCAAAATACTATCATGATCAGGTATTTATGGCTATGGCTACTGTCAGAGAACCGGCAGATGCTTTGGAACTTTTAGTTGCTAAGGAAGCATGGCCATTCCCAACCTATGGTGATTTGTTATTCGAACAGTAAAAGGATAAATAAGTGTAAGGCCGTCCGCATTGCGGGCGGTCTTTTTGCAATGATAAAGCGGTATCAGTGAGGTTTGTATAAAACGTCAGGATGGATTAATTTTTCATGAAAATTGAAAGTTAGGACTGTATAGATTTGCTTTTTTGCGTTATACTAAGGTTACCCAGTTGAAAAGCAGGTTAATGAAATGAAGCAAGGATATACGGAAAACAATAATAAAATGCAAATAAGTGAAGCACAGGCAAGAAGGAAGCGGATTGACCGTTATAAAGCATGGATTGTACGGCTTTTTTTGGCGGCAACCATAATTCCTTCTATTGTTAGTGTGTTTTTAATTTGTCAGGTAAATCGACTGGAGCAGGAAGTGCTGGCAATATCAGGGGCAGAGGGAAACGATTTGACGACATTGGTTTCCAGTGGAGAAGCATTGATGTCCAATCCTAATGTGGATATGGAAGCATTGACGGGAGAGGAATGGAACACCTTGATAGAACCGGATGGTTTGGAACCATCTGCTTTTCCGGTGGGTGCGGAATCTGAAAAGAAACGGGTTTATCTGACCTTTGATGACGGTCCGAGTATCTATACCGGACAAATATTAGATATTTTGGCAGCAAATGATGTCAAAGCGACCTTCTTTGTGATTGCAAGGGAGGATGAATCCTATTGGCCATATTATACCCGGATTATAGAAGAAGGACATACGCTGGGTATGCACTCTTATACCCATGATTATAATGAAGTGTATGCTTCCTTAGAATCCTTTGAAACAGATGTTAACCGGCTGTCGGAGTTCTTATATGAGAGAACCGGCGAATATCCGACCGTCTATCGGTTTCCGGGGGGCAGCAGTAATAGTGTTACCAACGTTTCCATTGAGGAGTGTATTGGCTATCTGAATGAAGAAGGGATTACCTATTATGACTGGAATGCTTTGAATGGAGATGCAGTTACGGAAGAATTATCCACGGATAAGTTAATTGATAATATTATGACCAGTGTGAGGCAGAATGATACTTCAGTTGTACTAATGCATGATATACAATCCCGACATAATACGGTAGAAAGTCTGCAGGGCTTAATTGATGTGTTGAAAGAGGAGGGATATGAGATTCTTCCTATTGATGAAAACACACCGTTAGTTCAGCATGTACCATATAATACAGGATTTCAAGAAGCGACAGATTAAAAGTACGGAACGACAAGGAGAGACAGCATGGATATTCAGGAAGCCATGAATTATATAGAGGAACGAAATCGCTTGGGAAGTGTGCTGGGATTGGAGCACATTCAGGAGCTGTTAGTTCGGTTAGGGGAGCCACAGAATCAATGTAAGGTGGTTCATATAGCAGGAACCAATGGAAAGGGTTCTATTCTGGCATATATGGATGCTGTGCTTCAGGAGGCGGGATATCAGGTGGGAAAATATGTTTCTCCTACTGTTTTTTGCTATCTGGAACGGTTTCAAATCAATAGTACTTATATGAAAGAAGAAGAGTTTGGCTGCTATTTGAATCGGGTACGGAAGGTAGTCGAGGAAATGGAGCAGGATGGAATTCATGGAGTGACTGCTTTCGAGATTGAGACGGCAGTGGCTTTTTTGTATTTTTATGAACAAAATGTTGATGTGGTTTTGTTAGAAACCGGTATGGGAGGAAGACTGGATGCTACTAATGTAGTGAGCAAACCGATATGTACAATTATTAGTTCTATCAGTCTGGATCACATGAAAATTCTGGGAGACACCATTGAGAAAATTGCATATGAGAAAACCGGTATTCTACGGGATTATGTGCCGTGTGTGGTATATCCCATCAACGAAAAGGCAATGCCTGTTATTTTAGAACAGTGCAGTTTACATAATGCTGAGTTGGTTGTGCCGGATTTACAGCAATTAGTGATAAAACAAGAGAATTTGCAAGCAGAACAGTTTTGTTATAAAAACGTGGAATATGAAATTGGACTGCTTGGGAAATATCAAATATATAACGCAATTACAGCGATTGAAGCATTGACAATTGTTGGTAAACAATTGAAAATAAACGAAAAAAATGGTTTAAAAAAAGTGAATATCATAAAAGGTTTACATAAAGCGGAGTGGAAGGGGAGATTTGAGGTTATAAAGCGTTCGCCTTACGTTATTCGGGATGGAGCACATAATCCGGATGCAGCAAGACAACTATATGAACAGGTGACAAAGCATTTTACAAACCGCAGGATAATTTATATAATAGGGGTATTAGGAGATAAGGAGCATTACACGATGTTATCCTTATTAGTTCCTCTGGCATGGAGGGTATATGTAATAACGGTACCTGATAATCAGAGGGCATTGCCGGCAGAGCAACTTGCAGAAGAGGTTAGGGAGTTTTGTAATCAGGTAGAGATTGCAGAAACACCGGAGCAGGCATATGAGAAGGCATTGTCGGAGGCAGAGCCGGAGGATGTCATCATAGCATTTGGCTCTTTATATTATATAGGAAGAATTGGTGACTGATAATATGGAACGGGTAGACAGAATTATGAAACATCCATTGTTTCAACAATGTAGAAGTCAGATTGAGGAAGCAGAAGCAGAACGGATTTATTGCAGGCATAATCTGGAGCATTCTTTGGACGTGGCAAGAATTGCATACATATTGAATTTAGAAGAGCAGGGATGTTTAGATAAAGAAGTGATTTATGCAATGGCACTGGTTCATGATTTAGGTAGAAGCCAAGAGTATCGAAACGGGAAAAATCATCATCAGGCAGGGGCGGAACTGGCAAAAGTGATACTTTCAGAATGTGGATTTACCACAGAGGAAATTGAAATGGTCTGTCAGGCAGTTCTGGCTCATAGAAATTCTGAGAATGAGACGGAGCAGACTGTGAATGAATACTGTAAAAATTTGTTATATCGGGCTGATAAATTATCTAGAAATTGTTATGACTGCATGGCTTCAAAAACGTGTTATTGGGATGATGCTATACGAAATCATCAGATAATTTATTAATTTCTTTAGGAAAGAGCATTGTACTTGGAGGATTAGAAAAACGTGAAAATAGGAAAATGGTCATTTGACACTGAACATGAAGTATATATGATGGGAATATTAAACGTGACGCCGGATTCTTTTTCCGATGGAGGGCGATTTAACAGTTTGGATCAGGCTTTGTTTCATGCAGAGGAATTGATTCAGGCAGGAACCGATATTCTTGATGTAGGTGGAGAATCTACCCGTCCGAATCATATTAAGATTTCAGCACAGGAAGAAATAGAACGGGTATGTCCGATTATTGAAGCTGTAAAAGCCAGAATGGACATTCCGGTTTCCTTGGATACCTATAAGTCTCAAGTGGCAAAAGCCGGAATTCAGTCCGGTGCAGATATGATTAATGATATCTGGGGATTGAAATGGGATGGAACAATGGCAGAGGTAATAGCGGAAGGTAAGGTAGCTGCCTGCCTGATGCACAACCGGAAAGAACCGGTATATACTAATTATTTGGAAGATGTGGTTACAGACTTGCGTGAAAGTCTTGTGCTGGCAGAACAGGCAGGAATGGATATGGAGCAGGTGTGTATTGATCCGGGTATCGGATTCGCAAAGAATTTGGAACAGAATCTGCAATTGATGAATCATTTGGAACTGTTACAGAACCTTGGTTATCCAATTCTCCTGGGAACCTCCAGAAAGTCAATGATTGGTTTGACATTGGATTTGCCGGTAGAGGAACGGGAAGAAGGCACGATTGCCACAACGGTTCTGGGTATCATGAAGGGCTGTTCCATTATTCGGGTGCATGATGTACAGGGGAATCTGCGGGCAGCAAAGATGACCTTGGCTATGCTACGGGCAAAGTAATATTTGGAAGTAAAGGCAGTCAGTAACTAAACTGTAATGATAGAGACAGAGGAGAAACAAGATGGATGAAATTCGCATTTCTAATTTAGAGGTATTCTGTCATCATGGTGTTTATGAAGAAGAGAATACTCTGGGACAGAAGTTTCTGGTATCGGCTATTCTTTATACGGACACCAGACAGGCAGGAAAAACGGATAATCTGGAGTATTCCATTCATTATGGAGATGTATGTCATACCATAAAGGCAATTATGGAGGAACGGAACTATAAGCTGTTGGAGGCAGTTGCGGAAACGGTTGCAGAACGGTTGCTTCACCAATATGACAGTCTGGTTGCCATACGTTTGGAGATTAAAAAACCATGGGCACCTATTATGCTGCCGATTGATACGGTTTCTGTTGTAATTGAGCGAAGCTGGCATCAAGTGTATTTTAGTATTGGCTCCAATATGGGAGATAAGAAAGCACATTTGGATTATGCCGTAGAGCAGTTAAAGAAGCATGAAGCTTACAGAGATGTAATGGTTTCTTCCTATATAGAAACAGAGCCTTATGGCAATGTGGAACAGGATAATTTCTTAAATGCCTGTATCCGATGTAGAACGTTACTTACACCGGAAGAGGTTTTGACACATATACATCAGATAGAAGCAGAGCAGCATCGAACCAGAGAGGTTCATTGGGGACCAAGAACATTGGATATTGATATCCTTTATTATGATAAAGCTGTTATTGAAACAGAGGATTTGTGTATTCCGCATCCTGAGGTGGGCTTGCGAACATTTGTGTTAGAGCCTTTGGCAGAATTGGCACCGAATCTTCGGGATCCCATAACCGGATTAACAGTATGTCAAATGTTGTCAACATTAAGATAAAGAACAATAAGAAAAGGGGAAACAACGTGGATTTAAATCAGATACGAACAGATATAGATTCTGTAGATAAGCAAATTGTTGCACTGTTCCAACGCCGTATGGAACTGGCTGGAAAGGTAGCAGAAAGCAAACGGGAATCAGGAAAGGCTATCTATGACCGTCAGAGAGAATTAGAAAAACTGGAAAAACTGGGGGCATTGGCAGACAGTGATTTTAACCGCCATAGTATTGAAGAATTATTTTTGCAGATTATGTCAATCAGTCGTCGGTATCAATACAATATTCTGGGTGACAGGGAACAGACATTTACCAAAGAATATACACAGGTGGAAACACTTAATATTACACCGGATACAAGGGTGGTATATCAAGGTGTTCCGGGAGCATTTAGTGAACAGGCGATGCTTCAGTTCTTCGGCACGCAGGTACACAGCTCAAATGTAGAGAAATTCGAAGATATTGTAGAGGTAATTGAACAGGGAAAGGCAGATTATGGGGTTTTGCCGATTGAGAATTCTTCTGCAGGTTTTGTAAGTGGTATCTATCATTTGATACAGGCTCATGATGTTTCCATTGTGGGTGGAGTTTCTCTGGAGGTATCACAGGCGTTGCTTGGAGTAAAGGGTGCGAAGCTTTCAGATATTCAGACCGTATACTCGCACCCACAGGCATTGATGCAGACCAAGCCATATCTGGAGGAGCATGGATGGAAGCAAATCAGTCTGGCAAATACGGCGGTTAGTGCCCAAAAGATTAAGCAGGACGGTGATAAGACTCAGGCGGCAGTTGCCAGTCTGCGTGCGGCGGAATTGTATGACCTGGAAGTATTACAGCCAAATATTAATACACTGAAGAACAATACAACCAGGTTTGTGGTGATTGCGAAAGATAAGATATATACAAAGGATGCAGACAGCATCAGCATTAGCTTTTCTCTGCCTCACGAAAGCGGAAGTCTGTATAATTCGTTAGGGCATTTTATATTTAATGGTTTGAACATGACCAGTATTGAATCAGAACCGTTGCCGGAGAGACAATGGGAGTATCGGTTCTTTATAACCTTCGATGGTAATCTGGGAGATGCATCGGTACAGAACGCATTAACAGGAATACGAAGTGAGTCTACTGATTTTAAATTATTGGGTAATTATTGTATTCATACAACAGAAAAATAGAAATGGAGGAGTTTATATGGCATATCAGATGTTTGCTGCAATTGATGTAGGTTCGAATGATATTTCCATGAAGATATTTGAGGTTACAGCAAAATGGGGATTTCGGGAAGTGGATTGTGTCAGTCATATCTTAGAGCTGGGAAGCGATACCTACCGTCTGGGATATGTAAGCAATGAAAAAATCAATGAATTGTGTACTTGTCTTATGAAATTCAAGGACAAAATGAAGGAATATGATTGTAAGGATTACCGGGCATATGCTACCAGTGCGATTCGGGAAGCAAGCAACAGTTTAATGATTATTGAACTGATTGAACTTCGAACCGGAATTAAAGTAGAGATTCTCAGCAACTCAGAGCATCGTTTTATGATGTTAAAGGGCTGTGCATCTACCATGAAGGAATTCGATGAAATTACCAGTCGTAATACGGCACTTTTGGATATGGGAGCCGGAAGTATTCAGATTTCTTTGTTTGAAAAGCAGTTGTTAACAGCTACCCAGAACATTAAAATCGGTTCCATACGTGTCCGTGATATGATGTCAGGCATTGAATCGAGAGTGACCAATGGAGAAGAGATAATTGAAGAGTATGTTCAGAATGAATTGAATACCTTCAATACCATGTATCTGGGAGATAAGAATATTAAGAATGTTATTGCCATTGGAGATGAGATTCAGGCATTACAAAAGATTGCTCCGGAATTGAAGATAAAGAATCTGATGACAAAGGACCAGATTGATTACTTGTATAAGAAGATTTTGAATGTATCTCCACAGGATATGGCATTGAATTATGGTATTCCATTTGAACGTGCTACCCTGATTCGTCCGGCAATCATTGTGTACCGGATTCTGGTGGAAACCACCAAGGCAGATGAGATATTCCTCCATGATATTACCCTTTGTGATGGAATTGTAGCGGATTACATGGATACAGAACGGAAATTTACCATTGGACGGAAATTCGAACAGGATATTCTGGCATCTGCCATGGCAATGGCAAAGCGGTATAAGAGTAATAAGACTCATATTATGTATGTATCAAACATGGCTCTTGCTATCTTTGATGCCATGAAGAAACAGCATGGTATGAATCGGAAACAACGGTTACAGTTAGAGATTGCCTGTATTCTTCATGATTGTGGTAAGTTTATTAACATGCAGAATGTAGCAAACAATTCTTATAATATTATCATGTCCACGGAAATGGTAGGGCTTTCTCATAAAGAACGGGAAGAGGTGGCGAATGCGGTTCGATATAATACCATGTACCTTCCGGCTTATCAATACGTGAAGGATTCGTTGGGAGCTGCTTCATACACGACAGTTGCAAAGCTTGCCGCTATATTGCGTGTGGCAAATGCCTTAGACCGTTCTCATAAGCAGAAGGTGGAGAAGTTCAGCATGCAAATCAAAGATAAAAAGTTAGTGATTACAGTAGATACCATAGAGAATATTACATTAGAGTCAGCACTCTTTAAGGAAAAGGCAGATTTCTTTGAACGGATTTATGGAATCCGCCCGGTATTGAAACAGAGGAGGAATGTATAATGGCAGATAAGAAGGTAAATAAAGAACTGAAAAAAGCATCGAATTATGTAAATCGGGAATTATCCTGGTTAGAGTTTAATTATCGGATATTAGGAGAAGCGAAGGATAAAAATATTCGTCCCTTTGAGCGAATTAAATTCTTAGGAATCACAGCATCCAATCTGGATGAATTCTTTATGGTACGAGTAGCATCATTAATGGATATGGTGCATGCAGGATATGAGAAACCGGATATTGCAGGTATGACCCCGGCAGAGCAGTTGGGAGAAATTATTCCAAAGACAAAAGCCTTTATGAATAGCCAGTATGCAACCTATAATCGTTCCCTGCTTCCGCTTCTGGAAAAGAATGGACTGCATGTGATTACCCATCACGAGGATTTGACAGAAGCACAGCAGAAATATGTAGATGATTTCTTTGATAAGGATGTGTATCCGGTATTGACACCAATGGCAGTGGATGCCTCAAGACCATTTCCTTTGATTCGCAATAAGACATTGAATATTGGAGCCCTGATTCGAAAAAAAGATTCTGAACAGGTTGAGATTGCAACCGTACAGGTGCCGTCTGTGTTGCCGCGAATTGTTCATGTACCGGGCAATCAGGAAGGAGTACAGGAAGTAATTCTGCTGGAACAGGTAATTGAGAAGAATATTTCCAAGCTGTTCCTGAATTATGAAGTAACCTGTGCTCATCCATATCGGATTATGAGAAATGCGGATTTGACCATTGATGAAGATGAAGCAGCAGATTTGTTAAAGGAAATCGAGAAGCAGATTAAACAGCGCCAATGGGGTGAGGTAATTCGTTTAGAGGTTGAAGATTCTATTGATAAGGAACTCTTGAAAGAGTTAAGCAAGCAGCTTCATGTAGAGAAAACCAATATATTTGCAATCAATGGACCTCTTGATTTAACATTCTTAAGTAAGTTAAGTGGCTTGGAAGGCTTTGAGCATTTAAAGAATCCAAAGTATATTCCACAGCCGGTTCCGGAGTTGAACAACGAAGAGAGTATCTTTGAACAGATTAAGCGAAAGGATATTTTCCTCCACCATCCATATTACAGCTTTGACCCGGTGGTGCAGTTTATCAGTCAGGCCGCGGTAGACCCTAAAGTACTGGCAATTAAGCAGACCCTTTATCGGGTATCCAGCAATTCTCCGATTATTGCAGCTTTGGCATTGGCAGCAGAGAATGGAAAACAGGTAACGGTACTGGTAGAATTGAAAGCACGATTTGATGAAGAAAATAATATTAACTGGGCAAAGAAACTGGAAAAAACAGGCTGTCATGTCATCTATGGTCTGGTGGGCTTAAAGACCCACTCAAAGATAGCTTTGGTAGTGCGTCGGGAGGAAGACGGAATCAAGCGCTATGTTCATCTGGGAACCGGTAACTACAATGATGTAACTGCCAGATTATATACGGATACAGGAATTCTAACGGCATCGGATTCCATTGGTGAAGATGCAACTGCCGTATTCAATATGTTATCCGGTTATTCGGAACCGGCAAGCTGGAATAAGCTTGCAGTGGCACCAATCTGGCTAAAGAATACGGTACTGGAGCTGATTCATCGGGAAGCTGAGAATGCCAAAGCCGGAAAACAGGCACATATTATAGCAAAGATGAATTCCTTATGTGATCCGAAGGTAATGGAAGCACTATATGAAGCTTCCAATGCCGGTGTAAAAATTGAACTTATCATACGGGGTATCTGCTGTCTTCGTGCCGGTGTCCCGGGATTAAGTGAGAATATCACAGTCCGTTCGATTGTTGGTGATTTTCTGGAACATGCCAGAATTCTGTACTGTTATAATGATGGTTTTGAAGAAATCTATATGGGAAGTGCAGACTGGATGCCGAGAAATCTGGATAAGCGTGTGGAGATTATGTTCCCTGTGGAGGATGCAGAAACCAAAGCAAAGGCAAAGCATATTCTGGATGTACAGTTAGCGGATACCTTGAAAGCATACATCCTTCAACCGGATGGAACTTATGTAAAACAAGACCTTCGTGGCAAAGAAAAGATTAGTGCACAGGAAACCTTCTGTAAGGAAGCTACAGAGGGAGCGAAGAAGGAAAAGGAGTCCAGAGAGGATAAGCGGGTATTTGAACCAATTACCGCGGATTCCAAGCTGAAATAATATGAAACGAGTATTGAGCCCTTGTCAGAAAATTGAACAGAGTATTCATAAGAAATATCGAAAGGATATCTGGAGCCCTTTTACAACTGCGGTAAAACGGTATGCCCTGATTCAGAAGGATGACCATATTGCAGTCTGTATCTCCGGCGGCAAAGATTCCATGCTGCTTGCAAAATGTATGCAGTTATTACAGCGAATCAGTGATGTACCCTTTGAACTGACCTATCTGGTCATGGATCCGGGATATAATCCGGAAAACCGCCAGAAAATCATAGATAATGCGAAGCTTTTGGAGATTCCTGTTACTGTATTCGAATCCGATATCTTTGACGTGGCAAATAATACAGACCGGAATCCCTGCTATCTTTGTGCCAGAATGCGGCGGGGAAATCTATATGCCAAGGCAAAGGAGTTTGGTTGCAATAAGATTGCATTGGGACATCATTTCAGTGATGTAATTGAAACGACACTCATGGGCATGCTGTATGGAGCCCAGATTCAAGGCATGCGTCCGCGCTTGAAAAGTACGAATTTCGAGGGAATGGAATTGATTCGTCCTCTGTACTGTGTCCATGAAGATGCAATTATATCCTGGCGGAATTACAACCATTTGGAATTCCTGCAATGTGCCTGTCGGTTTACGGAAGCCTATGAACAGACGAATAATGAGGATGGTATGTCCAAACGACAGGAAACCAAGGAGTTGATTCGTGAATTGAAGAAGACCAATCCACTGGTGGAGATGAACATATTCAATTCCATTCATGATGTAAATGTGGACACCCTGGTAGGGTATAAGGCAAAAGGGGAAGAGCATCCGTTTTTGGAGGAATTTTGATAAAATTTTTGGATGAGTTTTGAAAAAACAACTTGCCCGAATAACAAATCCTTGTTATAATCGAACATGTGCAAGCGGGCATGGCGGAATTGGCAGACGCGCTAGATTTAGGTTCTAGTGTCCCCGACGTGCAGGTTCAAGTCCTGTTGCCCGCACGAAGAGACAACCATTTTTGTGGTTGTCTTTTTTTGACCTTTTATGGTTATCCTTTTCACGTGCATTGACGAGATTTAACGTTAGTCATGACCTCATTACCGCTCCAATTGACATTTTTTTATGATGGTGGTAATTCTATAAAATGAATTGAAATAAGTGATATGAGGAAAAATGAAATAAAAGGATAATGTTTACTGCACAGGATAATTTTGCTACAATAGTTGTGGAAAGTGAGAATTAATTCTGAGATAAAAAAGAAATAGAGAACTTATAGAATTGCAAGGGGGAAACGTGTATGGAATTTAGTAAGAAAACAGCAACACCATTTGTTGTTGCAGGAGTTTTAGTGATACTAATGTTAGGAAGTAATGTACTAGCGACGTTTATCGATCAGCTCCAAGCACTTGGAAACAATTTAGTTGCCAACGGACCAATTGAAGATACATTACTTAGTATGCCAATATTTTTGGAAGTGCTGCTTGGAGCATTGTTTTATCCGGTGAATTATCTGCTAATAGCACTTGGATGTTTCACAAAAGGAAAGCTTATGAAATTAACAGGGATTGGATTTATTCTTAATGCATTACTTACACTTGCGATTAATTCACTTCACTTGTTCTATAGCATTCCATATGTGGAACAAATGACAGATTATTATGAGAAAGGCTATTCAATAGCAACACATGATAGAGTTGTTTGTATCTGGATTACTATAATTTTAGAAATGTTAATAAGAAGTGCGATAAGTTTGGGAATGATAGGACTTGCCGTAAATTGTTTTATGAAATTGAAAAACAGTGTATTGAGAATGGTTGCAGTTATAATTCTTGGATTAGCAGAGATTTCTTTAGCACTATTACATATCTGTCAGGGATTTATGAAATCTGCCTCTGTTATATCACCTGCAAGTGAACCGGCTGTTTCGGGATTACTGTTACTCATAGTAGCAATTCTTGTATTCATTGTTGTTCCGACAATTCAAAAAAAGGAAGATATGTGCGAAGAGAGACTAGATTATAATAATCAAGATGGAAAAGAGGAAAAAGTTGATATGGAAAGGGTATTCTGAGTTAATAGTTACAATCGTTTATGAAAAAACTGCCGCATCATGATTTTATTCATGATGCGGCAATTCATATAATTAGCAACCAAAGTTAAATAAATTGCAAAGAGTATTAAATAACTCGGATGTTACTCCTTACATCGTCTGTGGCTCACAAGTTACATCACATTCCAGCCGTTGGAAGGTGTTACGGTCAACCGTTGACAACAATACGGTAGAATGAACCTGACATCCCTTTAGTTTTGGTAATTGTTCCAGTGCAAGAGCAGCTTCGCTGTTATTGGCAGCAGTTGCAGATAATGCAATCAGTACCTCGTCTGTATGAAGTCTTGGATTCTTGCTGCCCAGATATTGTGTTTTTAACTGTTGAATTGGTGCAATGGATTCCGGTGAAAGGATTGCCTTTTCATGTGGAATTCCGGCAAGCACCTTAATTGCATTTAACAGTGCAGCAGAGCTGGAGCCTAATAAGTCGCCGGTTTTTCCGGTAATAATCTGTCCGTCCGGTAATTCAATGGCTACTGCCGGAGCACCGGTTGCTTCTGCGCGGTCTAATGCCGGTTTTACAGTGTGACGATATTCCGGAGTCAGGGATTCCCGATTCATCAGAACCTCAAGTTTTCCAACCTCTTCTTCTCCCCGGGTGCCGTCTGCGACTCCTGCAATTGCCTGATAATATCTGCGGATGATTTCCTGTCTGGAAGCTTCCCGGCAGACATCATCGTTAATAATACAGTTTCCTGCCATATTTACACCCATATCTGTTGGAGATTTGTAAGGACTTTCTCCCAGAATCTTCATGAAAATGGTGTTTAATACAGGGAAGATTTCAACATCCCGGTTATAATTAACGGTAGTTTCACCATAGGCTTTCAAATGAAATGGGTCAATCATGTTAATATCATTTAAATCAGCTGTTGCAGCTTCATAAGCAAGATTTACCGGATGATCCAAAGGAAGATTCCAGATAGGGAAGGTTTCGTATTTTGCATAACCGGCACTGATACCCCGTTTGTGTTCATGATATAACTGAGACAGACAGGTACTCATTTTACCACTACCGGGACCGGGAGCAGTTACAACAACTAAAGGACGAGTAGTTTCAATGTAATCATTCTTGCCATAACCGTCTTCACTGACAATCTGGGACACATTAGTTGGATAGCCCGGAATCACATAATGGTGATATACTTTGAAGCCTAAATGTTCCAGACGCTTTTGGAAGGAAACAGCACGACGCTGTTCTGCATATTTGGTCAGAACAACACTTCCCACATACAATCCTCTGGACTGAAATTCATCAATCAGGCGAATGACATCATTGTCGTAGGTGATGCCCAAGTCTCCTCGTATCTTATTGCGTTCAATATCCTCCGCACTTACTACCATTACGATTTCAGCCTGGTCGGCAAGCTGCATCAACATTTGTAGTTTGCTATCTGCTGCAAAGCCCGGAAGTACACGGGAGGCATGGAAATCATCGAATAATTTTCCACCAAATTCCAAATATAGCTTGTTATCGAACTTTCCAATCCGTTCCATAATATGTTCGGACTGCATTTTCAGATATTTATCATTATCGAATCCAATTTGCATGTGTATTACCTCTATCTTTTATCTTATTTTTGTTTTGGAAAACATACCGTAGCTAATAGTATACCACATTATTGAATTATTAACAATTTCGAAATCATTTTTCGGAGTCTATTTCAAAAAAAGGAATAAATTAGCAGTGTTTTTTCTCCTATGTATATGATATGATAAAAAAATGTAAATGACAGGCATTTGTTTCGTTGTAGAGGGGGTGTGGCAGAATGGAAAATCAGAGATATATTTATATTATGATTTCTGCGACCACAACAAAGTTTGGATATGTTCTTCGAAAAGTCGGAAAAGTAAAATATAATCATGCAGCGGTGGGCATAGTCTGACAGAAATTATGAAACGTTCCTTTTTTGAACATGTGAGCTGAGAAAAACTCTGTGAATCAAGTACAATGGATTTGCAGAGTTTTTTTTACTTGTCACATTAAAACCTGTGTCATTCGGGATATTCGGGATGGAAAGGAGGAAACGGTAGAAAAACTGCTGACCACATTACATAAGCTGGTGAAATAGCAGAAAATTATTATGAAAAAAGATTATGAGAAATGGACATGATAAAATCAGTTGGAAATTCAGACGGAAATGAAATTAGAAATTGTGTGAAAACGAGGTGACGATAAAATGGAACAATATTCAGTAACCGGTATGAGCTGCGCTGTATGTAGTACCAGAGTAGATTGCACCTAAGACCGCCAGAGTGCTTCGAAATGGATAAGAACCATAGTTTATATTGGGGAAAGTAGTATGGCTCCGCAGTCATTGATGCCTTGTGCGGAGCAGTACTTTGCTTTCCACGTAAATTATGGATTTTACTGGAGTAGATGTTCGGCGGATGAATATATATGCTTGAATGCAGACTCTAAAAGTACGTCGGTACTTGGATTGCGTCTTTTGCAATCCTATGTACCGCTACGTACTGACCGAAGCGTATCTTGTCGCAAGGAGGGACCCACGAAGTGGGAGGATTCCTTACGACCTGCGTGCACGTCAGTGCACTACCCCTAAGCACGTAGTGCGATTAGCGTGTCTGCATCAAGTATATATATTCGAAGCCGAACACTAGTCAGTAAGATAAACCTTAATTTACTCTACTTAATCATATAAGGAAGCGTGATATTTAATCTTACGGTAAATCTTCTGCCCCAATACCCAAAAAGCAGAAATAATAAGATATAAGGTGGAGCTGATACCAATGGTTCCACCTACGATAACTAACAGAATAACACCAATATTCATATTCAAGACTCCTTTTTATTATATTTTTGCACACGCAAAGAAGCCTATGCTAACATAGGCTGAAGTTTATATAAGGACTCTTGATTTTTTTCCGTCTTTATGATGGATGTAATAGATTATGATAGTTGCACAGAATTCTATAGAACATATGACAAAGACTGCGAATATAGAAAAAAGTGCATACGAAAACGAGAAATTTTCAATATTAATAAAATCAGATATTGGTTTTAAACGATAAGAAGATGTAGTTCTTCGATTTCTGATTTCAGGAGAAAAGCATTCCTGATGATTCAGAATTTCTTCGGTACGGAAAACGGGATCGGTAACTTGTGACCGCAATAAATCGAATGTAGATTCAGAATGCAGAGTATCAGGAAACGAAAAAAAGGAATCTGATGAAATCTCTTTCAAACACATTCCGGAAAGGAATAAAGCGAATACAAGCAGTATAGTTATGAATTTTTTCATTTCTTTCATATAAAGTTTCATATATTACCTCAATTATTTGGCATGAGGTATCACCATAGGTGACGGAGTCCTGATGCCGTTTTTCATATTTGACTTTACACGATCTCTTTGATAGGAGAGAAGGACTGTAGCATTCGTTTGGATAAATAGTTAATATGCTCCCCTTCTAAGTAGATAAGATTTATACATTTATCTGCTTGGAAGGGGCAGACTAAGTTGCTCTGAATTAATTGGGTTCCGAAGTCGGGGCTGCAACATCGGAGGATTTCGGAGTCGGCAGTGCAGTTTCAGAAGATTCCGGAGCCGGCAGTGCAACACCAGTGGATTCCGGAGCTGGGAGTGTAGTTTCAGAGGATTCCAATGCCGGGAGTGCAGAAGAGGAGGCTTCTTCTGTAGATTTTAATTTCAGAAGAGCACCATAATCAATAGTGGCAGCAATTTCTTCTGCAACTTGAATGGTTTCGTCACGCAGTTTCGCTGCTTTTTCAGCGGCTTCTGCAAGAGATTTTGCTTTGGAAGCAGCAGATTTTGCAGTATTTGCCAACTGATTTGCAGTTCTTGTAGCAGCACTTTTCTTATCAGGTGAAACAGTGGTTAGTGCCTGTGCAGCAGCTTCTGCCTCTTGTGCGGTTGTTTCAGCTTCTGCCTGTGCTTCCTTTGCTTTAGTGTCCGCTTCTTCAGCAGCCTGAGTAGTTGTTTCAATTTTCTTTTCCAGGCGTTCTTTTTCTTCTATCAGCCAGACAGAGGTACGATTGAGAATTCGTTCATAATCTCCACTATCTACCCAGTCCTTCATTTGCTTGGCACGTATTACTGTCCATGGATGGGTTGATCCTTTGGCACTGATTATTTTTAGTATACGATTATACATGCTTTCGTCCATATCCTGAAATACCTGTGCCTGCTCCAAGAAGTATTCGGGTTGAAATGTATCATAGTATTCCTTAGGCAGTCCGGCAATTTTAGCCATGGCTGAAATTGCGGCATCCAGATCCTGACAGGCTAGAAGTCCTGCACGGTCAGCGGTGTACTCAGATTTTCTGACCCAGTCATAATAGGCAATCATGAGTCCCTGCATAACGATTTCACCCAAACCCAGGGTTAGTGCACCAACAACGCCGCCAATAATCGGAATGCTGGAACCAATGGAATGATATAGACAGTGTTCGCTTTTTATATGTCCGACTTCGTGTCCAAGAATAAATAATAATTCCTCATGATTTAGTCGTCGGATACAGGCATCGTTTATTACAATAATTGGGTCACTGGCACCAATTGTAAATGCATTTATATCACCCTGCATAACATAGAGGGGTGGGATTTTCTCAACACTTAATGTTTGACAAACTAATTCCAGACAGTGATAAAGATAAGGCATATTTTCTTCTGTGACTCGAATGTTGGAACCGGTATAGCAGATGGTATTTATTCGCTCAATTCCATATTCAAAATACAGTTTGGCTATCTTGTCAAATCCCTTGCTAAGCTTAAAGGTATTCAGATATGTGGCATCTCTTGGGTCTTCGTATTCTTTGGCAATCAAGTTATTGATAGGCTGTTGGACAGTGTGTACTTTCTTTTTATACTCTTTTGGTTCTTTTTTCATAAGTAACTCCCCTTCCCTTATTGAATGAACGATTTATTATAATATCAATGTACATGATTGCGATGGAAAATGCTACCCTAATTGTGAATATTTTGTGAAATTAGCACTCACTAGTTGACAGTGCTAACAATGAGTGTTATATTACATTTAGAACAAAGGAAATAATAAATTATTTCAAGAATGATAAGGAGGACAAAATTATGATAGTACCAAGTTTTTTTAATGATAGTTATTTTGATGAGATGTTCAATTCTTTGAGTGGCAGTGATAGTGCGAAGGCGCTTATGAGAACCGATGTAAAAGAGATTGGACCGGATTATTTGCTGGAAATCGAGATGCCTGGTTTTGAAAAGGATGAGATACATGCAGAATTGGAAAAGGGTTATTTGACCATTAGCGGTGTTCATGCAAAAAAGATTGATGAGGATGAAAAGTGTGGCAAATACATTCGCAGAGAACGTTACATGGGAAAATGTGCAAGAAGCTTCTACATTGGTGAGAACCTGACACAGGAAGATGTAAAGGCAAAATATGAGAATGGTATTCTGACCATTGCGTTTCCGAAGGAGAAGAAGCCGGAAATTGAAGAAAAGAAGAGAATTTCGATTGAATAATAACGTAGAATAATAATGGAAAGAATCACAAAAGGATAATAATTTTAACACAGTTTTATCACATTTCTTTTCTATGCTAGTCACAATTCAAGTGATTGAAGAAAGAATGGCAACATTAATGATAGAAAGAAGGAATGTCAGATGAAAAAGTTTTTTCAAAAAGTAGGAATTGTTGCCGCCAGTGGATTGATATTTGGTGCATTGGCTGGAGTGACTTTTTTTGGAGTGAAAACAGGAGCTGAACATGTAGCAGAAACAGTGTCAGAACGGGTTTTGGGAACAACAAAAGGTGAGAAGGAATCCACAAGTGATTCAAAATCACAGGCTTCGAAAGTGCAAATTGGAGGAACTCAGGATATAGATATAATGGTAAATGAAGAAAGTCAGATTTATAACATCGCAGATTTGGCAGAGGCAGTAATGCCTTCCATTGTATCTATTACCAGTACAACCATTTACCAGAATCCATATGCGTATTTTTATGGTGGTTCCGCTGAAAGGACCATTACCGGTTGTGGTTCCGGTGTAATTATTGGTGAAGATGATGAACGCCTGTTGATTGTAACCAATAACCATGTGGTGGAGGGAACAGAATCATTAACTGTAGGCTTTTGTGATGAGACGGATGCACAGGCAACAATTGTAGGTACAGATGCAGGAAATGACCTTGCAGTAGTATCGGTGAAAAAGGCAGATTTATCGAAAGATACTTTGAATACACTAATACTTGCAGAATTAGGAGATTCGGAGACAACCAGAGTTGGTGAGCCGGTAGTTGCTATTGGAAACGCCCTTGGCTATGGACAATCAGTAACCGTAGGTTATGTCAGTGCATTGGATAAAACAGTTACGATTAACAATTCTGCCATTAAAATGATTCAGACAGATGCGGCAATTAATGAAGGAAATAGTGGTGGTGCATTGTTCAATCTAAAGGGACAGTTAATAGGCATTAATTCTGCAAAGGCAAATAACTACAATAATAATGTAGAAGGTATGGGATATGCAATTCCTGTTTCGGATGCAATACCGGTTGTTCAAAGTATTATTGATGGCACCCAGTCAAACATTGCAGTTGGCTCTGCATATATGGGAATCCAAGGCAGAGATTTAAGTGCATATGATGCTGCTTCTTTCAATATGCCGGAAGGAGTTTATCTATTAGCAGTTGTGGAAGGAGCTCCGGCAGACCAAGCGGGTCTTCAATCGGGAGATGTGATTATAGCTGTAGATGGTAAGGATATTTCATCTATGACAGAAATTAAATCAATTCTGGCATCAAAAGAACCGGGAGATACAATTACTGTAACCTATTCTCGTTCCGATGCAAGAGGTAAGTATGAAGCCGGTGAAACGACAGTGACACTGGGGAATTATGTAGAGTAGATTCTGTTTATAAAATAAAATAGCGATATAGGCTGGACTATCCTGTGCAAGAAAACAGGATAGTTCAGCTTTTTTATTTTGATAGATTCTTGTACTGGGAGTACAACAATAAACGCTTTAATCATACAATAGTATAAATACAGAAAATGAGAAGTATATGAATAATCCTAAAATTGATACGGAATTACAGCTGTCCTTGGAATTGACGGAGGAGGAACGGGAAAAAAGTCTGGATTTAGATGTAGGCTATGATGAAATGTTTCAAGAGTGGGAGTTGATTATAAAATATTCCGGTGATTTATCTTCTATTATGGAGGACTTATCAATCGCCATTATACCGTTATTAAATGAGTATGCAATTGTGAGAATCCGGGAACATTTGATTGAACGACTGGCTGAATATCCTCAGGTAGAGTTTATTGAAAAACCCAAGGCATTGGTGTTGGATGAAATGGAAGGAATTCGCGCTTCCTGTATGAATCCGGTGAAGCTGCCGCCCCTGTCTCTGACAGGAGAAGGAATTGTGATTGCTGTGATTGATTCCGGAATTGATTATACCCATCCTGATTTTCGAAAGGAAGATGGAACTACCAGAATTATTGAGATGTGGGATCAGTCAGCACCCGGCAATCCACCTGTGGGATACAATATGGGAACGATATATACGGCAGAAGACATTAATCGGGCGCTGGAGGCAGATTCTGTCACCCGTCGTCTGGAAATCGTCCCGGAAGTTGACTTATCCGGGCACGGAACCCATGTGGCAGGAATTGCAGCAGGCAATGGCAGGGCTTCGAATGGACGTTATGTTGGGGCTGCACCCAAAGCAGATTTATTGATTGTGAAGCTGGCACCGGGAAGCCGGCGTTCTTTTCCAAGGACATCGGAATTAATGCAGGGAATTGACTGGGTAGTAAGATATGGATTGGAATATCAGCAGCCCGTTGTAGTGAATCTTAGTTTTGGAAATAATTATGGTGACCATTTTGGAAGCAGTCTGTTGGAACAATATATGGATGATGTTGCCAATTTAGGAAGAAATGTGATTGTTGCAGGAGCTGGCAATGAGGGGAATACGGGAAGACATGCAGCCGGAGTTCTGCCAAAAGGAATATGGAACCCAACAGTTCAAACGATGGTGAATCAGGAGATTGAGTTTACTGTAGCTCCCTTTGAAACCGGGGTAAATCTACAGATTTGGAAAAATTATGGAGACGAATTTGAAATTGGAATACGAACTCCGTCGGGTACAGTCCTTGGTCCCTTCAATGAACGATTAGAAAAGCAATCCGTTGCAGTTGCGCAGACGAATATTTCTTTGTATTATGGGCAGCCAACACCTTATAACATTCGTCAGGAAATCTATATTGCATTGATTCCGGCAGATAACTATATTGAGGAAGGCATATGGACCCTGTTGATTTTTCCGAAAAATATACGGTCAGGAGAATACAATATCTGGCTCCCGGTAGCAGGTGCCACGAATACAAGAACAGAATTCTTGCGTCCGGAGGTGTTGATTTCTCTCACAATTCCATCAACATCTGACCGGGCTATAACAGTGGGTGCATATGATTCCAGAACGGATAGTTATGCCGCTTTTTCCGGGAGAGGAGAGGAAACAGGCGTTTTGAGTAAACCGGATTTGGTAGCTCCGGGAGTCGATATCACCAGTGCTGCCCCCGGTGGAGGATATGATACCAGAAGTGGCACCTCTATGGCGGCACCTTTTGTTTCGGGGGGAGCTGCTTTGTTAATGGAATGGGGAATTCTTCAAGGCAACGACCCATTTTTATACGGAGAGAAAATGAAAGCCTATTTAATCAAAGGAGCCAGACCATTACCGGGGTTTTCACAATTTCCGAACCCTCAGATAGGCTGGGGGGCATTGTGTGTAAAGGATAGTCTGCCGGGATAATTGAAAAGACTCAGAGATTATTAAAAGAGTTTCACTGTATGTCTATGAAAAAATGATAGGTTGTGATAAAATGACCTGTGCATGAATCAGTAAATTCGAATGAAAGAAATTGCGTGAGATGAAACAATGGAGGAGAAAATGACAGAATATATCAGACAATCCCAAGATGGTGGTCTGTTCTGTACAACTCAGAACGAGGATGCACAACCATTTCTTACAATTTTGAATATAGATGAATTCAGGGAGAGAAAAGAGCAATTCCATCAATACAAGGAATTTTTGCATAGCCTTGGGTCTATTCGGTATTGTAAGGCAGAGGTGTTTCGGGAATGCATTTTGGGAACGTTACGAATCCCCCAGAAGAGTGAAGAGCGTCACCCACAGATTACACTTGGCTTTTACATGACTGACACATCTTTAGTTTTTGTGGAAGACACAGGAGATTTTAAGCGTTGGATAGAAAAGCAGATAGACAGAATACAGAATGTACAGTCACCGGACCAGCTTCTGCTACAGCTGATGGAACAGATGGTTGAAAACGATATATTGTATCTTTCTCATTTTGAAAAGCAGATGGAAAACATGGAGGATATGCTACTTCATGGTATTCCAAAAGACTTTTTTACGATATTGACAAAACACCGTCAAAAACTTTCGGAATTCAATGCATATTATGAACAGTTGATTGCTATTGGTGACGCGATACAGTCTCATGATTGTCTCTCTATGGTAAAAAGTATGGAGGCATGGAATAGATATACACTTCGTATAGAACGGCTTCAGAATCATGTGCATCTCCTTCAGGAGAATGTTTTGCAATTACGTGAATTATACCAGTCACAACAGGATGCACAACAGAATAAAATAATGTGTATTTTGACAGTAGTTACAACACTGTTTCTACCGCTTACTCTTTTAACAGGATGGTATGGCATGAATTTTACATATATGCCGGAGTTACATTGGAAATATGGATATCTTGTGGTTTTCCTTGTTGCAGTTTTGGTGGTTACACTGGAGATTATTTATTTTAAGAAGAAAAAGTTCTTTTAGAATTCCTAAAATAAGTATCTTTAAAATCCATGAAAGGAATGATATCATAATATTATCTAACGATGAAGTATGCAGAGAGAAAAGAGGAGGTACATACATGCATTCACCATTAGAAATCGCCAGAAATTTCGTGGAAATAGGAATTCATAAGGCGAATATGTCAATTTTTAAGATGCTGGTATTAGGGTTCTTTGCCGGTATGTTTATTGGATTTGCAGGCATCGCATCAACAACTGCTTCTGCTACATTGGAGGCTGGTTCCATTGCAAGACTGTTAAGTGCCTGTGTATTTCCGGCAGGCTTAGCTATGGTACTGATTGCCGGAAGTGAGTTGTTTACGGGCAATAATTTGATGATTCTTGCAGCATTGGAGAAAAAGATTTCTGTCTTTCGAATGTTGAAGAATTGGTTTTTCGTAGCAATTGGGAATTTTTTGGGTTCTGCTTTTGTTGCAGCCTTGGTTGTATATGGAAATACTCCGAATTTATTTAACGGACAATTGGCTCAGGCAATTGTGAATGCAGGGGCATTAAGAACGAATCTGACGATACCGGATGCGTTTATCCGGGGGATTTTGTGTAATGTGCTGGTATGCCTGGCTGTATGGATGTCATTTGCGGCAAAACGGATGTCAGGAAAACTGATTATCAGCTTTTGGCCGATTATGTTATTTGTATTATGTGGTTTTGAACATAGTATTGCAGATATGTATTTTGGTATGGCAGCACTGTTGACAGCAGATAAATACGAAATCGTTGCAGAAGGACTCACATGGGTAAATTTCTTCACGCATTGTCTGATCCCGGTTACGCTTGGAAATGTAATTGGCGGTGCCGGAATTGTGGGATTTGGATATTGGCTCTGCTATCTGTGCCCAAGTCCATTTATTCAGGCAACTGCAGAGGAAGAACAGGAAGAAATTGATTTGGCAGAGGGATATTATAAGAGCCGGTCAGAGAAGCTTAAGGATAAGTTAAAAGAAAAGATGAAGATGAAGGAAATAAAAGATCATGAATCAGATTCTTGACGCAGATAAGAGATTTGTGTTAGAATTCGAATAGATTGATATTAGGGAGTAGTTCGCATTCTATAAAAGGGATGTTGTGCTGTTCGTCATCACGTTATTTATAACCGGATGGTACACTGAGATAGGAACGAGACTTTTATCGCACGTTTAGCGTGCGGTAAAAGTCTCTTTTTTTTGTAGCAAAAGCCCGACAAGGAGGAAGAACGCATGAAAATACGTATAAAAAGTAATATGGTTCATATGTTAGTTACAATATGTGTTTTAAGCGCTGTCCTTTTATTCATGAAGATGAACTCCGTTATTTGTTTGAAAGATGATGGGCAATGCATGGAGTTATCTGCGAAAGCAGATGGAAATACAGAACAGATACTTAACACGATTGACTTGGGAATAATGAGGGAAACAGATATATTGGTTCCTTCCAATAACCAGTTATGTCTTACCATTCAGAATGCTGCTCGAATCAAAGGCAGAAAGAATGCATCCAGAATGTTAACGAATCTGATTATGTCGCAATCCCTTGGAATAAGAGTACAAAAGTACTATTATAACCAGCATTGGGAAGAGGAAACTGCATCCTATTATCCATATACCATTCGGTATATTCAAAGTCAGGATGGAAAAAAATAATTCATTCAAATCTTCTAAAACATATCAAGCAGGATGAAACAATTGAAAATAGGAGGCTGTCTATGAAAGCGTATTGGAACTATTCTGTTCAAGAGTTAGAACAGGAATTCAATGTCAGGAGAGAAGGCTTACGCAAGGAGCAGGTAGAAGAAATTCGTCTGAAAAGCGGTGAAAATGTGCTGTCCGAAAAGAAGAAAAAAAGTGTGATAGCAGTGTTTTTCAGTCAGTTTTGTGATTTGCTGATAGCAATTTTATTAATTGCTGCAATTATCTCTATGTTCTCTGGAAATGTAGAAAGTACCATTGTAATTATTCTGGTATTAATCATGAATGCGGTTCTGGGGACGGTACAGCATGTGAAGGCACAGAAGTCTTTGGATAGCTTAAAGCAATTATCTTCTCCGATGGCAAAGGTATTGCGTGAGGGTGTGATACAGGAAGTACCTTCCAGAGAAATTGTACCGGGAGATTTGGTAATGCTGGAAGCCGGGGACTTAATTGTAGCGGATGGACGGATTTTGCACAATTATTCTTTGCAGGTCAATGAAAGTGCATTAACAGGGGAATCTACGAATGTGGATAAGACAGATGAGAGTCTGGTGGGTGATGTACCATTAGCTGACCGGGTTAATATGGTATATTCCGGCAGTTTAGTCACCTATGGGCGTGCAGAAGTATTCGTCACAGCAACGGGAATGAATACAGAATTAGGTAAGATTGCAGGTATGATGGATGATATTCAGGAACGAAAAACACCATTGCAGGTTAGTCTGGATTCCTTTAGTAAACGCCTTGCCATTCTCATTATGATTATCTCGGGGATTGTGTTTGGACTTTGCATCTATCGTCAGATGCCATTATTAGATTCTATGATGTTTGCAGTAGCCTTGGCGGTGGCAGCAATACCGGAGGCATTAAGTTCTATTGTCACTATTGTTCAGGCGATGGGAACCCGGAAAATGGCAAAGGAACAGGCAATAATTAAAGAACTGAAAGCAGTAGAAAGTCTGGGGTGTGTATCCGTTATTTGCTCGGATAAAACCGGAACTCTGACCCAGAATAAGATGACTGTACAAAAAATATATATTGACCGGAGGGAGATTGAACCTCGGGAATTAGATATCACAAATCAATTACAGCGGTATCTGTTGTACAATGCAATTTTGACCAACGATTCCAGTCTGATAGACGGAAAAGGGATTGGTGACCCTACAGAATATGCATTGCTGGAAATGTTTCGCCAGATACCGGTAGAAAATAATGTGCTTTGTAAAGATTATGGACTCCACGAAGATATGTTTCGACATTCCATGGAACGGTTAGAGGAGCTTCCCTTTGATTCCACGCGAAAGCTGATGAGCACCAAATACTGTATTCATGGTGTACCTACGATTCTGACCAAAGGAGCTGTTGATGTATTGTTGGAACGCTGTATTCATATACGGACATCGGAAGGAATTATAGACCTGACAGAGCAGGAACGAAAACAGATTCAGGAGCAGAATCAACAGTTTTCGGAACGGGGATTACGGGTTTTGGCATTTGCTTATCGGGAAACGGGTGAACCGTTGACATTAGAAACGGAAACCGGATTTACCTTCCTTGGTCTGGTTGCCATGGTAGACCCACCAAGACCGGAAGCAGTGGCGGCTGTGGCAGATGCAAAGAGAGCAGGTATTCGTACCGTTATGATTACCGGTGACCATAAGATTACGGCAACCGCAATTGCTAAGACCATTGGTATTTTTGAAGATGGTGATATGGCAGTGACAGGGATGGAACTGGATGCAATGACAGATGCTGAATTAGATGCTGTCATTGAACAGATTACGGTTTACGCCAGAGTATCACCGGAAAATAAAATTCGTATTGTGGAAGCATGGCAGAGAAAAGGAAAAATTGTGTCAATGACCGGAGATGGCGTCAATGATGCACCGGCGCTGAAACGGGCAGATATTGGTGTCGCTATGGGAATTACCGGTACAGAAGTATCAAAGGATGCCTCAGCCATGATTTTGGCAGATGATAATTTTGCCACTATTATGAAAGCTGTTTTGAATGGGCGGAATGTATATCGAAATATTAAGAATGCTATTTTATTCCTACTGTCAGGGAATATGGCTGGAATACTATCTGTACTTTATACGTCTGTCATGGGATTACCAATTCCCTTTGAAGCAGTTCATTTGTTATTTATCAATTTACTGACAGATTCCCTTCCTGCCATTGCGATTGGAATGGAACCAACGGATAAAACCCTGTTAGAGGAAAAACCAAGAGATCCTTCTGTCGGAATACTGAATCGCAGATTTTTTATGCAGATGTTAGGACAGGGAGCCTTAATTGCATTGGTGGTTATGGTGGCATATTATCTGGGCATGAATATCAGTCCGGCAGCGGCATCCACTTATGCATTTGCAACCCTGACACTGGCAAGACTGTTTCATGGTTTTAATTGTCGAAGCAAACTGTCTGTCTTTCATGCAGGCTTGTGCTCAAATCCATATAGCCTTATGGCTTTTGGTGCCGGTGTCACACTATTAGCATTGGTACTGTTGGTGCCGCCTCTTGGGAGCTTGTTCAGTGTAGTATCTCTGGATGGCATGGGGATGGCACAGATTGCCGGGCTTGCAGTTTTGCCAACGGTATGTATTCAGATATATAAGTGGGTGCATGACATAATGGACGATAGAAAGATGGCTCGGGATAAGGCAAAGGGGAAACCGGGGAGGATGTAACATGGAGTATGAGATTTCATTTCTGTATTTTCTTCAGCAAATGGGAGAGCATCCGATGCTGCTCATTTCCGTATTGCTGACCTTGGGAGTAATTTTTGTAAATGGCTGGACAGATGCACCCAATGCTATAGCAACCTGTGTGTCAACACGCTGTATTGATGTAAATAAAGCCATAATTATGGCGGCAATCTGTAATTTCTTTGGGGTATTGATTATGACGGTATTCAATGCCAAGGTTGCCATGACCATTAAAAATATGGTGAATTTCGAGGGTGATAATGACAAAGCGTTGATTGCGTTGTGTGCTGCTTTGGCTGCAATTGTAATCTGGGCAATAGGTGCATGGGCATTTGGTATACCAACCAGTGAAAGCCATGCTCTGATTGCGGGATTAACCGGTGCGGCAATCGCCTTGCAGGGAGGATTGAAAGGTGTAAATGGAGCGGAATGGATGAAAGTAATTTATGGATTGGTATTATCCACATTGGGAGGATTTGTACTTGGATTTCTAATATGTAAATGTATGACAATGATATTCTATCATTGTGACAGGGAGAAAATGAATCGGTTTTTTCAAGGGGGACAGATTGCCGGTGGGGCGGCAATGGCATTTGTACATGGAGCACAGGACGGACAGAAGTTCATGGGAGTTCTTCTGTTAGGACTGTTTCTGGTAAATGGACAGGAAGATACGGTTGGTGCAGCAATTCCTGTCTGGATGATGCTGCTTTGTTCCATTGTCATGGGAGTGGGAACCTCCATTGGTGGAAAGAAAATCATCAAATCTGTGGGAATGGACATGGTAAAGCTGGAAAAGTATCAAGGTTTTTCAGCAGATATAGCAGCAACGTTCAGTATCTTAGCATCTACTTTGTTTGGAATTCCGGTGAGTACCACTCATGTTAAAACGACAGCGATTATGGGGGTTGGGGCTGTAAAGAGGAAATCTGCGATTAACTATAGTGTGGTAAAAGATATGGTACTGGCATGGGTATTGACCTTTCCGGGTTGCGGTTTGATTGGATTTGCAATGGCAAAGCTATTTTTGTTGGTTGCATCATAGTTTGGATAATTAAGAAGGATATAGGATGAAAAGGAGACAAACATGAAAAAGAAGAAGGATGATTTTTATTATAAGAATTTAAATACCTGTGTGGAATACTCCTATCAGGCAGCCTGTTTGTTGCAGGAAACCTTAGCAGATTATCAGAAACCCATGTTGCCGGAATGCCTTTCAAGAATGCATGAAATTGAACAACAGGCAGACTCTAAGAAGCATAAGATGATGTCAGTACTAAGTCAGGCATTTATTACCCCTATTGAACGGGAGGATTTGATGGCACTTAGTAATGATTTGGATGATATTACAGATGCTGTGGAAGAGGTGTTGATGCAGATATATATGTGCGATGTGGAAGATATCCGGGAAGACATTCTTCCAATGCTGGAATTGTTAAAAACTTGTATTCAGGCATTGGGAGATGTGATTGGCGAATTAAAAAGTTTTAAGCATTCAAAAAAGCTGGGAGAATATATTATTAAAGTGAATGATTTGGAGGAGCGTGGAGATCGGTTATATATGGAAACCATGCATCGATTGCATCAGGAATCGGATATCCGTACCATTGTTGTCTGGAGAACGATTTATGAATGTGTTGAAACCTGTATGGATACCTGTGAGCATGCGGCAGATATTGTAGAAACCGTTCAGATGAAAAATATATGATTCATGGAGGCATTTATGCAATTAAAGTTAATAGTGAAAGCGTTATGGATTGGTGCTACCATGACGATACCCGGTGTATCCGGTGGTACAATGGCGGTTGTAACGGGGATTTATGAAGATTTAATTCATGCGGTCAATGGATTTCGAAAGGAGCCGAAGAAGCATATCGGTTTTCTGCTACAATTTGTAATAAGTGCCGGAGCAGGATTTCTGCTTCTGGCACGTTTGGTTACCTGGTTGCTAGAGCAACCGCAACCGGGAGAAATAACGAAATGTTTTTTTTGTGGTGTTGTGTTTGGAGGAGTTCCCTTATTGGTAAAAAAGGCGGATATCCATAAATGGTCTGTTTCCCATATTCTGTGTCTGCTTTTGGGAGCAGGTATAGTATTAGGGCTGGGACAAATACCACAGGGTCTGTTTTCTACCGGGACAGGATTCGTCTTTTATCTCTTGCAATTGGTAGGAGGCTTCCTGATTGCAATTGCTTTCGTATTGCCGGGAATCAGTACCAGTCATATGCTTTATATTCTGGGCTTATACGAGGTGGTATTACAGAAGGCTTATGCATTTCGATTCTGGGAATTAATTCCCTTGGCAATAGGAGGAATATTAGGTACATTTTTAACTGCTGATGGATTGGAAAAACTATTGGAACGGTATCCTTCTCAGGTTTATATGGCAATCGTAGGCTTTGTAGCAGGTTCTGTTGTAACATTGTTACCAATAGGGGGATTTCATCAGATTCTCTGGGATGTGGTAGTTTGTGTGGCTGGATTTGTGAGTATGTTTTTGATATCCGGGAAAGGGATATAATCACATAATTATATAAAAAAGTGTGATTGAAATTGACTTGCTATTGTGAAACGGATACACTATAAAGAAAACATTATCGAGGTTTGTCATGCAAATAACATATTTGAATCATAGTGGATTCTTTATAGAAATGGAAACAGCATACTTTTTATTCGATTATTATAAGGGAACGATTCCACGGATGACATTGGAAAAGCCATTGGTGGTATTTGTCAGTCACAGTCATGGTGACCATTATAATCGGGAGATTTATCATCTATTGCAGCAACATCCGAATACCCGGTATGTATTGGCAAAGGATATTCCAACCAAAAAGCTGGTTGCCGAATGGAAAGAACGGGGAGTTGATTTGGAGTCGCGGATTACAAGTGTTCGAAAGAATACAACACAGAAGCTGGTACTTGCCAATGGCAATACCCTAGAAATTACCACATTGAAATCCACGGATGCAGGCGTGGCATATTTGCTAACCTATGAAAATCAGACCATTTATCATGCCGGTGATTTGAATCTTTGGTACTGGGAAGGAGAAAGCAAACAGTACAATGAGAATATGACCGCTGCATATCTGAGGGAAATGGAGAAATTGAGGGGGAAACATATCGATGTAGCATTTGTGCCATTAGACCCCAGATTAGAGGAACATGCTTTTGACGGATTAAAGATTTTTCTGGACTATACAGACTGTGAGAAAGTGTATCCTATGCATATGTGGGGAGAGTATGGAGTGATTGAAAGATTTCTGGAGCGATATCCGGAGAGTGAAGGAATAGTTGTTGGGATAGAAGGGTATAATCCTTGACACTGAATTTATAAAAAATTATACTGTTATTGTATGTTAAGAAAGTAGGAAATGATTTGAAGAATTTATACATAGCAGAAAAACCCAGCGTTGCCAGGGAGTTTGCAAAAGCATTAAAAGTTAAGAGTGGAAATCATGACGGATACATGGAAGATGATACCAGTATTGTAACCTGGTGTGTGGGACATCTGGTTACAATGAGCTATCCGGAAGCATATGACCCCGCATTGGCAAAATGGAGTATGGAAACTATTCCGTTCATTCCCGATACCTTTCGGTATGAAGTGATTGGAAGTGCTTCAAAACAGTTTGAGATTGTAAAGAAGCTGCTGAACCGGGAGGATGTAGGTTGCATTTATGTCTGCACCGACTCGGGACGAGAGGGAGAATATATCTACCGGCTGGTAGACCAGATGGCACAGGTGGATAAGAATAAAGAAAAGCGAAGAGTCTGGATTGACTCCCAGACAGAGGAAGAGATTCTACGTGGTGTACGGGAGGCAAAGGAATTATCGGAATATGATAATCTGTGTGCTGCCGCATATTCCAGAGCCAAAGAAGATTACCTTATGGGTATTAATTTTTCACGGGTTCTTACATTAAAATATGGAAATGCAGTGAGGAATTATTTGAATGAAAAACGCTCCGGTGCTATTTCTGTAGGCCGGGTAATGACCTGTGTACTGGGTATGGTGGTACAACGGGAGCGAAGCATACGGGAATTCGTAAAGACTCCATTCTATCGGATTGTGGCGACGGTTGAAGCCGGAGAAGACAGTTTTGAAGCAGAGTGGCGGGCGGTAGAAGGCAGCCCTTATTTTGAATCTCCAAAGCTGTATAAAGAAAATGGATTTAAGAAACGGGAAGATGCAGAAGGCTTGATTGCCGGACTTAAGGAACCAAAGCCTTGGGCGATGCAGGTGGAAAAGGTGGAGAAGAAGGTGGAGAAGAAAAATCCGCCTATGCTTTATAATTTAGCAGATTTACAGAATGACTGTTCCCGTTTATTTAAAATCAGTCCCGATGAAACCTTAAAAATTGTGCAGGAATTATACGAAAAGAAGCTGGTCACTTATCCAAGAACGGATGCCAGAGTATTATCTACAGCGGTCAGCAAGGAAATCTACAAGAATATCAGTGGTTTAAAGGGTTATGAAGCCGTAGCCGGCTTTGCAGCACATATTTTAGAAGAAGGTTCTTATAAGACGATTGCAAAGACCAAATATGTTAATGATAAGCAGATTACAGACCATTATGCGATTATTCCGACCGGGCAGGGTTTAAGTGCCTTGAATTCCATGTCACAAACGGGAAAAGGAGTATATGACATTATTGCAAGACGGTTTCTGTCTGTCTTTTATCCGGCAGCAGAATATCAGAAAGCATCTTTGATATTACGACGCAAGGAGGAACGGTTCTTTGCAAGCTTTAAGGTATTATATAAGCAGGGGTTTTTAGAAGTGGCAGGGAATGCGTTTACCAAGAAAAAGGGAGAAGAGGAAGAAGAGGAGAAATTCAGCCCGGAATTAATTCGCTATGTGGCTTCTTTGAAAAAGGGAAGTGAGGTAGAAGCGAAAGACTTTGATATTCGGGAAGGGGAAACGAAACCTCCTAGCCGGTATACCTCCGGTACCTTGGTAATTGCAATGGAAAAGGCCGGTTCGGATATTGAGGAAGAGGAACTGCGGGATTACATGAAGGGCAGTGGAATCGGAACCAGTGCTACCCGTGCTGAAATTATTAAAAAGCTGATTAACATAGAATATATGGCATTGAATAAAAAGACGCAGGTAGTAACTCCAACTTTAAAAGGAGAAATGATTTATGATATTGTGTATTATTCCATTAATGCCTTGTTGCAGCCGAAGCTGACTGCCAGTTGGGAAAAAGGGCTGGGTCAGGTTGAGCGCGGAGAAATAACGGAAGAACATTACATGAAGATATTAGAAGATTTTGTAGTTAAGAAGACGGAATTAGTAAAAAGTTTGAATAATCAGAATGCCTTTCAGCCATTGTTTGACAAGGCAGCAGCGTATTATAAGAAAGGAAGATAAAATGAGCCAGGAAGAATTAAAGTGTGCATGCAGTGTAAAGCAATTGTTTCACCAACTGGAGGAAACGCAGGCAAAGTCCTTGTTAGAACAGGTAGAATTTCCATGGGAGGCATTGCCGAAGATTCATGATTTTATTCTGCAATTGGGAGCAACTTTATCACCGGATTGTTATGAGGAGAAAGAAGAACATATTTGGATTGCTAAGAGTGCAAAGATTTATCCTAATGCTACCATTCTGGGACCTACGATAATCGGACCGGATACCGAGGTGCGTCCGGGAGCTTTTATTCGAGGCAATGCTTTGGTAGGTGCCGGTTGTGTGATTGGTAACTCCACAGAACTTAAGAATGTAATTATATTTAATTCTGTACAAGTACCACATTATAACTATGTAGGAGATTCTATATTGGGTTACAAATCCCATATGGGTGCAGGCAGTATTACCAGTAATGTAAAAGCAGATAAGACCTTGGTGGAAGTAAAGGGATTGGATGGCAGTATAGCAACCGGATTGAAGAAGTTCGGAGCGATTCTGGGTGACCATGTAGAAATAGGTTGTAATACCGTTTTGAATCCGGGAAGTGTTGTGGGAAGCAATTCCAATGTATATCCGGTATCTATGGTGCGGGGATACATACCGTCAGGCAGTATTTATAAGAAGCAGGGCGAGGTTGCAGAAAAACAGGATTAATTTGTCAGAAGCATCCTGTTTCATGACAGAAATGGATAAGGTTTATGGCATAGAAAAACTCCTCATATGAGGAGTTTTCCATTATTGGAATCTGTTATTCAGATTCCGGTATGGCTGGTTCTAATGCATTTTTTATCGCCTGAATCAATATGACAGAGGTATACTGACTGTCTGCAGAGCCGGTTAATTCATCAACAGATTCAATGTCCGGAAGCTGGCTGTTAATTTCTTCCAAGGCAGGTGTCAGTAATGGGTACATGGTTGTGACAGTTTCATTTAAGTTTACAATGGAAACATCACAGATACGATTACTGTCAACGGTTACCTGTACATCTAAGGTGGATTCGCCTAGTTGAACGGTGGAAGAATATACACCCGGTATGTAAGCGGCGGTTTCTGTTACCTCTGGCAGAGGTTGTTCTGCTTTATCCGGCAGGAACATGAATAGGAGAAGTAGGAGCAGAAGAATGCCAAGTACCACAAAGATAATGGTATAGATGAGCTCTTTGGCTTTGAATATAAGGATTTTTGTATTCGAACTCATAGCGTCACCTCTCGTTTTCTATACTTATATATATATTCAGGGATAGAGAAAATATGACCGAAAATCAGCAGTAGCAGGAAGGAGAACTTGGAATGATTCAGATAATAGAGGGAGCCAGTGGTTCCGGGAAAAGCTATACGGTGTATCAGGAATTAATACAGGCATCCATAAAAGAACCTGACAAGAAGTTTTTCTTTCTTGTACCGGAACAGTTTACCATGCAGGCACAGAGGGATATCGTCAACCTTCACCCGAAGCATGGAACTATGAATATTGATATTGTCAGTTTTAACCGATTGGCGTACCGGGTGTTTGAAGAATTGAATATTCGATGTGAACACGTCCTGGAGGATTTTGGTAAAAGTATGTTGTTGCAGCGGATTTTAATGAAACATCGACAGGAATTGCCGGTGTTTGGTGCCTGTGTAAACAAAGCCGGTTTTATAGATGAATTAAAGTCCCTTTTGACGGAGTTGTTCCAGTATCGAATTGGACGGGAGGATATTGAACAGGTATATGGTGCAATGACCGGAACCTCTATGTTGAAGAATAAATTACATGATTTGCTATATGTGTATGATGCATTCCGGGAAGAAGTACAGGGAAATTATATTATTGCAGAACATATATTGGAAATGTTGGCACAACATGTGCCGGAATCTCAATTATTACAGAATAGTGTTATCTATCTGGATGGATTTACCGGATTTACCCCAATCCAGTATGAAGTGTTGGGGATGTTGGCGCAGGTCTGTGACGCAATGACGATTACCGTTACCATTGATAAGATAAGTGCGGAGAAGGAACAGTGTGAAGAACACGCACTGTTCTATCTGAGTAAGGATACCATTCATCGGGTATGTAACATGGCTGACCGACTGGGTATCTATGTGGAGGAACGATTCTTAGAAGGGCCAAGTCCAAGATTTTCCCATTCACCGGAACTACAGCATTTAGAGGAGAATTTATTTCGATATCCCAATCTTATATGGGAAAAACCGGTGGAGCATATTCATTTACAGGCAATGCGTTCACCAAGACAGGAACTGCATCAGGTGGCAAGACAGATTCGCAGTCTGGTACGCAGTGGCAGATATCGGTATCGGGATATTGCAGTGATACATGGAAATCTGGAAGGGATAGAACCCTTTGTGGAGGAGCTGTTTCCGGGATTGGAAATACCATATTTTATTGATACCAATCAGAGTATTTATATGAACCCATGTCTGGAGGCGATACGGGCAGTGTTAGAGATTGCCGGACAGGATTATTCTTATGAGAGTGTATTTCGGTTTTTGAAGACCGGCGTAACCGGAATGGAAACAGATGAGTTGGAGCAATTAGAGAATTATGTGGTGGCAAAAGGAATTCGTGGCGCAGGCTGGTGGCAGAAGGAATTGGGAGAAACACAGGTGTTTCAGTTGCTGCAGCCGGTGATACAGGCATTGAAGCAGGCAAAGGAAGTGCAGGAATATGTAAGCATTTTGCAGGACTTTTTAAAAACCTTGCATATGCAGGAGCAGTTAGAAGCAGCCGCAGATAATTTCGAAGAACAAGGAAATCTGGTGCAGGCGAAGGCATATCTCCAAATCTCGGAAAAATTGGAAGAGATTTGGGATAAAATGCGAGTTATACTGGGAAAAGAAACCATGCAGTTGGATGAATTTCAAACCTTGCTGGAGACAGGCTTCGATGACATTTCTCTTGGAGTCATTCCGCCCAGCTTAGATCAGGTTACCATTGGTGATATTGAACGGACACGTTTAAACCATATAAAAGTATTATTTGTTATGGGATTAAATGATGGCATTATTCCAAGGATTACCAGAGGAGGTGGAATCTTGTCGGAAGCAGACCGTAGTATACTTGGGCAGGAGCTGGAATTAGCACCGGATTCCAGAAGCAGGGTATTTACGGAACAGTTTTATCTGTATCAGAATCTGACCAAGACATCGGAGCAGCTATATCTTACCTACCATGTACAGGATAGTGACGGCAATGAGGCACTTCCGGCTTATATTGTGGGAAGGATTCAAAGGTTATTTCCCAACCTTCCGATAGAAGAACGGGTATCTGAAAAAATGGACTGGAGTAGTCTGGAAACTGCAAAAGACAGTGTGGAGGTCTTGATTGCCGGATTACAGACAGACGGTAAAATATCAAAGGAACAGGGAGAAATCTGGAAAAGTCTGTATGTGTATCTGGAAATGACACAGCCGGAAGTGATTGAACGGATTCGGCAAGGATATTTTTACCACAATCTGGATTCTTCAATTGCAGAAGAAACCGCTGCCCGGCTGTATGGAAATGTACTGAATGCCAGTATATCCCGATTGGAGACCTATAGCCACTGCCCATATCAGTTCTTTTTGGAATACGGATTAGGACTGCGAAAACGGGAACTTCATGAAGTGAGCCTTGGAGACATGGGCAATCTGTTGCATCATGTAGTGGAACAGGTATTCCGACAAGTGGAAAACCGAAATGCAGAGCAGACATTATTGTCTGAAGAGAAAGAAAATGTATGGGAAACGATTTCCGATGATACCTTAATGGCAATGGTAGAACAGGAAGTACAAAAGACAGTAGAAGGAGAAGAAGATAGTGTTTATCTTTATTCTTGTAAGAATCGCCAGCTTTTGAGGCGAATCCAAAGGACGGCGGCATATGCGGTAGTGGATTTGAAACAGCAGTTGTTACAGGGAAATATGATTCCTTATCAATTTGAGTTGTGCTTTAATCGAAAACAGGCAGACCCAATATGCCGGGACTTGACTTCTGCTCAGGTGTCATTGGATAACGGGACAGAAATGCGGTTAAGCGGTGTCATTGACCGAATTGATATCTGCCAGGATGAAGAGCATGTGTATGTAAAGGTGTTGGATTATAAGAGCAGTGGAAAAGAGATTGATGTAGCGTATGTAAATGCAGGACTACAGTTACAGTTATTGGTTTATACCAATGTTGTAATGGAAGTGTTAAAAAGGAGATTTCCTCATAAGGAAATTGTCCCTGCAGGCTCTTTGTATTATGGTTTTCGTATTCCAATGGTAGAAAAGACCGCTAAGGCGGTGACAGATGCTTTGAACCGGAGAATCAATAAGGAAACCGCATTGACGGGAATTGTGAATAAGGAAGAACCTTGCGTTTCTTTACTTGGCAATGTGGAAATGCTGCCGGTAAAGGTTGAGGAAATCGAAGGAGTTCCCACTATTCAGGAAAGTGACACTGTATTAAGCGGCGAACGATATAGGGAACTGTTGGGACAGGTACAGGAGACGGTTGCCAACATTGGGAATCATATGATGGCCGGAAAGATACCAATTCGTCCGGTGAGAGCCGGAAGAGGTCTGCCATGCGATTATTGTGATTATCGAGATGTATGTAAGCTGGATTGTGTGGATGGAGGCAATCAAATCTATACCGTAGGACAGTTAAAGGCAGAAGTTCAAGGAGGCAGAAATCATGGAGTGGACCAGGGAACAAAAGACAATAATTGATTATCGGGGTGGCAATCTTTTAGTTTCTGCGGCTGCCGGTTCCGGTAAAACGGCTGTTTTGGTACAGAGAATCTTAGAATGGGTGGTTCAGGATGAGAAAAACATTGATGAATTCTTAGTCGTTACCTTCACACGGGCGGCAGCCAGCCAAATGAAGAATAAGATTCGCTATGCACTGGAAGCAGTACAGGCAGAACAACCGGATAATCAGCATGTGATTAAACAGTTATCTTTGATTCATAGAGCGAACATTACTACCATTGACAGCTTTTGCAAGCAGATTGTAGATGAGAACTTTCAAGTGCTGGGCTTAGACCCTGCCATGCGGATTATGGATGAAACAGAAGGAAAGTTAATGCAGGAGGATGTGTTAGAACGTGTGCTTGAACAGGCTTACGAACAGCAGGCAGATGCTATGATGGAGCTTCACCAATATATGAATGATATGCGTTCAGATGACAATATTCGCAACCTGCTTCGTAAGATTGCAGGACAGGCAGATAGCTTTCCTTATCCGGAGGAGTGGCTTTCAGAAGCTGAGATGGATACTTCCATTGTGGATGCCGGTGAATTAGAACAACAGCCATGGATGCAGGTATTGGTGTCAGAGGTTCGTTCTTTGATGGGGGAAGTGAAGAAGATACCGGAGCAGATTTCTTTGGAATATCAACATTTAGAGCCGGAATATCAGCCAAAGACATATGAAAAGTACTGCACCTATTTTCAAGAGGAATGCCAGCTTGTTCAGAAGGTATTACAGGCGAAGACCTATTCGGATCTGGCAGAGGCATTTGATACTTCAAAACGGGTATTGAAACGGTTTGTCTGGAAGAATACGGGTGTGCCGGAAGTCCATTACATGACAGAACTTTGGGAACGATATAGTACGGTGAAGAAACAGGCGGCTGAATATGTAAAAAAGGACATGGAAGAAATCTGTGAACAGCAAAAACGAACTGCTTCCGTCCTACATACCATTCTGGAACTGACTGGCAGGTTCAGAATGGAATATCAAAAAGAAAAACAAAAAAAGAACTGCATGGATTTCAGTGACGTGGAGCATTATGCGTTACAGGCATTGGTAGATAAATCATCGTATGGAACCATTACATTTACAGAAATAGCGAAGCAGTTACAGGATACCTATGTAGAGATTTTAATAGATGAGTATCAGGATTCCAATGATTTACAGGAGGCTATTTTGACCGGTGTGGCAAAGCAGAATCCGGACGGTTATTGTAATCTGTTCATGGTGGGAGATATAAAGCAAAGTATATATAAGTTCCGAATGGCAAGACCAAAGCTGTTTCAAGAGAAGTATGAGAGCTTTTCTGAGGATTTGGAACATACCGGGAATTCAAAATTGGTGGAATTAAAGAGGAACTTCCGAAGCAGAGAAACGGTATTAGAGTCCGTTAATCTGTGCTTTTATCAATTGATGTCACAGTCTCTTGGAGGAATTAATTATACGGAGCAGGTGGCACTGGTGCCGGGACGGGAATTCAAAGCCGGGGAAGGGTCAGCAGATTACCGAACCGAAGTGTTGTTTTTGGATATGTTCTCCGGAGGAGAAGAGGAAACAGATATACAGGAAGCATTGTCATCAGGGGCACAGGAAGTATTGTCATCAGATGAAACAGAGGCTTTGGATAAAGTGGAAGCAGAAGCAAGACTGGCAGCAGCGCGAATTCAGGAATTGTGTAATTCCCATAATCCATTACCGGTATGGGATGAAGGCTTACAGGACTATCGCCCATGCATGTATAAGGATATTGTAATCCTGTTACGGACAGTGAAAGGCTGGGCAGAAACCTTCCAACGTGTTCTTATGGATAATGGAATTCCGGTATATGCGGAAAGTGGAAAAGGATATTTTGATTCTGTGGAAGTAAAGAATCTGTTATGTATGCTTGCGGTGATTGATAATGCAAGGGATGACATTGCATTAGCAGGTGTGTTAAGGAGTCCTCTGGTGTCAGTGACCAATGATGATTTGGCACATATGAGGAGTGCATGCAGGCAGGGAGATTTGTGGACGGTGATTCAGAATTATCTAACCTGGCAGGAGGCACGTCCGGAGCTGGTGAGAAAGCTTACAGTGTTTTTAGAACGGTTACAGATTTGGAAGGAACAGAAGACATATAGTACCATCCGGGAATTGATATGGAATATTTTGAATACCACTGGATATTTCGAGTATGTAGGTGCTATGCCAAGTGGTCAACGGCGGCAGGGTAACATCTTGAAGCTGATTGAAAAAGCCAGCACTTATGAAACAACCAGTTATCGAGGGCTCTTTGATTTTCTTCGGTATATTGAAAAAATGAAAATTACGGAACAGGATTTCGGAGAAGCAGTCGTGTTAGGGGCAAATGAGAATCTGGTACGGATTATGTCCATTCATAAAAGCAAAGGCCTAGAATTCCCTGTGGTGTTGCTGTGTGGTTGCGGAAAATCCTTTAATCAAAAGGATGCGGAAGATACAGTTTTAGTAGATGCCGATTGCTATCTGGGCGTGAATGATAAGCATCTGGAAGAACACTACTTTGAACGGACGCAGAAGCGGAATTGTCTGGCAAGACATATGAAGGAAGAGAATCTTGCAGAGGAATTACGTATCCTTTATGTTGCTATGACAAGAGCTCAGGAAAAGCTGATTCTGATTGGAAACGTAGATGCCAAAACCGCCAAAAAGGATGAAATGTATCATCAGATAGTAGAACATTGTCAGCAGGATTGGAAAGGAAATCGGGCGATTACAGAGTTACAACCCTTAGGAAAATATCAGGTAAGCAGTCGCTCTTCCTATTTATCATGGATGATTTTGTGTATTGGCAACTTGCAAATGCAAAGAATTGCTGAGAGAAGCTTGTGTTATCGGATTGTGACACCGGAAGAACTGGATGGCTTAGTCATAGAGGAACTCATTGGCTTGCAGGAGAAAGAGCAGCTTTGGAAGCAGAGAACCTCTGCGTCTTCTAAGGAAGAAACCTACGAGGAATTGAAAAGACGTTTCTTGTGGCAGTATCCATATCCTATGGCAACGGGAAAGAAAGGCAAACTGTCAGTTTCGGAAATTAAGAAAATGAGCCAGCTTGTGGATGAACCGGAAGAAGATTTTACAGTTGCAGAACGTAGAACAATCATGCATAATGAGGTGACAGCAGGTGCTGCCTATGGAACGCTCATGCATCTGGCAATGGAGAAGCTTTCTTTTGCAGATACGGACCGGATTGCAGACATAGAACAGGAGTTACAGATGTTGGAGCAACAAGGTGTTTTGACAAAAGAGGAACAGGATATAATATCTGCAAATAAGATATGCAATATGTTGCAATCGGACTTGGGGATTCGTATGAGACAGGCACAAAAACGGAATCAATTATATCGGGAACAGCAGTTTGTAATTGGTATCCCTATGAATCAGGTATATCCAGAAGTAGAAGAAACAGATTTAGAACTGGTACAGGGAATTATTGATGCCTATTTTGAAGAAGATGGTAAATTGGTACTTATGGATTACAAAACAGATAAGGTATCTCTCGAAAATGGCGCAGAGGAATTGACGAGAAAATATCATGCACAATTGGAATACTATAAGAGAACCTTAGAGCAGCTAACCGGAAAAACAGTAAAGGAAACCTATATTTATTCCTTTTATCTGGAAAAGGTCATACAGCTTAAGTTAGATTAAATGTTAGGAGTGAAGATTATGAGTAGAGAAAAAGAAGAAATGGGTAATATTTCCCTATTAGGCAATCAGGGCGTAGCTTATCCTATGGATTATGCACCGGAGGTATTGGAAACCTTTATCAATAAGCATCCGGACCATGATTATTTTGTAAAGTTTAACTGCCCGGAGTTTACCAGTCTGTGTCCGATTACCGGACAGCCGGATTTTGCAACCATTACAATTTCTTATGTTCCTAATATAAAAATGGTGGAAAGTAAGTCCTTAAAACTTTACTTGTTCAGTTTCCGAAATCATGGCGATTTTCATGAGGACTGTGTAAATATTATCATGGAGGATTTGATTCGGTTGATGGAGCCAAAATACATCGAAGTCTGGGGAAAATTTACTCCAAGAGGTGGAATTTCTATCGACCCGTATTGTAATTATGGACAACCCGGTACCCGTTGGGAAACGGTTGCCATGAATCGTTTAGAACAGCATGATTTATATCCGGAAAAAGTGGATAATCGGTAGGAAATGCTATGGAATATAAAGAAGCAGTGGATTACCTATTGAATATTCCTAAATTCGCAGGTAAGACCAGTCATGATAATTTAAGAGAGTTTTTAGAACGGTTGGGAAATCCCCAGAATCAGGTTCCGGCAGTCCATGTGGCGGGAACCAATGGAAAAGGCTCTACCTGTGCCTTTCTGGCTTCCATCTTAGAGCAGGCAGGGTATCAGGTGGGTCTATTTACGTCTCCCCATTTAATAATAATCAATGAGCGATTTCAAATGAATGGAAAACCAATCGATAACGAAACGTTTTTGCGAATGTTTCAACAGGTAAAAAAAGTAGTAGATATTGGAGTCAGAGAAGGACAGAGCCATCCGAATTTTTTTGAGTTTTTGTTCTTAATGGCTGTCTGCTGGTATCGGGAGATGGCAGTTGATATTGTGATTTATGAAACCGGATTAGGTGGGCGTCTGGACGCTACGAATGTATTGCAACCATGCCTGACCATACTGACCTCCATTGGCATGGATCATATGCAGTATTTAGGGGATACCTTAGAACAGATTGCAGGGGAAAAGGCCGGGATTCTAAAGCCGGAGACGCCTTGCATCTATTTGCGGCAGAAAGACTGCTCTGCAGAGGTGATTGAACAACGGGCAAGAGAGCTTCGAGTGCCTTTAATCCCTGTCGAAAAAGATAAGATTACAATAGATGAAATCGGGGAACAGACAATTGATTTTTCTTATCAAAATCGGTATGATATTGAATACAATCAAGGTGGCAGCAAGTATCAGATGGCTAAGACTGCCTTGTATCAGTTAGAAAATGCAGCATTGGCAATTGAAGCTGGATATTTCCTTTTGACTGAGGATTACAGTCAAAATAGAGGAACAAGTGAAATTCCAGCTTTCGTACATAATGGCATTCGTGCCATGTACTGGAGGGGACGAATGGAAGAACTGGAGCCGGGAATTTATGTAGATGGTGCTCACAATGAACCGGCAATTCAGGCATTTTGTGATACCCTTGTTAACATCTACCGTGATAAAAAAATCGTTTTACTATTTGCAGTAGCCAGTGATAAGCGTTATAATGAGATGATACGACTATTGTGTGAAAATATTGATTATGAAAAAATCATAGTAACTGCTATAGAAGGAACGAGAGCAACTCCCATTCAGGAAGTGGCAGAGGAATTTAGAAAATATGTAGATTGTCCGATACAGACGGAATCGGATAGTGAACAGGCATTAGAACTGGCGAGAACCTGTGTAAATTCACAGGTGCGTGTGTTTTGTGTAGGTTCTTTGTATCTGGTAGGAAGTTTGGAAGCTGGTAAGGAGGAAGAATCGTGATTAATTTTGATGAAGAGGTTAAGAAATTTCAGCCGGCAGCAGAGATGAGTCAGTTGGAAGATAATATATATAAGAATGATTTTAATGATGTTGCAGACGTATTGATTGAGGTAATGAAGCAGGCACAACAGCCACCACAGAATATGGAATAGATAGGTGTGAGAAAGTATGAATTGTTTACATTGCGGAGCACCGGTACTCATAAATGATGTGTGCAGTGTGTGCGGATTAAAACAGGAATATTTGATAAAGGCATGGAATACTTCTTTGTATTATTATAATCAGGGCTTAGAGCATGCAAAAATACGGAATCTGACAGGGGCAGAAGAAGCGTTGAAGACCGCACTTCGCTACAATAAAGCAAATATTGATGCAAGGAATCTGTTAGGTCTGGTATATTATGAAACGGGACAAGTGGTTGAAGCATTGGCAGAATGGGTAATCAGCTCTAATTATCAACCGGAAGAGAATCCGGCACTTCGATATTTGAAAGTAGTGCAAGGCAACCAGAATAAGCTGAGTGCATTTGACCAGGCAGCAAAAAAGTATAATTTAACCCTGCATTATGTGAGACAGAAGGACCATGACTTAGCATTGATTCAATTGAAACGGGTCTTAAATGCAAATCCACACTTTGTAAAAGCATATCTGATACTGGCATTGATTTATATACAGGATGGTAATGTGGATAAAGCAAAAAAGGCATTACAGCGGGTGCTGAAAATTGATAAGTTTAATCCTATGGCACAGCATTATCTGGCAGAATTGGGAAAGAACGAGAGACAATATAGCACATCAATGTCAGCAGATACGGTTTATGAAGAGGATGAATTGCCGGAAATGGAAGGCATCAGTCAACTTCAGGAAGAAACAGAAGAAGAATTAGATGGCGAGGAAACTGCAAGACGTAAGATTCGAGAGATTATCGAACGGGGTGCAGCGGCAGAAGATATCAATTCGGAACAGAATTTAGAAGTAGGAAGCTATAAAGAAATCAAATACGGAAGACACAATGTACTGTATCTGGTTTCCGGGCTGGCAATTGGAATAGCTGCTATGTTCTTTCTGATTATGCCTGCCAGAATGAAAAGAATCAAGAATGAGAATTTAGAACTGAAGTCCTCTTATAGTGCAGAGCTAGCCGGAAAGAACAGCACCATTGATATTCTGCAGGGAGATAATGAGAAGCTGCAGGCGGATTTGGATGCGTTGAATGCCCAACTGGAAAATATAACAACAGCCAATAGTGCAGGAAGTATGAATGATACAGTTATGACAGGAATTCAGGCATACATGAGCGGGGACAAGCAGGGAGCGATTACCTCTCTTGGGACGGTAGATTTAACAGATGGAGCATTGTCAGAAGCGTCCAGAACCTGTATTCAAACTATCGTAAATGATTGTTCGGAAGAATTGGCAGCTTGTCGAAGTGCCGGGATGACGGCTTTTGGTGCTGAAAACTATACAGAGGCAATAACACAATTGCAAGTCTTTTGTAATCTGAAACCGGACGATGCTGAAGCAAGATATAATCTGGCAAAAGCATACGAGAACGTGGGAAATATAGAAGCAGCAACTGCATTATATCAGGATATTAATACCCGGTTCCCGGATTCAGAGTATGTAACTACCATGTATCAATAAAAACTTTGATAAAGATAATATACAAAAGAGAAACTCGAAAGAGTTTCTCTTTTGTTGCGTTTAGGAGGATGTTATGAATTATGAATTAAAATTAGAACAGGACTGGCTATGGATTGGTTTGCCCGGGGAATTGGACCATTTTCAGGCAGAGGGAATTCGTCAGGCAGTAAAAGAAAAGATGCAGGAAAGATATGTGAAGTATGTAGTGTTTGATTTTAGTCGGACGAATCTTATGGATAGTTCGGGAATCGGTTTGATTGCAGGCCGTTATCGGGAATTGGCAGCCCGTGGCGGACAAGTATATGTCAGCAATGTGAGCGAGAACATGAAAAAGGTATTGACCATGTCAGGCTTATATCGAATTGTTACTCCTTGGGAACAGGTCATAGTGGAAGACAGTATGAACGGAGTAAGGATTTGATAATTATAAAAAATAATATTAAAAATCAATAAGAGAATGCAGAAATGCGGATAATAAGGAGGATATGATGAGTAACACCAATGAAATGTTAGTGGAATTTGAAGCTGTAGGAGAAAATGAATCATTTGCAAGAGTCGTAATTGCTGCATTTGTTACAAGACTAAATCCTACGCTGGAGGAATTGGGAGATATTAAGGTGGCAGTTTCTGAGGCTGTGACAAATGCAATCATTCATGGGTATGAAGAAAAGGGAGGTAAGATACGAATTACTGCACGTCTGAAGGAAAATGAACTGACGGTACAGATTGAAGACTGGGGGAAGGGAATTCCGGATGTTGAAAAAGCAATGGAACCACTGTTTACAACAAAACCGGAGGAAGAACGCTCTGGAATGGGCTTTTCCTTTATGGAAGCGTTTACAGATGAGCTTCTGGTCGAGTCAAAGCCGGGAGAAGGAACCAGAGTTACTATGAAAAAGGTGATGGGAGTGCAGGATGGATCGAACAATTGAATTAATCAAGCGTGCCAAAGAAGGAGACCAGAATGCACGAAATCAGGTAGCATCTGAAAATCTGGGACTGGTTTGGAGCGTGGTTCGCCGCTTTTCCGGACGGGGGTATGATCTAGAAGACTTATATCAGATTGGGTGCATTGGATTGCTGAAATGCATAGATAAGTTTGAACTGTCATATGACGTGAAATTCTCCACCTATGCTGTTCCAATGATTATGGGGGAGATTAAGAGGTTTTTAAGAGATGATGGAATGGTCAAGGTCAGCCGTTCTTTAAAAGAAACAGCATATAAGGTCTATGTGACCAGAGAACGTATGGTAAATGAAATGGGAATGGAACCCACCTTAGAGGAACTGGCAAGCTGTCTGGAAATTGACAAGGAGGATATTGTGGTAGCCATGGAGGCAAGCTCGGAGGTGGAATCTATCTATAAAACCATTTATCAAAATGATGGCAATTCTATCTATTTAATTGATAAGTTGGTCAGTGTTGAAGATGAAAGTCAAAAAGCAGTCAATCAACTGGCTTTAGAGGAACTGATGTCTGATTTGGATGAAAAAGAAAAAACGATTATTACCATGCGGTATTTTGAAGATAAAACGCAGACGGAAATTGCCAAGATTGTTGGTATATCACAGGTTCAGGTATCCAGAATTGAAAAGAAAGTATTGTTAAAAATGAGAGAACAAATTAATCATGGAAAAACTTGCCAGGATGTGTAACTCATAGAAATTAGCCGGCTGGAAATACTACCATGGAAAGCAGAATCCCAAAATAGCTTTGATAGTGAAAATAAAGGAGTGAATATGATGGAAGGAAAGCGTTATCGCTGGATTTGGTGGGTAATAGCTGCTTTACTTCTGGCCGGTTTGATTGGATATACCGTTTCGAAGAATAAAGCAGAAGAATATACAGATGGTACACTGGTCTGGAATCCGACAGACACACTTTGTATGAATAATCGAAGCTACTGTCACTTACTCACGATTTATAAACCATTAATAAGGACAAAAGAAGGGACGGAACTATGTCAGAAACCATATATTTAAATGTTCAACAGAGCTCTGAAATTCAGCGTCCGGTGATAAGAATTGATGATGTGGCTGAGGTGTTTTGCGAAAATAAGTCAGTTAAAAAACAAGTACAGAAAATAGTAATCACGGAATTTGAATCAATAAAAGAATTTAAGAAAGTATTTTCAACCTGTTACTTGATTCAATTGATTACAGCAACTGTACCCAATTGCCAGGTAGAAAGTATCGGTGAAACAGAATTTATTGTGTACTATAAACCGGTAGGAAAGCAATCTGTCTGGAAAGACCGTTGTAAAAGTTTTTTGGTATGCCTTATCGCATTTTTTGGTGCAGCATTTTCTATTATGACCTTTAATACAGATGTTACCACGCCGGAGCTTTTCAATCAGTTATATGAATTGTTCACAGGAACTCCTGCGGAGGGACCGGGGATTTTGCAATTGATGTATTCCATTGGTTTGTTTCTGGGTGTCATTTTATTCTTTAATCATGGTGGAAGATACAAGTTGACCAATGACCCAACTCCTTTGCAGGTTCAGATGCGCCAGTATGAACAGGGAGTGAATCAGGCATTTATTATTGATGCGGAACGAAATCAGGTGAGCAAAGATGTGGATTAAGAATCTGCTGTTCTGCCTGATTGGATTATCTGCCGGTGGTGCCATAGCAGGCGCATATGTGACATTCATAGCATCACTTGGTATTTATACCCGCTTAGATGGGTGGGCAAATTCCGGGAATAAGATATTTAAGACAGAAACGTTAATTTTGTTTGGGACAACCGTGGGTAATCTGATTACTCTTTATAACATTTCTGTTCCTGTAGGTAAGATAGGGCTGGCAGTTTGCGGATTGCTTTTTGGTATGTTTACCGGATGTCTGGTGTCTGCTTTGGCAGATATGGTAAAGTTGTTCCCGATTCTTTGCAGAAGAATCAGACTTCGAAACGGATTGCCGTATGTCATTGCCGGTGTTGGCTTGGGAAAAGCAGTGGGATGCTGGATTCAGTTCTTTTTGCTTAATAGTGGGCAATAATTATGTAATTAATTATAGAAGAAAATACAACAGAAAGAAGGTATAAAAGTGAAACAGGAGCCGAGTAATGAAGAATACAACGATTATGTGGAACAGGTAACACCAAAGCACAGTTGTTTTCAGAATTGTCTATGGGCATTCTTGATTGGTGGAATTATTTGTACGATTGGAGAAGGGATTTCCCAGCTACTACAGAATTTCTGGGGTCTGGGTAAGGATGATGCAGGTAGTTATGTTTCTGTGATTTTAGTTGCCTTGAGTGTAATTCTAACCGGATTTAATTTGTATGGATCGATTGCCAAGCTGGGTGGCGCCGGAGCCTTGGTGCCAATAACAGGTTTTGCTAATTCGGTTGCCGCACCTTGTATTGAGTATCAAAAAGAAGGACAGGTATTTGGTATCGGTGTTAAGGTCTTTACCATAGCGGGACCGGTCATATTATATGGAATTGTTACCAGCTTTGTATTAGGATTTATATATTGGATTGGTAAGATGTGGGGGTGGTTTTAATGGCAGAACGACAGGATATGCCTATTGGTTTGGCATTTCAGATGGCAATGAACCAGAAGGCAATGGAACACTTTGCACAGCTGAGTGAAGAAGAAAAAGGACAGATATTGGACGAGGCAAGAAGTGCTTCCTCTAAGTCACAAATGCGAGGAATCGTGGACAGTCTGGAACGTATGGAATAAGGTATGTTGGAAATAAATTGAAAAAAAATGACATTTTTCTAAAAAAAGATTCAAAATCCGGCAAAAAGAATTGACAAAAAAATGGGCAAAATCTATAATTGTGCCAGAGCAAAGAGGTTCATGTGACTTGTTTGCTCTTTTTTTATTTAATTTTTGTTTATTTGAGGCACTTCATTTGGTTATGAAAACGTGAATTAGACAAATGGAGCGTTGTGCAAGAAGTTTAAAAGGAGATGATGGCATGCAGGAATTAAATAAACACGTAAATGATGTAAATTCCTTATTAGCAAGATACGGTGTGAGATTTGGTATTTATAAAAACAATACTTTTAAGGAACAATTATTTCCTTTCGATACGATTGCACGAGTGATTAAGAATGAAGAATTTGCATATTTAGACAAGGGCTTAAGCCAGAGGGTAACTGCATTGAACTTGTTTCTGGCAGATATTTATGGAGAAAAGAACATCTTAAAGGATAAGGTAATACCGGAGGATTTTGTCTATTCCTCTTCCGGCTACACACCGGAATGCGAAGGGATACAGCCACCGAAATCCGTATACAGTCATATTTCCGGTATTGATTTGGTACAGGGAAAAGACCAGAATTGGTATGTGTTGGAGGATAATTTAAGAATTCCTTCCGGTGCTTCTTATCCTATGATTGCCAGAAGCTTATGCAGAAAGGCAAGTCCGTCAACCTTCAAGAGTAATCATATCTATGATAACCGGAATTATGCAGAAATGCTGAAAACCACTATGGACTATGTAAATACCGGTGGTATTAATGTTATTTTAACACCGGGACGGTTCAATGCGGCTTACTTTGAACACTCCTATCTGGCAGAACAGACGAATTCTATTTTGGCAACCGGTAATGATCTGGTAGTAGAGGGTGATTATCTGTATTATGTAGAATACGGCGGCACGAAGGAAAAGGTTGGAGCTGTATATCGAAGAATTTCCGATGAGTATCTGGACCCTATGACTTTTTGTGAAGAATCTTTGATTGGTGTCCCACATATTTTCGATGTGTACCGCAAGGGAAATGTGGCGTTAATCAATGCACCCGGTAACGGAGTGGCAGATGATAAGGGAATCTATTATTTTGTTCCAAAGATTATTAAGTATTATCTGGGCGAGGAAGCAATCTTACATAATGCACCGACCTATCTGCCTTTTTACGAGGATGACATGAAATATGTTATGGAGAATTTGTCGAAGCTGGTTATTAAGGATGTGGCTGAAGCCGGTGGATACGGAGTGGTATTTGGTGATTCTCTGACTCAGGAGGAATTAGAGGACTTCCGACAGGCAATTATTGCAGAACCAAGACGTTTTATAGCACAGGAAGTTGTGGATTTTCTGGACTTGGATGTTTTGGATGAAAATGGAGCAGTTGTACAGCGGAAAGCGGATTTGCGTGCTTTTGTATTGAGTAGTGATAAGGCGAGAGTTTGGAAAAGCGGGCTTACCCGGTTTTCCAGAAATCCGGATTCTGCAATTGTGAATTCATCACAGGGAGGAGGCTTTAAAGACACATGGGTATTATCTCTTTAGAAAAAGCAGACAATTTATATTGGTTAGGCCGGTATAGTGAACGGGTATACACTACGTCACACCGGTATTTTACCAGCTTTGATATTATGCTGGATCAGAATGAGGAATATTATATGCGGTATTGTGAAGCCTTGAATATACCGGATATCTATGTAGACTCAAAGGATTTTGTACAGCGCTATGCCTTTGATACGGAGAATACGGATTCTATTATCAGTAATCTGTATCGTGCCTATGATAATGCACTGGTAGTACGGGATTATATCAGTAGTGAGTCGCTGGCATATATTCAGATGGCAATTTATGAGATGAAAAAAGCAAAAGCCAATATCGATGCACCTTTGATTGCCATGCAGCGTAGTGTGGATAATATTCTGGCATGCTGGGGCTGTATCGATGATGTTGTATACGATGTTGTAATTCGAAATATTATTAAATATGGCAGAAGACAGGAACGATTGGACTTGCTTCTCAGACTCCGAGGTTCCAGAACAGACCTGAAACGGATATTTTCTGAATTGGAATTTTATCTTTACCGGTCCAACCTGAAATTCAATCGGTGTGCTTTTTTGGAACTGGCACTGATATTGGAACAGGATATCATTGACTATCCGAAAGCGTTGGATTGTCTGGAGAAGATTGTGGTATTATAATAGCGGATTTTAAATGCTAATGGAGGTACGAAACGTGAAGAAATTAAGCTTTCGTTATGAAACCGAGTATCAATTCAGCCTTCCTGTTTCAAAGCATTTTTATACGCTCAAGATAGTGCCGGAAACAACAAAAAGACAGGTAATAAAGGTGGATTGTTTGGAAATTGCAAAAAGCAGCAGCCAGACAAGGAGCCGGGATGTATATGGAAATGAAATGATTATGGGAAGTATACTGGAACCCCATGACAAGTTTTCATTCTTAATTGAAGGAACAGCACAAGTGAATCAGGCTGTGTTTGAGGAAAATGAGGGATTTCTGTCTGCGTACCGATATCCTACCGAACTGACAAAACCGACAAAGGAATTGGAGCAGTGGTTTCAGCAGTTGTTGGAACGGACCAGCTTTCGCCAATGGGAGCCGGGGGAACAGGCAGATTATCTCTATCATCAGGTATATGACTACATGGAATATGTACCGGGTGTTACAACGGTAGAAACAACTGCCGGTCAGGTTTTTCAGAAAGGGCAGGGTGTGTGTCAGGATTACACCCATTTGTTGTTGTGCCTGCTCCGCATGGCAGGGCTGCCGGGCAGATACATTGTAGGAATGATGCTGGGAGAAGGATACAGTCATGCATGGGCAGAAGTAAATATAAATGGTGTATGGGTAGGAATTGATCCCACCAATGACAAGTACGTGGATGATAATTACATTAAAATCTCGCAGGGAAGAGATTATAAAGACTGTATTGTATGCAAAGGCCATTTTATGGGTCAGGTGGTACAAAAACAGGAAATTGTAGTGAAAGTGGAGGAAATAACATGATAGAAGAGATAGCGTCTGCCGGTTTGCCGGTTGACGAGGAATTGAGTATAAAAAAGAATCGTATGCAGCCGCTGCATGTGACCGGTAAGGAAAAACGGTTCAGTTTGGTGACCGGGATTCATGGAGACGAGCTGGAGGGACAGTATGTCTGCTATGAACTCCTTCGAAGAATCAAGGAGGATAAGGAGCATTTAAAAGGAATTGTTGATGTATATCCGGCAATGAATCCCTTAGGAATTGATTCAATCACCCGCGGAATTCCGTTATTTGATTTGGATATGAACCGGATTTTTCCGGGAAACCGGGAGGGCTCCATGGCAGAATTCTTAGCGGCAGAAATTATAGAAGACTTAAAGGGGTCTGATTTGTGCATGGATGTTCATGCAAGCAATATATTTCTAAAGGAAATTTCTCAGATTCGAATTAATGAAGTATCCAAAGACACCCTGTTACCAATGGCAAAACGTGCAAATGTAGATTATATCTGGATTCATAGTGCGTCTACAGTCTTAGAATCTACACTGGCATATTCCTTGAATTCCATCGGAACACCAACGCTGGTCTGGGAAATGGGTGTTGGCATGCGGATTACCAAGGAATACGGAGACCAGATGGTAGATGGAATCTTTGTGTTATTAAAGGATTTGGGAATCTGGGATGGTGAGGTAATTGAGCCTAAAACACCAATTATATCTACGGACGGTAATGTTCACTTCTTAAATGCGGCAGTTTCCGGTATTTTTCTGCCTTGTGTGCCACATTGGAATGATGTAAAGCGGGGGGAGCACATCGGTGATATTGTAGACCCGTTGACCGGTAGTGTATCCCAACGAATTTATTCTCCTTGCAACGGTCTGGTATTTACACTGCGGGAATATCCGGTAGTGGATGAAGGTTCATTGCTGGGAAGAATTCTGGAAAGGTAGGGAATCCTATGAAACGGAAAATGATATTTAACATGAAGTCCCTGTATCGGGATGATTTAAGAGTATATGGGTATGAATTCGGTTCAGGCAGTCCATCTGCCTGTATCGTGGGAGCCACCAGAGGGAATGAAATACAGCAGGTCTTTATCTGCTCTCAACTGGTGAAACGACTAAAGGAGCTGGAGGCTCAGGGAGCGATTAATCAGGGAAAGCGGATTATGGTAATTCCGACAATCAACACATTTTCCATGAATATTGGGAAACGGTTCTGGCCGACAGATAATACAGATATTAACCGGATGTTCCCCGGCTATAATCTTGGGGAAACCACCCAGCGGATTGCAGCAGGAGTATTCGAGGAGATTCAGAATTATGAATACGGGATTCAGTTTGCCAGCAACTATATTTCGGGAGACTTTATTCCACATGTGAGAATGATGAAGACTGGTTTCGAAAACGTGAAATTGGCTGAAAAATTCGGTTTGCCGTATGTTGTTCTGCGGAATCCAAGACCTTATGATACCACTACTTTAAATTATAATTGGCAGATTTGGGAGACAAATGCCTTTTCTGTATACACCTGTGATACGGAAAAGATTGATATGGTTTCAGCAATGCAGGCGATAGAAGCCGTCTTGGTATTCCTATCAAAGGTTGGACTTCTATATTATAATGCTCCGGAGGCAGGGGTATCTGAGGTAATTGATGAATCGGCCCTTATTACGGTAAAGAGTCAAAAAGCCGGAATCTTTATACCACGGGTGGATATCAGTGACCGAGTAGAAGCCGGAACAGTACTGGCAGAGATTATCAATCCTTATGAGGGTGAGATATTAGAAGAAATAAAAGCACCACAAGCAGGAACGGTATTTTTTATGCAGGACAATCCAATGATTTTGTCCCATGCGGTGGCATTTCGTCTGATTTAGAAAATTATTAAAAAACTATTGACTTTGTATAACGATTAAGTTATACTTTAGAAGTTGTTTATGAAAAGAAAGCAGAGTATCCACTCTCACCTTAGCGCAAGGGCGACTCGGGTTAATAAAAAGCAGTTTAGTAAGAATACTAAGATATAGACTTTTTATGAAGTGGATGGCTATGCTATCCACTTTTCTTGTATGGAAATTATTATGGAGGTGTACGACTATTAGCGATTTAATGATTAACGAACAAATCAGAGACAAAGAAGTGCGTGTAATTGGTGAAGATGGTGAACAGCTTGGTATCATGTCGGCAAAGGATGCTTTGAAACTGGCAAAGGAAGCAGAGCTGGATCTGATAAAGATTGCACCAACAGCAAAACCACCGGTATGCAAGATAGTGGATTACGGTAAATACCGCTATGAACAGATGCGGAAGGAAAAGGAAGCAAAGAAGAAACAAAAGACTGTTGATGTAAAAGAAATTCGTTTCTCGCCAAATATTGATACCAATGATTTGAATACAAAGGTAAATCAGGCTAGAAAGTTCTTGTCAAAGGGTGATAAGGTTAAGGTTTCCATTCGTTTTCGCGGTAGAGAATTGGCACATACAGAAATAGGTGTTGATATTCTGAATGACTTTGCTGCAAAGCTGGAGGATGTTGCAGTGGTTGAAAAGCCGGCAAAGGTAGAAGGAAGAAGCATGGTAATGTTTTTAGCTGAAAAACGTTAAATTCAAAATAGACGATATATTTTAAGGAGGAAATGACATGCCAAAATTAAAGACTAAGAAAGCTGCTGCAAAGCGCTTCAAGACAACAGGAACTGGTAAATTAAAGAGAATGAAAGCTTATAAGAGCCATATCTTAACAAAGAAGACAACTAAGAGAAAGAGAAATCTTAGAAAAGCAGCTATGACTGATGCAACTAATGTTAAGACAATGAAGAAGATTTTACCATACATCTAAGGATAGGAGGAAGCGATAATGGCAAGAGTAAAAGGCGGCTTAAACGCAAAGAAAAAGCATAATCGAGTATTGAAGCTGGCAAAAGGTTATAGAGGAGCCCGCTCAAAACAGTATAGAGTAGCAAAGCAGTCCGTAATGAGAGGTTTAACTACCGCTTATGCAGGACGTAAGGAAAGAAAGAGACAGTTCAGACAGTTATGGATTGCACGTATTAATGCGGCAGCCAGAATGAATGGTATCTCTTACAGCAAGTTAATGCATGGCTTAAAGGTAGCCGGTGTAGACATTAACAGAAAGATGCTTTCTGAGATGGCTATCAGTGATGCAGAAGGTTTTGCTAAATTGGTAGATGTTGCAAAGGCAAATATCTAAGAGTATATAGTATATGTAAAAAAATCCAGGACGTGTAAGTTCTGGATTTTTTGATTTTTTGTAGAATTTTGGCATGCACATATAGTATACTTGAGAAAAGATGAACATTAGATGAGATGCGAATGGTTCGCAATGTTGGGCTGGTGTAAATTCAAATTAGAAAAACGGCATCAAGACTCCGTTACCTACGGTGACATCGCATGCCAAAGAATGGGGGCATTCATATGAAAAAGAGAGTTATTCGAAAAGCTTGGAGCAGTATCTGTATTGCTACACTGGTAATAAGCTTAGGTGGTTGCCAGAATATTCTGCCGGAGGGAAAGCAGGGAGCTGCCTTGCCTGCTGATTCAGCAGAAGAGAATACGGAAAAGTTGATGGAATCAGAAGACAGAATCACGTCACTGGAAACAGATAGGACAGCTATTAGCTTGTTTGAAGATGAGACATACAAGCTTCAGGTGACTGTGGACAGGGAAGATGCCGTATATCGTTTGCAATATACTTCGTTAGATGAAGATGTTTGCACCGTAATGCCGGATGGTACGATAGAAGGAAGATCAAAAGGAAAGTCAACTGTAATTGTAGAAGATATATTTTCCGGCGTAAAGGCTCGTGTTCTGGTGCTGGTGGATGAGATGATTTTGCCGGAGCAGATTACACCTTCGGAGAATGAAGTAAAGATTGGTGTGGAGGAAACCATTCGTGTAAATGTGACGGTGACTCCTGAAGATACGACAGATAAGAATCTGATTTGGGAAAGTAGCAATGAGGAGATTGCAACTGTAACCGAAAACGGTCAGATTACTGGTGTTTCCAAAGGGGAATGCAAGATTACCGTAAAGGCTCAGGCGGATGAAAGAATTCAAGCAGAGATTACAGTAGAAGTAACAGAAGAGAAGCAGGGCGTAGAGGAAACGAACAATACCAATCGCAATACGAATGGTAATGCTAGCGGGAATAGTACCACTGAAAGTACTACAGAAGCAGTTGCCAATAGTTACTATATGGACAGTTATGCAGAACAGGTACTGACAATCGTGAATGAAAGACGGGCAGAACAAGGCTTGGCACCTTTGACTATGAATTATACGTTGGTTTCAGCGGCAAAGGTACGGGCAGCAGAGATTACTCAGAGCTTTTCACATACTCGTCCGAATGGTACAAGCTGTTTTACAGCCTTTAGTGAAGCAGGAGTAAGTTATTGGGGTGCCGGAGAGAATATAGCAGGTGGTCAGGGTTCACCGGAGTCTGTTATGAATTCATGGATGAATTCAGAGGGACATCGAGCAAATATTATGAATTCTGATTTTACACAGATAGGAATTGCCTGTTATTATGATCCGAATTCTCCATATAAATATTATTGGGTACAGTGCTTTATTTACTAAAACCTTTGCTAAAACAGTGGAAAACGGGATGAAAATGTATTGACAAACAGACCGCCTTTCGTTATAATTAATGAGTTGCGTGTGATAACAGCAATATGCGGAAGTGTCGGAACTGGCAGACGAGCAAGACTAAGGATCTTGTGGCAGCAATGTCGTGTGGGTTCAAGTCCCATCTTCCGCATTGAACTTATGAGTCAAGAGTGTTGAGAAATCAATGTTCTTGGCTCTTTTTTTATTTATTAAAATCAGAAAAAGGGGCAGATTACGGAATTTCCTCTGCCAGAAGCAAGGAGATATGATAGGTGTCAGCCTACTCGATTACTCATTGAAAGCAAAGAAAAATAATGGTATATTAAAGAGGATTAGCGAACAATTATTTCAAATATTGGGTGTACAGTATTCATAGAAGAATTAGATAAGAGGAAAACGAAGAATGAACATGGATTGGAAAAAGTTAGTTTCTTTACTAAAAGGTCACAAGGTATATATTCAGACACATAATTATCCAGACCCGGATGCAATTGCAAGTGCTTTTGGTCTACAGGTATTCTTAAAGCATTATGGGATTGATTCCATCTTGTGCTATGATGGTAAAATTGAAAAATTAAATACAAAACGCATGTTGGATATATTTCATTTTGAATTGTATAATATTGACGATTTGCCGGATATGAAAGCGGAAGACTATATTGTTACAGTAGATGCACAGAAGTTTAATGCCAATATTACAGATTTTATTGGTGAAGAAGTGGCTTGCATTGACCATCATCCTACCTTTATTCCATGTGACTATTTGTATAAGGATGTGCGTTATGCCGGTTCCTGTTCTACCCTGGTTGCTGAATATTTTAAGGAAAGCAATACGCCAATGGATAGCAATACGGCAACGGCATTGTTATATGGCTTACGAATTGATACCAATAATCTGACGCGTGGTGTAACCCCGCTGGATATTGATATGTTCGGCTATCTATATGAATATGTGGATACGGATAAGTTATCGGCGTTGAATAACAGTTCTATGGAATTAAAGGATTTGCAGGCTTATGGTGCAGCAATTCAGAATATAAGAATCTATGATAATCTGGGATTTGCAGAGATACCATTTGACTGTCCGGATGGCTTGATTGCCATGGTATCAGACTTTATTCTGGATTTGGATGTAGTAGAATTTGCAGTAGTATATGCAACCAGAGAAGACGGATTGAAGTTCTCTGTCCGAAGTGAGCTGAGTTCCTTGAATGCAGGACAGATTGTAGCAGAAGCTCTGGCAGATATTGGTTCCGGTGGCGGACATGCGTCTATGGCAGGAGGCTTTGTACCATCGGAGAATATTGAGAAATTAGGACATTTATATGATGAGGAAATTGAACGAAGATTTGTAACTATTTGTAAGGAGAAAGGGTCTGCAGAACACAAATGAAAAAAATAATAGGATTTAAGATTTTTGTGGGGATTATAATTACATTTTCTGTATTGACCGCAACGATTCTGTTTTTGGTTCCCCGAGAGGAGATTTATGAACATCTGTACCGGGAACAGAATCTGGAAGTTCAGACGGGAATTTCAAGCTTTGAGGCTGAATTGAACTATGATGGTATTGTTCAACAGATTACGGGAAATCAGGAGCTTACAGGACTGTCTACATATCCTTCCAGTGATGACTTACAGAATAAAATACTACGATTACGACATATATATCAAAGCTGTAAGTGGATTTGCGGACTGGGAATTTTATTGGCAGTTGCAGGATTAATCGTGTTGCGAAATCAAAAGTGGTATGAATGCTTGAATCTGTCAGGCTGTATTACGGTTGGCACAGGGATAGTCCTCCTGCTGGTATCGTTGATGGTGAAGCCAATACGGTTATTTGTGTGGCAGAGTCAGTATGACGAGTATTTGGGATTTGACCCGTTGCTTGTAAGTATTTTGCCGGAAAAATGGGCACTTTATATGGTAGGACTTGGATTGTTGCTGATTTTGATTATTGGAATGCTATTCATGCTTTTACATTTGGGAAGCAGAAAGAGTTATAAACCACATAAATTCTAAAAAAGGTTGTCTGCCGGATGTGAGTATATGAATACCCAAACATCCGATAAGACAACCTTTTTTATTTAACTAAAACAACTTATTGGTTCGAATTTAGTGATGGAATAGACGGATGCCGGTAAATGCCATAACCATGTTGTATTTATCACAGCATTCAATGACTAAATCATCACGAACAGAGCCACCCGGCTGGGCAATGTATTTTACACCACTCTTGTATGCACGCTCAATATTGTCTGAGAATGGGAAGAAAGCATCAGAGCCAAGGGTAACATCTGTGTTGCCATCCAGCCATGCACGCTTTTCTTCTCTGGTAAATACCGGAGGCTTTACCTTAAAGCGTTTCTGCCATTCTCCTTCCCGAAGAACGTCTTCGTACTCATCACCAATATATACGTCAATGGCATTATCCCGGTCTGCACGTCCAAGACCATCAACGAACTGGAGATTCATAACCTGTGGTGACTGACGAAGATACCAGTTGTCGGCTTTCTGTCCTGCCAGACGGGTACAGTGGATGCGGGACTGCTGACCGGCACCAATACCAATTGCCTGACCGTTCTTAACATAGCATACAGAGTTGGACTGTGTATATTTTAAGGTGATTAACGCAATTTTGATATCAATGAGGGCGGCTTCCGGAATCTCCTTGTTTGCAGTAACAATATTGGATAATAAATCCGCATCGATATTTAACTCATTTCTTCCTTGTTCAAAGGTAATACCATAGACCTGCTTCCGTTCTAATTCTGCAGGAACGTAAGATGGGTCAATCTGAATCACATTATAATTTCCCTTTTTCTTTTCCTTCAACATGGTAAGGGCTTCTTCTGTATAGCCCGGAGCGATGACACCGTCGGATACCTCACGCTTAATCAGGCGGGCAGTATCTGCATCGCAGACATCGGAAAGAGCAATGAAATCACCGAAAGAGGACATACGGTCTGCACCTCTGGCTCTTGCATAAGCACTTGCCAGTGGTGATAATTCTCCTAAGTCATCTACCCAGTAGATTTTTGCTAAGGTTTCGTCCAGTGGAAGACCAACTGCAGCACCGGCAGGGGATACATGCTTGAAGGAAGTAGCAGCCGGAAGCCCTGTGGCCTCTTTTAACTCTTTCACTAATTGCCAACCATTAAATGCGTCTAAGAAATTGATATATCCAGGCTTTCCGTTCAATACCGTAACCGGTAAATCACTGCCATCCTCCATGAAAATACGGGATGGTTTCTGGTTTGGATTGCATCCATACTTTAATTGAATTTCGTTCATGATAATTCTCCTTTGCTTTGAAATACGTGAATTAAATATATGATAATTATTGGTTCTTATTCATAATTCTGGTTTCGTAAGTGCCGGTTGCAATGTCAATGAACCGTACAAATAAGGAAACCTTGTTATCTTCATTCAAGCTGTTCCAGACTAAATCTGTAAAGGCATCAATTTCATTTGGAATGTCTACCAGCTTTGGTTCTCCTTCGAAGCTTGGCAATGGTTCTTCATTTCTGGCATAAGTATGAATGAAGTGTCCTTCACCGGCAAGAGGATTTTCATAAGTAAAGGTGTAACGGTTACATGCCTGTGGATTACCGTTGTGGCTTTTTAAGATAGACATAGCATAATGATAGGTTCCATCCTTCACCTGCATAATACCGGAAATTCTAGGGGTATAATTCGGACCATCCGGTTCGAATTCCCGGGAACGGAGTGATTGTTCAAAGGTCATTCCTGCCTGTAATCCGTCATATATGGTGTCGGTCTGGTCGCCGTTGGTTACGATAGTTTTTGTGTCCAGAACCCGAACCGGTGCGTAGATGATCAGACTTGGGTCTTCCAACTTTGCAGGGTCAAATGCCTCTGTACGAATACCCTCACCTTCTGTTACAAATACACGATTACGGCTGTTACTGCTTCTACCCATGATAAAATAAGCAGTGACTGCCTTGGTTCCGTCCTGGGATTTGCCAATGACGATGCCACGACCCGGATAAGGGTTGTTCTTTAATTCCTGTTCCAATGATAACATGCTTGTTTCCTCCTTAATCATTTTTCAAATGCCATCTTGTGCAAGCACAATGTCTTTTTCAATAAAAAAAGCCTGAGCACACACGAATGTGGCCCAGGCGGTCGGCTCTATGTCCAAGTACAACCAGACAAGCTGGTGTAAGATACACTCCCTTGTAGTTACCTACCCGAATTACTCGTTTCCGCCAGTCATGTATCCTCTTTCATATTATCGGAAACAGAGGGGAAATGCAAGAGAAAAAACGGGAATTCTACAAGATATCTGTTGAATTGAAAAAATAAGACAGGATAGAATTAATACTTGAAAATAAACAATAAATTCACTATAATAAGCAGAAGTTAGACGAAGGCGTACAACAGGTTGTTGTGTGCCTTTTTCTCATAGTTAGGTAATGAAGTGGAGGTAATAACATGAAAACAGGAACAGTAAAATGGTTTAACGCAAAGAAAGGCTATGGTTTTATCAGTGATGAAGAAGGAAAGGATATCTTTGTACACTTTTCTGCGCTGGATATGCCGGGCTTTAAAGTATTAGAGGAAGGCGAAAAGGTTGAATTCGATGTAGTAGAAGGCGAAAAAGGACCTCAGGCTGCTAATGTAGTTAAAGTTTCATAGGCGACATGATATAATGATTAGGGAACAATATTTATTAAAAAAATAGATGTTGTTCCCTAATTTTAAATTAATCGTTTTTAATAAGGTGAGGATATGTCAATCATAAGTAGATTTAAGCATAAGTGTTGGAAACAGTTTTAAGTGTAGAATATGTTTTTGGTATAAATGCTTTATGGTGATGACTGATTGATTTTTGTCTTATAAATAATTATAAATTCCGATAGTGTATTTGTAGAATACTTTAATAATGCATAACGCTTCTACCGCCATTTATAATGAATTGTTACAAAAGAGTTTTTCGGAATCTGGAGTTTGAAAATTTCATTAAGAACAATTATTGAAGGGAATGTAGGTAAAAATATAATAAATACCTATATTCCCTTTAATAATTCTTGACTATGTTTGTTTATATGGTATAATTTAAGTAAAAGTAGGTAAAAAACATTTTAATACCTATTTTTACTTGAAGAGAGGTGAAGTGAAAGATGTTATTATCGTATCAGGAATGTTTGGAAAAATATGGAACGGATTACAAAATAAAGAAATGTATTCAAGTGGGTGAACTGTATGTAAAAGAAAAGGGAATATATTCAGATAAGAGATACGTACCGGAGTTGGAGATTATTTCTAAAAAGTATTCAAAAGCAATTATAACTTTGAATAGTGCGTTTTATTATTATGGCTTGACGGATACCATACCGGATTTTTACTATGTTGCAACGTCGAAAAATGCAAGAAGAATTAGCGATGACAGAGTGAAGCAATTTTATGACAACAGTGAAGCCTTTGATATGGGCAAAACTACAATGAAATATGATGGTGTGGATATTGTGATTTACGATAAAGAACGTCTTCTTGTGGAATTAATAAGGAATAAAAGAAAATTTTCTTTTGATTTGTACAAAGAATTAATTGCAAATTACAGAAAGATTGTTCATGAATTGGATATGGCTTTAGTTGCAGAATATGCGTATGAATTACCAAAATCAAATATGGTTATGGAGACGCTTAGACTGGAGGTTTTATAGATGATTAATATACAAAAGTTGATTGAAGATGCAAAAGAAAATGGCTATCAGGGAGATAAGGCATCGGCGAAAGTGTGCCAGGATATTATATTAAAAGCATTAGCGACAGGAGCTATATTAGAAGGCTTGATACATCGGATAAGAGATGGATTGATGATGAAATTGATGTTGTGACGAAAGCGATTCTGGAGTTTGTGAGTGAAATATAGTAGTGCGGAGCAACTAGGCAAAGCTCGGTGAGATTACATTTGTACCGTTGGAAACGGTTGTAAGAATAGGAAAGGTGGAACACAGGTTATTCCTGAAGTTCCACCTTTTATAGTTATTTACAGTTGTTCTGTACTGATTTTTAATTTCTGGAGCAGTTATACTGCAAATCTTCCCAACGTCTGTCTACTTCCTCCTGGAACTGCTGAATCAGATGTTCATTGCCAGGCTTGAACAGATGCTTGAAACGACCCTGGGTCTTTAAGAAATCTTCGATTGGAAGCTTCTTCTTTGGCTCATAGTTTAGAATCCATTTGCCGTCAATCACTTCGAATAATGGCCAGTAGCAGGTTTCTACTGCCAATTTACAGATAGTCATAATATCGCTTGCTTCATACCGCCAGCCACGAGGACATGGAGCAAGGACATTTAAGAATGCAGGACCCGGGGTATAGATTGCGGTTTCTGCCTTAGTATGAATATCCTTAAAGTTGCCAAGGAAAGTAGTCTGAGCCACGTATGGTACATTGTGAGCTGCTATAATAGCTGCTAAGTCTTTTCTGCCCTGTAGCTTACCGTCAGACTGAGAACCAACCGGAGTAGTAGTGGTATCTGCATATCTTGGAGTAGCAGAAGACCGTTGGATACCGGTATTCATGTAAGCACCGTTATCGTAGCAGACATAGACCATATCATGTCCACGTTCCATAGCACCGGACAAGGACTGAAAACCGATATCATAAGTACCACCGTCACCACCAAAGGTGATGAACTTATAGGTATCATCAATTTTGCCTTTTCTTTTTAATATGTTATATGCGGTTTCAACGCCGGAAAGAGTTGCACCGGCATTTTCAAAAGCGTTGTGTATGTAGCTGTCTTCGTAAGCAGTATATGGATACATGAAGGTAGATACTTCTAAGCATCCGGTAGCATTACCGATAACTGCCTTGTCTCCTTCGTGTAAAGCACGAAGAACGGCACGAACTGCAATGGTTCCGCCACAGCCGGCACACATTCTATGACCGGGAGCCAGACGCTCCGGCTTATTCATTTCTTCCTTGAAATTATATTTGGTAGCCATGTTCGTCCCTCCTATCGTCTCAGACCAATGTAATCGAATTGGTCGGTAATTTCACCGGTTTCAGCAATTCGTTCCAGACGGGAATAGATATCTTCGAAATCCTCTACCCGAATGTCACGACCACCTAAACCGTAGATGTAATTCACAGCCAGAACAGAAGATTGGGCATTGTAAAGTGCCTGTGATACTTCTGCACCCAGAGGTCCGCCATTGCCACTAAAGCTGTCACAACGATCCATAATGGCAAGAGACTTGCAATGGGAAAGGGCAGCAGCAATTTCTTCTGCCGGGAATGGACGGAAGACTCTTAATTTCAGTAAGCCGACTTTCTTGCCCTGTGCACGGAGTGCATCAATGGCATCCTTACAGGTTCCGGCAGCAGAGCCGATGATTAAAATGGCGTAGTCTGCATCCTCTAATTGATATTCTTCAAAGAAGCCATAGCTGCGTCCTGATATTTTTTCATATTCTTTGGCAACGTCTAAAATGACTTGCTTTGCATTGTGCATAGCGGTACGCTGTCCCATTTTCGTTTCCATATAATAATTGGAAACGGCATATGGGCCAAGTGCCATTGGCTGATTTGGATTTAACAGGTAATTCTCCGGTTCATATTCTCCGACGAATTTCTTAACCACATCATCTTCCAGTAATTCAATGTTTTCAACTGCATGGCTGGTAATGAAACCGTCCTGACAAATCATGATTGGAAGCATAACATCCTTATGCTCGGAAATGCGGAATGCCTGAACCATGTTATCGTATACTTCCTGATTGTTTTCTGCATAAATCTGAAGCCAGCCGGTATCTCTGGCACCCATACTGTCGGAATGGTCACAGTTAATATTAATTGGACCGGACAGAGCACGGTTTACCAAAGCCAAAGCCAGAGGCAAACGGTTGGATGCCGCCACATATAATTCCTCCCACATTAATGCCATACCACAGGAAGAAGTTGCAGTTAAAGCTCTGGCACCGGCAGCAGAAGCACCGATGGTAGCACTCATTGAACTATGCTCGCTTTCTACCGGAATAAATTCGGTATCCATCTTACCATTTGCAATGTAATTTGCTACAAACTGAGGAATCTCAGTAGATGGGGTAATCGGGAATGCAGGCATAACATCCGGGTTAATCTGTTTGATTGCCAGAGATATAGCCTCATTACCGGATAAACGTTCACGAATCGACATATTATTGACCCTCCTTCATGGTGATGGAATCAAATGGACATACCTTGGCGCAGATACCACAGCCCTTGCAGTGGTCGTAGTCAAAGTCCAGCCGTTCACAATTCTGAACCGGAATGGAACTGTCCGGACAAACCGGTACGCAAAGCAGACACTGCTTACATTTTTCAGGAATCCACACAGGGGTCTGAGTTCTCCATTCACCGGTTTTGAATTCCCTGGAGGTTCCGGCACCGTAAATCTGGTTGCCCGGGGTAATGTCCTGCCATTTACTCTTTTCTGTGATTTTTGAAATATCTGTTGCTGACATGTTACTGCACCTCCTTGAAGGTCATTCGTAATGCTTCCATATTTCCCTGAATGACTTCCGGTTTCTTTGCAAACTTGTGCTGGAAAGAAAGCTCCATTTCCCGAAGAAAGGCTTCCTTGTCCATTACCTTGGTAATTGCAACAACTGCTGCAAGCATAGGGGAATTTGGATAATATTTGCCTAAGGTTGCTAATGAGATTTTCTTTGCATCTACGGTATATACCTTTCCCGGATATCCTTTTAAATGTGGAAGAATCTCGGACTTTGGACGGGTGGTGTTAATAATAATGGCACCATCCTCCCTTAAGCCTGCGGTTACATCTACGGATTCCAGTAGGGTTTCATCAACGACTGCCACGTACTGTGGGGTATAAATGTTGGAATGAACTCGGATTGGTGCGTCACTGATTCGATTGTAAGCAGTGATTGGAGCACCCATTCGTTCCGGTCCATATTCCGGGAAGCCCTGTACGTGCATACCAGTCTTAAAGGCTACATCTGCTAACAGAAGTGCTGCGGTCTTGGCACCCTGACCACCTCTGCCATGCCATCTGATTTCCACTGTCTGACTCATGGTATTTCTCCTTCTTACTCTGTATTTTCTTAGAACAGCTATGACTCGAAGCAACGAGATGGCTGTCAAATTATGTATAAAACCATATCTTATTTATTATAGCAGACTTTTTTTGGATGTAAAGTATTCGTAGACAATAAAAAGTCTTGCATATATACATATTGTATGATACTATATCATAAAGCAAGTAAATATCTAAATATCATTTATCAAAAAGTCAAAATGTATCGTTATTCTTGCTTGTTTTCAATAATTACAATTTAAGCAGGAGTACTGATAATATCTGATAGTATGGTTGTTGACTTTCAGAGGCTGATGACGGTTTCCACAATTATGGAAGCCGAATCTATTTCATACTCCTGGGTAGGAGGAATGTGAATGGAAAAAGATGTA
>JAGAOO010000057.1 GCA_017623675.1 Lachnospiraceae bacterium
GGATAAATATGGGCAGATTGCACCGGTATATTCTATTTCCGCCGGACTGGATTATCCCGGCATCGGACCGGAGCATGCCAATTTACACGATATGGGCAGAGCAGAATATGTGCCTGTTACGGATGAAGAGGCAGTGGAGGCTTTTGAGTTTCTATCAAGAAACGAGGGCATTATTCCAGCAATTGAATCCGCACATGCAGTAGCTCATGCTATGAAGCTGGCACCTACAATGGATAAGGATAAAATAATCGTGATTACCATTTCCGGCAGAGGAGATAAGGACTGTGCAGCTATTGCCAGATACAGAGGGGAGGATATCTATGAATAAATCAGGAGCAGAAAGAATAAGAGAAGCATTTGGGGATGGAAAGGCATTTATCCCTTTTATTACCTGCGGTGATCCTGACATTGAAACAACAGGAAAGTTGATACGAGCTGCTGTAAAAAATGGTGCGGATTTGATAGAGCTTGGTATTCCGTTTTCTGACCCTACAGCAGAGGGGCCTGTTATACAGGGTGCAAATATCCGTGCATTACAAGGTGGGGTAACTACAGATAAGATATTTGACTTTGTAAGGGAGCTTAGAAAAGATGTAACCATACCATTAGTATTTATGACCTATGCTAATGTGGTGTTTTCCTATGGTGCGGAAGATTTTATCCGAACCTGTAACGAAATTGGAATTGATGGAATTATTCTGCCGGATTTGCCTTTTGAGGAAAAAGAAGAGTTTTCTCCACTGTGTAAGCAGTATGATGTGGCTTTGATTTCCCTGATAGCACCAACTTCGGATAAGAGGATTGCCATGATAGCCAGGGAAGCGGAAGGTTTCTTATATATTGTTTCCAGTCTGGGTGTAACCGGAACCAGAAGCGAGATTACCACGGACTTATCATCGATTATAAAGGTAGTTCGAGAAAACACAGACATTCCTTGTGCCATTGGATTTGGTATTTCGACATCGGAACAGGCAAAGAAGATGTCTGAAATTGCGGATGGTGTAATTGTCGGCTCGGCAATTATTAAATTGATCAAGAAGTATGGAAGAGAATCTGAGAAAGCTGTTGGGGAATATATAAAAAGTATGAAAGAAGCAGTTATTGATTAAGCGTGCAAGGGAGGAATGTAAAGGACGACATAGCTCACTTGCGAAGTTAAAGAATTAAGTGTAAGTTTGATATGGAGAGGTATATCATTTTGGTGGTATACTTCTTTTTTCTTACAAAATCGCCCCTTTGTAGAAAAACAAATGTGTTATAGATATTAGCTATAACGCTTTAGAGGATATAGGTATTATACATTAGAAATGAAATGTGTTATTTTTTGTCATATAAAACGAACTGATAAATGGAGTGAATGACATGATGATTTCGTCAAAAGGACGCTATGCACTAAGAGCTATGATAGATTTGGCAGAACAACAAAAAACGGAATATATTCCATTAAAGGAGATTGCAGAGCGTCAGAACATATCGCAGAAATATTTGGAGAGTATCATGACGATTTTATCAAAAA
>JAGAOO010000058.1 GCA_017623675.1 Lachnospiraceae bacterium
GGAATGGGATAAGTTAGAAAAGAACCTTGGCGGTATCAAGAACATGAAGAAGATTCCGGATGCAATCTTCGTTGTTGACCCTAAGAAGGAAAGAATCTGTGTACAGGAAGCACATGCACTTGGTATTCCACTCATCGGTATCGCAGATACTAACTGTGATCCGGAAGAATTAGATTTCGTAATCCCAGGTAATGACGACGCTATCCGTGCCGTTAAGTTAATCGTTGCTAAGATGGCAGACGCTGTTATCGAAGCTAACCAGGGTGAAGAGCTTGTTGATGCTCCTGTAGAAGCTACAGAGGCTGATGCTGAGTAATTCCTAAGTTTGAACTGAAACTAAAATCCTCTGCCCAAGCGGCAGAGGATTATTGAGATTAAATCACAAAAAACAAGGAGGAAATTATTATGGCAGAAGTATCCGCAAAGGACGCTATGAAGTTAAGACAGATGACAGGCGCTGGTGTTATGGACTGTAAGAAGGCTCTTGCAGAAGCTGACGGCGATATGGATAAGGCAGTAGAAATATTAAGAGAAAAGGGTCTTGCAAAGGCAGCTAAGAAGGCTGACAGAATTGCAGCAGAAGGTATCTGTGCAACTAACGTTAGCGCAGACAACCAGGTTGCTTCCATCGTAGAAGTTAACTCCGAAACAGACTTCGTTGCAAAGAACGACAAGTTCCGTGGCTATGTTGCAGAAGTTGCAGCTCAGGCAGCTAAGACAAACGCAACAGACATCGATGCATTCTTAGCAGAAGCTTGGGAGTTAGATCCATCCAAGACCGTTAAGGAAGAGCTCGCTGCTCAGATCGCAGTTATCGGTGAAAACATGAACATCAGAAGATTCGAAAAGTTCGTTGCAGCAAACGGCTTTGTTGAATCCTACATCCATGCAAACGGCAGAATCGCTATCTTAGTTGAGATGGAAGGTGCTTGCACAGACGCTACTAAGACTTGCGCTAAGGACGTAGCAATGCAGATTGCAGCTATGAACCCTAAGTATGTTGATAAGTCTGAAGTTTCCGCAGATTACATCGAGCACGAAAAGGAAATCCTTAAGGCTCAGATTATGAACGATCCTAAGGAATCCCAGAAGCCAGAAAAGGTTATCGATGGCATGATTAACGGCCGTATCAACAAGCAGCTCAAGGAAATCTGCTTAGTTGACCAGGTATACGTTAAGGATGGCGAAATGACAGTTGGTCAGTACATTGCTTCCGTAGCAAAGGCTGAAGGCTGCACACTTGCTGTTAAGAGATTCGTTCGTTTCGAAACCGGCGAAGGTATCGAAAAGAAGGAAGAAAACTTTGCAGAAGAAGTTGCAAAGCAGATGGGAATGTAATGCGACTTTTGAGTTAGTTTAAAAAGATATGTCAAAACCCTTGAAAGTGCCGATATTTCGGTATTTTCAGGGGTTTTTTAGTGGAAAAAATGAGAGTCCATAAATTATCGTAAGTTATCATATTTATCGCCAGCTTTGGGGAAAAGTTGGGGAGTTATTTGGGGAAATTGAATTCCCCAATGAGGTAGCGGAACTTTGCGTACTTCTTCGTACGCAGTCAATCGGGAATGAAAACAAGGCAAAATATTTTTGATTTATATAGAGGTTCGGTCTAAGCTGTGATGCTGTCAAATAGTTCGGTCTTAGATTGATGTAATGGAAAAACTTGGAGTTATTGTGGTATTGCAATAGCTTCAAGTTTTTTTGTAGATTAAATATAAGAAATAATATATAATTGATTTAGGTAGTCGAAATCCCAAAATCCCAGCGGATTTGAAGATAGTAATAAAGAAAATAATATATAAGTTGATTGAAATCCCAAAATCCCAAGAATTTTGCATATAGAAATAAAAAACGGAGTTGGTAGAATTATGTATAGTTATGCTGATATACAAAAAGATATTGAAACTAATTTGGCAACTATGGGTATAGATGTTGTAGAGGGGGTAACAGAAGAGTGCCGACAGATTCTGCAGGTTAATATTGAAGAAGCAATTCCAAGAATTAAAATTATCAGAAGTCAATATAAAAACACTCAGCCGTTACCGCTGTGGTTTAGAAAATTGGTATTTGAGGTTATCTATAATTATTTATGTTCTGGAGTTGTAAGCGAACAGTATAAAAATCAAACAGAAATATTAAAGAGAATGGGGCTGTCTGCAGATATATTTTCAAAGCATTGGAAGATGTATTCGCCTGATATGAAGTATACTCAGGGAAAGTATGCATCTTTAGATTTAAGCTTATATCATGCGGAAGTAGAAGGAAACCCTATTTATAGAGCTATGCTTCAACACATAATAACTTGCTCGGTAGTATACACCGATTGCTTCGTTGAATTATATGGGAAAGCAGGTATAGTGTCTGCGTTTTGTGCCAATGGTTATAAAAAGCGTGTAGTTTGTCTTGATGATAAAACAGTTTTACAGAATTATTTAAATGGGTTACTGAAAAAGAAGTCAGTATATAAAAAAATTAAAGAGCTTCAAAAAGCAATAGATGGGGCAGATACATGGGAAGAGAAGACTATCATAAATGAAAAGGAATATGAAAGATTTGCTTTAAGGAATAGATTAAACTTAATGCGTGCGGATATTGGCAAGCAGGACTTGGATATGTATGTTGCTCAATATTTTTTTCAAATGTGCATACAGCCAGAGTATTGGAAGGATTCAAATTTAATTAAAGATAAACAGGGAATTGCAACGAGCAGATTAAATGTAACTAAAATATCGCGTAAAAAAGTTCAGCGATTTCTTGATTTGGATGAGGCTACTTTTTTTGAATATTGTGATGCTATGAAAAAAGTAACTGTATTAGAATGCAATATTAAAGAAAGATTTGATAAACTAAAGGGTAGCAGAGAGTTGTTGTTTATTGATATTCCCAAATATGCGAGAGAGTACAAGCGATACAATTTTACTGAAAAGGAGCTAGAGGCTCTGCTTGATTTATTGCGAGAATATCAGGGCGATTGGATAATGTCTTGGAAAACATATGTATATACTATTGAAAAGAGAAGGGAGGAAGAGTTTATATATTCTTATAGAGATATATTGAGTGAACTGAACGAGATTTCTCAGGTAATAAAACCATTGTTTACATACCAATATTCTAGTCATGATAAGAATGAAATAAATAGTATAGTTTTTATTACAACGATAGATTTTGCGACTATAGACGAAGAAATGTTTCAGGAAAAATATAAGGTAAGGTTCAGCGATAAAGCAAGTCTGACAAAGTGTAATTTTGTTGATTTTTGCCACACAGACTTTAAGTGGAAATCAGGAAGAAATTATGAAACAATTAGAAAAGAAAAAGAAAGTAAAGCTAACAAAGAGACTGCCAAGTAGGGCAGTTTTTTTGTTGCAAACTAGACGATGAGAAAAATATTTTTTATGTAAGATGGCTTGTTTCGTGGAAAATAAAAAAATAATTTAAGCGTGTAGAGACGGATAAAGATATTTTTTATAATTAGTACAACGAAAGTTAATTAGTCGACAGAAATACTTCGTAAGTTACTATTTATATGTTGTTTAGATTTGGTAAGAAGGAGATTAAAAACATGAAAGAAAATTTAAATGTAACAGAAACAATGGAAGAAGTAATGGAAACACCAGTAACCGTAGATGTGTGCGAGAATGACCCACTTATGATGAACCCTAATGCAACTACTGAGGTTCTTCACATGGTGGGAGCTACTTATCAGGAGGCTAAGGAAGTAGACAAACTTGTGATGGTTCACGATAAGTATTATGAAACTAATAATGACACATTGACAGCAAAGTATTCCCACAGACTTGATGGATTTAAGCCTGTGTCAACAGATTTTGAGGTCATTGGATTTGTTGGTAATACAGGAACTGGTGCAGGTGATGGCTTTGAGGTAATAATTGAATTATACAATGCTTTTTTAGGTAAGTATGTCAGAGTACAGATTCCAAGAAATATTTCAGCGAAAAAGTTGGAGCAGGTGTTTTATAATAATGGAGCATTTGTTTCTGATGCTAAGGAGCTACGCAAGGCATTAAGAATAAAGGATACGGCTGCGATGAAGTTACTTCAGGCGAAAACATATTATAATATTACCAAGCCTGAAAAATTACCTGACAGGGTAAAGGACGCAATAGATGGGGTAGGATTACCAGAAGTTAAGTATACGCATAATTGTATTGGGTGGAAAGAAACGGATGATGGAGAGTTATCTTTCTTGGCTAGCAAAAGTATCAATACAGAGGGCGTAGACTCAGAATATCGTGGGGACTTTCAGATTCAGCCAAAGGGTTCTTGGGAATTATATCTTGAGATGGTTGCAAAGTATGTTTGTAATAATGTACATCTGTTAATGATGATGGCAATTGGTGTATCAGCTACGGTACTTGGGTATGTTAATCGGATGTTTGGGTTGAATATTCTTAATCCTGTTGTTCATCTTTTTGGTAACAGCACAACAGGAAAGACAACTGCAGCTCAGTTGGTAGCATCGTTGGGTGGTCTGCCTGAGACAGGGAGAAATGCATCTACATTTCTTACTTTCAATGGTACAATGAACGCTTTGATTAAAAAGCTGAATAGAAATAGTGGCTATCCCATTTGTGTGGATGAATTTAGTATGAATACAACAAGAGATATCTCGCCTATGTTGTATGCGTTGGCAGATGGTATTGAGAAGGAGCGTTTGTCGCGAGATGGGAGTCAGTTGCAGGTAAGGTCAGAGTTTGAAACTGTAATTGTTACAAATGGAGAAGGCAGTATTTTAAGCTGTGCTAATGGTAATGAGGGACTCAGAACAAGAATTATTGAGCTTGCTATGATTCAATGGACGGAAGATGCTACGAGTGCAGATGCAATCAAGAGCGTTGTATCACAGAACTATGGGTTTGTTACACCTTTGGTAGCTAAATACTTGTTAGGACTTAATAATAAGGCGAGCCGAAAGCTTGAGAAAAAGTTTAATCGTTGGTATAAATGCTTTGTGGCTAAGGCACATAAGGAACATACATCAATTAATATAACAGATAGAGTATCAAAGATTTTAGCTCTGTTTATGATATCTCTGGAAATCTTGTTAGAGGTTCTTAAGGCTAATAACAGAAATGTTTTAATTAGCTTTGATGGAGCTATTTTAACTAAGGGATTTATATTCTTCTATGAACAGGTACTTGTTCCTTTGGCGGAAGAAGCTTCTATTGGTCTTAGAGCATATAAATGTTTGAGTGATTACTTTGTTGCTAATAAGAAGAAGTTTTGGCATGATGGGATGGACATGAATGGAACTTATGAGGGGACTGTCTTGGATAATAAGACAACCGTGACTATTAATGGAAATACCTACGATAGGTCAGTATGTTTTCCTGTTAGTAAGGCAGAAGAATTGTTGGTTAAAAGTGGTAAATTCTCAGATATTAAGGTGTGTATGAGGGAAATTCAGAAGTTAGGTTTGCTGATGACTCATGACAGTAAGCGTCTGGAGGCTAAGTTTCCTTTGGTAGATGAGCAATGTAAAGGCTATCGTATTCTGTTGGAACAGAGTGATTGGTTGAATTTGTTGTGGAATGCATAATACACATTAATTAAGTATTGGAGATTTCTAAATTTTGATAGATGATAGGAATTGATGAGAATTCATTTAGGTACTTCAATATTTTTCTAAAATAATGTAGATAAGAGAGAGTGAAACAAATCATTTCCTCTCAGTTGGTGGCAAAATGCAGACCGCCAAGGCAGTCATTCATTGTCAGTACCGTTGTATCCTCTGATTGGCTGTCTGCATTTGCAGGATATAGTCGTATGTCCAGTCGGTGGGCGATACGCATGGGTGCAGGATATTCAGGCAGTACCCAGCGTACCGCCCGTGGGCATACATATACTGATGTACCGCCAAGTAATATGCAAAGGAGACTATATCTATGTTATTATCACATTCTTTAATGGAGTATCTGAAGAAAGAAGCTGTTGAACACGGCAAAGTGGTGGCAGATTTTACGCATTCACTGGCTGTATATGAAGATTTCAAGCCTGACCAAGTTGAAGATGAAAAGACAGGGCTTGCTTATAGCAAAGCTGTGGAGAGTATGAAGGAATGGTTACGAAAGGCAATGCTGGTATATATGGCAGAAGCGCATACCTATACACAATCCAGCGTGAACCTGATATTACCAAGTGGGGAACTTTCACTTGAAGTTCTCGCCGATACCGCTAAGAGTCAACAGTATGGGGGCTATTATGAAGAAGCTGAAATGGTGATGACACCCATCGGTTACATGAATTATGCTGTCTATTCTTTCATAAGGGATGTAAAGGATAATCCTGTGCGTATGTTCTATGAACATCTTGCAAAGTGCGTGAAAAATATGCACCATATCCTGATAATGAAGGGAGCGGATGAACTGTTTTTGAGTAAGGAATTATTGAAAGACAATTCCATTCAAGACCCTTTAGATATTCAGCGGATTGCTTTTCTGATGGAGGCTGTGCCGCAGTTTTTCGACGAAACAGTATAAGTGTGTGAGGTAGTTGCTATGGCAGAATTATTAAATGGCAGGATTCGTGTATTAAAGCATTTTGAGTATAAGATAACAGGTGTCAATAGATATGGCTTCAAGCGAGAGGTCACGATAAGTCCAACCCACCAGATGGAGACATTCTCTTTCAGGGACACCAATTTCAGGTTCCAGATAGACAAGCAGTTGTATATCCTTAATTTTAAGGATTTGGATATGACAAAGATTATTACACCGACACGATATATTCCAGAGCTGGCTAAACGCAGAGACAAACATATCCTGTTAGCCATCTATGATTTGATTGCTGAGGTGTCCGTGTACAAGGCTGGCTTGTCGGAGGAGTTGGACTTGGAGGCATTGAAGAAGAGATATGGCAGCTGTTATGATAATGTCAATCTTGATGTAGTGGTAGCCAATATAGAAAGAGCAATCCAGCCTGTAGGGGTAAAATAGCAGGCAGATGTTTCTCCTGCCGAATGTGGCGAATTAAATATAGATTTGGGAAAGAGAACTTGCAATCAGATTGTAGGTTCTTTTTTTCGTGGAAAAATGCAAGCTAGATTGTGTCTGCTTTAGGTTTCTTGGAAGTGCAGATGTAAAAATGGTATATGGCAGAAGAAATGCTGAGGTATATTACACAAGGTTTGAGCGACTCCATTCATGGGCGTAGTAAGAAAATATAAAGTCTTTAGCGAGTGCAGGAAATAGGTATAGTTGCGTGGGCTGAGATTTTTCAATGATTCGCAATGTTTAGGGTGTACGCCAAAGTCGGCAGTAGAATGCCGGTGCAGACGACAAAAATTTCGTGAGACAATTAAGAACTTAAGATACTTTTCAAGAAGCTATTGACCTATTGGAGAATGTATGTATAATTTGACAACGACAAAAAAGGAAAGGGGCGTGTAAATTATGCCTACGCTGAAACAAATAACAAAGGCTCATCCAAACTGTTTTATTTTGATTGCTCCTAAACTCCGTGATGCAATCTCAAATAAGCCAAAATCTTTTAAAGTGTTACAGACAACACTTACCACGGATTCATGTGAAAAAGCTCTGGCTTATTACGAGGCGAATGGATTTGGCAATGTGGTAGCCCTGTCTAACTTTAGTGCCAGAGGCAGAGCGCCTGAGTTAGATGCTCGTCATGTGGCAAAGCTGTTCCGTGTGCTTTATGGCAGGGAGTAGTTTTAGGTGTCATGGGACTCGTCAGCGTGGCGAGTCCTTTTCTCTTACTATGAAAGGTGGTGGTAGTGTGTCTATAAGTGATGCTTTATATATGGAGACACTTAACAAATTGGTAAAGGCAGTTAAGAAAAATCCATCTCGCGTGGATGAGTTAAAAGAAAGGTGCGTAAAAGAATTTGCTAACTTCGTCAGAAAGCGTCAACAGGAAGTGATAATTACAATGCTGACACGACTGTATTCGTTTAATTACAATGCACTCAAAAGGGATGCAGCAATGATTTCCCTGATGGAGCTTAAGAAAGAAGCTTCAAGGGAAGAACGTCTGAGTTTGCTTACAGTATTATGGGGTGTAATAGGAATATATTTCAAGGATGATTACTCATTCCTGATAAACGAATGCCAGCGAGTGATTAATTTCCATGAAAGCTGTGGCGAGGGTGGCGAGGACTTAGAGGATTTACCGTTTGTATAGGGCTTGGGGTATCGCTTACTCCTGCCTTTCTATGGCATTGGGGCTGTTCTTGCGTGTACCTGCTTTATATGGTGGCTGGCGAATTATTCCGTGGAATTTACTGTATTTATGGGGCTGAAAAACTTTTTAAAAAAAAGATTTGACATTTTGGGTGTTTAGAGTGATAGATAGACAGACCTATAAAAACAAATAAAAACGCACAGCTACTGAAATTCAGTAAAATCAAGGCTGTGTTGGATAAGGAGGTATTTTATGACCCGTAGCAGTTTACCAATAGGCTTGTCCACCTTAAAGAAATGGTGGGAATCAGAAGATGGCATTTTAAAATGCACGTTACCCTTTCAGCGACACGGAGGAATGTGGAACAGCATCACGAAGTCCAATTTGGTTTGGAGTTTGTTAGCTGATTCTTATGTGCCACCGATTGTGTTGCTGAAGGACAAGGCTGGTGTGGATTCCAAGGGCAAAGATATTTACAAGTATCAAATTGAAGATGGTCAGCAGAGATTAACAACCTTATTTGCTTTCATGAATGACGAATATGAACTGCATGGTGCAACACCAGAGGTAGAGGTGGAAGGGACTGTCTATGATTTGGCTGGGTATAAATATTCTGAGCTTTCGGAGGAATGTCAGGACGCTATTAAAAATTACAGATTCTCTGTGCAGTGCTTGGAGAATTATACGATGGAAGAGGCAGAAGCCTTGTTCTTCAATATTAACTCTGGAGTAGCTCTTTCGAAGGTACAAGTTGCCAAGTCCAAAATGGGTTCAGACCTTATTACTTTCTTTAACGAATTGCTCAGCGGAAGATTTTTCACTCAGGCAATTAACATTACGGAAAAGCAGGCAAAAGCGGAAGATGATTTGCTTATGCTTTTGCAGGGCTGTCTGTTGCTTGATAATCGTCATGAAGGAAGAACTTACAAAAATATTGCAGCAGCTACCTGTTTAAGTTATGCAGAAAGTATCAAAGGTACTTTTGATAATGGCAAGAGGCAGATGGTGGCTGAAATCGTGGATTTCTTAAATCAGGCATTTGAAACCAAATGCAAGTTTATGCGTAAGAACAACACGCCAATCGTTTTTGTATGTGCCAAGATTGCCTTGGAACAGAGCATAGAACCACAGAATTTCAAATCCTTTGTAGATGCCTTTGCGAATAATGTTTACCCTGCGTATGAAGAAGCAAGTAACAGTGGCAACATTAAAGCACCAAAAGTCCAGATGCGTCTGCGTGTGATGTTCCTTGCCATGTGTGATTTCTTTAAGTTAAATCCTGATGAGGTATTAAAGCCTTTCAGTGAGGAAATTCCGTTATATATTGAATCAGACAATTCCAACACCGGGGTAGTAGCTGATCAGTCAGAAGTAATTCTGGCAGAAGAGGCAGAAGCTGAGGCTTCTGTGGAAGGTGGCGATGAAGCCTTGGAAGAAGCAGAGGGTGCTGAAAACGCTGAGCTTATTGATGAGGGTGTAAGTTTTGGTGTGGTGGCTGAAACTACAGAGGAAATTTCCACAGATGAGGTGGAGTGCGATGCTGAATGATAACTTTATACTTGCATATATTTTAAGAGTCAGCGACCAAGGTGTGCAGTATCAGGGTTACTTTGCAGAGGTTGAAAATTCCCTGAAGGCTGAACGGCAGTTAGTGGGTGGGCGTATTACCACCTATCCGCTAACTGCCGAGATGGACATTATTTCATGTGATGATGCTGTGGATAAGTGTATGAAGTTGAATAGGGCATTGTATGATTTGCAGGGGAACTTCATAACTGCGTTTTTGGGAAATGTTATGGTAGTACGTCACGAAGGTGACAGCTTCACGAGTGTCAGATACGAGGATAAGGAAATCATTGAAAAATGCCTGAAGCCAATTGAGCGTATCTTTGCAGGTCAGGTATTCCTTGCCGATGAAGCATCTTTGTTAAAGTGGAGGGGTAAATATGGCACTGCCAATTGATAAAAAGGCTTATTATTCTATGCGATATCCCCACGGAACTGTGGTAGAATTAACAGCACCGATTGAGGATACATATTCCCCTAAACCTGTCGGGGCTAGATTCAGGGTGGATTTTATTGACGATATGCTTCAATTACATGGGAAGTGGCTACCGCCTGAAAGCGGTAGTATTGCGATTGCTATTGAATATGATAAATTCAAAATCGTGGAGTAACAAAAAAGTGGTTGATTCCTTGTTCGTTGGGAAATCAGCCACTTTATTGTTTAAAGAATTCGTCAAAGCCACAATTAAATATTTCCGTGAGTGCAATAAGCATATCTACGCTGGGATTGTTTCTTCCGTTTTCTACTTTTGAAAAAATACCAGTAGTTACATTAATTTCACGGAGTTGTAGTTGAGTGATAACATCAACAGCTTTCATTTTGCGTTCTTTACGAAGTCTGCGGATATTAGTGCCAATTATTGGATTATGTCTTTGGGTAATGCGTTCTGCCATTTTGGACACCTCCTGATAAAAGTTTATGCAAAAAAGCAAAAAAATAGTGTCCAATCTGGCAGTTTTGTGTTATAATGCCAAAGACTATATATTTTATGCGAAACACAAAAGGAGATTATTATGAGAAAGACAAAAGTTATTTATGCACTTATTGCAAGTGCTATGTTGAGCTTAGCAGTAACTGGCTGTGGCTCAAGCGAAACGATTGACAATGACATGAGTGTTGAGTCTACAACACCAGCACCTACAAATGCTGTAGATTTGGGTGATGTAGTCGATTCTGATGATGTAACGCCAACTACAGAACCGACAGCGACAAGTACGCCAGAGCCTACGGCAACGAGTACGCCAGTACCAACGGAAACACCTACTCCTGAACCAACAGCGACAAGTACACCAGTTCCGACAGCAACACCAGAGCCTACCGAAGCTCCTAAGATGACCGATTGGTTTGAAGAGAATGGCTACAAGGTATCTGAGGCAGGTGACTACTCATACATGGGTTATGTAAATGAACATCATACAGATGGTTCTAAGGATACATTAGCTCAGGTTAGAACAGGTAAGTGTGAGTTCAGCGAGGTAGATAACGGTGATGGTACAAAGACAATCACAGCTCGTATTGAAGTTGATACTCATAAAACTGAAGAAGGTTCTTGGTGTGGACTTACAGGTGTTACATTCGTAGCAGACCGTTACACTGGTACAGCTTATACAGTATCTGATTACAAGCTTACTGAAAACTTTACAGTTACTCTTGAAGATGGTAGAGAAGTTACCATTACAGTATATCAGGAGCAGGTATCAAGTTCAGGTGCTTCTAATGATTACGAGGTATTCACAATTACAGTTCCGTCCGATTATGATGGTATCGTGTGTGGTACAGCTCCTCACTTCAATTTCGAAGATTGGGGTAAGGTAATCAGTGTTAGTGATTTCGTGCTTTTCGATGATTCTTGCGAAATCTTTATGTGGGCAAACGGTGCTGGCACAGCAATACTTGCTCCAGAGTCAAAGGAAACTCTTAAGACAAGTGATTGGATTACCGACAACAACATTACAATCAACGGAGAGGGAACTTATGTGTGTCAGGTAACTCGTTTATTATTGGATAATACAAGTAAAACAGATTCTGGCAGGATAGATGTTTCCATAGTGACTAGTAATAGGAGCGATGGAAAAACTGAATATTCTGCGGTTATATCTTCTACAGAAGTTTTGCCATATGTATATGTAGTTGATAAGTATACTGGTATAGAATTTAAAGAATTCAGCCCAGATTCATTAGAAGAGGTTGCTTTATCTGACTCAAGTATAACTCTTGCAGATGGTACAGTAGTCAAATTTAATATTATGTGGAATAATGCTATAATTGATAACGGAGATGGCACAGCAACAGACTATCGCTATCTATGGGTTATAGTTCCATCTGAATATGATGGCTTGTTATTTAAGGTAGATAGTGATGAACCTCTTTACTTTGCAAAATAACCTGAAAATTTTGCGAATAATGGGTTTATGCCAATATACTTTTGGATAGAAAGAACAGTAATTTAAGGATTACGAAGGTGCAGGCACCGATGATTCTGTAGAATACTAAGATTAAAAAGTTTTATGAAAGCTCTGTAGGTTCTTGACAGCCTGCGGAGCTTTTTCTCTATGGGGAGGTGACATTGTGAAATTAAAGGAATTGCTTCAAAGATTTTGTGAGGAGCATGGCAACTATAAATATTGCTACGCTGTTAATAAAGTTGTTTGTGATGATGTAGATTGCGTTGGTATCGTTGTGAGCAAAGGTGCTTCTTATATGGAGATGTTGATGGAGCTTACGGTGTTTTTATCCACAGAGGGGTATACTGATTTTGCCTGCGAATTGGAAGGTGCTTCGGTGGCGAGTTGCGGAAAGGATAATGTCGTGATTTATCCTAACGTTGAAGCATAATGTTCACTTATTTGTTATGAGTATCACATTATTTGTTGAAAGTGAAACTTGGGTTGTTGTGATATTTTCTGAAGGTGACTGGATAAAATCTATCCTTGTTGAAAGTGAAACTTGGGTTATTGAAAGCTATACTGGTGTTGTTGACAGGTACACTGAGGCTGTTTCTATCTAACCTGTGCTGTAGAAATATTTTCTTTGGTTGTTATTAGTGTCACTGCGGTTATTGTGACAAATTCTTCTGCGGTAAAAGTTGTGCTTGCATGGTGGCTTCAGAAGCAGTCCTAAGTTGTGCGCTTTTAATTTTGGCTTCAGCGGTGTGTTTGAAAATTGTGTGTGCTTTTTTCTGAAAATTGCAACGAAAAATACAAACGCTATTATAAAAATGCTTGTTTTAGCCTGAAAATGGGGGCTTTTGAAAAAAATAAATACTTGGTGGGTGTGTGCTTTTTTTCTGCCTTGGGGCTGTGGATGATTTATAAGCGTGGCGTTTCTTCGATTGTAGCACAACCACCAAATTTACTCCTGTAAATTCGTCGATTTAGCCCTTGAATAGAGGTTGGCTGTATGGTATAAAACACCACAACCGTTCGTTAATGTATTAAAAAGTTCATTTGCCTGTAATTTGCCCATTTAGCCTTTGTATGGGACTTGTGGCAAATACCTTGGCTGGCTTCGGAAAAAGCCCGACACGGGGCTTCAGCGTTGTCACTCTTGGCTAGGTACTGGTTTCCGTCTTTTCATGTGGAACTACTGCTCGGTACTGTGGAGTTCGGAATACCATGCTTTTCGTGTCCATAGCTGTAGAGGGATAAAAGGCGTTCGGAAAAGCTTCATCTTGAAGTTCTGTGTGCGTTCAATAATGTTTGGGCTTTAACGAACGGTGTAAAAATTTATATTCATGGAAAGGTGGCGTTTTTATGCAGAATAAGCAGTTTGGCTATGCCAGAGTTAGTAGCACTCATCAAAATACAGATAGGCAGATTGATGCCCTGTTGGAATATGGAATTCCTGAGAGGGATATTATTATTGACCATCAATCAGGAAAAGATTTTAATCGAAAAGGCTTCTTGTCGCTAAAGGAAAATATTTTACGCACGGGGGATACCTTGGTTGTGAAAGAATTGGACAGACTTGGTAGAAATAAGCAGATGGTCAAAAGTGAATTGGAATATTTCAAAGCTCATGGTATTCGTGTGAAAATACTTAATGTTCCTACTACGCTTATTGATATGGAGGGGCAGACTTGGATAATGGATATGGTATCCAACATACTGATAGAAGTAATGGCATCTATTGCCGAAGAGGAAAGAGTAAAAAATCATCAAAGGCAGGCAGAGGGCATTGCAGCAGCACGTAGCAGAGGTGTGAAGCTGGGGCGTCCAAATGTGAAGAAACCTGAGAACTATGAGAATATAATGCAACGGGTAACCAGTGGAGAGATTACCGCTGTCCAAGCGATGAAACTTATGGGCATTCATAAAACTACATTTTATAAGTTGAAAAAGTTGTATTGGAATGCGTAAAGGATATTTATATTCATTTTTGTGAAAATCGTTAGCTATATTTTTCTAACGCAAGGTTTCTTGGCGGGTATGAGAATAAAAGTTATTTTTCTTTATAATATTAAAAGACATCTTCATCAGAGTATTCATTAAATGGATATTTCGGTGGTGGTGTTCTTTTTTTATGCAATTTTCTGATTTTCATAAACCATATTTTGGGGAGAAGTGTTTTGTTTTGCTGAGTATTAATCGGCGTGAATATACCCGTTGATGTGGGGCATTGAAAGTATCTTCAAACGAAAGGGGGTACTGTCGTGGAACTTGCACCAGCGTTATTAAATGTTGCAGAGACCGCTGAATACCTTAATATCGGCAAAACAAAAACACGAGAACTTTTTAAATTATACGAAAAAGTTTTTGTTGTCCATATTGGTAATCGCTCTTATGCACATAAAGGCCTGCTTGATAAATGGTTATTGGCGCAAGTGAGAAAGTAGGCATCAAAAAAGGGACTTGAAAATAAGGAAGAGTTACGGTATAGTAACAGCACTTGGGGAAACCAAGTGATAAGCCTTGTTTTCATTTCTAATCTAAATTCAGGAGGTTAATGAAATGGGAACACAAAATTTACCTAAAGGTGTTAGGTACAACAAGGGTAGTTATGAAGCTCGTAAGGTTGTAAACGGAGTCAGCATTTGTATGCATAATAAAGACTTGAATGTATTGCTTGAAGAGTTTGAGTCTGCTATAAAAGCAGCAATGAATAATGTTGATTACAGAATTAAGCATATAACCTTGGATGAGTGGTTCGATGAGTGGTTTGAAACAATCAAGAAGCATGATTTAAAGGAAACGAGTATACCTGTCAGAAAGCGTTTATACAAGAGAACATTTGGATTCTTTATTGGAAAGCACTTAGTTAGTGAGCTTATGCCAATGGATATTCAGAAGGCAATCAATGCGATGATTACAGCGGAAATCGCAACTTCTTCTATTATGGACGCTAAGGGAATGTTGCATGAGTGTTTAGATGCGGCAATTGGTAACAGATTATTACCAACTAATCCTTGTCTGGGTGTAGTTGTACCAAAGGAGTATAAGGGTACTGCTGAAGAAATTTTTCTTCTGGAAGATGAGGAAGAATTGTTCCTTAAGGATATGGAAAACTCTTGGTATAGCGAATTGTTTCAATTTATGTTTCTTACAGGTGTAAGAGTCGGTGAACTGGGTGGTCTTATGTGGTCTGACATCGATTTCAAGAACGAAATGATTCATATAAAACAGTCGCTTAGTTGTAATTATGGAGATGGCGAAAAGAATATGGGTATTGTACCACCGAAGACAGCTTGCTCCGTTCGTGATATTCCTTTCATGGGTAATATGCGTGAAATCCTTTTGGCGCAGAAGGATAAGGTGGATGCGTTGAAGCGTCGCTTGGGTAAAAGATGGCGAGCTGTGGATATGCCTGATTTAGTCTTTGTTACAAGTATGGGTAGTCCATGTACCAGATATATTGTGGCTAAGGAGATTAATAAAGCTGTTAAACGTATTAATGAAGAGGCTGCGATTATCGCCATTCAGAATAATCAAACACCAGCAGAAGCTATTCGTAAATTTCATCCGCATAGCATTCGCCATACCTTTGCTACACGCTGTGCTGAGAGTGGCATGGATATGAAGGTGGCTCAACTTTTGTTGGGGCATAGTAATATTTCTATAACATTGACAGTTTATACTCATGTGAGTCAAAAGAAGATGCTTGCAGAAACTGCAAAGCTGTTCAGAAAGAATGTGGATGGTCAGGATGAGTCGACCCCAACTGCCGAGGTGGTTACCCCAATTACGGCGAAGAGTCACTTTTAAAGGTTTTGGTATTATCGGAAACTAACCCCAACGAAAACTTGGGGAAATAAAAAACGAACCCCTCGGAAAGCCTTTAAAACTGGGGTTTCTGAAAAAAGTTCGCATAACAGATGGGCATGTAATGCGATTTTTGCATTAAATTGAACATGACTTAAATAAGAGGTTCTAAAACCCGGTAAATACAGTATTTATGCTGATTACGAGTGGTTTTAGGACCTCTTTTTTTCAACATTACGAACCTCGTAGAACCTCGCTGAAAATCGTTGAAACTGGGGTCAATTTGCACAAAAGTTGCACTGTGCAACTCTGAAAAATGCACAGCCGAATCTTCGGCGAAGTTGTGCAAATTTTATTTAGAAACATGATAAATAAAGCATTTGCAGAATGTTTTGATTTTGTTGAGATTGTATTTTTTTGAGCAGTTCCCCTCATTTTCCCTCTATACCTTTGTGGATGTATTTTTGCATCAACAAATTTAGAAGTATGGAGGATGAAGAAAAATGAAGCAGAAAACAAATATCTTTGTGTGGTTGTTTTTGTCTTTAGTATTTCTAAGAGCATCAGGAAATATGAGGGCATATGCAGCGGAAGAAATTAAGACAGATAGTATCTATGTAAGAAGTGATTATGAGGTGACTCATACAGGTAGTGGCATATCAGAACTTGGTATTATCGGAGAAGCGTATGACGAATATGACTTACTGATAAAAATTACAAAGAGTGGTGGATTGAAAGAAGGATACTTTCAGTGCTCTACCGACAAAGGAAAAACGTGGGGAGAGGAAAAACAAATACCGCTTTCCGGAATTTATATTTTAGGTAGTACCGGTCTTACCATAGAATTTTATTCAGTGGATGATATAGGATTTTTAACAGGAGATACATACCATTGCTATATTCCTGATCCGACAAAGAAAATTGTGATAAAGCAGGAAATCGGAAGCAAAGTCAATATTACAGTGGAAAGTGATTCGGAAGACGTAAAAGCATTTGATGTTTTGGAAAATTCAGAGGCTGCTATAAGAATCAAGATTATTAAAGAGGGTACGATTGGTACGGCGGTTTGGAGATTGTCAACGGATGGCGGACTTACCTGGGGTGAGGAAGAATATGCCAAAGAAGAATTAGTATTTTCTTTTGGAAAAAATACTAATAGCCAGAGCGTAACCATTAAATTTTCTCCGGAACCGGGAACAGATGTAGAATTTCTAAGGAACGATGTAATAAGCATTTATGCAGAGCGGACGGAAAAGGATGGAACTGTAACGGCATTGGTTGTATTAGCTGCAATAGTAGCCTGTATTGGTGCTGGAGTATATTTTGGAAATAAGATACTAAAAAGTGCAATACCACCAGAAAGTGATTATGAATTAAGGGATGGGAACTGATGAAAAAGATAGGTAAGGCATTTGAAAGCGTATTACTTTGTCTGTTGCTTTTGTCAGTTGGTTCATTTGTAATTACATACATGACAACCAGAGTGCCTACGATATTTGGCTATCGTTTATTTTTTGTAGTAACTGATTCTATGGAACCGGTATATACCAAAGGCACGGTATTGATTGCAGTTTCGGTAAAAGAAGACACTTTTATAGTAAATGAAATATATGCATATCGGGCAGGACAGAAAGATACCGGACTTAATCCGATAGTAGTTCACCGATTAGTAGATATCTCCGAAGATAAATATATTTTTAAAGGGGATAATAATGCAGCTCCGGATAAAGCGGTTTGCAAGGAGCAGATATTGTATCGTATCATATATCCAAAACAGTAAAAGGAAGTGGCAGGGATGATTTTCTCTGCCACTTCCTACTTATAACGGTACGGATTAGTCTAAATAACCCAACTCCTTTAATTTTTCAAGAAAAAGAAGCTTTGCATGGTCCCGGAGTCGTGGAATCTCATTATGACCGTCTTTGATGTTGTACTTCTTTTTCAGGTTCTCACGGGAAACTTTCTTATCTCCGTTATAATTTGCTCTGACATATTCCAGCCAAATACGAACTGCCAGTTTGTCCTTATCAGAGGAGTGCGGTGCATCCAAAATGGAAGAAACAAAGGACATAAGGAGTTGATGCAGTTCCTTGGCGAGAATATCACTTTCTACCGGATTTTCTTCGTTATACAAATCCTGAACGGAATATAAGCTGACAAATTCCATATGTAACAAGGTGTATATTTCACCGGGAGCAATATTGTGTGCCTGTCTGCCACGTAGACAGCTTTTGATTTCAGTTACTGACATATCGGCAGCATTAGGATAGGTTCTACGGAAACTGTCAAAGGCCTGATACTGGTCGGCAGTAAGGTTGAAATAGTGATTGTCCCCTCTGTCGGTGCGTTCATTCTTAAGAATCTTATTCTGTAATTTTCTTGCATCTGTACTTAAATATAATCTGCCACCGAAAATGATAGGAGTTGCTGCCAAAGTCTCAAGATATGTATGAATTATGATGCTCTTGACATAATCTTCTGTAACATCCATGCGGCGGCGTTTTAACATTTTCGTATAGCCGGAAAGAGAAAGGCTGTGGGCATCCAGTATTTTTTCGGATTCAATCTGGGTATGCCATAATTTATATCGAAGTGTCAGAATAATATCGGCTTCTAAAGTGACGGCATCACGTTCTTCCATGTTTTCTAAAACAAAAATTCCATCATAAATAACGTATGTATCAGCATGCTCCTGTGAAACCGGAGGAAGAGGAAACAATGGACAATCCGAGCAGTTCATTCCTGCAGAATCCGCATGAATCAGTTCGATAAATAAATCTTCGCTGATAAAGCCGTCGGTAGTGTTTGCTACTTCCCATGCAATAGCATGGAGGTCCAGACGAGGACCAAAGAATTTGTGTGTCATAATTTTTCTCCTTTTTGTAAATTGGTGCAGCCGTATAGGCTGCGGGGTGTATGGGTAATAGAAGGTTGAAGAACTTCAAATTTCACGGAAAAAAGAAGACTTCAGCCTTTGTTTTAAGGATGAGAGAGCAGTTTTTAATTTTTGGTTTCTATATGGGAAAATGTGATTTGATAAAATTTGTTGATTTGAATGATGTGGTATAGGGATTAATAATTTAAAATACGGTGGACTTATATTAATTAAATATCCATATCCGTATCGTGAGAAAAATGATGCGTTTTGGCAGGGATAAAGTCATGCTCTTTAGGATTTGGCTGTTCCGTTTCTTCTACAGATACATTCGCTGAAAAGGCTTCTTGCCACTTTGAACCATAGGTAAACCGTTTATCCTCGGATAAAGTAATGAATACATCTAACTGTTTTAAGGTTTTGTATTCTTGCGCTTTTGCCTTTAGCTTACGTTCTTCGGAATAGATGCTGTCCAGTTGGGCTCGTACCATGGCAAGGACTTCCTTTGAATTGGAGGTGTCATAGCCAAGTTCATGTATAGCACGACAGACATTACGCCATTCGTAGGCTGCTTCACGAAGTTCATAATCCAGATCGGAGAGATTTGCTTCAAACGTGGCATCCAGTGATATACGGACACGCTCCGGAGGAATCATAGAAAGCACCAGATCACGAAACAAGGAAGCTGCATCTTCTTTGGAAAGCTGTTCTACCGGAATATTGATTTCTTTTCCCAAGTAGAGTAGTAGTTCCGAAAGCTGTTTGGCTTTTAGTTTGGTTACGAGCAGGGACAGATTCTTTGCCGGAACATAAGCCGGGTTCCATGGTTTATAATAAGCTGCAAGATGCACTGCTTCATGGAAGGTAAGTCCGGTCAGGTCAATACCGGGCTGCAGATTATGAACATATTGCAGAAAGCGGTCAGATACAGACCGTCCCTGTGCGTTTTCTTTCAAAGCAGCCAGCATCTTATAGGCAATTGCCTGAAACTTAGCTTCTGCGTTGTCCGGTGGAGCATCCTTTGAAGTCAGCAGTTTTGGCATATTAGAGGAATTATCTTTTAGAAATTGAATGCATTCCTTGGCTTCTGAATAGGTCACATGGTCGAACTTCCTTGTCAGTTGATATTGTGGAGCATCCTGTAAGGCAAGATATAGTTCCCTTCGTTGTGACGGTGTCATAGGAAACAGAAGTGCTTTCCTTGCGGAAATATCCTTTTCTGTGGCTGGCAATAGACAGGCATCAGTAATACCTACAGATTCCATTTCTTTTTGAAGTTCTTGAAAATCCACCAGCAGGTCTGCAATATGCTCCAAGCCGTCCTTGCTTTGTGCAATATCCTGATAATCCTTTCGTAAGTGGGAATATTCAGCACCAACAGTATTCAGCCGGTTCTTTAGCTCTTCCTTAGTAGCTATGCCATTGGCAGACAATATTCCAATCGTTTCAGAAAGTCGTGCCGTTTTCCATGAAGCGGATTTGCGAATCGGATTATTGCTGGAGTCAACATCTGCAAACTTATCCTTAAAATATTGGATGAGTTTTATTGCCTTTAACAATAGTATTTCCAGCTCGGTTCTTCGCCTGCCAGAGTTGGCAAATTTGCTGACATATAACTTTATTGCGGGTGAACTATGCGTGGGAGGCAGTTCTATAGCTTCTGTGGGGTATACAAGCCGATGTTCCGGTTCCTTAAAAAATTCAAGGATGGATGCTTTGGTATATTCTTTTCCAAGTCCTACATCACGACAGCGGTGGTCTTTCCTTGGTGTGTAGTAGGTAAGGCTCTTTTCTGTTTCCCTGACGGTATAACCGGATTGGTGCATTTTCAGAAGAAAATCTTCATAAGAACCGGCACGTTCCAAATTGTAGGCAATCTCGTTACGAATAGTCTGCTTCCATGATTTCCCCTGTTGCACCAGCTTCCATTCCTCATGGCTCATGGATTTTGCATTTTCAGGAGATAAGATAATCGGCAAGTCATATTTTCTGGAAAGACGGTCAGAAATATCACGGGCTGCTTTTAATGTGTCCATGGTATCAAGATATTTATGGTGTCCATCTAAGGAAAAAGCAGACATAACAATGTGATTATGCCGGTGTTCTTTATCCGTGTGGGAGGCGATAATTGCCGGAAATTCTAAGCCTTGTGCTTGCTCTAACTCCTGCATAAATTCAATCCCAATCTGGTGGATGAGCCGGGCATCAATTTCGTAACCGCAGACAAAGGGCGGTGGAAATGACATAATCCACATATAGCAGCTTCGGGCTTTATTTATCCGTTCCTGCATAAATTCTACCGTATCGCCGTTTTCATCATGGTATATGGGTGCTTTTTCATCATGAATCAGATTACCGGAGGAATCCCTGATGGGATTCCCCATGGTATCCAGCTTTGCACGAAGTAATGTTTTTACCCGGTAGTGTCGTCCTGCATTCTCATTGTGGCCGTTGTGGTGGTAAGTATCAGCAGTACGTAGAAAAGCCTCCTCTGCCATGTCCGGTGAGCAGTGATGTCCACTTACCAAAATTTCTGTGTGCCCATCTTCTGATATGTAGGTTGTTTTTGATTGGTTGGTAGCGTAGTGGACAGCATTCTGCATCACCTCCCAACCTTTTGCATCCGGATTTTTCGGTGACATTCTTGTCTTTTTTTCTTCCATGACATAATCCACCGTATTTCGGACAGCAGAAGCAGAGTGATAAGCCTTAAGCTTCGTTACCGCCATTCATCTCTTCCTCCAGCTTATCCATCACTTTTATGTTATGGCGCTTGCTGTAACGATTATCCCGGATGGTCTGATACAGATATTTCCGCACAGAATCAAACATTTCCTGCCGCAGGGCAGTTACATAACGCCAGACATTATTTCCGGTTTCCTTTATCTGATTTAGCAGCTGCTTGATTAAGACAGCCTCCTGCTCATAGATTTTCCCGCTTCGATAAATCGTAGGGAGTACCGCATCAATTTTTTTTCTCAATTTTTCAATTTGTTCCACATATTCATCAATATCAGCAAAATCAATCACAAGCTCTACACCTGACTGCTTGGATAGCAGGTCACGGAAATATTCCGAAAAATTCATTCCTTTTCTTGCAGAATCTTCCTTTACTTTGTAATAGAGCTCATCATCCAAATAGATTCCGATTTTGTGTAGTGAAATTAAAATCACCAGCCTTTCTTTTTTTTACGAGCGAAGCGAGTACCTATTTCGTGCAAAGCAGGAAAGGGTTTGGGTATCCCAACCAGGTGCAGGGCGGGAGCCTTGCGAACCGTGTGTGGGGAGGAACGCCCCATCACACTGTGGTTCAAAAAAAAATAAATGCAGTTTTTCGCTTCGTTCTAAAGATGTATAGAGGGGGATTTTTGCGTTCTACTCAAAATTCAGAAGATTTTTTTAGAAATTTTTAAAAGAACATAAAAAAGGGTATAAGAAATACACATAAGGATTTTGCATAAGGTCATTTTTAAGATTTTCTCTTATGATTGTTTCATAAGCAGAATACTTAAGAAATTTCCTAAGGAATATGCATAAGCCAGATGCTAGAGTAAAATATTATAGATTTTCTCTCCCCAATACAACTTTCCTTATCATCTGTTTAGGCCGGAACCCTAAGTCAATAACAAAATAGGAATATTTTTGAAAATCACATAAGTTTTTTTCTAAAGACATGAGCAAAAGACATAATTTTCCCTCTATAGATTATTGTGTGGGGAACAAGAAATCACACGGAATCGGGGTGAAAAAGTGAAGAAAGTAATATATCTGAATTATGACTTGTCAAAGCCGGAGGATTTCATGTGCTATAACTTTCTGTTAAGCCTCGGAAGGTCGAAAAAAAGCTTTGTCAATACAGTACTGCTTAGTACCCATCTGCCACAAAACTATGCAGTACCGGGAGTGTATTCGAATGTAGCAAAGGAACAGACGGAGAACAAAAGTCCGAAAGCTGTCGCAGAGAATATGGTACAGCCATTGGCAAAAGAAGATATATATGCTATGAAAAGTCCGCCGGAGGAAAGTATGATAGTAGATTGGAAGGAAGCAGAGGTAGTAGATGAAGTAGTACTAGAAACTTCTGATGTTGAAAATCCATATCCTATGTTTACCACGGAGCAATTAGAGCGTATCCGGGAAAAGGGATTGGATTTGGAAGCTTTGACCGTAGGACAGCAGAAAGCTATGGCAAAGATGATGGAAGACTATATTCCTGTTGCAACGGCATATAGTCTGGCAGGATTCGAAAAATAAAAAGTAGTGAGGTAAAAGAATATGGATGAAATGCAGAAGATACCAAGAATTATTGCGGTGGATCCGGGAAAGTTTGCCACCAAGGCAGCAACGAACAGGGCGGATGGTACAGAACGGTTTCTTACATTCCGCACAAAGATGGAGGAAACTTTGCGGACAGAAGCGCAGGGAAAAAGCTATGTGGTACAGTATGAAGGAAAGCGGTATTTGTTAGGGGAACAGGCAGAAGTAGGTTCTGCTAAGTCAACCAAAGCGGAAGAAATACACAGGATTGCCACCTACACGGCACTGCATCAGTTGGCAAACGGAGAGGATAGCATTATCGTTGGTGTGGGTTGCCCGCTTTCTATTTATGAAAATGCTATCACGAAGGAAGCCTACAAGGAATTTCTGTTTCCGAACAGACAGATTGAAATTAAAGTAGATGGAACAACAAAACGGCTGAATATTTTGAGGGCAATTATTTTCCCGGAAAGCTCCGGTATTATCTATTTGGATAAAAGTAGATACGAAAATACCTCCGTGGGAATAGTAGATATCGGTGGATTGAATGTAAATTGTTGTGTTTATAACAAGACAGTGCCGGTGTTATCTACTCTGTTTACAGAAAATCTGGGAAGCAATGTGCTTACCCAAAATTTGAAAAACGCTTTGTCCACCAAGTACGGAGAGGACATACCGCAGTGGATGATGGACGATATTTTAAGAGACGGTTATGTAGTAGACAATATGACATCTACTGGCATTAGGGAAGGCTCCAAGGAGTTTATTGCAGATTTTAAGAAAAAGCACATCCAGAGCATCATCAAAAAGTGCGAGGCAAACGGCTGGAACCTTCGATTGACAAAATTAGTTTTTACCGGGGGAACCAGCGAACTGCTACGGGAGGAAATAAAAGAAGTAATACCGGGAGCGACCATTTGTGAGGAAGCTGAAAAAACTAATGTACGTGGATTTTTAAAAGCATTAACGGAATAAAGAATCAAGTAGTGAACAGGGATTGTCAGTAATCAGACAAAAATGTTTCACTGCTTTTTCTTTGCCTTTTTTGATGATTTCCAATATTTTTCCCTCTATACCTGTTTGAACAATAACAACAGGAGGGCAGTTATGGAATCATTGTTGCGGCCAAAGGAGCAGGAAGCGTTCCGGTCTACAGAATGGAAGCGGTATCAGGTGGATGGAAAGAGCAAAACAAAAAAAGGCTATGTTAATGGATTCGAAATCTATACCAGAGTGGTAGACACATCGGAGAAAGTTATGGGGGCAGAGCGGGGGCAAATGACTAGCCAAAACATTTCTTCTAGTCAAAAATCGCCCGGAAATTCTTTATTTATGCAGGGGGCGAAAGTACTCTATGGGAAGCCCATAGATTTCCCCCACCCCCTTGCCCCCAAAGAGCAATCAGGTATTATGTTCGAACAGCTTCCGAGCATACTAGCAGCAAGGAGAGATAATAAGAGGTTTAATATAGGATTTGACTGTGAGTATCAGTCAGTAGGAAAGAGAAAGAGGATTATATTGTCTTATCAGTTTGCTTTCTATCTGCCTGATAACATTCACATTATGGAAGTGGTATTTATAACAACGAATCCGACAGTGGAGAATAGATTATACCTCCGTACCTGCCTTGGTGTGATATTGGAGATATGTGAATCTGACCATCTGGTAACTGCTATCTGTAAACAGTCCCGGAGGATGCAGTATGAGGCTGAAACGGAGAAACAATTGCCTGCTGTAATACAGAATGGAGAGAATGAAGAAAATGCACTGGTGGTAATAGATAAATCAAATTGTAACAAGGAGGAGAATGAGGAAAAGCATGGTAAGTTGCACTTTAACATCATCATGGTAAGTCATGCTGGGATAGTGGATTTGACAGCTTTTAAGAAGGATAAGACACTGTTTGATAAGGATGGCAGTCTGTTACCGTATTTAAAATCCGTACAGGGTGGAATGGTAAGTATTTATGAATATGACTTGGACATCCCAAAACCAAGTCGGTACTGGTGCTATTATCCGGTGTGGCTTACCTTCCGGGATAGTATGTGTTATGCCCCGGCATCCGGAAAAAGTCTGGAACAGTTAGGGGCAAGTATTCAGGTACCAAAAATCAAACTGCCGGATAATGTGATTGAAAATATGCTTCTCTTTATGCAAGAGCATCCGAAGGATTTTCTGGCGTATGCCGCACAGGATGCTTTAGTCACCATTATGTATGGTTCCAGACTTTGGGGGATTAACCGTGAGTGGTGCATAACGGCAACTGCCGGTTCTGCCTATGCTATCAAGAATACCATCTGCAATTATATGGGCATACGCAAAATGAAGAATGGAGAGTATGACAACCGGGAATTTAACCGTATCTACCGTGGGCTGGAAATCGTAAGCAGGGGAAAGGTCAGTACACCTCGCGGATTGCGTACTGTGACGGAAACGGTATCTATTAGCTATGAGAGAGAACAGCTTTATCGATTTGCTTCCGGAGCATATTGTGGGGGCTTTAATACCTCCTGTCGGATTGGGGTATACAAGGACTTGGTAACATATGATTACGACCTGTGCGGAGCCTATTGTACTGCAATGTGTCTGATATTTGATATTGATTACGATAATCCTATTGAGCGGGAATTTAAGAATGAAGATTTAAGCCTACAGGCATTTCGTACTCCGGTGGATCCGTTGTTTGCACTGGTTGATTTTGAATTTCCAGAAGAGGTGATTTATCCGTGTATTCCTATCCATCATGAAGGGAGCATTATCTTTCCAAGAAAAGGAGAAGAAGTCTATGCTTCCGGTCCGAGTCTGTTTCTTGCATTGAAGCTGGGAGCTACAGTACATATACGGTATGGATATATGGGCAGACTACGGTATCGAAATACGAAATCACCGACTGGATTTGGTGTGGTACTGGAACCATCTATGAGCCTTCGGGCTGCTATGAAGCAGTTGGCAGTAGACCGTGACACAGCAAAGCTTCTGTACGGCAAGGGCAGTATAGAGGAACAATTGTTAAAACTGTTCTCCAACGGCGGCTACGGTAAGATTTCACAGAATGTTATAGAAAAGCACACATGGAACGGATGGACGGAGGAAATGGAGGACTTAGGGCTGTCCAGTATTACTTGCCCGGAAAAAGCTTGTCTGATTACGGATATTATCCGGTGTACCCTGCTTGGAACCATGAACCAACTGGAACATTTGGGATATAAGAATTTTTCTGCCACCACAGACGGTTTTATTTCGGATGTGCCATTATCTGTACTTCTGGAACAGGATGCATTTGGCTTTGTGCCACTTTTGTGTGAAGCACGGGGCTGGCTAGTAGGGGAAGCTGGTCATGCATGGGAGATAAAACATGCCCAGGACTTTTTAATAAATCCTACAACAAGGTGCAATACTGGCTTCGGATATGGCGGTTATGAAGGTGTAAATGCTCATGGTGGTTATGCAACCGGAGAAATAAAGGACAGCTTTGCAGACAGGCTTGCTATGTTTCGGGCAGTAACAGGACGGACAGGAAGATTAAAGTATAAGGTTACGGAGTTTATGAATGCCAAGAACATATCTAAGAAAAATTCGGATTTTTGTACTTATGAAGTAGAGAGAAACATCCGCATGGACTTTGATATGAAGCGTAGGCCGGTAAAAGACAGCTTTCAGAAAGTAAAGGATTACTATTTGGATATACCATACGAGTACATGAATTTTGAGACAGAACCCTTTGACAGCATAGAGGAATATGAAAAGTATCGTAAAACAAACAGTACTTTTCAGTGTTTGCGAACACAGCAGGAATGGAACCTGTTCTGGCTGAAACTAAGCGATAAGGAAACTGGAAAGGTGCGTCAGCTTGGAGATTTGGAATGGACGAAGCTATTTTCTGTAGTAATGGGACACCGACTTGGAATGTGGCATAGCAAGGAACTGGAGGAGTGCCAGACGGTAAAGGACAAGCTGGCTTATATCAATTCCCATAATCATTCTAGTCGGACATTTACGCTTGATAACTGGAAAGATTGTAGAAAGGAGCAGCGGAAAAATCAAATGCTACCAAGGGAAATGCTGGAGGATGTACTAAAAGAGTTTGGGGTCAAGTATTAAGATAAAAAGTTACAAAATCTGCAATGTTCGGGATTGTTGGAATACGGAAAATGTGTTAAGATAATCCAAGAGCAATCGTGTACAGAGTGGTAGCCTCCCGAACTAGCAATAGAGGGGAGGTGGTGCTAATGGAAATATTTGAAATTTTAAGCCTGTTATTTTTAGCGGGTACTTTTCTTTTAGCATTGCTTACCTACATAGATAGGAACAATAAGCGAAAATAAAAAAGCCACTCATGTCTTGGCCGGCTGAGTGACTTTTTGCCACAATGGAGGCTAACCACTTTGTGGGCGGTTGCTCTCTTTGGTTTAATTATAATATACTCCATAAAAAGTTTCAAGTGCAAAATGAAAGAAGTCAGAGAATCGAGATCTTTGACAAGGGGGATTTTATGAATACAGATGAAATAGAAAAGTGTTTTATTGAATATATAAATACCCATGGCGGTATTCACACGACTTTGGGTGAGTTGAAGTTTACCAATAGCAATAGAATAGGACAAGGTGGAAATGGTTTAGTATATTTAGCAACAATAAATGAAAAGGAAATTGCAATAAAATTTTTAATTTCCAATTCTGAAAGAAAACTCATGAGGTTTAAATCGGAATATTTTAATACGAATTATGCGAGAAATGAGTTGCGCAATATCGTTAATATGATACATTATGATGAACTTGAGATACAAGAAGGAATTCGTATTCCGTATATAATAATGACTCCATATTCAAAAAATCTTAAAAAATATAGAAGCGAAAAAGAAATTGGAGTAGAAGAGTTTACTAATTTGTTTAATTTTCTTCTCGTTACATTAAGGGATATTCACAGAAAAGGGATTATACATCGTGATATTAAGCCTGAAAATATTTTGGTAGATTTTGAAGAAAATTTTGTTTTGGCAGATTTTGGGATAGCTCATTATGAGAAAGAGGATTTTCCAATAGATAATAAGACTAAAAAAGGTGAACGCCTTGCTAATGTGGAATTTTCGGCACCAGAACAGATTAGTAATGCATATGAGGTAACGCAGGCAGCAGATATATATTCGATGGCACAGATTATGTATTGGTTTGTTTTCGGAACGGTGAATCGTGGTACGGGTGCAGAGTATATTTCACAAAAGTATGATTGGGTTGATGCATACATATACGATAACATTATCAGTAGGTGTTTGAGAAATAATCCTGCGGAACGATTTCAATCAATAGATGAGATAATTCAGTTTTATAAGGATGAAAAGAGCAAAGCCAAAGAAATTGACCCATTTGATGATATGTTTAAATTTCATGATGCAGTATTACGTGTTATTCCAGAAGTATATAATCATGCATTTTCTATTACAGATAAAGAAGTTATGTGTGAATTATTCGAAAGTATTTTTGAGAAGAAATATAACAAAGCATTGGAATTTAACACAGGGATAGGAAATAATAAGGTATCTTCGATTATACGACTGGAAAATAATGAGTTTTTAATGGGAGTAAGACAATTGAATATACGATGCATATGGGGATTATTTACAAGCGATGTATATGATGATATTTTACTGATGGAAATAGATGATTCATCTCCGTATACGATTGACGGTAAAGAATATCATTCAGTGGCAGTTATCGAAAATGAAGATATTGTTCCTTACGATGCAATTTCAAGTGGTTATATTAGATATAAAGGTAAGGTACATGAGATTTCAGAATTAGCAATTCAAGAACGTTTTGTTAGTAATAATTACAAAGTAATTGCACTTGCCCCATTTCATAACTGTACCATTATTAAAAAGAATGATGAACATATCGGAAGATTACAGGGTATCGGGAGATTAAGGGAAGAGGATATATACGAATTAAAAGAAAAAATACATATGAACAGAACCTGTGATATTTCGATAAGATTGTAAGATGATTTATTCAATTACATTTATTTCAGGTACAATTTTGTGAATAAGGAACATAACTTAAAACCATTGTAGAGCAATCTACAGTGGTTTTTTGTGCGCATTTTGAGTAAACCACAAATTTTTCCCTCTATACCATGTTAAAGACATGGAAAGGAGCGTATATGAAGAAACTAAGATATTGCCTGCTTCTCAACTTTGTATTACTTGCCATATGGCTTGTTGCCTCTAAAACAAATAAAGAAAAACGGCTGTTAGAGCTGCCTATGCAGGTTACCGAGGATGTACCGGAGGAAATGTTGCAGGAAGTGAAAGCGGCATTTGAACTTTTTCCGGCAGAAGTTACGGAAGCCTTTATAGAGCATGGCTGGACGTTGGTTTTGCTTACGGAGCAAAGGGAGGATTTTGAGCAGGTCGGTTTGGATTCCTCTGTCACCGGTGCCATCAACTATGCAGAAAAGGTACTGACAGTGTCCGGAAGTCCGAAGTATGACGGTGGAGTAAAACGACTGACCGTCCATGAAATCAGTCATTTCGTGGACTGGTTGCTTTCTTGGGAAAGTGTATCAGAAGAATTTGCCTTAGTCTACTGCTTATGCCGGGAACATAAGGAATTTCCTTATGACACTTCCACAAAGGAAGAATTATTTGCCGACACCTTATCTGCTTATATTCTGGAGCCGGAACATCTCTACAACCTATATCCTGAACTGTATGAGTATTTCCGATTGCTGTTTGTAAAGAAAGGATGGAAGCATGAAACAAATTGATCCAAACATTCCTGCAGAATTGTTGGACAGGATACCGCCGGAGGAATTATGTGAAGATATGGCACTGTTTACAAACCTGTATTTTTCGGAATACAGCTTTGTGAAGTACCTGTTTCTTGGCACAAATGGAGTATTTCTTCTGATACCCTGTAAGGATTCTCTTATGGAGAATGATGCGGAGCAGAAACGGTGTAAGACAGCGTTGCAGGAGTTAAAAGAGGCATTGGGCCTGTCACAGTATATCTATCCGATATTTGCAGGAGATGAAAGAAGCTACTATGCAGTAGACCCTTGCAATCCGATGGCATTAAATAACCTATATGGCTTCCTACACAAGTTGTATCTGCATACCAGCACAATCAAAACAAGACCGGAGCAGATAAGTGAAAATTTAGAAGAGGGAGAAGAAAAAGTTGCGGTACTGGATGAAAATACGATAGAACGACTAATACAGACGATTGTTCCATTGGAAGATAACGAGCGACCGGGAGGCAATGTCCGCACGGATGCAGATGGCACCGAGTATATCTTAAAGGATTCTGATTTGATGATAGGAAAAATCAATACCGGCTTAGTTGGAAAGAAAAAGTGGTTCCGGGTATCGGAATTACATACCCCATCCGTGCTTTACACAGCTGTATTTGGAGGATGTCTTGGGCTTCATAAGCTCATGACAATGGAGTATACCCAAGGTTTATTGTATGCACTGACCGGAGGCTTTGGAGGACTGCTCCCGGCTCTGGATGTGCTTGGGATGGTGTTAGGAAATTATCATTACTACGAAGTGACATATTATGAGGACGAAAGAGGAAAACTGACAAGAGAAAAGGAAGCAGTATATTTGAAACGGTATCAAGGGCTGTGGAGAGGTGTTATCTGTATGGCGGTGGCGTTGCTTGTAGGAATGCTGTATACGAGGTTTATCTTTTCTAACCTGTTGGAACTGCTGATTACGGTTCTTGTAGAGCTTGGCACGGAAGTAGGAACAGTTGCATACGAGCAGGGATATATCCTGCAATAGAAAGGGTGTGAAACATGGCATTGGTAAGTGAAGGAATCGGTATGAAGGAAGCGGATGCGACTTCCGTATTTATTAAGCAGTTAATGATTTTGCTTGCCCAGGCAATCCGGGATGAAAAAAAGCAGGGATACATTGACGAGCACATGAAAGGAGCAAAAACTATCCTAAAGCATATCAGGAGCGGAGGGAAAACCGCCTATCAGACAGTGGATGCAGTGGATGCCGCTGTGTTTGAAAAGCTGCTTCAAAGTCAGAGAGTGACTTATGTGCGTTTGCAGGAGATTGATGGGAAGGTAAGTTTCGTAACAAGGGACTGTGATAAAGCACAGATGGAAAAGGTGTGGGAACTGTTTGCGGCAGAATTAAAAATTGCTTTTCAGGAACAGACACCGCATGAGTTTATTCACGATAACGCCAACCAGAATGTATGTCAGGCACTTGGTTATACCGAGGCAGAGGTAGAAGTATTCCGCAGGCAAGCAGTAGAAATCGGATTTACCTACTCTGTGGTAGCAGGGGAAGAACCGGGGCTTTTCGATATCCTGTATGCAGAAAGGGATAAAGATTTCGCAACAAAAGCACTAAAGGCTGTAGAATATGAGTTTTCCGGAGAAGCCGGGCAGGAATACAAAGAAAAACTGGAACAGTCTTTGGCAGTAAAAAATCAAGTGCTTGCACAGGCAAAACAGAAAAAGCCGGTGTATCTTGTAAATGCCCATAACCCCATGCAGTTTCTCCGGATTTCGGATGGAATGCTTACAAGACATACACTGTCACTGGAAGAAAGCAAAGGCCGTGACGGAGCCGTAGAGCATATCGTAAAGGATAAAACAGAACGTACTTATCCCTTTGGAAACCGGGAATTAACCCAGGCAATGAAAGCTTATGGCAAATGTAAGATGGTACCAAAGGAAGCTATGGACTTTATTAAAGGCTTTGACAGTGCTGGGAATGCCCTTGTTACCGATACTAAAGAACTGGAACAGGCATTAAAGGCAATCGACCAAATGACAGCGGTTCCGCTGTATGAAATTGATTTCGGACGAAAGGAAGCCTTATGGAAGGAACCCTTATGTACCCTTTCCGGCTTAGCGGTAACTGATCTTATGGAAGTAACAAAAGCACTGGATAAAGAAAGGATAGGCTATACCGTTGTCGGCAGGGATATGGCATATTCAGCAAAAGACCGGGCAAAGGTGGAGCAGATACTGAATAAAACTCTGTATCAAGATATGGATTATCTGGAACGGTTTCAGACTATGGTGTACTACGAAAAACGAGGACCGGAGAAACTGGACTTGAAGAACAGGACGGAACCGGTATATATTGCATCCGCAGTAAATTCGGAATTTGTCCTAAAGCTTGATAAAGAAGGGTACACCCTCCTGCAGAACGGCGAACCTATCCTTGCAGTATCAGAAAAGGATCCTCAATTCAGCTCCAATCTGGAACAGATGCTTGATTCCATGGAGGATATTGCGGTGTTGACCGCAAAAGAAGCAGAGCAGTCCCCGGAGGAGAGGGTACAGCTTATCGCAGAGCGGGCAGCTTTAAAAGAAAATGCAGCATCCGGCCAGTACCGTGGAAGTTATGACGAGCAGAAAGAACGGTTTCTGTCTACGGATTATGAAGCTATGACACCGGAAGAAAAAGCACTGATGCATCAATACATGGCTCATGAAATCGTCACAACTAAGGTAGACCGTTCCTATCGGGAGCGAGTGGACGACAGAGAGTTTGGAAGCAGAATCAGGGAACAGAAGCAGGAGAAATCGAAAGACAATAGTAAAAAGAAAAATAAAACGAAAGAACGAGGTAAAGAAAATGACAGGTTATTATAATAAGTTTGATATTGCAAAGGGGCTGTTATATACACCACAGGACACTTTGAAAGCAATCCAGAATGAAGAAAAGTACCGCAATAATGTGTGGCTTGGACGGATAATTAAACTGATGCTCCGAGGCTTCCGCAAATGGTCACGTATCGCCGTGGTGTCCGGATTGAAAGGTTTAAATCCTTTTACCAGTGATAAGGATGCGGTGGAGCATGGCTATTATGACTACCGGAAAACCAAAGAATTTTCCATGTTCCGAAACATGGTTGCCACGGAGCTTGGCATCAATGAAGCATACTTCCGGGAGGATATTTTGAAAAAGTACGCAGTCATACAGGAGATGTACCGGGATAATCCAAAAGCATTGGAAGCTCTGGAACTGACGGTGGAAGGATTTTTCCATGATAACAGTACGAACCTTACCTTGGAAGTGTTAGGCAATGAGCAGATGAAAAAGCTTATAGAAGGCCTCAAGGAGCATCCGGAGTATGAGTCTCTTTTGAAGCAAGTTGTTTTGTATCAGGATAAATTTGGTACCGCTGTAGTGGACGCCCACCATGCAATGATTCGCTCCTTCTTGGAAAAAGACTACCTTGGCAGAGGATTTACCGCCCCGGAGCAGAAAAAGGGCTCTGTGTTCCTTCTGCCGCCTCCAAAGCAGGGGGAATTTGTGGCAGTGTCTACAGAACAGGGACTTGTGCAGGTAGAAGTTAAAGAAAAAGATGGGTGGAAGTATTATCAGCTGCCCGGAGAAACAGAAGCAGTTTTGCATAGATACATCGGAACAGAAAAAAATCTTTCCCTCCCGACTTCTATTAACGGCATACCGGTTCAAAGTATCGGTTCCGCTGCTCTGATGGATGCACCGGTTAATACCCTTACGATAGATGCAGCCTATTGGACAAAGGAACGCTTAAATCCTGCACATCTTAGGACATCCGGCGAACAGGCTTCGGCTATTCACTGGCTGAATTTATCCGAGCAACAAAAAAATCAGCTAAAAGAAAATAAGAACTGGGCAGAAGAAATTCAAGAGAAGATTGAGATGCAAAAGCAAGTGAAAAACATAGCAGAACTGACAGAAGCAGCTTACCACGGAAATCTTCCAAAGGAGCTTGCAGTCCGTATTGGAAATGAATATGCAACTATCAAAGCAGAGGAAAATTATTATGCTTGCAGCATACTTGATGAAAATCTGAACATCGTTGCAACTGACAGTTATAATGATATGAGTGTATCTATTTCTGTAGCCCTTGCAGATGTTTTGGAAGAAGCCGGTCTTTCCGGAAAACAGGCAGAATTAGTTGACTATGAAAAATTGCAGAAGAAAATGCAATTAGAAAAACAGAAAGAGATAACAAAAGAATCTCCTAAAAAAATCAATAAATCCCAAGAGATTGGCAGATAAAAAACAAATAAAAATCAACAGTTAAGAAGCAAATTCTATTTCCAGAGGCTACCGGGTGAATTGCCCTGCACTCCAAGGGCAAGAGGGTGGGGCAAGCCACCCTGACACAGCGTAAATAGACGTACCTGGTATGGTAAACTTAGCAAGCCGACAGATGTGTAAAGTACCATTTGATTCTACTTCCTGTCGGCGCAGCTAATATTCCATACCAGGGGAAGGTGTCAATAGGAACGTGGAATACCGGAGCGAGTGTAGTTTACGAGTGAGGATATGCCGCGAAAGCCTATTGATACCGCACAGTCAAAGAAAGATTCAAAAATAATTCAATCAAATATCCCACTTATCAAAGAAAATAATTGGAAAATATATAGAAGAAATGACGACATCATGATATAATCTAATGTGTTAAAGAAATCGAAATGCTTGGATTTGTGGAGTTGATGAAGCAATGGAAGTAATAGCATATGAAATGAACTACGCTAATAATAGTGTTGAAAAAAGTAATATTGTTTGTGTTCCTTTCGAATTGGAGTACTTTCAAGAATATATGAAAATATACAATGAATGTTTTTACGAAATGAGAAAAGCGCTTGATATTCAACCATATAATTTTTTGAATGATTATAAACAAATTATTGAAAAGGTTAAGGATATCTATTTACTTATAAATCAAGGAGAAATCATCGGTTCTATTGCATGTTATGGTAATGAGATAGATGATTTAATAGTGAATAAGAAATTCCAACATAGAGGATATGGCAAACAGCTTTTACTATGGGGGATGCAACGTATTAGGGAAAAAAACAATGAACCTATTACCTTACACGTTGCAAAATGGAATAACGATGCCCTTATGTTGTACAAGAAAGTGGGATTTGAAATAACGAATGAGGTGTTAGTATGAAAATCTTAGTAATCGGCGGCACACGTTTTTTTGGAATACATATGGTAAACGAGTTATTGGCCAACGGACATGATGTTACTATTGCGACGAGAGGAAAAGCTTCTGACCAGTATGGCGATAGTGTAAAGCGAATCGTTTTTGAAAGAACAGATGGCGAGAGTGTAAAAAACGCAATAAGCGGAACACACTATGATGTGGTAATTGATAAAATTGCGTACTGCTCAAACGATATAAAGTACATTATGGATGTTGTGGATTGTGACAAATACATTCATATGTCAAGTACATCGGTGTATAATCCTAAACACATAAACACAATCGAATCTGACTTTGATGGATTTTCAAAGGATTTTGTTTGGTGTGACAGATTCGCATTTCCATATGAGCAAATCAAGCGACAGGCAGAATACGCTTTATGGCAAAAATATTCTGATAGAAACTGGATTGCTGTAAGGTATCCGTTCGCAATAGGAAAAGATGATTATACAAAGAGGTTGCTGTTCTATGTTGAACACATTATGAAATCTATTCCTATGAATATCGATAATTTAGATTATCAAATGAGCTTTATACGTTCCGATGAGGCTGGAAAGTTTATAGCATTTTTGGTTGACAAAGAGGTCACAGGCGCAATTAACGGAAGTGCTGAGGGCACTATCTCTATAAAGGAAATAATTGATTATGTTGAGAAGAAAACAGGAGCAAGAGCAATTATTGACAAGAATGGAGATAATGCCCCCTACAATGGAGAACCAGAATATAGCATAAACACAGAAAAAGCCAAAACAATGGGATTCCAGTTTTCGATACTTCGTGATTGGATATACGAACTATTAGATTATTATATTGAATTAATTCGGTAAATTGGAGAGGAGTGTAATTATATGAAGAAGTTTGAATATAAGGTTGTTTCCATTCCTACAAGCGTACCGCTTGGTGTAAAGGGATATGAAAAGATAGCAACCGAATTTGAAAACGCCCTCAACGAACTCGGTGCAGAGGGGTGGGAACTCATCCAGCGTGCAGATGGTCTCTTTTTCTTCAAAAGAGAAATATATGTTGGGTAAATTTTGCAATTTCCATAGAGGGCAAAATGCCTATTACATTTTCAAAAGCTTTCTTGACGGAATAATGGACGGCTGTCTGGTTCTTGTGTGTTACTTTATAGCACATGAGTATTTGTGGCGGAGAATTAGAGATAGAAGTACTAGAAACAGGCCGGGGTTCCACGAATATTCTCTGCAAAGCTTGTTGTAAGATAGGGCACATTGATGGAAAAGTAGTCAGAAAAGAGGAAAAGGTATGAGTGATTTACAAAGCCAGATGCATGAAATGCGTGAAAAACATAAGGATTGGTACATGTTTAATTCAAATATCATTGCCATTTCTAATGTAATTGACCTAAATGTAATAGAAAAGATACTCTTCGAAGAAAAACTTGAGTCAACAAAGGTTCGTGTGAAGGGCTGGGAACTTATTGCCTACCCTTTCCTTGGTGACGGCACAATCGCTCTGATTTATGAATTGCATCATAAGAAAAATAAAGAAATCGTTAATGACTACAAAGTAATTATTATTGATCCGACAGAAAGCATGGAGCCGTTGATTTTAGGCGTCACTATGTACAACCAATGGGTTTCTGCAATGTGTGGAACCTATGTTAATCCATACTTTGTTGTACGTGATGAAGAAGAGGAAACTATGCTTTTTCGTGCAAATGATAATCCTGCATACCCAGAAGAGGTATATCTTGGCGAAAACGTAACAAGGGTTATTACTAAAGATAACGGAAATATTGTTGTGGGATATTCTTGTGATGCGGAAAATGCGATTATTAGAGAATATTCCGCTGGTGGTAAGTTTATAGGGCATATCGTCAATGCGGATGCAATCTCCTGTACCGATATCACTACGGATGATAACGATAAGGTATGGTATCATCTGTTTCCGTTTAACAAAATTTATTGCATGGATGATGGTATAAGTTTTGATATTGATGTGGTTGGGTTTGATGGATTTTTCTTCTGTAATGAAGGTAACTCTATGATAACAGCGTTTTCTACAGAGAAAGGTCAGGTATTATACCAGTTAGAAAAGCAAGATAATGGTTTCCGGAATCCTACGGTTATTTCTGTAAATACAGAAGATGAAGGATTTTCTACTCTTTGTGACCTTATTGCATGTCGTATGGAAAATTTACTGTTTATTGGTATTATCAAATAATATGTTTCAAGGAGAAGGAAGCAGATGAACAGAGAAAAATTTGATATGCTCATTAATAATTATATTGACAGGTATGAGACTATTAACCGGGAGCACGATGAAATCGATAAATGGATGGCAGTTTTAAAAGCGTATAATACATGGGAACTGGAAGCTGAAGATTTTTCAGCTATGCTTAAGGAAACGATGGGAAATACAGTTATCCTAGATAATGGCCATGTACAGCCAGTTTCCGGATTAGTTGCTTTGTGTAAACTTAGCACTGGTATACAGGAAGAAGTTAGAAGTGAATTTAGAAAGTTATTTTCTTCGGATGGTGGTGATATTAAAGCTAGACAGCAAAAGACAATGACTTTTGTTGACAATATTAATAAACTGTTAGCAAGAGAATTTCCGGGTAAATGGAGATATGAACAGCATATAAGGAACGCTATCGGTTATTTAACATTGATTTCTCCGGAGGATAATTATTTTTACAAACATAAAGAAGCAAAAGCCTATGCAGACTGTATTGAGTTTGGGGATGATATAGGAACCGGACAGGACTTTCGCTTAGACCATTACTATCGCATGTGTGATGAACTGGTTATGGAAATACAGGATAATGAAGAATTAATAAAGCTTCTTGATGGTTTATTAATTGAAGCAGCGGAAAACGATACTATTATAAATATGCCTGGCAAACTCAACATTCTTGCCTATGATATCATGTATTGCGCTGATTCCTATAATCTTTATGATAATATACCAGTAATAAAGAAATCTAAGACTGCAACTGAAAAAAAACACGCTGAAAAGCAGCAACAGATTGAAGTGTTGAAAGAAAAGAAGTCTGGGTATGCCGTGGAATTACAGAAGATATTAGACGAATTAGATGCCATGGACTTACCGGATTTATGTAATGAGCAGGTGTCTTGTAATAAGTACGGTACAGGAAAGGTTATTAAACAGGGTGAATGCAATATAACCATTCAGTTTTCGAATGAAGAAAAGAAGTTTAAGTTACCAGATGCAGTGGTATCAGGATTTCTTAAGCTAGAAAATAAGCAGTATGTCGATACATGCTTTAAAATTGCCGGGTTACTTGAACAAAAAAAGGATATAGAGGGTATAATTAAGGAGATTGATAGAAAACTCTCTTTTCAATATTTTACTTGAAGTAATAAGAAAACTATGTTATATTATAGAAAAGGGAAACCGGAAGCGGTGTACCCTAGCTAATAATTGTTACCATGAACAACCGTCACTCTAGCACAGTGGCGGTTATTTCTTTCTATCGCTTTTGTCCTTGAATACCTGATAGCACAGACCAACAAGGGCAACAATGAATAAACCTATCTGGATTAACTCCGAATATGTAACCATTGGCAGCCCTCCTTTCTTTCGTCTGGAGGGCAAAGAAATATATTACCCTCCGAAGAAGGTACACCGCCTCGCTCTGATTTCCCTTGAGAAAAATTCTACCATAATTAGTTTCCTATGGCAAGAATTTCATCAATAAATATCAGAATTTCAATTCAGAAATATAATATTGGAAGTAGTCTTGACGAGAGGGAACACCAAAGATAAAATGAAAGAAAAATGTAGGAGGCAGCTATGAATATAGAACAATTTTTTAAAGAATATTCTTGGGAAGCATTAGAAAGTGAACGAAATTTTACCGGAGATATTACAGCAAAAAATACGATGTCTCCGGCCGCTATTGAACAAAATATAGAGTCGCTACAGGTGTACCGTGATGATAAATATAAGATATGGGTAAAAGCAGAAGGGATTATGCCGGAATATTCCTTTGAACAGGAAAAATTACCGGATGTACTTAGCGGGACACTACTTCAAGGCGGTGTAATAGAGTGTGATGCGATGTATAATGGTGTGATTACTATTAAAGATTGTTTTCGAAGAACTCATACGATAGATTATAAATTATCAGATAGACCGGAAACGGCATTTCATGCTTTATATCAATCACACGAAGTAAATTGGAACAAGCGAATGCTTCTGCCGGAAAGTGAAACAGATACATTGATTGAATGGTATTTAAACGGTCCGGATAGTACGGTTTTATTTTGTGATGGAAGTAAAACAATTGATAAGGTGACACGGAGTGTTAAAAGAAATGGTGTAAAGATTGCCTCACAGGGATATACGACAGAGAATTGTTCTACAGATTGTTTGTATATTAAATATCTTGATACCGGTGTGTTGTTACGAAAAATACCATCAGATTATAAACCGGAATGGAGTAATAAAGTTGCTTTAGAATACCGTACTGCATATGGTCGTATTCCAGAAGCGGAAGAAAGAAAAAAAGTTGCAGAATTGCTTGGATTTCTCATGGGCAGGCATCTGATTTTAGTTGGTGATACCGCTTATCAGGGAGCCGTAATATTGGAATCCAACATGTATAATCCTTGTGTGGATGCAGTTTCGGAATGTTCCAGTAACACATTGGAGGTTATTCCAGTACATAGTTATTACCATGACGAGCGTAATAATTTTCGTGAGTTTGCTCAAGCTTTATTGCCAACTTATCTGGAACTAAGTGATAAGTATGGTTTTGATTTGGTTTTTGCGAGGTACTGGCTTGCCAATACTATGCCAATTGGTGTAAGTATGCCGATTATAGCAGGAGCCATGGAATCCATTCAGAAGGTTTGGTTTAAGGGGCAAAAGTCCAAGACGAAAGCAGTCTATATGGATAAGGATGCTTATGAAGAAGCAATCAGTGAGTTTATGGAGCAACTGGAAGCAAAACTCGGAGAATGCGAAAACAAAGAAAAACTATTACGGAAAATATCCGGTTGTTATCAGATGGGTGCAAACGAGAAATATTACACTTTTTTGGACGAATTAGGATTAGAACATGGTGATGCCGAAAGGGAGTGTATAAAAGCAAGAAACAGCTTTACGCATGGAGATAACAACGATAACTATGAGGAAGTTATAAAGAATACAAAAACAATGTCTCTGCTTTTGTCAAGAAGTATATTAAAATTACTTGGTTATAGTGGAATGTATATTGATACATCCGTTCTTGGACATCCAAGGAAGCATATTGATGAGAAAATTGGATAATACCTTATGTGAATTACATTAGAAAATGCTTATGTAATATGCAGATGTAAAGCACAATGCAGTGCTTGGGATGGTGATTTCTTCGCACGAAGCAAGAACAGCTGGCAGGGGAAACAGATGGCGTTTAGCAGGTCAAGAATAAAAAAATGGAAAAATTGGTGCTGACTCTCAAAGTCGAAGCCGATTTTTCCATTTTTTTATTCTTGATGTGCTGCCATCGGGTATTTTTCTCTGCCAGCGTAGCCCGCCCACCCGCCCTATGTGATACGTTTTGCTATTGTGAAAACACAGTAGCAAAATCGCATCTGAAAACAATTGGCTTTGGTGCAATAGCAGCGTAGAAATTCTCAAAAATATGGTGCGAATGATGTCTTGAACTTTTAAGTCATCAGGCGCACCATATTTCTTTGAGATTTTCGGAACTAAAAAGAAAAGTTATGAGGAGTGAAGAAACTATGCTGGTATGTACCTAATGCCAGAGATACACAGGAAACCGTGTACCGTAAGACAAACATATCTCCTATGTTTTTCTTACGGTATTGGGTTTCCGTCCGGGGCGCCACAGCCTGTCGCTTGATAAGTCCCCCTGGGAGGGGGCAGGGGGACGCGCCAACGGCGCAGGGGTGGGAATGGTACCATAAGAAAAATTATACTTTCTAAATATTTTAAAGTTTTAATTCTGAAATTGAGTAAATCTAAGATTTTTCCCTCTATACCATAGTGAAAAATGAATGCGCTATGTAAGAAACGGCAAAAGGCAGGTGATGATGTGGCTTCAAAACGAAGCAGTAAACGAGATTTAAGACGGAAGTGCAAACGTGAGTTCCGAAATACAGTGCTGATAGAAACGATGGTTTGTGTTGTAACAGGACTATATTTGGGAGCAGCGTATGCACATCTTCCTCCAGAAGCAATGATGGACCAAGTAAATTTCCAACCCACCATCATTGATGCGTTGTTTTATCTGATTCCTTATGTAATGGAATATCCCAAGGTGTTGTTTCCAAATGATTTGATTGGCATTGGTACAACCGGAATGCTTTGGGTGGTTCTGTTTATGATGAGCTATAACAAATTCATTCGGCGATATAACACCATGTATGAGAACGCCCATGGTTCCGGTGGTTTTAATGAGGACTTGGAAGGATATTATCGGGAATATGTAGTTGACCCGAAGATTGCTGGAGGACGGACAGAGAAAAACAGCGAGGGAAAGACGGTAATAAAAAAGCGGATTCCGGTTGGGGAATATCATGGTTTTCCGAAAGGCTTAAATGTACTTTCTAAGAAAAAGCTGAATGAGTGCCTTGAGAATGCACAGATTTATTCGAAAGATGTTTATCTGTCGCTGAATGCACGGTGGACAAGGCGGAACTTAAATGCGTTTTACCTTGGAGCCAGCGGCACCGGAAAATCGAGGTTTGCGGTAAAGCCGAATCTGCTTTCTGCCAATAGCTCCTTTGTGGTAACCGATCCGTCGGCAGAAATTTTAAAGGACTGTGGAGGCTTTTTAAAGAGTATCGGTTATCACATCCGGGTTTTGAATCTGAAGGATTTGTTGCAGTCAAACCATTATAACCCTATGCGGTATCTGACAAAGGTATCGGATATTCCGGTGCTGACAAACTGCCTTATATCTAATCTGGAAGGACCAAAGACAGCTACCGGGAATGGAGATAATAAATTCTGGCGAGACAGTACTATGGCACTGATTACAGCATGTACGGCATATCAGTTTGAGGTCTTTCATGAGGACAATGAGTTTTTGGAAGATGGAAGTCCGAATCCAAGATACAAGGGCAAGCGGAATTATATCAATGTCATGCGAATGCTCCGTATGCTGGAAATACATGAGGATGAGGGCGAGGCAATTTCTGATTTGGACAGGCTGTTTGCAGAACTGGCAGAGAAAAGTCCACGTTCCTATGCGGTCAAGATGTACCAGACCTTTAAGATGGCTCCGTCAAAAACAGCACTGAACATTGTGATATCCACGGCGGTTCAGCTTGGTACATTTTTTGATAACGATGATTTTGCCAATCTTGCCTACAAGGACGAAATGGATATTGAACTGATAGGCCGGGAGAAAACAGCGGTGTTTATCATTACACCGGAGGGCGAGACCACCTATAACTTCTTTGCGGCAATGTTTTATACCCAGTTGTTCCAAGTGCTTTATAAGCAGGGTGAGGACAATGCGACAAGGAGAGGTGGCGGTGATCCTGAACTGGATGTTCCTGTGCGTGTGTTCTTAGATGAAATGGCGAACATTGGTACCGTGCCACAGTTTAACATCAAGCTTTCCACTATGCGTAAGTACCGGATTTCTGCGGTTCCAATCTTTCAGTCGCTGGCACAGCTGAAAACGTGCTTTAAGGATGATTGGGAAGTAGTGATAGGAAATTGTGATGCCATGGTTTTCCTTGGCGGTGCAGAGCCATCAGAGTGCGAAATGCTGTCAAAACGCCTTGGTAAGATGTCAGTAAAGACGTATTCCTATGGTACTTCCAAGAACGGTTCTTCGGATAATGCACAGCAGATAGGCAGGGAAGTATTGACTGCGGATGAAATTGAACGTATGGCAAATAATGAACAGCTGGTATTTATCCGTGGTGTCCGTCCGTTCTGCACGGAAAAGTACACCTATGAAAACCATCCGAATTACAAATATACTGCCGGTTCCGGTAAGAAACAGGCGATACGCTTTGACATGAGTTCTCTGGATAAGGTGGTGGATTATGAAGCTATGGAGCAGACCTATGTATATGCCTATGGAATGGATGGGCATGTGGAACCAAAGCAGGATGAGAAGTTTGCCGGTGTTCCGTTGGCATTTGATAACTTTTCTATAAAGCTGGACAGAAGAACAAAGGTTATCACGGAAGGTCTGATGAGTAGCTGGCGGGATACGGTGCCAACACAGGACAGTTCCTTATTGCAGAGTCTGGATTTAGCTGCTCTCGTAGCCTGTGAGGGATTGTCACAGCAATCAGAACTGACACCATCTGCCAAGGATGTGATAGAGCAGATTGTCAGTCGGGCAGGAGATTTTCATCCGGTAAGTGCTGCGGACAAGGTGGAGATTGCAAGGAAGATAGAGGATATCACACAGAAACGCTGTGTCAATATGACAGAAGAACAGTATGTGGTATTCCTGAATATCAAGGATGCGGTTTCAAAAGCGGATTTGGAAGTATGGTGCAAGGAGAACCTGAAACTGCAAAGCAGCTTTACACCGGGATATGAATTTGACTCGGAAACGGATTTTTTGCTGGATGTAGAGCAAGCAGAACCGGAGGAAGCATTTGATTTGGAATTGTATTTTCCGGATTACAGCTTTGAATTGACGGAGGATAAGGCAGAGTGATAGGGAGGATTTTGTAATGGAAATGAAATATGGGTATTCGCCATTTTATGAAGAGGTTTCCGAAACGGAGAAGATGGTGAAACACTTTATGGAGGAAATGAAGGGATTTTCCCCGGAGCAGATAACAAAGTATGTACGCTCCTGGCAGGTAAGGGCAGTGACGGACATGGCAAGGCGGTTTGATGTGATAAAGGAGAGCGGGCTTCTTAATAAAGGACAGGTGGATGCACTTGCAGAGGCATTATTTGAATATGGAGATTCCAGTGCAAAAGCGGAGCTTGCCCTGCATGAGGAATATAGCTTTGCCGGAAGACTGGATAAGTCCACACTGGAAAGTACTTATTTTCTAATGAGCGATTTAAATGAAATTTTTCCAATGGTAGAGGAAGTTATTAAGGAGCATCCGGAATTATTGGAACGGCCTGCCAAAGAGATGGAGCAGAAGTTGAATGAGGTAATAGAAAAGAATAAAGCGGCATTATATTCTTTTCCGTATGCAGTACGGCAGAGCTTAAAGCCGGAAAATTATGTACAGCAAAACATGGAAGGGGAATCTTTGTCTTATATAAGCAATGGGGCACATCTTCTGGCTGAATTTTTTGAAAGGTTAAATCCAAGGGATACGATGGATAAAACCGCATCAGTAGCAATCAATAAGCTTTATCATACGGAAAAACAGGACTTGGAATTTCATGCGTTTTATAAGGGAAATATGGGATATCAGTTCCGGCAGATATTTGATACGGCAAAGCGGTGTATCAAACCATGGGAGAATGCAATTATGGCATTGGAGGATATGACATATTTATCCCACAAAGCGTTACTGTATGAAAATAAGCTGGTAAAAGAAAACGTAGTAGATTATCATAACCATTCTGCAAAGGAAAGAGCAGAGTTTATAAAAACATATCTGCTAAGAATGCGTGACATATTGTCGGGAGAAATGTTTTCAAAATTGCGGATGGATGCGATTTGCGATAATTCCCCAGAAGTCAGGGCAGAAATGGTACGGCATGGATATGTGGAGGAAATGAAAAAAGATCCTTCTCCTGTGGTGCAGGAAGCATTGAAAGAATACTTAAAGGAGCATCCTTATATGACACAGGTGGCATATGATAAGGAGCCGGTATTTAAGATGCACAAATCCAAGGAGGCAGAACCGGGGAGGTAGAAAATGTGTAAGAAAATCAGTTTTGTAATGCTTGTGCTGTGTCTGGTGTTGCTTCACAACAGGGCAATAGATGTTACTTTCGCCGAGGAAGAAATAAATCAGACGCAGGCGGCAAGCGGAAGTGCATTAACAATGCAAACGGCAACAGGTAGTGCGCTTGGTGTTGCAGTGATATCCGAGGAATCTACGGATATTGCTTCCGGCACAAGTTATGGCATGGACTGGGTAATTGATGCGGAAGGAACGCTGACAATTACCGGAGTCTGTGATGAGATAGGAAGTACCAGACCGGAATACGGATGGCAGGACTACTTGGAAGAAATCAAAAAAGTACATCTGGATGCGGCGGTAGGAACTGCATTTTACAGGGCATTTGCCAATGCGGTGAATCTTACGGAAGTTACCTATGGTCCAAACTTTGATTCTTCCGGTTTATGGGTCTACGAATCTGCAACCTTGGTTGATGTGTTCGGTAATACCAGCTTGGAAACCATTGATTTTAGCATGTGGGATTTTTCTGAATTTGAAGACCTTGGTAATCTGTTTGGTTCCATGGCCTATCCGAATACCAAACACGTTAGCTTTGCAGGCTGTGACTTTTCCAATGTTACAGATATGAGTGCCATGTTTTATGAAATGGATACGTTTGAAAGTGTAGATTTACGAGGCTGTACCTTGGGTAATCTGCAGACAGTACAGAACATGTTTAGTGCCTGTACCAACCTGAAAGAAGTATATCTGGATGATTTGGTAAGTTCTAATGTTACTAAGATAGTAGGAATGTTCCGTGATTGCTCTTCTTTGGAATATATCTCTATGAATGGCTGGGATACTTCCGGAGCAACATCCATGGATTATATGTTTAATAACTGTACTTCCTTGGTAAGCTTGGATTTATCATTGTGGAATACCGATAATGTAACCTCTATGAATTTGATGTTTACCGGATGTTCCGGTTTAGAAAGCTTAAATGTTTCCGGATGGAATACCGCAGGTGTTACGCAGTTAGGACAGAAAACTAATTACGCTTCCTCATCTTACGGTATGTTCGAAGGTTGTTCAGCGTTAAAATATCTGGATTTGTCCAGTTGGGATGTATCGAATGTCACTTCCTTATATCGAATGGTTGCAAGATGTACTTCCTTAGAACGCATTGATATGTCCGGATGGAACACAGCAAGTCTTAAAAATATGTATGAAGTGTTTGCAGGCTGTGCTTCTTTAGATGAAGTGGATATTTCACACTTTGATACAAGCCAGGTAACTACAATGGTAAGTTTATTTTCCAGTTGTACAAGCCTTAAAGATGTAGCGTTTGGAGCAATTGATACATCCGCTGTTACAGATATGAGCTATCTGTTTTCCGGCTGTACTTCACTGGAAACCGTAGATTTATCCGGTTTTGATACCTCTAATGTGGAGGATATGTACGGAATGTTTACCAATTGTACCGGAATGAGATATCTGGACATTTCTAACTTTGACATGGGAAATGTAGCATCTAATGACAGAAATGCTATGTTTTATCACTGCACTAGCATGGATGTATTGCTTCTCCCATCCGGTGATGCCAATTATCCATCACAGAAGTATTACAAATTTTCCTTTAATGAGTGTTATCCGAACCGTATCTATATGCCAGCGTTAAGTAAGAGTCAGTTTCATTATGCTTCGGATGGCACGGATGTCAGATATGGACTGTATGAGGATGATACCATGACAGTGGATTCGGACGGATATGCAGAAGGACTGTACAGTAAAATCCATCGGGTGTATGTGACCGGAAATTACTTTGATGAGTACGGAAATCTGATTCATAGTATCGAGCCGAAAGTGGTATTACAGCAGGTGTTGTGCGAAACGGAGGATACTTACAACAGAGAGATTGCTATTAACAATATTGACCTTTCTGCCTATGATTTCAACTATGAAACCGACGATTACAACTGGACTTTTAACGGAGAATTAACAGTGCTTCCGGCAGGAGTAGATTATGCCACTTACAACAATGAGGCAGATTCTGCAACAGAGAATATCCACCGAGTAAGTGATGAGTACAGCTATGTATATGCGTTAAAGTTCGATAGAACCAGTAAGGAAGTTAAGCCTTCTTATACGGTTGTTCTGCCAGCTTACATAGTGATGGAAGCAGAAAGTACAGAGCTTTTTGCAGAGGTTCCGTATAGTGTCAATTATGTACTTCCGGAAAATGCCGTTATAGTTATCAGTATTCCTATGGATTGCGTTATGGAAAATGAATATGGAGAAACACTTGGAATTATAGCGGATAAATATAGCGGCTCATGGGGAAGTGACACAGCAGGTATTACAGTGGAAGAGGACGGAACACTGACCGGAACGGATGTGTTCCGGTTGTCCGCTCCGATAAAAGCCGGAGCATGGGAAGGAAACCTTCAAGTAAAAATCGAAGTAGTTACAGGAGCAAATGAGTAAATTGAAAGGAACAGGTGAAGAAAATGAAAAAGTGTATTGGTTTTTTATGGGATGCCATGTTGCAGGCAAAAGAGGCTGTGATGCGAAACAGGAGAAAGCTTGCCGGAGCATCGGCCTTGGTACTATTGGGAAGTTCTATTGCTTTTTGTGCGAATGAGCTGGAAACACTGATTAACAAGGTGGGAACCTTGGCCTTTGGCGTTCTGGAACTGGTAGGAGCTGTCCTTCTGGTTCTTGGTATTGTTGCATTTGTAAAGACCATGACCGGTGATGATGACCATGGAACAGATCAGAATGCTACGTCCAAGGCGGTAAAGAAAGTAATCGGCGGTGCGCTTATGGTATTTGGTCCGATTATCGTGCTGAAATGGATTGGTGCAACCCCTACGACACTTGGAACAAAGTTCTTTGGCGGTTTATAAAATATGGTGGCGACAGTGAGGGGCAGTTGTGCAGTTGGCATAACTGCCCATACTAATAAGCGGGTAAGAAATCTTATTTGCGCCATGCGTTACTACAAAAAGCGGTTGGGTGTAGTAATACTGGCAATGGCATTATTGTCTGGCATGGTGGTATTTTGTGCAAGCGATACATGGCAGAATGCGGATGGTATGACAAAGAATGTCATGAAACAAATTGATGATATCTGTGATGTGGGCAGGGTGGAAAAGGTGGCGGAGCTACTGTCTGTGACATTCTCGGAAGATACCTTGTGTATTGCAGGACATACCATTAACAATACGAGAATGCTGCGTTCCATGAATGATATCCTGACCGGAATATCCTTCTGCTTTTGTGTGCTGACCTTTTTTGCCAGCTTTATGAATATTCGGGAGCAGGACATGACTTCGGAACAGTTAGTATTAAAACTGGCTTTGTTTGGTGCCTGTATTGTGCTGATATTCAAGGCACAGGATATTTGCCTTGGGATTGCAAATATCGGTACCGGTCTTGCAATTAAAGCGGCGGGTCTGACAAGTAGTGATGCAGAAGCAGCAAGGGAGGCAGAGGTTCTTATCAGTGATGTAAAGCAGCTTGCCTATGAACAGTGCAGGTCAGAGGATGATGGTTTGTTTTCAGGACTGATGGAATTTATTGCCGCATTAGGTGTGTACTTGCAACTAATGCTTCCATCCTTATCCATGTGGGCAGTCAGTATTGTTACTAACGTGATTTGCTGGTCCAGGGCATTTGAGATAGTGATTTTGTCTACATTTTCTCCGGTTGCCTTTGCGGATGCCACCGGA
>JAGAOO010000059.1 GCA_017623675.1 Lachnospiraceae bacterium
ATTGCAGTATCAAACCAAAAAGGTGGAGTAGGTAAGACGGTATCATGTGTGAATTTAGGTATTGGCCTGGCACAGTCAGGAAAGAAGGTATTATTGATTGATGCGGATCCGCAGGGAAGCATGACGATCAGCCTTGGATATTCGGAGCCGGATGATATGGAGTATTCCCTGGCAAGCATGATGATGAATATTGTAAATGATGAACCGCTTAACATGGATAAAACGATTCTTCATCATAAGGAGGGTGTGGACCTTATTCCGGCGAACATCGAATTATCAGCGATTGAGGTATCTCTGGTAAATGTAATGAGCAGGGAACTGATTCTTAGAACAATGGTAGATCAGCTGAGACAATTTTATGATTTCATCATTATAGACTGCATGCCATCTCTGGGAATGATGACAATCAATGCGCTGGCATGTGCAGACTCTGTGTTGATACCAGTTCAGGCAGCATATCTTCCGGTCAAGGGTTTACAGCAGTTGATTAAAACAATCAGCAGAGTAAAGAAACAGCTGAACCCAAAGCTTAAGATAGAAGGAATCCTTCTGACTATGGTTGATAACCGTACCAATTATGCCAGGGATATTTCATTGATGGTTTATGATACTTATTCAGCGAATATTAAGGTATTTGCAACAGAAATACCGATGTCAGTCAGGGCATCAGAGGTAAGCGTGGAAGGAAGCAGTATATATTCCTATGATCCAAAGGGAAAAGCGGCATTTGCATACATGGCATTAACAAAAGAAGTATTGAAGGAGGCATAAGACATGGCAGGACGAGTAGCAGGAAAGATTAAATTACAGTCAGTAGATGAATTATTGGGAGTACCGGAGATTGCCGGTACCCAGGAGATAGAAATAGGAAGAATTCATTCGTTTCCAAATCATCCATTCAAGGTTTTGGATGATGACAAGATGGAAACGTTGGTAGACAGTATCAGGGAGAATGGTATCTTAAATCCGGTGATTGTGAGACCTGACCAGACCGGTGATTATGAAATGATATCTGGGCATCGAAGATTACATGCAGCTGGCATTGTGGGTTTAGTGAAGATACCAGCGATTGTAAAGGAAATGTCAGATGATGAAGCCATTATTAAAATGGTGGACGCTAATATTCAGAGAGAAGAGATTCTGCCAAGTGAAAGAGCATGGTCTTTGAAGATGAAAATGGATGCTATGAGGAGACAGGGTGCCAGACTTGATGTAGAAGGAACTTGTGGCACTGAGTGCGACAAGTTAGGTAAAAAGACAGCAGAGATAGTTGGAGATTCAGTTGGATTAAAGGCAAGACAAGTACAGAAATATATTCGGCTTACCGATTTAGTCCCTAATCTCATGGAATATGTTGACCAAAAGAAAATACCTATTACATTGGCTGTCGATATTTCCTATTTTGACAAACAGATACAACAATGGGTGTATGAGTACATAAAGGACAATGGATTTCTGAAACCGGTGCAGATAGCAGCTCTGAAGGAACAACCTAATCTGGCGAATACAACTCAGTATCATGTTATCTCTATATTAAATGGAGCTTTGCCACAGAAGTCTTCATCCGCAAAGGTATCATTGTCAGAGAAAAAACTGGATAAGTATTTTCCGCCACATTATTCCGCAAAGCAGAGAGAAGATGTAATCATTCAGCTTTTGGAACAATGGAGCAAGGAGCAGGCAGAGTAAATAGGAAAGAGTAATCCAGAAGTGTGAAAAGTGCACTTCTGGATTAAGGAAGGAGTATCGAATGGAAGACAGACTTACGCTTTCCTATTTCTATGGAAAGGAAGCGGACCAGTATTCATTTTATAAAATACCGAAGCTTCTGTTCACGGATGAGCATTTCAAGAACGTTTCTGTAGAAGCAAAGGTTCTGTACGGGCTGATGCTGGATAGAATGTCGTTATCTGTGAAAAACCAGTGGCTTGACGGAGAAGGCCGGGCTTATATTTACTATTCATTAGAGGACATCATGGATGCTTTGGGTTGCAGTAATAAGAAAGCAATTACCATTATGAAGGAATTAGATGCAGAAGCCGGTATTGGATTGATAGAAAAGAAAAGGCAGGGGCAGGGAAAACCGACCATGATCTATGTGAAGCAATTCGTAATCCGGGATGTTCAGGAATGTAAAAATTACACTTCTGAAGAAAAACTGACCATTCCAGAAGTGAAAAAATTACATGTCTTGGAGTGTAAAAATGACACTTCTAGAAGTGAAGAAATTACATGTCTAGAAGTGAAAAAAATACACACTAATAAGAATAATATAAATAATACTGAATTGAGTAATACTGAATCGAATCTTATCTTATCGGAGAATGATGGGATGGGATCCGAGGTAGAAGCATACACAGAATTAATCAAAGAGAATCTGGAATGGGATCTTTTTAGAGAATACTATCCATATGAACAGGAATTGCTTGATGGTATTTTTGATTTGATTCTTGAAAC
>JAGAOO010000060.1 GCA_017623675.1 Lachnospiraceae bacterium
GTTTGTGGTAACGTTTAATCCTCGCGGAGCCATACTACTTTCCCCAACATAAATTATGGGTTTTAGTAGAGTAGATGTTCGGCGGATGAATATATATACTTGAATGCAGACTCTAAAAGTACGTCGGTACTTGGATTGCGTCTTTTGCAATCCTATGTACCGTTACGTACTGACCGAAGCGGAAGCGGGTCTGCATCAAGCATATATATTCGAAGCCGAACGCTAGTCAGTACGATAAACCTTAACTTATAATACACCGTCTACAAATATTCCTCCACGTATTCCTCAAACTGCTCCGGTGACATCAGAATGGTTCTCGGTTTTGTTCCTTCCTCCGGTCCAACAATTCCTGCCTCTGCCAGCTGATCCATGATTCGGGCAGCACGATTAAATCCAATCTTGAATTTCCGTTGCAGCATACCAATCGATGCTTTATCACTTTCGATAATTAATCGAGCAGCATCTTGGAAGTATTCATCACGATCAGAATCGCCATTCGACGAGCCACCTGTCGTAGCACTTGTTGCCGCAGAGCTTTCAATCTGATTGGTGATTTCCGTATCATAGCTGGTTTCTACTGACTGATTCTTTAAGAAATCTACCACGGCGCCCACTTCTTCATCCGAGATGAACGCTCCTTGTACCCGCACAGGCTTTGGAAAACCAGTCGGATAAAACAGCATATCACCCTTTCCCAACAGCTTTTCTGCTCCTGACATATCCAGAATGGTTCTGGAATCTACCAAAGACGAAACCGCAAAGGCAATTCTGGACGGAACATTGGCTTTAATCAATCCTGTAATAACATCAACAGATGGTCGTTGGGTAGCAATAATCAAGTGAATACCTGCCGCACGTGCCAACTGTGACAACCGTACAATCGCATCTTCCACTTCTCCATGTGCTACCATCATTAAGTCTGCTAACTCATCCACAATCACTACAATTTGTGGTAATTTCTTTAATTCGCTTTCTTCATTTCCAACCTGTGCCTGTACTTCTTCTACCTTTTTGTTATAACCTTTTAAATTCCGCACATTGTATTCTGCAAATAACTGATATCGCTTTGTCATCTCAATTACTGCCCAATTTAAAGCACCTGCCGCCTTTTTCGGATCTGTTACCACCGGAATCAACAAATGTGGAATTCCATTGTAGGCAGTTAATTCTACCACCTTTGGGTCAATCATAATCATTTTTACATCATCCGGATGTGCTTTGTATAAAATACTCATAATAATCGTATTAATACAAACTGATTTACCGGAACCGGTCGCACCGGCAATCAACAAATGTGGCATCTTAGCAATATCTGCCACCATAACTTGTCCACTGATATCCTTACCAACTGCAAATGCAATATCTGATGGGAATTTAATAAAACTGTCATCTTCAATCAAATCACGGAACATAACTGCCGCATTTTCTTTATTGGGTATTTCAATACCAACGGCTGCTTTTCCCGGAATCGGAGCTTCAATACGAATGTCTGCCGCTGCCAGATTCAGCTTAATATCATCAGCAAGTCCAACAATTTTACTAACCTTCACTCCCTGCTCCGGCTGCAATTCGAATCTGGTAACTGCAGGACCGCAGCTATAATCCGTTATGGTAGCACGTACCCCAAAGCTATCCAATGTGCTTTGAAGCTTTTGCATCGTTTCATGTATGTATCCATCGTTATTTTTTTTGCTTCCTTTTCCCTTTTTCAGCAAATCATAAGGCGGAAACTGATAATTCCCTGTTTGCTTACCGGAAGCCGTCTGTGACGTAGCATTTGCTTTGAACGGAATCGTATTGGAAGCCGAACCATTTACACCTGTAGAAGCTGTCGGTGCCACAGATACCGTCTGCTTCATTTCCTGTGTAACCTCTTTGGTTGCTTCTTCCATTTCCTGTGCTGACTGCTTTGTTCGTCTTACCCGGCGTTTCTGAACCGGACGGTCATCCGGCATAACTTCTTCATCCTCCATCAGGGTCATAGATGCTTCTGTAATTGGAGATACCATTGCTTCTGTTCTACCGGAACCAACACCCATGGAAGCACTGGCAAACGATGAATCCTGTTCCTCTTCAGCATCAAATGTCATGGTTATTTCATGAATTTCTTCCTGCTTTAACGGATTATTCTTCTTAAACTCTTCATTTTTAACTGTCCCCTGCTCCCCGTCACTTGGTAACACTGTAAGATTGCGGAACAGACCTTTCTTAATTTTATGTTGAAAACGGTCATATTCCGGTTCCTGATTCTGGGCAGCCTCTTTTTCTAACTCAGCCTTTGCTTTCTTTCTTTCAGCTTCCTCCCGTTTCAAATCCAGCTCATTCTTTGCCTTTTCTCTCTGTTTTTCCTTATCTGCATCCCGTTGTGCCCGCTTTGCAGCCCGGATTTCCTCTAAGCTTAATCGTTCTTCTTCACGCTTTTCCTGATATTCCTGTCCTCGCTCCTTTGCATCCCGAAAACCCTCCATTAAGTGAACACCACCATTTTGTAATAAATGGATTAAGGATTTTTCCGTCAACAATATAATCATAATTAACGCAATTGCAATTACGACCAGATAAGTACCGGCAACGCCAATTCCACTCTTTAATAACAGTGCCAGTCCACCGCCAATAAAACCACCACCGGTTTTCTCTGCAAATGCAGTCAAATATAGTGTTCCAACTGTAACTCCTTCCGGCAGCTTCACAATCAACTGTGCCAGCATGGAGATGTCAATACACAATACACCGGCATACACCGTTTTTTTGATGGCAGTGGAAGAAAAGCCATTGGCAAACAAAAATGCCATTCCAATAAAAATAGCAATCGGAAGTCCATACTGAATCACTCCAAATACGCCAAAAAGAAAGCCACTAATCCAGTTACCTACTTTGCCACAAAGTCCGAAATTACTAATTTCCAAAAACACGGCAACTGCAAAAGCGATAATCAAAACGATTTCATATCGAAATCCGGATTGTTCTCTGCTTTGATTGCTCCCACTCTGTGTGCTTTGTCCGGTTCTTTTCCTATTCGTTTGTGTTCGTCCGCCCTTTTTCCCTTGAGCCATTTTTTTCACTCCAATTCATTTTAATCTCTTATGCAAGAAAATAGAATACTACTGATATAATTCCTGCAATCAAACAATAAACAGAAAATATTGTAAACTTGTTCTTTTTCACAACCACCAACATTGTTTTGATACAGATATAACCAACAACACCTGCAACAATCATTCCTGCTACATAATTCCATATCATTCCACCGGCAAAATCAGCCAATGTAAAGTCTTTTGCCTCCAATACCATCGCACCCAAAATTGCAGGAATAGACATAATAAAAGAATATTTTACTGCAAATTCCTTACTGAATCCACTTAACAGACAGGCAGTAATTGTAGTTCCTGAACGGGATAACCCCGGTAATGTTGCCACACCCTGTGCCAGACCAATGACCAGTGAATTCTTATAGCTGGCAGTCTCTTCTGTCTTATCCCCAATCTTTGCATGATCTGCAATAAATAATAGAATAGCAGTAAATATCAAACAAATCCCCGGTAAGATTAACAGTTCCGATGCCGAACCAATTACTTTTTCCAACAACACACCCAAAATTCCTGTAGGAACCGTACTGATTAAAATCATCAAAACAAACCGACGATATGGTGTTGTAAGAACCGATTTATAGGATTTCTTATCTTCTTTCTTTCGGAATAAATTACTAACCCAAATTACACCATTGGTTATCCATAAACCTACCATACAACAGCCATTGATAAACAGTTCTTTTACATCCTTCCAATACACAACGCAGATTGCCACCAGCGTTGCAATATGTAACATGACATCATATAAAAGTCCTGTGTCCGTTGAAATATGAAAAATATTCTTGAAAATTGCCAAATGCCCGGAACTGCTGACCGGAAGAAATTCTGTCAATCCCTGTATCAGTCCCATAATAATCGCTTCAATAAAACTCATAAAAAACTCCTCCCTTTATCAATTCCTGTCTTTTGTATCTAAACATTGTTTCTAAACTATACTATTTATGTTCAATGTAATTATTCCTTCTTATTTCTTTCAATCATCTGATGCAGATATTCCATTGCCTCATGCACACCACCGACTGCATCAATCAATCCTTCTTTCACTGCTTCTGAACCCACCAGCATGGAACCAATATCCTTGACTAATTGTTCATTGTTCATCATGATTTTTCGTAATCTGGCTTCTTCAATTGAGGAATGTCTTACGGTAAAATCAATAATTCTATCCTGCATTCGTTCAATATATTCATAATTCTGCTTTACACCAATCACCATTCCATTCATTCTGATAGGATGGACAACCATGGTAGCTGTTGGAACAATAAATGAATAATCCCCGGATACTGCTAAAGGCACTCCTATGGAATGTCCACCTCCAAGCACCAAAGTTACCACCGGTTTTTGAATGGAGCTAATCATCTCTGCTATAGCAAGTCCGGCTTCTACATCTCCACCAACCGTATTCAATAGAACCAGCATTCCATCAACCTGTGCATTATCTTCAATCTCAGCCAGAATTGGCAGTACATGTTCATACTTTGTTGTCTTTGTATTCGGTGGCAAGCACTCATGTCCCTCAATCTCACCTACAATATTCAGCAAATGAATCCGATGATGATATGGGTTGCCTGCCAATGTAAATTGCCCGGACTCTTTTATTAAGTTTCCGGTAATTTCTTCTTTTTGACGTTCTTTATAAGAACGTTCTTCTTTCGACAGTTCCTTCTTTTCCATATACTCCTCCATTAACAAAGTTTAAGAAGAATCTATATCAGATTCTTCTTAAACTAGTATATGGAACTCGCCTGAAATTATACAGCTTTATAAGAAGTGACAAGCTGCAACTCCTATTAAAATTCCCAGAAGCAATCCAACCAGTACTTGTAAAGGAGTATGTCCTACATATTCTTTCAAAATAGTCTCTGTCCATTTATCTTTACTGGTTTCATCCAATTTTGCCTTAATTTCTTCATTTTTAATTAAAATATTCAGTATGGCACCTTGTTTTCCGGTTTCCATACGAACATTCATGGCATCATACATAACAATAATTGCAAATACTGTTGACATAGCAAATTCAAAGGATGACGCACCATACTGCAATAGTGTTGCGGTCGCCAATGCACCTACCGTTGCCGAATGGGAACTGGGCATTCCGCCACCGCCAACCACACGTTCCCAATTCCATGATTTTGTCATACACATATGGATTATTACCTTTAGTACCTGTGCCACACACCAGCCTACTACCGGTGCTACCAATATTGGATTATGCAATGCTGCTTGAAATTCGTTCATTCCATCTTCTCCCTCCGTATGAAACAGAATATAGTTCTATTACATCCATACCTCAATTTCATTTGTATCTGCCAAATCAGCAGCTGCAATATAATTACCTTCCATTTTGATTCCGTTTACAGTTAAACCGGTCACACCACTTTCTTTTCCATTTGGATTCTTCACAATGATATGAAGCTTCTTACCACGGAAATTCTTGTCGATAACAAACTCTTTCCAATCGGAAGGAATGGACGGATTAATACACAAACCATCAAAGTCCGGACGCATACCCAGAATACCTTCCACACATCCTACCATAACAGTTGACGCAGTACCGGTTAACCAGTGTACATGTGCTCTTCCTTCAAACGGACTCTCCACACTTTCCGTAAATTGTCCATGACAATACGGCTCTAATTTTCTGATTTCTGCCTTATCATTCATGGAAGCCGGAGAACTTTCTTCGAAATACTCAAATGCCCGATTACCATGTCCCATTAACGCTTCTGCCAGAATAATCCAACCCTGAGGCTGTGAGAAAATACCACCATTTTCCTTAGTAGACGGATTAAACAGTAACATCAATGCACCTTCAAAAGCATGATCTACATAAGAAGGTGCCATTACCCGTACACCATATGGAGTATTCAATTCCCGATGTACAGACTCTAAGGCAAGTTCTGCCTGTTCTTTGGAAGCTAAACCACTGATGACAGCCCATGACTGTGGATTCAGCCACATATTTGCCTCAGGATCCTTCTTAGAACCAATTACCTGTCCATCCTCTTTGAAACCACGAATATAGCGGTCATCCTCCCAGCAGAGATTCTGCAATGTATCCCCTAATTCTTTCTGTACCTTATTCAGATAATCAACATATTCCGTATCCTTACGCTCCTGTGCAATCTTCTTTAACATATCCATTGCATAGTACAATTGCATAGCTACAAAAGTAGATTCGCCCAATTTACCTAAGCGTAAACAATCGTTCCAATCCGCATGTAGTCCGGCTGGCATCCGATGATTTCCTAAGTGATTCATAGAGAAATCAATAGCACGTTTTAAATGCTCATATACCGTATCTTCTCCACCATTTGCATACACAATTACTTCATCTAAAAATTCTTTGTTGCCGGACTCTGCAATATACTTATAAATAGTTGGGAATAACCACAATGCATCATCTGCCCGGTATGCCGGATGTCCGGTTGCACGAACATAGGATTCATCATCCGGCGTATCTTCATGTCCTGCATTGTGATCAAATTTTACCAATGGAAGACCTGCTCCGTTATCTACCTGTGCCGATAACATAAAGCGAATCTTTTCCAGTGCCATCTCTGGTGCCAGATGAATGACACCCTGAATATCCTGAACAGTATCCCGATAACCGTATCCATTTCTCAATCCACAATAGGTAAAGGAAGCTGCTCTTGACCAAATAAATGTCATGAAGCACTGATATGCATTCCATGTATTAATCATATTGTTAAAGGAATCACTTGGGGTCTGTACCTGAAGATTGTTCAATTTTCCATGCCAATAAGCAATTAATTCTTCCAGCTCTGCAGCACAAGTTTTTGCCACATCAGAGTAACTATTAATAATTGCGTCCGCTTCCTCTTCTTTCTTCTGACCTAAGACAAATGCCAATTCCTTGGTTTCACCCGGAGCCAGTTCCAAAACAGTCTGCAATGCACCACAGGCATTGGAATTATAATTCAATGCATTGCCGCAGTCTCCCTGTTCTACAACCACAGGATTGCCATAGCCATGATATCTTCCAAGGAAGCTTTCCTTATCACCACAATAAGACGCTACCGGTTGTCCGGCCATACCAAAGAATCGACATGCACAATTACTTCCGTTAATTGCATGGCGATTTACATTTTCATTAATTAACTGTAGAATTTTGTTGGTTTTAAAATAAGTTCTTGTAATAAATAACGTGTACTGTAAATTCACCTGATCCTGTTCATAATTTCCTTCATTCGTAAATTCACAGTATCCAAAAACAGATATCTTTCTTGGCTTATCTGACTGATTGGTCACCTTTAGATTCCATACCTCATAAGTTTTATCCAAAGGTACATAATACAATGCTTCCGAATGAATTCCTGCATAATCTGCATGAATATTCGTATAAGCAGTACCATGATGACATTCACTTTTATATGTATCCAAATCTTTTCCTACCGGTTGCCAGGAAGCAGACCAGTAATCCTTTGATTCCTCATCTCGCAAATAAATATAACGTCCCGGCTGATCAAAGCTGTTAAATATATAACGAATTACACGTCCGTTGGCACCACTTTTTACAAAGCTATAGCCACCGGCATTATTTGAAATAATTGCACCATACTCTGGTGAACCCAAATAATTTGCCCAAGGTGCCGGTGTATCCGGTCTTGTAATCACATATTCCTTATTTGCTCCATCAAAATACCCATAATTCATGTTGTCGTCTCCTTCATTTTATATAAATTCGGCATGATAACCCATACTGCTTCATTATAGCAAAAAAGCCTACCTTCCGCAAGGAATAATAGGCTTTCAATAGAATCGTTTTTAGTTTTTATTCTGCATCCTTCAAGCTTAAGCTAATCTTACCCATTTCCACGCCGATACATTTTACACGTACCTTGTCGCCGATGTTTACAACATCCTCAACCTTGGCTACCCGTTCCTTGGACAGCTTGGAAATGTGAATCATACCATCCTTATTCGGTGATAATTCTACGAATGCACCATATGGCATAATCCGAACAACCGTACCATCATAAGTCTTACCAACCTCGATTGGGTCAACAATGGAGTGGATAATCTGAATTGCGCGGTCAATACCTGCCCGTTCAATACCACAGATATATACGGTTCCGTCATCATCAATATCAATCTTAACGCCTGTTTCTTCGATAATGGCATTAATGGTCTTACCCTTCTGTCCAATAATCTCACCAATCTTTTCCGGGTCAACCTTCATCTGTTCAATCTTTGGTGCATACTCACCAACGGTTGGACGTGGCTCAGAAATAGCAGGCTTCATACATGTATCCATAATGAACAATCTAGCTTCTCTTGTTCTTGCAATAGCCTCTTCCACAATAGGACGTGTCAGACCATGAATCTTAATATCCATCTGAATCGCTGTAATACCTTCTGTCGTACCGGTTACCTTAAAGTCCATATCTCCAAAGAAATCTTCCAGTCCCTGAATATCAGTAAGAACGATATAATCATCATCGGTATCACCGGTTACAAGACCACAGGAAATACCTGCAACCATAGCCTTGATAGGAACACCTGCAGCCATCAGTGACATACAGGATGAGCAGGTAGAAGCCATAGAAGTCGAACCATTTGACTCAAAGGTCTCTGATACAGTACGAATTGCATATGGGAACTCTTCCTCACTTGGAATAACAGGAAGAAGTGCTCTCTCTGCCAATGCACCATGTCCGATTTCACGACGTCCCGGACCTCTCGATGGCTTTGTCTCACCTACCGAATAGGATGGGAAGTTATAGTGATGCATATAACGCTTTGATACCTCATTTGGATCCAGTCCATCAATCTTCTGGATTTCAGAAAGAGGTGCCAGTGTACATACATTACATATCTGTGTCTGCCCACGGGTAAACATCGCTGAACCGTGAACTCTAGGAATAATATCAACTTCTGCTGCAAGCGGACGAATCTGGTTAATGGCACGTCCGTCCGGGCGCTTATGATCCTTTAAAATCATCTTACGAACGGTCTTCTTCTGATACTGGTACACTGCCTCACCAAGCACTGCAAGCCATTCTTCTTTATCCGCAAATGCTTCTTCAAACTTAGCAGTAATCTGTCGGATATTCTCCTCACGAACCTGCTTCACATCTGTAAATACAGCCTCTTCCATCTCAAGCGGAGTAACAATTTCCTTCATTGCTGCGAACATTTCCTCCGGAATTGCACAGCTTACATATTCATGCTTTGGTTTACCAACCTCTGCAACAATCTGGTTAATGAATGCAATAATTGTCTGGTTGATATCATGTGCCATATAAATAGCCTCAATCATCTTAGCTTCCGGAACAATATTTGCACCGGCCTCAATCATAATAACCTTCTCGCTGGTAGATGCAACGGTTAACTGAAGGTCTCCTTCCTTCCAGTCCTTCTGGGATGGATTCACTATGAATTCACCATCTACAAGACCAATCTGTGTCATGGCACATGGACCGTCAAATGGGATATCTGAAATGCAGGTTGCAATAGAAGCACCAAGCATTGCCACTAATTCCGGACGGCACTCCGGGTCAACAGACATTACCATGTTATTCAAGGTAACATCATTTCTGTAATCCTTCGGGAATAACGGACGCATCGGACGGTCAATAACACGAGAGGTTAAAATTGCATTTTCAGATGCCTTTCCCTCTCTCTTATTAAATCCTCCGGGGATTTTACCAACTGCGTACATTTTCTCTTCATACTCAACGCTTAATGGGAAGAAATCAATTCCTTCTCTTGGCTTTTCTGATGCAGTTGCGGTACATAATACAACTGTATCACCATAATGCATGAATGCACATCCATTTGCCTGTGCACCAACTCTGCCAACATCAACTCGAAGAGTTCTACCGGCTAAATCCATTGTAAATTGCTTATACATCTTCGTTTCTCCTTTTATCTTATTTTTGTATAAGACACCGAAACGACTGAACAACACACTGTTTCAATGTGCTTTTCAGCAGTCTCGGCTAGCGTCTTACACAATCTGTTATATTTTATCACATCTATATCCAAAATACAAGCAGAGAAAGCACATAATCCAGCTTTGACAAACCTGAAAAAAGAGGTTCTAAACTTTACTTGGGGGTAAAGTTTAGAACCTATTTGTTTTTTCACAAAAGAATAGGCATAAACACACCCATACGATATAATTAAATCACCACAAAATAACATACCAAGGAGAATGTTTATGCCTAATA
>JAGAOO010000002.1 GCA_017623675.1 Lachnospiraceae bacterium
CTTCCCTTCTTAAAAACTGCAATAAAGCACCTGAAGAAATTCTCCTTGCTAAACCCGGATCACCTTTACTGTTCTGTAGCAACATATTACCTACAAATACAGATGTGGTGGCATTACGATAAATACCACTACGTCCCCAAGCTTGTACAAAACCATCTCGGTCAAAAAAATCTGCATATGTTTCCATTAGCTTATTAGAGCGTTCCTCAAATTTCTTTGCCAAATATGGCTCATGCTCATAACCGTACCATAAATTCCATATTGGTGCATATAAATTAAACGCCCAACAAGAATAATAATCAAAGAAGTGGCCATCTCTATACCAGCCATCTCCGACATAGTAATCCAAAATTGCTTGTGCATGACCTAACATGACATCCTTTTGAATTGGATATCCCTCCATATTCAAAAATGCCAGTCCCAACATATTAAACAAATGCCAATTATTTGCTTCTGTAGTAGCATAAGCAAAGCTCGAAATGACAGCGGCTATTTTGTCTTTCTCATCTTTTGTATAAGTATCCCAGATTGCATTCTTTGTAATCCACAAACAAATAACCAGAGCTCCAATCTCCACTGTTTGTTGATAACATTTGAGAGGATTTTCATAATTACTCGCTTCCTGCAAGCTTTCATAATCTCCTACATACAACGGGTCCTCTTTCGAACACGAACGAAGAATCAGCTTTTTATAATAATCCTTTAACTCAATTCCACAAATACTGATTTGAGGATTATCACGTATTAATGGCGCCGCTATAAACATCGTTCGTGTCAAGCCTTCAAATTTCTCAGCTTTTTGTTCCGCAATCAATTTAGCTCCAAACGATTCTTTATGTGGATATGTCTTTTCTGTCTCTTGTCGTGGTATCACTAATGCATCGTCACTACTATGAATATACTGAAAAATTCCGGACAAAATATGTTCTGCCGCTTCTTTCCAACTTTGTCTTGTCATTCCTGTATATGGACTAAGTTCAAAATCAACAGAATTAAACTTATCTGTAATGAAATCCTTTTCCATAATACTACCTCTCTGCTTTATAGCGCCTACCTACTGTTTATGAAACAGATAATCACAGCCTCTACGTTTCATCAATGCTTCCATTAAATAGAAGTCTCCATATATTAGTACTTTTTGACACCCGCCGTGGTATAATTCTTTACCATTCTGCAATACTGCCTGTGAATCTTTTGTGAAATCACAATTTGCATAGGCACCCTTAAAAAGTAAGCAAATTCCTTCCTCCAGCCACTGCTGATCTTCTTCGCTTGCCCATTTTTTTAAATCAATCATGCCACAAAGAGCAATTACACCTGCTGAAGAATCCATTTCAGCCGGTTCCTCTGGCTGATCAAAATCAACTGGCGGAATACCAGTCTCTGGCATACGCTTCAAAAAGTTTTTTGCGACCTTTAAAGCTGTTTCAAAATACTCTTTCTTCTTTGTATAAAAATAAGCCATAGCAAAACCATATATTGCCCAGCCCTGTCCCCTGGTCCAAGAAGAACCAGAAGCATATCCTTGTCCTGCCGGAAAATCAACTACACTACCATCCTCTGGATTAAACACCACAATATGATGTGAGGAACCGTCTTCACGAATGAATTCCCGCAGTGCCGTATCTGCATGTGCTTCTGCAATCTGACGAAATCTTGGATCTCCGGTTTCTTCCGAAGCCCAGAAAAGTAACGGGAGATTCATCATACAATCAATAATTGCATAACCCGTCTTACTTTCTGTAGGATTCAGATACTTAGTTTCATTCCACGCTCTGATATATCTTCCTGCCAAATTAAAACGTCCTGCTAACAAAGTAGCTGCATGGATACCCGATACCATCGCCCGGTCACTTCCAGTGATTTCATAATCCGCTACTGTTGTCAATAGATATTGGAATCCCACATCATGGTCTAACTGCACAAAATCCGTTAGTCCATAGTCCATATCTTCAGATATAGCCTTTGCTTTTTTCAAAAACTTTTCGTCTTTGCTAAATTTATAAAGCCACCATTGAATGCCGCCCCAAAATCCACAAAACCAGTGATACTTCCCAGCAGGAGGCGCATTGTATATTCCATCCTTTGTCGTATATGGTTTCAGAGAACTAACTTCATCTGTAGCCCAGAAAAGTTTCTCATAAACTTTGCTTAAGAATTCTTCTTCCCATTGTCTCTGATTTTCCATTCGCTTTTCCTCCTTTTCTAAAAACACTATATAAAACTCATTTTTTGTATAGCTCGTATTATTCCATTCTCTTTCTGCTATTAAGCTCAACTCTTAATAACCCATTAGAGCGAATTTCAAATATCTGATTATTTAAGGCATTCTACTGGAATCTTAAATACTGCTTTTTTAACCCGAGTAGGATTATTATCAACACAAATGCCTGGCATATGAGCATCCTCCGGCATCAATAACAACGCTTTTTTAGGATTCATCAAATAAGATTCCTCGATTTCTCCGTTACATGGCACAAAATCGCTTTCCTGATTAAACTCACCGGTTTCCATGTTACGGATATCAGAAACATTGATATATTCAATACCCTCTAACAGAATCTGGAGATCAGCATACACCTTATGTGCCTCCCATTTACCCTCTCCTAGAAGTCGCGTGGTATATTCTGAAATATTCACAAATATACCGTCTCCATCCACAAGATGCTTTCCATTCTCTATATCAGAACCATTTTTACTTCTTAGAAAATCCAGACACGCTTTAATTGCCTTATCTTCTTCAGAAATAACATTGTTTAAATCGAATAGTCTCATATTGTTTGACTCCCTTCATCCTTATTTTGCCTTATATCACCTGTGTGAGCCATAACGCATTATCACTGCCATATTGCTCACAACCCTTTGGCTGCATCCATTCCGTAACTGTGACCAATGCCGTATTATCATCTATACTACATGCTCCAAAATTGCCAAGGCGTGCTCCTCGCTCAGGTACCACAACGAATTCACTTGAAGCTATAACACTCAATGTATCTGTGTTTATCTCTGCAGCATAAAGAGGTGCTCGATGTCGAAATACATGATCATTCGTACCATTTTTTCGAGTATATACAAGATACAACTTACCGCGGAGGCGTATCCAGTGTGCCTGTGTATTATATGTTGGAAGAATTTCTCCATTATCCCAATGCCAAATCAGAGGTTGTGTAAAATGTAATCCGTTATCATTAACACTCACATAACCATGATTGTCACCACGAATCGTTAAATAATATTTTCCTTCATGAACGACAACAGAGCATTCACCAATTCCTCTTTGCTCGTCCGGCACATCTAATGTATTACTGATTTCTTTCACACACAAACTTTCTCCATCAAAGCTGCATCGCACAATCATTACCTGTGTATGCATTGCTTCACCACTATCTTTTGATTGAAAAGTAATCGGAATTAATATGTCTCCGTTATCCAACTCCGCGCATTGACAACAACCACTTCCTGTAGCATAATATGTACTTGTCTCTGGTAGTTGTATGTATTGAACCTCTCCAAAACAACCTCTCTCCATATCGTATACAGCATATGGTGTCGGACGCTCAATACGTTCTCGTAATGGTCGATTATTATCCACTTGATAACTAGTCAAATGTCCCGTCACCAAAAATTTATTAGTTTTATGATGATACATAGGAGTCATGTCGCAGCATACACTACGTAGATTTTTTTCATCTACTGTTCGATAAATAGAAGCAAGTGCTTTATCCGGATGAAAGCCACTCCATGTGTGCCCACCGTCTGTGCTGCAATTCACATACAAGCCTCCGAAGCAATCCATTCCTGTTACATCCAACTTCTGAGCAGTAATCATTTGCTGTAGTCCATTTACCGCAGCTCTTGCATGAACCCAGCATTCTGTCCCATTATAACCATTTAACAAAATATCCGTAGTACACTTTTCCTGTGCTAAGGCTTCTGATGAGGTGACAATATCTACATGTTTTTGTTTACAGTAATCTACCAACTCTGCTAACATCTGTGCCGTAATATTTGTACCAACCCCAAGATCATGGTCATAAAAAACAAGCCAACTGTCATTCTCTGCCACATAATCTACATAGTTCTTCAGTTCTTCCAATGAATGCTTTGTAAGACAAGCTCGATGTAATCGATACTTCTGTACCGGACGTTGCATAACCAACTGTTCCACCGATTCTTCTGCAGAATTTTTATACACAGTAAAGGCCGCATCATAATGCTCTCTCAGCAGAGGTATCATACTTTCATGACATTCGGACATTGGTGTAATATATTGCTTGATATGAAACCCTTCCTGTTCCAACAAATATTTACACGTTGCAATTTCCGTCACCATAACTTCTACCGGTAATGGTGTACTCATTCGAATATGATTCATAGAATGGCTCAGAATTTCCCAACCATTCTCCTGCATCTCAAGTGCCTGTTCAATGGTAATCCGAGTATTGTTTTTTAAACATGATATTGATAGTGCCAAGCACCCTACTACACCTGCTTTACGAAATATATTATAAGCCTGCTCATAGTGCGACATGTGTCCGTCATCAAAGTGAAATGTAATTCTTCCAGACATATTATTCTCCTATAATCTTCTTAAATTCCGCCACCCATATGCCTTTACACACACAGGTGGCAAAACATCTCGCAAAAATCAATCAGCAAAGAACGTTTCTTACGTTTCACATTTTGCTTTTCACCTCATAATTTCATTTTCTGAAATTATGAATACGGTGGAATGTTTGATGGTTACTGTTATGCGAAGAATCCGCATTACAAAAAGCAGTTCGACTAAGAAACATAATATCGTCTCCATCAATCTCGAAATCAAAATATTGCATTGCATACTTTTGATAGTCATAATCACGGAAGTCATAAACAATATGATCCAATATCCATTCCTTTAAATCTGTGCTATACATTAATGCGCAAACATTTCTACCTACTCGAACACCCTCCGGCATATAATTACAAAGCATGTAATATCGACCACTGACCGAATCAAATTTAACTGGAAATTTGGAATCTTTAATAGGTACATCAATTATGCGTCCATTTTTCAGTTCACCCCAAGGATCTTCTGGGTCATATTCTAAAATCAAAGGCTTTCCTCTTCCATAACGATGAAGAATCCAAACATCGCCATTAGGAGCAACAACCGGACTTCCTTCGATTCCGCCAATGGTAAACTTGAATGCATCCGCATCTCCTGTAATTCCACCATTTACTATATTCTGAATTTCTTTATGTTCTCTGCAATCCCACCATTTCGTAATTGCCCAATTGTTTGCATCTAAAAGATCACTACCTTCTTTTGCAGACAAAACAGCATCGTAAAATACATTCTTATGCCATCCTCCATACTGAACATCAGTAATAAGTCGTCCTTTATAGTGCAATACCGGCATCGGAGTATGATGCACTCCTCCCCTACCGGAACAACTACCACGTAGCAATACTGTTGGCATACCCCAAGTATACCCTTCATCATCAGAACATCCGATCAACAAATCACCGTATGTACAAGATACACCCAGACAATATAGCTTCCCGTTATCTACGAATAACTTTCCCCATCTACACGGGAACAGTTCGCAGAGATAGTGCCAGGTCTCACCATTATCATCGGAGTAATAAAGTATTTCTAGATTTTCTCCATACTCTGCCGATTTATGTACTCCCATAGCAGATACCAGCCGGCCTGATGGAAGTTTTGCTAAAGAAGGTGAATCAAGGTATGTTCCAGCAAAATCATAGGTGGTGTCCTCCGGATGGAGATAATTAATCACCTTGCCAGGCACAAACCCTGTTCGTACAAGTCGAATGTTACTACATATGGAAGGATCCTGAGTCCGCGCTATGAATAATTCATAATCAGTATCAGAAGGGATGTCTTCAATAGTAATTGTACCTCCACTTGTTGGCACTTTCTTATACTCCTCAGTATCTCTTACGCGCCAAAACAGCATGTGTTCTGTTTCCGAAGCACCATTATCAATGTAATCTACAGTAAAGCTATTTTCATCATGAGATAAACGACAGATGTATGGTCTCTCGGCACGCTCCAGATTACTCAGCTCTGCATAGGGATGATAACTCCATGTTGTTGTAAAATTCATTCTTTAATCCTCTCTCCTATCTTATTGACCTACAGATTATCTCCATTACTTTCAATTACCTGTTTATACCAGTAAAAAGAATCTTTCGGAATACGTTCAAATGTATTATAATCCACATAAATCAATCCAAAACGAGGATCGTATCCACGTATCCACTCCATATTGTCAAGTAATGACCATACAAAATATCCTCTTACATCGACTCCATCATCCACAGCTTTTCTTAATTTTAATAAGTACCGATTGATAAAGTCTATTCGGTTAGGGTCATGTACCTTTCCGTCTAAGGATACTGTATCATGGCAACACATTCCGTTCTCTGTAATCATTATTGGTGTTTTATATCGCTCATACAAAAATTTTGGTCCCCAATACATAACATCCGGATTTACATACCAACCAGGAATTAGTTGTCTTGCTTGTCCCGGTCCAGTCCAATTAGCCTGAGCCTCTGTTACTCCATTTTCAACATGTACGGCTATGCCGTTATATAAATTCTGACCATAAAAATCTAATGGTTGATGAATTATTTTCAAATCTTCTTCATAATTTGATGGTAAATACTGTTCAAACAATTCTAAACCATCCTTTGGATAATGTCCAAGCATAACAGGATCGCTCCACCAAGAGACACTGTCTGCCCAACGTTGCGGTGTTACCGCAAAATATTTTTCATATACGGCTTTTATATCTTCTTCAGATTCTGTTTTTGGAAAAAACACACGACCACAAGGTGAATAACCGACCTTAGCATCTGGTACAATTTCACGGATAGCTTTTACCGCTAAACCATGCGCTTTCATAACATTATGCATCATTGGTATAGTCACCTCTAAGCCTAATTGTTTACCAGGAGTATGGCGACCAACCACATAACCTAAATTCAAAAAACACTGTGGTTCATTGAAAGTAATAAAGTTTTTTACTCTATCTCCAAGACGTTCTGCAATAACTCTTGTAAATTCTTCAAACCAATATGGGCTTTCCTGATTTGCCCATGAACCTTTTTCTTCCAAAGCCAACGGATAATCCCAATGAAAAAGTGTTACATATGGCTCAATTCCATTCTTCAGCAATTCATCTACAAGATCACTATAAAATTTTATACCCTTTTCATTTACTTTCCCAATACCGTCTGGTAATACTCTACTCCATGAAATAGAAAACCGATAAGCGTTTAATCCCATTTCAGCCATTAGTGTAACATCTTCTTTATATCGATGATAATGATCACATGCAAATTCTCCGGTTTCACCGTTTTCAATTCTTCCTTCTTCACGACAAAAAGCGTCCCAGATAGAATCTTTCTTTCCGTCCTCTGAAATTGCTCCTTCGATTTGATATGAGGCAGTTGCCGTTCCCCATTTAAAATCTTTTGTAAAACCCATTGTATCTCCTTTCATTAACTCGACTCAAGCATAAATAGGGTGAGTGCATGACGCACCTTGTCACTCACTCACCCTACACATTATTTAGCTTTCAAAAACACATCAGTTACTTAACTAAACTATTTTACATTCTTAAGAGCCTCGTTGAAAACATCATAAGAATTCTGGAGAATTTTAATATATTCCTCTAATCCCATTGCATTTAAGCTCTTGATATACTTATCCCATTCTTTATCGATATCGGACACACCTGCTACCCAGTTTGCCTTGTACATTTTTACTGTAGTAGAAATATCAGTACGTAAAACACCTAAACGTGAAGCATTTTCTTCAGACATATATGGACGTGGCCAGAACTCATCTGACATTACATTCTTATAATCTTCATAGTTTTCTTGTAAGGTTAAGTTATTTCCGCTAATCTGAATACGTTCTGCATAGTCCTTTGCTGTGTATGCACTAGGTATATTACCAGGAATTCTGCTGAAAACTTTCTTTAACATCTCTGTTTTTTCATCACCGGATAATTTAGTGCTGTTCTGAATAACCTTTCCTTCTGCATTATATTCCCAGTTATCTCCCTCTTCACCAAATGCAAGCTGAATAGTATTTTCAAAGGAATAGAATAAATCAATCCAATGAGCAAGAATTTTCTTGTTTTCACAATTGCTTAAAATAGAAAAGTTACCCTTACCACCTAAATAACCTGCATTACGTAACCATTCTGCTTCATAACCTTCTGCTGCAATTGGTTTAACTCGAACATACTGATCCTTAAAAGTAGATGGTGGCGTTTTAGTAAAAACTACACCAACGGTAGAAACGCCGGAACCATCATCTAATTTAGCAGAAAAGCTCTGCTTTGTTGCAGTAAAACACTCAGACCAAATGAGACCTTCTTTGTACCATTTATTCAATGTCTTGATTGCAGTTTTATATGTTTCTGTTACTGGTACAAATTCTACTACACCATTTTCGATATCAACATAATGATCCTTTGCAGAATCCTTTGTTGCAATTCCCCACATGCTAAGAAGAGCTTCCATATGAGAGAAGTCGTGTCCGTCCATGAAAATCAGCGGAACTTCATCATCAGTTTTACCATTTCCATTACAGTCACTATCACGGAATGCAATAAGTACTTTTTCTAACTCTTCTACTGTAGTTGGAACAGGCATATTCACTGCTTTCAACCATTCCTGATTAATCCAGATTGGATTTTCAAGGAAATTACCATCTAACTTATTAATATTTGGTAAAGCATAAACATGTCCATCCGGAGTAGTAATAGACGCCAGATACTTTGCATCTTCATTCACTACACGTTCAGTAAAATTAGGCATAAGTTCCGGATTACTAATATACTCATCTAACGCTGCAATATGACCAGCAGATGCCATATTAATAAGTTCTGTTTCAGAAACCCATCTGCCCAGGATTGCATCGCCTGCTGAGCCCGCAATTAAGAGATTATTAAGGCTGCTTACTGCCACATCTTTAGTTAATGCGGTCCATTTGATTTTTACATTAGTCATCTTATACAGTTCTTCCATAAACGGAACTGCTGCTACTGCTGCTTCAATATCACCATCATATGCAACCATGATTTCAAATGTTACTTCTTTCTCTAATGGGAATACGACTTTAGAAGCAGTTTCTGTTCCTTCATCACCCTTATTTCCAGGTTCAGTTGTTCCTGTGTTTCCTGTGTTTCCTGTGTTTTCTGAATCATTCTTCTCAGATGGCGCACAAGCAACCATGCTTAAAGCCATGATTCCTGCTAACAGAATAGCCATCCATCTCTTGAATCTGTTCTTTTTCATAAAATACCTCCTAAATATGAAATATAAATAATATATCCTCATTCTGCAGAGAGCTGACCAACATCTGGTCTCCGAGCCAGCTCCTGCAGAAAAGATTCTGTTCTAATTGTACTTAGCCCTTTACGGCTCCTACCATGACACCGCCTACAAAATGCTTTTGTACAAAAGGATATGCAATAATTAGCGGTATGCTTCCCACTACTACAACAGCATATTTCATCAGATTTCTCTCAAGAATCATTTGCCTCATTTCATCAAGTGTAGCATTTTCACTTACCACCGAACTTGCCTCAGATGTGATAATCTTTATAACCTGCTGTAAAGTATATAATTCGGAATCATATAAATACATCTGTGCACCCAGATATGCATTCCAGTGTGAAGTAATGGAAAACAGTGCAACTGTAGCAATGATAGCAGTAGAAAGTGGTAATACCACTTTTATGAAACATTTTGTCCAACTTGCACCGTCGATTTGGGCAGCCTCAATCAATGAATCCGGAATATTATACTCAAAAAAGTTTCTTAACAAAATAATGTTATATACGCTTACACATCCCGGAATGATAAGAGCCAATGGAGAATTAAGCATTCCCAACTTACTGATAATTATAAACCTCGGAATCATACCACCACTAAAATACATTGTAATGATAAACAATGTGGACAAGAATTTACGTCCCGGTAATGTTTTTCGTGATAGTGCAAATGCACAAGTAGCTTGAACAAATAAATCCACAAGTGTTGCTGCAGTAGTATAAATAATAGAGTTCTTATAACCAGTCCAGATCATAGAATTCTGAAATAACTTTTTATATGCCTGTAAATTGAATCCTTTTGGTATGATTGTAACCTGGCCTGCCGCAATTGCAGTCGGATCACTGACAGAAGCTATCAAAACATACCAGATTGGATAAATGCTAATCATTGCCACTATAATAAGCATAACATTTATCGAAAGGTCAAGCCAACGTTCTCCCTTTTTTTTCCTCATTACTTCTTCCTCCTAAAAGATTGATACATCGCTCAGTTTCTTACTAATCTTATTGGTACTCAGAACCAAAATCAGACTAACGATATTTTGGAAAAGACCTACCGCGGTTGAAAATCCATACTGATAATTTTCAATACCTTGCTTATACACATATGTAGAAATAATTTCGGATGAAGAAATATTCAAAGAGGTCTGCATCAATAACATCTTGTCTGCACCCATAGCAAATAATCTACCCATATTTAAGATAAGCATAGTAACAACCGTCGGCATAATACAAGGCAACTGAATAAGTAAAATACGTTTCAATTTACTTGCACCATCAATCTCAGCTGCTTCCATAATGTCATTATCTACCGCCGAGAGAGAGCTAAGATAAACAATCGCACTATAACCGGTACTAGTCCACATACCCGATATAATATATAATGGATATACCCAGTCAGGATCTCCAAAAAAGTTGATACGTGATTGACCTAAGTTAACGAGAAGAATATTGATCAATCCGGTTTCACCATCGCAGAACAGACGTAAAATACCAATCGTAACTACGATAGAAAGAAGATGCGGCAAATACGAAAAATTCTGTGCCGTCTTGGCAATAAATTTATTCGTAGAGTTATGCAGCAGTAATGCTAAAATCAGTGGCATTGGCCAACAAAACAACGCCGACAAAACGCATATTGTGATTGTGTTTTTTATAACTACGCCCGCCCATGCACCACTAAAGAACCTTGCAAAGTTATCAAGTCCTATCCATTCATTTTTTAATATCGGTGTTCCAATTTTTACATCTTGAAACGCCATAATAATGCCATACATGGGACCGTAACTAAAGATAATCAAAATAATTAGTGCCGGAATCATAAAAATATATAATTCTTTATGCTTTTTAATTTCTTTCCTAAGTGCCTTATTCACGTTTTTCCTCCTTAATATTTCTTGCTTATAAGTACCATCCTACTTTTCATAAATCAGTGAATAGATACTATCAAGCTCCCTCTTCTTTTCTTCCGTCAATGGTAAGAATGGTGGTCTGGCACCACCACTAGGTATACCACTCTTAGTAAGCAGATATTTCATGCTTGGCTTTGTATCATTCTTTATCAGAACATCCAAAATAGCATTTGCTTCCTGCTGAATCTCAAACGCCTTTTTCAAGTTGCCTTCTTCAAATGCTTTCTGTATCGCAATAAATTTATGAGGCATTACATTAAATGTCGCCCCAATTGCTCCATCAATACCAATTGGCAATGCATTACAAAATACTTCATCATGACCATAAAAGATTTTCATATCCGGAAATCTTCTTTTAATCTTCTCAAGCTCATATAAGTCATAAGATGTATATTTGATACCGCCTACATTGCAGACTTTTAAAATATCAGGAATGTCATCTGCCTTGATTGTCACATTCGAGAGAGTCGGTATGCAATATACAATCATTGGCACATCTACAGCATCAGTAATTGCTCCGTAATAATTTGCGATTTCTTCTTTCTTGAACTTGAAATAAAACGGTGGTACACTGGATATTGCTTTTACGCCACAACTTTGTGCATGCTTTGCATATTCAATAGCTTTACGCTGGTTAATGCTTCCGACATGCGCAATCACATCAACACGTCCATTCACTTCCTCTGTGACCACTTCAACAATTTTCATTCGCTCTTCGTCACTCAATAAGAAACTTTCCGCAGTGCTTCCACATACATAAAATCCACCGACACCTTGTCCTATCAGCCGATTGACCAAAAGTCTCAAAGAATCATAATTCACATCATGATTCTCATCAAACGGTGTAAGTAGCGCAGGTATAATTCCTTTAGTATTCATTTTGCACCTCCACAAATTTGTTAATCAAATAGCGTCCCACTCCTGAAGCAAACTGTAACGCTGCGTCAACGAGTTCATCAGGAAATTTCTCCGTATATAAAAGAACCTCCAAATTAAAATCTCCCCGATAACCTATGTTAGCTAACGAATGCATAATCGCTTCCCAATTTTGTTTTTGCAGATACGGTACCGTATGGCAATCATTCACATAATCAGTGTCATGCACATGCAACGTCTTAAGCAACTTCGGATCCATTCTTGCTATAAACTCCTCAGGCGGACAATTCATTATAGCAGCATGTCCCAAGTCAACGCAGGCACAAAACCATTCCGATTCCAAGTCGCGAATAAATTCACAAAAAGCTTCCGGGGATTTCCATATTCCGATTCTCTTTTCTTCGTCCGTATGGCCACGTCCAATGTTCTCAACCGCCACCTGTATTCCAAACTCCTTGCAATATGGAAGAAAAGAACGATAATACTGTTTATTATATTCATAAATATCCACGCCATCCGGAGGCGTTACTGCATGAATAATAATTCTCGATGCGCCTAATACAGAGGAAAACTCCATGGCACGTACAATATCTCTGTAATGTTTCTCGGTACATTCCATCCGCTCACCATATTCAAATTCAAACGGCGCATGTGTTTGGTTGCAAGTAATTTCATACCTTTCCAACATTATTCTTAACTGTTCGGCCTTTTTGTAATACTCATCATCGAGAAGCCTTTCTAACGGTTTGATTTCATTAAACGAATAATCTATACAATCAAAGCCAGCCTTATGAAACATTTGAAGAACTCTTTCGTCTCCAAATCTGTTACAAAGATTGCTTATATCACACCCCAATCTCATATAACTACCCCTCTCGTAATATAAAACAAATAGCAATATACGCATTCATAATATTTCTTACTATAATTAGGATACCTCTATATGCTCTAATTGTAAATGTGTTATCCAAGCTCAACTTATGTACCATTTTTGCTATTAGGATTAGATATTTGTAACATTTGCCATTTTCCTGCCAAATAATTGATTTTAATTGAAAAAGAACAAAAAACATGCTAACATATGACTATGAATTATGCAAAATAATGCATTTTTTTGTTTTTATATCCTTTTTTATTTAACTTTACCTTGTAAATCTAATAAAAATGATTTTGACAAAATTGGTCAATTTTTCAAATTTTGTAGCATTTTTCCACCACAATTAAGAACTAACAAAGGAGAGAACATTCATTATGGATTACAGAGATAAGATTTATAGCGTAAAGCATCATTCAATCGGTATCGCTGAAGGAATTGATGACTTATATGCCATGCCACATCATGACAATAGTATTGAAATCATTCAATTTTGGTCTGATAGCGGACACTTTGTTGTTGGCAATCATATTTTCCCAATCAAAGCCGGTTGTATGTTACTTTTAGATGCCATGCAGATTCATTACTCTAACCCTACCAATCCGGAAGAATATAACCGCAGTAAATTGATTATATCAAAAGAGCTTTTTAATTTAATATGTAACACTTGCGGACTTGATATTGATACTGATAACAACTTTTTTAAAACGGGTGTATTATATTGTCCTTTTAATATAACAGATAATTCAATCATGCTTATTGATAATTGCTACAAACTTGCAGCTCAACACTATATCAAGCTCAACGACCCTTATGCTCAAGCAAATATTGTTTCCTCCCTCATAACAATATTAACCCTAACGTTCCCTAAAATAAAAGAATCCAATATACAGCAAAACACGCAAACTATAGACTTATTAGCAAACTATGTCAGTAGTTGCAGTGACCGTTGGGATGATATTACCATGGAGAAAATATGCAGCAATTTGCATATTAGTCCATCACGTGCATCACATCTTTTTAAAGAGCTAACCGGGAAATCACTTACTCAGTACATTACACTGTTACGTATGACTGAAGCCAAGCGCTTATTATTAGAATCAAATTTAAAAGTCAAAGATATCTCCTGTCATTTAAAATTTGATGACCCAACAACATTTTGCCGGTATTTTAGAAAATATGTTGGTTGTAGCCCTAATGAATACAGAGCTTCTAATGGTATCTCTTCTCCGCCGCCAAACTTATATTAATTATTCCATTTATTATAATGATTAGATAACTTCCTATAAAAAGTAATAAAAAACTTGCGGAATCATTTTCAGCTCACTCCGCAAGTTTTTTTATTAACTACTTTCTATTTTCTTTGCATGATATGATGTCAAACTCTTCTTCTCGGAAAATCTTTTGCTTGAAGTCCATACCGATAAGACAATCCGTCGTCATATGAGATAAATATACGCGAGTTGGCAACTGGGAAACATCTGACATCGGCACAGCATTCTTCAAAACCTTATACACATCACGACAAAACTTAGTAATCACATTTCCAAATGTCATAATGTTTACTCCCCTTTCTATCATATAATACACGCACATGCCGTCCATATCACAAAAAAACGTATCGCATCACATTTATATATCTATTTACGAAACTTTTCAAGTACTAAAACTGTCGTTTTTATTTGCAAATCCTGCTTTATACGTTCAAATAGATATAGCCTGCTAAGCAAAATACTAAAAGATATTTCCTCATGATTTTTTTATAACCCAATCTGTAACCCATACTTGCGTATAATATCCACTCAGCTCTTGTATTTCAAAATTTCAATTGGGTTATTTTTGGGTTACGGACAAAAAAAATCAAGGGTCTCTGTTTCTTGAAACCCTTGATTTTACTAGCTTTTTTAAGATTATTCAGCTGCAATAACTTCCTTCTTGTTGTAAGAACCGCAAGCCTTACATACTCTGTGTGGCATCATTAATTCGCCGCACTTGCTGCACTTTACAAGGTTTGGAGCAGTCATCTTCCAGTTTGCTCTACGACTGTCTC
>JAGAOO010000061.1 GCA_017623675.1 Lachnospiraceae bacterium
ACCTTAAAAGCACGTTGGTGCTTAGGTGCGGTATTGTCGCACCTTATGCACCATTACGTGCTGACCGGAGCGCAAGCGTGTCTGCGGTAACTATCTGTCATCAGAAACCGATAAGGCGACTAAACCAACAAACCTTAATTTATCGCATCCTCAGCCACTGCCGCTTCTGATTGGCTCTGCACCTCCGGTGCATCATAACCGCCTATGGTTTCTACATGATACACTGCCTTTTTGCCCATCATTTTCTCAGTCAATAACTGCTGTTTCATTTCATGAATACGGGTTCTGGCTTCTGCTGCCACCTGCTTTGCATAGATGGATTTTCGAATTTCTTTCGGACATTCCAATTGATATGCATCCCCTACCAGAATTCTTTTTCGTTCTCCGAAAATCGTGTGGTACTCTCCAATATGGGCACATTCTACAACTTTAGCTCCGGTCTTTTCAGCCAAAACAGCAAATCCAGGTTGGAATTCATTCATTTCTCCCTTAGAGGTTTTACCCTCTGGGAAAATCAATATAGATATTCCTGCTTCTATCAGTTTTCGGCAGGAATCATACCAACTGGTATCCATGCCCTCTCTATCAACCGGAATACTACCATATGCTTTTAAAAACACACCAAACTGTTTTTTATCATACCAATCTTTGGCAATTAAGAAATAAGGTTTCTTTTTATGTAACACTGAAGCAATCAAAGCACCATCGTTATGACTCATATGATTACAGATAAATACTATTGGCTCTTTACTATTCATTACTTCCGGATTGGAAAAAGTAATCTTTGGACGAAATGCTATATACATTCCTGCCTGTATTAGTTTCCGTAAGATTCCTTGCACAACGTTTCCCATAACTGCCTCCATATAGATGTGGTTTTGAAAACTACCACATATAATATAACGATTTTCTTTGAAAAAGGGAAGAAACATTTTTGAAATTATGTACAAAAATCATACACAGAGCTCCAAATGTACTAATTTCGACTAAATATTTCCCAATTCTGACCGATTTTTACCGTTTTTGACACATTCATTGACTCAAAATAATGAAGTCATTATAATAAATATAATTTAAATGAAGGAGACCAACTATCATGAGTGCACGTTCTATTATCTGTTTTATCATTGCAGTTATCTATTCAGGAATCTTATTTTACAATAGAATTCCGCTTGTAATTGAACGATTCAGCAACCAAACAAATTGGGTCACCACCGAGGCAGTGTTAGCAGAAAGCAGTTCTCATGGAACCGTTACTGTACCAGCACTGGGATACAGTTCTGACACACTGACGGAACGACATTTTACATATGTTTATTCAGACGGTACCAATATATATTCTTTTGTATTAAGTGAACTTACTAAAAAACGAAGCGGTGCGGATACACTCCTTATTCAATATGATCTTCATGACCCTACACATATCATGTTAAATAGTCAGGGAAGATTAAAAACATTAATTTTTCCAGTTTTAATTTTGGGAGCTGGTGTGTTTCTTCTTATTCTTTCTTATCGTAACAGCAAAAAGCAGGAACAGGAAATGATTGCAAAACAGATTGCACATTATGAGCATATGAAACGCCATCAGCAGGAACAGGAAGCTAAAAGGCAAGCCGGCAACCACTAAAATAAGCAGCTACTAATCTAGAATAATAATTAGTAGCTGCCTATTTTTTATTACCATTACAATTATGAATGACCTGTTCAAAACTATTCATGAACAATACTTGTGTTCTCTCCACCTCTTGCTGCAAAGAATACTTCATTCCATGTTGTACCCATTCTTCAATCAAGCCCTGAACACCATATTTATACATGTTCAGAATAATTTTCTTGTCTCTTTCATTAATAGGATTTCCTTGCGTCATTTTATCTATCCAATGACGCAATACAATTTCTACTGCACTCCGAATATACTGGTAAATATCGTCCTTCTTGGAGGATAAGAACAGATGTCTGGCAACCTTTGGATTCTCTCCCAAGAATTCAAACACATCCACAGATGCCTGTTCCAAACTACAGCCTTCATCAATCTTCTGTTCAATTTCACGAATTTCCCGTTCCAAAATGTCTGCAATGATATTGTAAGTATCTTCATAATAGTAATAGAAAGTATTACGAGTCAAACCACATTCCTCAACAATATCCTTTACCATTACTTTTTCAAAGTATCTATCCTTTAACAATCTTATAAAAGCTGTCTCAATTGCATTTTTTGTTATCTGCTGTTTCAACAGTTTTCCCTACCCTTCTTGCTCCTTATCGATTAACTCTAATGCCATATCTACCATTTTTCCCCATTGATGAGCTTTTATAACATCTGAGTATAGTTCGCCACCATAATAAAGATAATACCATTCCCGTTCTTCCACTGACGGATTCCGGTTTCCGGTTTCATCTATCATTTCCTCCGTTACCCGGGTATGAAAATCCAGAAATTCCTTCATGAAATCCTGAAACTCCAAGTCCATTAAGCGGTTAAAATCTTCCCGATATTCCGGCGTTTCCCGATGTTTGGCAAATCGTTTCTTTAATTCTTCTTTTCTCATTTGCATAATAAATCCTACTTTCTACGCAATTCCCATAGCAAGGCAAATCAGCCACAAAACAAATAAATGTGCCGGATAAAATATATAAAATACCCATTTAAGATTCCAGCCACGTTTTCCATTATAAAAACCAATTGGCCATAATACTAAGAATGCACTTGCTTCCAAAATGCTGGAAAACATCAGAACCACACAAGTGATTGCAGATGCCAGCATCCGGTTTTTTCGCAATAAATACATAACTACGATTGCCAAAACACCAATTGCACCATAGTCTGTTCTCAAAAAGTAAGCGATTGCCATACCAACCAATGCAATTCCTATATTCATAAAAACTTTGCCAACCGTCTTCCATTGTGTTCTTCCTACCGACTGGATTCCAATGATTGTAAGCAACCCTATGGACAAGGTAAAGAACACATTTTGATAGGTAAAATCTATAATTTCCCCACTAAAAATCTCTGCTTTTGATAAGTTGAATGCAAAATCAAATGGAATTTCTGAAACCAAAGCAAAAATCACCATACGAATCAGGTATTTCCAACGATTGTGAGTGTGTTCCAAACCTTCCACTAACAGGAAAATAAAAATAGGAAATCCTAACCGTCCAATGATTCGCATAACAAGGTAAACGGTGTAAAGCAGTTCTCCTGCTTCTCCACCGGAAAAAGAATTCTGTGACATCATCCGCTCCAATATAGTTGCTGCGGTATGATCAATCAACATCGTAATTATGGCAATCATTTTAATCGTACTGCCACTAATCCCCTTTTTGTTACTCACCTCTAACACTGCCTCTGTTTCCATCTTATCCTCCCAAAGCCTTGTATTGTTCTCTACTATTTTAACATTTTTCTGTAAACATGCAATCAAATTTGTCAAAACTATTTCATTTATTATCATTTCTTTCATAAAAAAGGATGCAGATTTTGTTCTGCATCCTTTTGGGTATGTCTGTACATACTTATTTATTTCATTATCGTGCCACCAATTGTTCTCCATCCACATCAATGGTCACTTTCTGGTTAACGCCCAGCTTATCTGCTAAAATCATTCTGGCAACTAAGGTTTCCACATTCTTTTGCAGATACCGCTTTAACGGTCTTGCACCATATACAGGGTCATAACCATGGTCAATGATATAGTTCTTTGCCGGTTCAGTGACTGTAATCTGAATCTCCCGGTCTGCCAGACGTTTATTCAAATCTGCAATCAGCAAGTCTACAATACCGCCAATATTTTCCTTCGTCAGTGGTTTGAACAGAATGGTTTCATCCAAACGGTTCAGGAATTCCGGACGGAAATGAGCCCGCAGTTCATTCATAACCAGTTCCTGCGTCTCCGGTTTAATGTTTCCATTATCATCAATACCCTCTAACAGATATTGAGAACCGATATTGGATGTCATAATTAGAATTGTGTTCTTAAAGTCGACAGTCTTACCCTTGGAATCTGTAATTCGTCCATCATCCAACACCTGCAACAGTACATTGAATACATCCGGATGTGCCTTTTCAACTTCATCAAACAAGACAACGGAATACGGCTTTCTACGAACAGCTTCTGTCAACTGTCCACCTTCATCATAGCCTACATATCCCGGAGGAGCTCCAATTAAACGGGCAACGGAATGCTTCTCCATATATTCACTCATATCAATACGAACCATATTGGCTTCATTATCAAACAGACTGGCCGCTAAAGTCTTGGCAAGTTCTGTCTTACCAACACCGGTTGGTCCTAAGAACAGGAAGGAACCTATCGGCTTGGTCGGATCCTTGATACCCGCTTTGGAACGAATAATGGACTCGCTTACCAGATTCACTGCTTCCTCCTGACCTACCACCCGTTTATGCAATTCTTCATCTAAATGCAACGTTTTATTCCGCTCACTTTCTGTCAATTTAGCTACCGGAATTCCGGTCCAACGGGAAATGATTTTCGCTATTTCTTCATCTGTTACGCTTTCATGAACCAAGGTATGTTCCTCTGTCTTTAAGCGTTCTTCTTCATTTGCTAATTCCTGCTGCAGCTGTGGCAGCTTTCCATATTGCAGTTCTGCTGCTTTATTCAAATCATAATTTCGTTGGGCGATTTGAATCTGATTGTTCAAGGATTCAATTTCTTCCCGCAGCTTGGTAACCTTTTCTACCTCCTGTTTTTCCTTTTCCCAGTCCGCCTTAGCATTGGCAAAGTTATCCTTTAATTCTGCCAGCTCCTTCTGTAATTCTTCCAGACGTTCTTTACTCAGACGGTCATCCTCTTTTTTCAAGGCAGCTTCCTCAATCTCCAACTGCATGATTTTCCGGGACATATCATCCAATTCCATTGGCATAGAATCCAGTTCGGTCTTAATCATTGCACAAGCCTCATCTACAAGGTCAATCGCCTTATCCGGCAAAAAACGGTCTGTAATATATCGATTGGACAAAGTTGCCGCAGAAACTAAGGCGCCATCGGTTATTTTTACTCCGTGGAATACTTCATACCGTTCCTTCAACCCTCTTAGAATCGAAATGGTATCCTCTACTGTAGGTTCGTTCACCATAACCGGTTGGAATCTTCTCTCTAAGGCAGGGTCTTTCTCAATGTATTGACGGTATTCATCTAAAGTGGTAGCACCAATACAGTGCAGCTCACCTCTTGCCAGCATTGGCTTTAACATATTTCCCGCATCCATAGCACCATCGGTTTTACCGGCGCCAACAATGGTATGCAATTCATCAATGAATAAAATGATATTCCCTTCACTCTTCTTTACTTCATCCAAAACTGCTTTCAAACGCTCTTCAAATTCACCACGATACTTGGCACCGGCAAGCAAAGCACCCATATCCAAAGCATATACCTGCTTATTCTTTAATCCGTCCGGCACATCACCACGAACAATTCGCTGAGCCAAGCCTTCTACTGCCGCCGTTTTACCAACACCGGGTTCACCAATTAACACCGGATTATTCTTGGTCTTTCTGGAAAGAATTCGAATAATATTCCGGATTTCAGCATCTCTGCCAATAACCGGGTCCAGCTTCTGCTGTCTTGCCCGTTCTACCAAATCATAACCATACTTGGATAAACTGTCGTAAGTTGCTTCCGGGTTATCCGATTCCACCTTCTGATTTCCACGCACCGTTACCAAGGCTTTCAGGAAGACATCTCTATTAATACCGAACTTTTGGAAAATTCCCCGTACCGTCTTGTTGGCTTTCTTAATCATTGCAAGGAAAATATGCTCAACAGATATATAGGAATCTCCCATCTGCTTTGATTCATTTTCTGCATCCATTAAGGTCATGGTAAATTCCCGGCTCATGAATACATCACTGGTACCTGTCACCTTTGGACGGTATGCAACTGCCCGTTCACATTCTGCGGTAAATGATTTCAAATCAATACCCATCTTTTCAATCATTTTTGAAATCAGACAGTCATCTGTTGTCACCATACTTAATAGCAAATGCTCCTGGTCAATTTCCTGATTGTTATATTCATAGGCAAGTTTGGAACAATTCTCGATTACTTCTAATGATTTTTTTGTAAATTTTTCAGCATCCATAATTCAAACCTCCTTAATTCTACGTATTTTTATCAAACTGAATATCTTTTCTCATGAGTCTACTTCTTTTCTCATGTTCTATTCAAACTATAACACCAACCTTTCTTCCTGTCAATAACTTTTTAGCACTCATTTAACAAGAGTGCTAATAATTCTATATTAAAAAACTGATGCGTATTTCAGCATCAGTCTTTTTTCTTATTAAGTACTTGGAAATTACATATATTCCATTGTAGTTGCTGCTAAACCAGCCATCATCAAAATGAACCAAACAACCCATACAAGGATACCTATGATTGATATTATCAAGCCAATAATACCCAAAGTCTTACCAACTTTTGCCTGTCCCGGTAATTCTGCAACTTCACTTACCAGTTTCTTAGATAATACCAAATCAATGATTCCACACACTAAACCAACAATACCGCTACAGCTAAATACGATGGAACAGATACCTAAAATCAGACAGGCAATTGCCTTTCCCGGTGTCTGCTGTGCAGGTTGATTTCCTTCGTAATTTGAATTATCCATTTTTAAGCCTCCTTTACATAATAATGGATTTTATATAAAACGGTTCAAGTCCGAATTATATACATAGCCTATGGTTTTTAATACTTCTTTTATTCCTTTTTCATCAACATTCATATCCTCACATAATGTTTCCAGTGAAGAATACTTATCCCTTAATTTGGTATTTACAACACTCAGCAACATCATCGGATCCTTTGGTAATTGTTCAAGAGCCATTCCCTTCTGCCTTCTTTCTTATTTCTACCTTCGTTCTACTATTCTCTTTCACCCATCGGAACATATTCCTTCATTGGTGCAACAGATTTATATGCCGGACGAATAATCTTGCCCTGATTAATTAATTCCTCCATACGGTGAGCACTCCAACCTGCCATTCTTGCTATCGCAAAGATTGGTGTATACAATTCCGTAGGCAAATCCAACATACTATATACGAAGCCACTATAGAAATCCACATTCGCACTAACACCTTTGTAGATTTTTCGTTCCTCTGCAATAACCTCCGGAGCCAGCCGCTCTACCATAGCATATAAAGCATACTCCTCTGTACGGTTTTTTTCAACAGAAAGCTTCTCAACAAACCGATGCAAAATCTTTGCTCTTGGGTCAGAAATGGAATAAACAGCATGCCCCATACCATAAATCAATCCTTGGTGGTCAAACGCCTTTTTATTCAACAAATCCCTCAGATACTGTTTCACTGCTGCTTCAGAACTCCAATCCTTTACCTGTTCTTTCATGTCTTCAAACATTTTTACTACCTTAATATTGGCGCCTCCATGTTTCGGTCCTTTTAAGGAACCCAATGAAGCTGCAATACAAGAATAGGTATCTGTACCGGAAGATGTTACTACATGGGTGGTAAAGGTTGAATTATTACCTCCCCCATGTTCTGCATGAAGTACCAGTGCCAAATCTAAGATTCTTGCTTCCAATTCCGTATACTGACTGTCTGCCCGAAGCAGATACAAAATATTTTCAGCTGTTGATAATTCCGGCTGTGGCACATGAATGAACAGACTTTGTCCATCATGATAATGCTTATATGCCTGATATCCATATACAGAAATAATTGGCACTAAAGCCGTCAACTGCAAACATTGGCGAAGAACATTCGGCAATGAGGTGTCATCTGCCCGGTCATCATAAGCGTACAATGTCAACACACTTCTTGCCAAGGTATTCATCATATCCGGGCTCGGTGCTTTCATAATAATATCCCGTACAAAGCTGGTTGGAAGGGAACGATATTCCGCCAGCAAATCCGTTAACTGCTTTAACTCTGAACGAGTTGGTAGCTGACCAAATATTAACAGATATAATGTTTCCTCATATCCAAGGCGATTCTCTTTAATAAAACCGTCTACAATGTCTTCAATATCAACCCCCTGATAAAATAGCTTTCCCTCACAGGGAACCATTTCACAATCTACTGTCGTGTAGGACTGAATCTTAGAAACATCTGTCAATCCAGTCAGAACGCCCTTTCCATTAATATCACGCAAACCGCGTTTCACTTCATACTTTACATACAATTCCGGATCAATCGTTCCATTTTTTTTGCAAAGTTCTGCTAAATCCACTAATTCCTTGGTAATATCCGAAAAACTACCCTGCATACCATCACTCCTTTAATACTCTTGTCCGCATATCTACACAAATTACAGTATATCATAAGGGGGACAATGAAAAAAGTGTTTTATATTTTTTTCAGAAAATATACATAATTATATGTTGGCAAACACTTTTCCTATGCTGTCCTGAATCACAATATCTGCCTGTTGATCTCTCGGAGTCGGTGCCTTATTTATGACAACCAGATACTTTCCTTGAAAATAATCAATCATTCCTGCCGCCGGGTATACAACCAGAGAAGTTCCGCCAATGATCAAAACTTCTGCATGCCGAATATACTGAATTGCTTTTTGTATTGTATGGTTGTCCAACCCTTCTTCATATAACACTACGTCCGGCTTTACAGTTCCACCGCAACTGCACTTTGGCACACCTTCAGACTGAATGATGTAATCCAGATTATAGAATTTATGACAACGTTCACAATAATTTCGATGAATAGAACCATGTAATTCCAATACCTCTTTACTACCTGCCATCTGATGCAATCCATCAATATTTTGTGTAATAACGGCTTTTACATGTCCCTCCTGCTCTAATTGTGCCAGCCGGATATGAGCTGTATTCGGCTTTGCATCCGTAAAAATCATTTTATCCTTATAAAATTCAAAGAATTCTTCCGGATAATGGCGATAATATGTGTGACTGATAATCTGCTCCGGAGGGTATTTATATTTCTGATTATATAAACCATCTACACTTCGAAAATCCGGAATTCCACTTTCTGTAGAGACGCCAGCCCCACCAAAAAAAACTACATTATTGCTTTCCTGTACCACTTCTCTTAACTTTTCAATCTCATTCATCCTTCTGACCCCTTTCTTTTTTCATTGTTCTGAAATTCCTGTTTTACTTTCTTTTCCTTTTATCTTAGCACAATTTCTTTTATGAGAAAACTCTAATTCCGGTTGTATGTTTTTCCCCTTTCGTCTATAATCTACCTAAGGTGGTGAATCGTATGAAATTATTGATTGATGCCCGTTCCCTTGGCAGCCATCCAAGCGGCGTAGGCATGTATGTTTTTGATTTTTTGAAGGAATTATTAAAAGACCAGAGATTTGAAATCACTTTACTAAGTGATGTTGCAACCAGCAGTGAAATGCTTTGGCTTGCCCAACAAAATGTTCCGATTATCACGTATGGTAAGCCAATTGCCAAAAGTGCCGGTGTCTTTTCGTATTTTAAATTCGTTCAAGATTCTATAGATTATTATCAACCGGATGTTTTTTGGGAACCAAACAACCTAATACCCGTTCCAATCCGGCGTTTTACCGGAAAAATCATGGTGACCATACATGATATTTTTCCAATTACCCAACCGGAAAATCAGGGATTTCTCTACCCGATTTATTTTAAATATGGAATACGCCAGACACTAAAACAGGCAGATATGATTACCTACAATTCTGTGGAAACAAAACTGGAAACGGAACGTGTATTTCCACAGGCAAAGGATATTTCACATCTAATCAGCTATATTATTATTAATAAGCCGGACTTCTCAGATGCACCGGTTACCCCTGATGTCTTGTTCAAGAATTTGAAACTGGACGGTGAGGATTATCTTCTATATATTGGAAATCTGGAAAAGCGAAAAGGTACGGATTTATTGTTAAAGGCATATGCACGGTATCGCACCTTAGGCGGCACCAAAAAACTGTACCTCGGTGGAAAGATACGGGAACCGGAAATCCAACAGGTATATGAACAAATCAGCAAAAATACTTCCGGCATTGTTTCTCTTGGTTATGTTGGAAATGAACAAAAGATTGCTTTGTTTCGTCATTGCTCCGGTTTTGTTTTTCCTTCCCGTGCGGAAGGATTTGGCATACCGGTTGTGGAAGCCATGCATTATAACAAACCAATCCTTGCAAGTAATTTAAGTATCTTTCATGAAATTGTGGGGGATTCCATTTCTTATTTTGAAAGTTCCGGAACGGAAGAACAACAGATTCAAAATCTGGCAGAAGCCATGTTGCAGTTGAAAACCGCTGATTTTGCGGCATATACCAATGTAGTTCAACGGTATCTGCCGCATCAGCTGGGCATCGCCTTTTGCGATTATATATGGGAACAGGGTAACTCTCATTAAATCACGAATTATTTCGTCTTATAAAGATGTTTACCAACACAACAATCAATATAATAACTGCAATGACAGGGAGCAGATACCATGCTACCATCAGTAATCCAACTGCCAAGGCAACAATAATTGCCACAACCAAAATTGCAAGCAATATTAACAACAGTTTTCCATACCACGAATTAAAAGAGAAATTACCAAATTTCAAATCCAGTTGTCCTTTCTCGTTGACTCCTGTATGAAATCTTGGTTTCTCTTTTTTTTCTTTGCTCTGTCGTTGGGTATTCTGCTGACTTTGTGCTTCCTCCCGCCTACCGGCATTGGAGTTTGCATCAATTATGGACTTTACAATCAAACGAACCGGTCCCAATTCTTCCAAAACCTGCTGTTCGGTCTTTCCTTCCGCAATAGATTCATTGATATATCGATTATAATATTCCACAGATTCCTGAACAACTCTCGCAGGAACTTCACCATTTAAACCATCTCGTAAGCCATCTATAAAATCAATTCTCGTCATACACTGTTCCTTTCTGTTCCATTTTCTACTCGCCAACCGTAATTAACATAACCATGTATTCTCCATCTTCATAGCTTTGCCATGACACAGATTGGGCACCACCCTCTTTAATCACAAATCCGCAATCATATTGTATACTCTCTGAATCTGTAACCATGACTTCAATCTGATTGGTCGTCTTCATTTCATCTAAAATATATGATTTAAAATTATTAAAACTGTCAAATGCTTTATCTTCCTGCTCATAATAATTATATTCCATACTATCACATTCCGGATATGCATTTTGATTCCAGCTATGTGTTTTTCTCATTATATCATCATTTACATTCAGATATACATGCAAAGCATCTTCCCCCATATCCGGTACAGGATCATCCCAGGTTGTATCAACATGATACCACCGGTCATCAAGCTGCACAATATTCCACGCATGTTCTCCTTCATCCGTAGAACCAACTGCCATGTATGCTTCTACTCCACTGCACAGTAACAGTAATTCCATTGCTTCAGCATACCCATTACAGACAGCCTTTCCTCGAAGCAATGCACCTTCCGCCGTATAGGAAAGCAACTCATCTTCACCTTCCAGAAAGGCATATTCCGTATGAGTCACTATATAATCATGAAACTGTTTAACCTTTTCATAATCACTTTCTGCCTGACATTCATTGATAACCTGTTCAACTTTTATTGCAAGAATCTCTGCATCCATATTATTTTCGATTTCTTTTCCATTTACTATTTTCTGATACACATAATAGTTATTGGAAACCTCCAATTCAAAGCGAACCTGAGACACCTCCGAATTCAGTTTCCGCAATACAGTATAGGAAGTAACATGTCCAAAAAAACCATCTAATTTATGATTAATTGTAACCAAATCATTTTCTGTCAAACCATTCACATATACTGAAAATGCTTCGTTTCCATCCTTCAATTCTTCTGTTATTTTTACTCCCAATTCTTCCGTGGAAGATATCAGATTATTACGATGAATCTGGGCCGGAAATAAGCGTTCTGCCGCAATTCCCAGCAAAAGCGCTATTGCAATCCCCAATAAAATGAATGTACGTACTTTCTTTTCTTTCAACTTCTCACCTTCTATTCCAATCTCCAAACCAATTCAAGAATATATGCTATTCTATCATTATATAAACCAGATTGCAAACAACAAAAAATTCGCCAAAGAATTCACAGTTTTTCTTCATTTTTTCTACAGAAATACCTATTGTATAACCATTTAAACTTGGCTACAATGAACGTATCTACTATGATACAACATACCTTGGGAGAACAACCTATGAATACAAATACAAAAATCATTGCACACCGTGGGGCTTCATATCTTGCCAGCCACGAAAATACAATTGAAGCATTTCAAATTGCCTTAGATATACATGCAGATATGATTGAGTTTGATGTTCGACAGACATTGGATAAAGTCTTAATCATCTTCCATGACGAGCAAATTAATGGTGTTCCGATTAAAACCTTAACATATCCTCAATTATGTGACATTTCCAACTCAATGGGATTTCACGTTCCTACTTTAGAGGAGACTCTGCAGCATTGCCAGCACCAAACCAACCTGTTAATTGAGTTAAAAGAAGCTGGTTATGAAAAAAAAGTAGTATCCATGGTAAATACCTATTTTGATTATTCAGAATATTCCATTCAGTCGTTTTTAGATATTGTCGTTCGTCGAGTCAAAAAAATTGACCCACAGGTAAAAGCCGGTCTGTTGGTTGGATTAGAACAGGCAGATTTCAGCACCCGGTTCAACGAATTTTTCCCCGGACGTCGAATTGCAGAATGTCATGCAGATTTCGTATCAGCACATTTTAGAATTGCAACCACCGATTTTATTCTTCGTATGAAGCATGCCCAAATACCTGTATACGTTTGGACATCTGATACCAATAAGTCCATCACCTTCTTACTGGAGTCAGAAGTGGACGGCATCATTACGAACCGTCCCGATTTAGGTGTATACCTTCGCTCACGTTGGGAAAAAGAAGAAACCGCTTCTGAGGAAAAGCGTGCCAAAACATACGCTATCCTTCAGAAGGTAATTAATAAAATTCCAATCAGACATAAACAGTAAATGAATGAAAAAGAGGTTCTAAACTTTACTTGGGGGTAAAGTTTAGAACCTATTTGTTTTTTCACAAAAGAATAGGCATAAACACACCCATACGATATAATTAAATCACCACAAAATAACATACCAAGGAGAATGTTTATGCCTAATA
>JAGAOO010000062.1 GCA_017623675.1 Lachnospiraceae bacterium
TATATTCTACAACAGCAACCTTAAAATCGCCAGTATATGTTCCATGAGTTTTGCATAAACCTTCCACACCATGTTCGACATAAGCTGCTTTCCACTTTTGAATGTCGCCCTTGTTAACATGATATTGTTCTGCAAGAGTCTTCAATCCAATATCACCCTTTAGATAACGTTGTACAATTTCTAGTTTCAATTCGGTACTATACATCTTCTTTCCAGACATAGAAATAACCCCTTTCATTAGACATGTATTTTTGTCTAACAAAAGGGGTTCATTTCAAGACCAGGGCGGTTATTTTTGTGTCTTATCATTGCTCTTAGAACCAACGGCATAACCAAGAGCAAAGCAAGTGATACATAAGCTGATGATGGGAATATTTTTCCAAATAATGAAAATAAAAATATATTGGCAAACGATATTCCATGTGTTAGATTAATGTCTGGCGAATATTTCTTATTTCACTAATTTACTAGACGATACACAAAGGAGAATCTATGATGAACTTTATGAAAAAGAACTGGAAGGGTCTGCTCCTATGCTTAGGTATTGCCATCCCAAGTTTCTTTCTGGGAAAACTGCTGCCAATCATCGGAGGTCCTGTTTTTGCCATCCTGATTGGCATGGGAATTACTCTGTTAATTAAGAACAAAGAACCATTCAAAGACGGAATTACTTTTACCTCGAAGAAGATTCTACAGGCGGCGGTCATTCTGCTTGGATTTGGACTGAACTTGTCTGTCATTGCCCAGACCGGAAAGGAATCTTTACCGATTATTCTCTCTACAATTGCAACCTCACTGGTGATTGCATTTGTTTTACACAAGGTCATGCATGTGCCGGGAAAGATTTCCACATTGGTTGGTGTTGGTTCTTCCATCTGTGGTGGTTCCGCAATTGCCGCAACCGCACCGGTCATTGATGCAGACGATGAAGAAGTCGCACAGTCTATTTCCGTTATTTTTCTGTTCAATATTTTAGCCGCCCTGATTTTCCCATATCTGGGTCAGCTATTAGGCTTTCAGGGACCGGATGGCTTTGGTATCTTTGCCGGAACGGCAGTGAATGATACCTCCTCTGTCACAGCAACCGCTTCAACCTGGGACAGTATCTTTGGGTATGGCACCGCCACACTGGATAAGGCTGTTACCGTAAAACTAACACGAACACTGGCAATTATTCCAATCACTTTGGTTCTTGCCTTTATCCGTACCCGAAAGGAAAAGAAAAATGGTGTAGAGGGTGGAAAAAAAGTAGATTTTAAGAAAATTTTCCCTTTCTTTATCCTCTACTTTGTACTGGCTTCTATCATTACCACCATTGTAACCAATGCCTTTGCCGAAACCTCTACGGTTTATATCATTGCTAATCAATTCTTTGGATTTATGAAGGATTTAAGCAAATTCTTCATCATTATGGCAATGGGTGCCATCGGACTAAATACTAACATTGTAAAGCTGGTGAAAAGCGGCGGAAAGCCAATTCTCATGGGCTTTTGCTGTTGGGCAGGCATTACCGGAGTCAGTCTACTAATGCAGCACGTACTGGGCTTATGGTAGTTGAGCTACATCAATCCTTTTAATTGTTCAACCAATTCCAAATCCGATTGAGTCAGCTTCAAATTCGTCTTTAGCTGTTGCCCGTCCGGCTGTGTAATCTGAATTTCTATAATGCTGCCTTCTCCCATTCCTGAACTTTTTAAGGCATTCAAGAACATGGGGAATTTGGGGTGATTCTGTACAAACTGCTCCCACATTCCCTTTATCTTAAATAATGCTACTGGATTCTTCATGCTATCTCCTCTTTTCTTCTGTATTCTAAGTCTTAACAAGATTCATGGATTCTAAACACCTTGTGAGACCTAGTATAGCAGAATTACTCTTAGTTTTCCACCTCTGATGTTTCCTCTGTGCCCGATTCAGGATTTAATGAATCAATGAACTCCTGTACCTCGTTTATAGCATCCATATAACTTTCCTCTGTAATATGTCCGCTCTCATCATAATCCAGTCCATATAAATCTATGCTTCGCTCCTCAATATCCATATCGGGCGTTACATATATTCCTTCATAAATCAGCTTCGGCTGCCGCACCTGCCACTTAACATCTAATTTCAACTCTATAAACTCTTCATTCTTTTTCTCTATATCTTCAAATATGGCATCCAAATCATCTATATCGGAAAATGTATACTCTAATCTTGGTGCTTCATAATTATCCCAATCTCTCTCTATCCAATTTTCTGTATCACAATCCGTACCAATTACATATGCAACTACAACATCATCATAATTGTCTGTACAGGCATAATCCGTTTGACCATATTCTCCCGTCGACTGCCACCGATCCTCTACAACAAAGACTTGATTAATTCCTGTTATTTCAAAGTAGTACAAATAGGTGTCATATGCCCCAATCTTACAATCCTCAATATAAGAACTCCAGGGTTTTACATCATCTTCTATCATCTCCGTATCAACCAAGGTAATATCCGAAGATGTCAGTCCATATTCTTCGTTCAAATAGACATAGATTTCCTGTTCTTCATGGGGCTGGTCTCTCAGTTCCTTTGCCATCATTGGAACCATTATAATCACCATGACTATTGCAATGATATCAATAACAAGGCAACAGCCAAATATAATTAACAATATGGTTATTACACGTTTGGTTTTACTTTTTTTCTGTCCTTCCTTATTTTCCATATAATTTCTCCTCAGTAAACACAAAAATGAGAAACAGCACTGATTTGCATGTTTCTCATTTTTATCTGTATGACATCAACCGACCTTCAGTTTGAATTTCATGATATCCTTTTCTGTTTCTACAATCTCAATCTTTCCGCCAAGAGCCTGTAGCTTCTCCTCGAACCGCTCATATCCACGCTGGATATACTTGATATCATCTACTACCGTAAAGCCTTCGGCAGCCAGACCGCCGATAACCAGGGCGGCGCCGGCACGCAAATCCGGTGCTACTACAGCTGCACCGCTATACTTCTCTACACCGGTAATAATGGCCATGTTGCCTTCTACCTTAATATTGGCACCCATACGAGCCAGTTCATCCGCATATTTAAATCGATTTTCAAAAATATTTTCTGTAATCACACTGGTGCCATCCGACAATCCCAAAGTAACTGCCATCTGTGGCTGCATATCCGTTGGAAATCCCGGATATGGCTGGGTTTTAATCTGGGTTGCACCTAAACGCTTCTCAGCACTTCCGATTACTCGTACCGAATCATCATATTCCTCAACCACTGCACCAATTTCTGACAATTTCGAACTGATTGCCTCCAAATGCTTTGGTATTACATTCTTAATTAAAATATTTCCTTTTGTAGCTGCTGCTGCCATCATAAAGGTACCGGCTTCAATCTGATCCGGAATGATAGAATATTCCGTTCCTTTTAATTCCTTCACACCACGAATTCGGATTTCATTGGTTCCTGCACCCTTGATATTGGCACCCATACTATTTAAAAAGTTGGCTACATCAACGATATGTGGCTCTTTTGCCGCATTTTCAATGGTCGTTTTACCTTCTGCAAATACCGCTGCCATCATAATATTAATGGTTGCTCCTACACTGACGGTATCCAGATAAATATGCTTTCCAATTAATTGGTCTGCCGTTGCCGTTACCATACCCTTGTCAATGACAACCTTTGCTCCCAAGGCTTCAAAACCCTTGACATGCAAGTCAATTGGACGACTGCCAATATCACAGCCTCCCGGCAATGCCACCTGAGAACGCTTATATTTTCCTAATAACGCACCTAACAGATAATAAGATGCACGAATCTTACGTATAAACTCATCATCCACACACAGGGAATCAATATTCGTAATGGTTCCCCCACAAATACTTACCGTATGCTCGTCAATATACCGCACCGTTGCCCCAATTTCCTTAATTGCCTGCAACAATACTCTGGTATCTCTTACATTCGGTACATTTTCAATAATACATTCTTTATCCGTCATAACTGCGGCTGCCAAAATACCCAGCGCCGCATTTTTTGCTCCTGCAATTGTTACCTCACCGACTAAAGGGGTCCCTCCCTTTATCACATATTGCTCCATAATGCACCTCTTACATTATTTTTTATATCAAATTCATTTAATTTCTTATGTGTATCATCCGTTAAATGTCTTGATTTTCCAGTATTTTTTTCACCGAAAGACATAAGGACACTAGGCTAATTATAACACAACTTTCTTTTTTGTAAACTATTTTAAATTACCGTCTGTTGGTCTTCCTCACAATAGATACAGCGATAGGTGCGTTTTTCCCGGTTAGCAAGCTTAAATATGTGGTCGATTCCCTGTTCTGTTGTGGTAATACAACGAGGATTCTTACATATTAATATATTCACCAACCGCTCCGGCAGTTCAACCTTTTTCTTTTCAATTGTTTCTCCGTCTTTAATAATACTGACGGTTATATCCGGGTCAATATAGCCCAGAACATCCAGATTAATGGAATAGTCCTGGTCAATCTTAATTATATCCTTCCGTCCCAGCTTATTGCTTTTCACATTCTTAATAATTGCAACACTACAATCCAGTTTGTCCAGCTCCAAATCATGATATATCTGCATACTCTTGCCTGCTGTTATATGGTCTAACACTATTCCATTGGTAATACTGTCAATGTTCATCCTTATACCTCCATCAATTGGCATGAGGCGTCACCGCAGGTGACGGAGTCCTGATGCCGCTTTTTTCATATTTGACTTTACGCTATCTCAAGCAGTTTCATGATTAAAGCCATACGCACATATTTTCCATTCAATGCCTGTTTGAAATAGCAGGCTCTCGGGTCATCATCCACCTTGGTTGAGATTTCATTCACTCTCGGAAGAGGATGAAGAATAGACAAATCTTCTTTCGCTTTCTTAAGCTTTTCTGTATCCAGAATGTAGGTGTCCTTTAAGCGGATATAATCTGCCTCATTGAAGAACCGTTCTCTCTGCACTCTGGTCATGTATAAAATATCCAAATCACCAATCACTTCATCCATACTTTCTACTTGTTGGTATGGAATATGATTCTTTTCAAAAATCTCTGTCCGAATATAATCCGGCACCTGCAATTCCGTAGGTGAAATCAGAATATATCGTATATTTTCATATCGGGACAGTGCCTTAATTAAGGAATGTACCGTCCGTCCGAATTTCAAATCTCCACAAAAACCTATGGTCAGATTTTCCAGCCTTCCCTTTTCCCGTTGTATGGTCAGTAAGTCCGTTAAGGTCTGCGTCGGATGGTAATGTCCGCCATCCCCTGCATTGATAATCGGTACCGGTGATTTCAGGGAAGCAAATAAAGGTGCACCCTCCTTTGGATGCCGCATGGCAATAATATCTGCGTAACATCCAACTACCTGCACCGTATCATGTACACTTTCTCCCTTCGTTGCGGAAGAAGAGTCAGCAGAAGAAAAACCAAGTACATTTCCTCCTAATTCCATCATAGCAGCTTCAAAGCTCAATCTGGTTCGTGTACTTGGTTCAAAAAATAAGGTAGCAAGCTTCTTTCCCTTGCACACCTCACTATATTTATCTTTATGTTCAATAATATCATTGGCAAGTACCAACAATTCTTGAATTTCCTGTACGCTTAAATCCATTGGATCAATTAAATGTCTCATAATGTACCTCCGTACCATTTTCATCTATTTCAGTATAATCTTCCACTCTTTTCGTGTCAATTATTTCCCTTTTGTTTCAACACTTTTCTTATCAGCGTTCCGGAATCTCTTTCAGCTTGCCACGCACCAGTTGTTCCACATCAGCCTTCTGTTCCTTATCACATTCAATAATGTATTGCCGCTTGTTGGCGCGTAGTTTCACCTTTATTGTATTTATGTTGTCATTTACGAATTTATAACCTTCAATATGTTCCCAATCAATAAAAGTTAATCCCACAAACATCCCTTCTTCGGATAAACCACTGCGGATTCGAGTGGTTATGACAATAAAAAAGATATACATGAGTAATGGAGGAACGAATATGTAATAGTGGAACCATACGGACATAGCGATTCCCACCAATGCAATATTGACGTTAATAATTTCCGACACACTACTGGATTTTCCCAACCGACTTTCCACAATGATTTTCTTCTGTCGGCTTAACACAACACAGCTAATAATTCCAATGGTACCAAATCCCAAGGTCAACGCTGCGGATAACACATACTGTATATATTGCCACATAACGGCATCTCCTTTATCTGATAATCTCTATCTGTTACTATATCTCTTTTTTAAGATTTTCTCAATCTATCTTTCAATTTTTAAACTCATAATTAATTACTTCTTGTGCGTCAGTCGCAATAGCAACAGACATACCGCCCGAAACACCTGCAATCCGACAACGTGTTCTTACCGCATCGTCTCACTATTGTTCAAAAGCAACGTACTATATAAAAACAGCACATCCTGATTCTCCAATTCCACATAATCTCCAATCAGTTCGGGATTCACATACCTGGTATCAATGACTGTTACTCTGCTGTATGACTGTACCAATAACGGAACCATACTGCTGCCAAAGGAATCCCGGAATACCACCAGCTCCCGTCCCGTGGTGCATTGGGGATTCTCAATCATCGCAATCGCCGTACTGCCGGATAGAAAGAATTCATATGGGTCTCTGCCTGTCAGTTTCTCTTCCTCGTATATTCCAAGTGTTTTCCCATTTTCCACATGATGAACCTGACACTGCTCCAATACATCATTGGTCAGATAATACATAGGCTCTCCCCTTACCGGAAGGGCGGACTGCCCTGCATATACTCCATGGAATTCCTCCAATGCCTGCTTCTGCTCCAAGCCCTGCAAGGCCTCTCCTCCCATGGCATCTAAAAGCCGGTTCGCAGTCTCCTCTAACTGCTCCTGCCGCCAGTGGGAATCCGTTGCATAATAATCCTCTATGGATAAGGTATCTTCAATTGGAATCCATTCTGCTTCCGGGAATTCCTCCTCCATAATTGTCTTCATCTGTTCGTAATCCGGTGTTAAATAACCGTTTTCTTCACTCAGGTAGTATCCTTTGTCCGGAATTATCGCCGCATAAACGGAGGTATCCGTTCCTGCCAGCCATTCCTGATAAAGGCTCTCACATTTTTCTCCTGCATTGTGTACACTGGATTCCCTTAACGGATATAACGATTCCGCCAAATACCCCTCTGCCAGATAAATCCCATGTACGTCTTTTTTCCGGAAGCCATAGATATCTGTTACAGCCCGAATACTCCGAACGGTTTCCCGCATAGGGAACTGATCGGTTGCCGCTTCTTCAAACTTCTCTGCATAGGAACCTTTCATTATGGACGACCATGAAATGGTTGGAAACTGTGCCAGCTTTCTTCTTTCTCCCTCTGATAGTTCCTGTCTTGGTAAAAACCAGCAGAGTAATGCAAGCATCCCCCAAACAAGCAGAATTATGAGAATCTGTATTCTATTTTTTATGGAAGCTTCCTTCTTATTCATACAAAAACCACTTATCCTTCCTTCAATCTTCACTTTTTCGAATATTCATATCGAAATGCCAAAGTTAAAAATCAAATCTAGAAAACCGTATATATAGAACAAAATCTAAAAAACGAAATCAAAAAAACAAATCAACCGTATCAAAAGCGAAAATATAGAAATGGATGGTAGGAACCATCTACCAGATACGCTGTCGACAGCAGCAGCAACAAAATCCATACCACAGGCTCTGCTACTGCCAGCACCTTTGTTCCAAGCTCCTGCTGTTCTATCTTGCCAACCAGCCATTTTCCTACGGGTATACAGCCAATTATCCCTATGAGAAACAGAATGCCATAGCTTTGCAGATAGTACCATGTCTCCTGATTGACAGCCACCAAGCCACCCAGGCCCAGCATACCGCCTAACTGCTGCCCAAGCTCGGATATATCTGTTTCCTTAAATAGTACAAAACCAATGATTACAATTAGCATGACATAGACATGTCCAAGGGTACTGTTTCCCTGCTTCTTTTTCCTGTCTTTCACCAGTTTCTCTATGATTAAAATAATTCCAAAGTACAGCCCCCACAATATAAAGTTCCACTCTGCCCCATGCCAGAAGCCGGTCAAAAGCCATACCAATAAAATGTTACGAATCCATTTCCATGGCTTACACCGATTCCCACCAAGGGGAATATAAATATAGTCCCGGAACCATTGGGTCAGTGATATATGCCACCGCCTCCAGAAATCCGTAATGCTGGTTGCTGCATAAGGGTATTGAAAGTTCTCAGGAAATTGAAAGCCGAGAATCCTTCCCAATCCGATTGCCATATCACTATAACCGGAAAAGTCAAAATATAACTGCAGGGTAAATGCAATGGCGGCCAGCCACAAGCCCAGTACGGTTGGTTCCTGAAATCCCTGAACCGTTTCACAGAATTCACCCAGCAAATCCGCCAGCAATACCTTTTTCGACAAACCGAATATTATCCGACGGATTCCCGTTTTTATATCCTCTGCCTTGCTGGTGCGCCCCTTTAACTGACCTGCAATTTCCCGATAACGGACAATGGGACCTGCAACCAACTGGGTAAACAGACAGATGTACATAGCAAAATCAATCAGGTTGTGCTGTGGCTTTTCTCTTTCCCAATAGACATCTGCCAGATAACTGATAATCTGAAAGGTATAAAAGCTAATCCCTACCGGAAGAATTACTCTCAAAAGGGGGATGTCAAGTCCGGTGACACGATTTATATTTTCAATAAAGAAATCCACATATTTAAAATAAACCAGACTTCCGGCTTCCAGAACAATTGCTGTCCATAGAAGTACGGTTTTCCATTTCTTTTTGGATTTCTTTTGACACACTTCCAGTCCTAATCCGGCACCATATCCTATCAGAATGGATATCACAAGAACACCCAAAAGTCTCGGCTGACTCCAGCCATAGAAGCACAGACTGGCAATCAGAAGCCAGCCATTTCTCCAGCCTTTGGGAATTAAAAAATACACCAGTAATACCAGAGGAAGAAACCAATATAAAAATGTAATACTTGCAAATACCATGGCATTCTCCTTATAACCTCATATCCTTATTATGCTTGGAAATCCGCAAAATGTCTATAAAAAAGGGCTATATGAAATAGCTTCTTACTACCATAATTCTGCTATTCATACAGCCCTTTATCCTTCTTTTTCTGACTTCTATTCTACAGTTAAGGTACCGCCACAGACCTCCCGGAATGCATCCACAATTTCCTGTGAGGTCACAGAATCAGACAACTGAGAGGATACCATAATTAACAGTACCACATCTCCACAGGCAACTACCTGTAAATCATCTGCTTCTACACAAATCCATTTTGCCGGATTAATCCCTGCTTTCATGTCAGCAGCTACTGCTTCTGCATCTTCCGGACTGTTGGTTCGAACCAGTACCATAGAATATGCCTGTGCACTAATCATGGCTTCTGAAGCCACTGCTTCCTGAATGGAATCTGTGGAATCCAGACCGGTATACATCTTTACTGCATCTGCATCGGATAAGTCAATCTCTATGGTTCCTACTCCAATGGTTGGATCCTTGATTGCATAAATCTGTTCCACTATATCAGACAATGCTCCCTCCGGTCCATTCACAGCACTTCCATCGTTATTCCCGCTGCCGGAACCGTTGGCGGAATTCCCACCATTGCCACCGCAGCCGGTGCAAAGCAACATTACCGTTACACAAGCCAATACTAATAACTTCTTACTTCCTTTTTTCATAGTACATCTTTTCTGTCTTTTCAGACTTATAATTCCTTTCTTGTTTTGTTACGCCTCTCTTTTCTTATTTGTCATCCATCGCATTACATTCGGAATGCTTCTAGTGAATCTCTGCCCCATGTGGCATATCTTTTTCAGAGGTCAACAGTGATAACGTTCCATTTTCATCCTCTGCACAAAGCAACATGCCCTCGGATTTTACTCCGGCTAAGGTTGCCGGCTTTAAGTTGGTAACAACCACTACCTTCTTGCCAACCATTTCCTCCGGTGTGTACTGAGGTTTGATACCGGATACAATCTGCCGAATCTGACTGCCAATCTTCACCTGAGAGCAAAGGAGCTTCTTAGATTTCTTCACTTCCTCGCAGGCAATAATCTGTCCCATCTGCAACTGTACTTTATCAAAGTAATCAATGTCGATTTCTTCCTTTGCCTCTACATCAATGCCCGGGCCATACTGATTAATCTTCGCCTCTTCTCTCCGGCGTTCCAAATCAGCTAATACTTCTTCCACATCTAAACGGGCAAATAAGATTTCCGGATTCTCCGTAACCTTAGTATTGTTCGGATACATGCCAAATATTCCAAGCTGGTCACATTCTCTGTCCTTTGCATTTAACTGCGTTAAAATCTTTTCTGCTGTTTCCGGCATAAAGGATTTTAACAATACTGCACCAATGGTAATGCTTTCTACCAGATTGTACAATACAGTTTCCAGTCTTGGTTGTGCGGCTTCCTCCTTTGCCAATGCCCATGGCATGGTTTCATCAATATACTTATTGCAACGCTTGAACAATGCAAAGATTTCGGTAATGGCATCTGCCACTCTCAATTTTTCCATTGCCTTGGTTACCTTCAACGGAGTTTCCAATGCCAGCTTCTTCAATTCCTCATCAATTGGCTCATTCACTTCCGTATTCCGTACAATACCGTTAAAATATTTATTGGACATAGAAATAGTACGATTTACCAGATTGCCCAGTGTATTGGCAAGGTCGGAATTCATACGTTCTACAATCAATTCCCATGAAATGACACCATCATTTTCAAACGGCATTTCATGTAATAAGAAGTAACGAACTGCATCTACGCCGAACATTTCTACCAAGTCATCAGCATAAATCACATTACCCTTGGACTTACTCATCTTACCGTCACTCTGAATTAACCATGGATGTCCAAATACCTGCTTTGGCAATGGCAAATCCAACGCCATTAACATGATTGGCCAATAAATGGTATGGAATCTTAAAATATCCTTTCCAATCAAATGCAGGTCTGCCGGCCAGTACTTCTTAAACATAGCGTCACTGTTCCCGTCTACATCATAGCCTAACCCGGTAATGTAGTTTGTTAATGCATCAATCCATACATAGATTACATGCTTGTCATCAAAGTCTACCGGAATTCCCCACTTAAATGAAGTACGGGAAACACATAAATCCTGCAAGCCGGGAAGCAGGAAGTTATTCATCATTTCATTCTTTCTTGCCTCCGGCTGAATAAATTCCGGATGGGAGTTAATATGCTGAATCAGCTTGTCTGTGTATTTACTTAAACGGAAGAAATATGCCTCTTCCTTTGCCGGCTGACACTCTCTGCCACAGTCCGGGCATTTGCCGTCAATCAACTGGGAGCTGGTAAAGAAAGACTCACATGGAGTACAATACATTCCTTCATATTCTCCCTTGTAAATATCACCCTTATCATACAGCTTCTTGAAAATCTTCTGTACCTGTTTTTCATGGTCAGCATCTGTGGTACGGATAAATTTATCGTAAGATGTATTCATCAAATCCCAGATACGCTTGATTTCTCCTGCGGTCTGGTCTACAAATTCCTTTGGTGTAATACCGGCTTCTGCTGCCTTCTGTTCAATCTTTTGTCCATGCTCGTCCGTACCGGTCTGGAACCGTACATCGTAACCCAAGAATCTCTTGTAGCGGGCAATACTGTCTGCCAAAACGATTTCGTAGGTATTTCCAATGTGTGGTTTTCCTGATGTGTACGCAATTGCGGTGGTAATGTAATACGGTTTCTTTGCCATTTCCTTCTCCTCCAATACTTTTTCCTTTTTTACTTGCCAAAACAAAAAGCCACCTTTAAGAATCATCTTAAAGGCGGCTGTCATTCCGCGGTACCACTTTAATTCTCCGACACCTCACAATGCCGGACTCAGGAGCTGCATCAACAGCTCTGCACTATAATGGGTGCTCCCATTGAACGCTAACTTTCGCTCACGCCCAACGCTCCAAGACCATCTTCCATAAGACCTTCATTCTCTGTTCTCAGCATTCCAGATTCTCTGTAAATGTCCCTCTTATGTACTCTTCTCTTCTTTGCGTGTACATATGTTATTTTGCAGATTACCTCTGCACGTTACTAAGAAATAGTATACCCGTATAAAATGGGGATGTCAAGGATTAAGGAAACTTTTCCTTAGACAACATGAAATAAATTTTTTTCTCATGTAACTATATATTTTATCCTTCAATACTTGCCGGGTTAAGCAAAAAATCGTAGATGTTTACCGTCAAAATGCCATGTTCATCATAATGCATAGGAACAATATCCCTTGTTACAACTATCTTCTTGAATGAATCATCTATTTTTCTAAACGGTCTTATTTCCTGAGTTCGCTTCTCTTCATCTGGTAGGGAATATGCCGATTGGATGTAATATCTTGCAGAACCAAGATTACACACAAAATCTACTTCAAGAGCCTTTCTAACTACTTTTCCGTTCTTATCTTTTTCTGCTATTGGTACAACACCAACGTCTACACTATATCCCCGCATACGGAGTTCATTGTAGATTACATTCTCCATAGAATGTGTCTGTTCAAACTGACGGAAATTAATTCGGGCATTACGAAGTCCTAAATCGGAAAAATAATATTTTCTTGGAGTTTCTATATATACCTTTCCCTTTATGTCATATCTCTGCGCAGACTCAATCAGAAAGGAATCCTCAAAGTAATCCAGATATTTCTTAATGGTTTTTGCAGTAATATTTGATTTTTTAACGGTTTTGAAAGTATTCTTCAATTTCTCCGGGTTGGTAAGTGAACCTATCGCAGAAGAAAGAATATTAAGCAAGTCCTCTAACTCTCCTTGATTCTTTACTCTGTTTCTCTTAAATATATCTCTAATATATATTTCATCAAATAAATTCTGCAATACTGTAGCTTTGTCATTTGCTCCATCACGAAGAACCACCAAAGGTATTCCTCCATAAAGCATATATTCAGATAACCCTTCATATTTATCACCTTGATATACAGACATAAACTCTGCAAAACTCAAAGGATACATATGAATCTCATCACCACGTCCTGCAAATTCTGTGATAATATCCTTAGATAAGAATTTCGCATTACTTCCGGTCACATACACATCCATATTATCTTTGCGCAAGTAACCATTTAAAACGGATTCAAAGCAATCAAGCATCTGCACTTCATCCAACAGCAGATAATACATCCCTTCTCCCGAAGTTTGAGAGCGAATATATGCCATAAACAGTTCTGGATTAACGCCTCTTTTTTCTTTTTCTATGTCAATAAGACTTTCTCCTATAAGATAAAGGTCATCTGCTGAATCAAATGCAAAACGAATGATATGGTCTTTATCCACACCATTCTCTAATAGATGATTGTAAAAAATAGTGTTTAACAAATATGATTTACCACATCTTCTGATACCTGTTATAACCTTTATCAAACCATTGTTTTTTCTCTTTATCAGCTTATCTAAATAATACTCACGTTTTATTTCCATATCGTATCCTCCTTGCGTTTTGGGAAAGATTTTTGCAATTAGTTGCAATTTTCAGTCCTAGAATATCATAAAAATCTAAAAAAAGCAATTTTTATATACCCAATCCTCTGGCATAAATTTACAACCATTTTTCTTCCCTTTTACTTTAAAAAGATAGTTGCTTTACCTTATTTTCACTAGACTAGTATCTGAAAAATATGCGAAATTATAGATTTAGAACAAAAGGGGATTCAATTATGTCACCAACCCAAACAACTGTAGATGCAGAACACTTAGAAACCATAATAAAAGACCAACTCATTACTCCGGTTTTTCAACCGATAGTTTCTCTTCAAGACGGGAGTGTCTTTGGCTTTGAAGCACTGAGTCGGATTACTCAGGACGGATTGTTTGCAAATGTGGAAGATATGTTCCGTTATGCAGAACATACCAATAACATCTGGAATTTAGAACAGGTGTGTCGTCGTGCCATTCTTCGCGCTATCAGCCAGCAAAAGGATAGCTTTGATTCCTATCATGCCAAGTTGTTCATCAATGTAAATCCCAAGGTTCTCCATGACGACAAGTTCCAGGCAGGCTTTACCCGGGAATATACCAGCCGCTATGGCATCAATACAGACCGTATTACCTTTGAGGTTACGGAACGAGAACGGGTGCAGGATGAGGAAAGTTTTACAAATGCCATTAACCACTACAAATTACAAGACTATCAGATAGCAATTGATGATGTTGGTGTTGCATATTCCGGTCTGAACCGTATCTGCAGTCTGACACCCAATTACATCAAATTAGACACTGCACTGGTTCGAAATGTTCACAACAACCCTACCAAATATGCACTTATAAAAGGTCTGGTAGAATTTTCTGTCAACAGTGGTACGCGTTTGATTGCAGAGGGAATTGAAACCCAAAAGGAGCTGGCTGTACTGATTGACCTGGGGGTTCAATATGGACAGGGTTTTTATCTTGCCCGTCCTGCCGCACAACTTCAGGCATGTAACTCTAATATCCGGCAGGAAATACAGGAACGTAATCAGCACAAACTAAGCTCACATTATCAAGGTATCAGTTATTTTCCGGTTCGCAACATTCTTCGCTCTGCTCTGACCGTATCATCGGATACCAAGGTTGAACAGGTACTTTCTTATCTTAAAAAAAATGAAGATATAATCGGAATCTGTGTCATAGAGAATCAACAGGTGATTGGAACGCTCACCAGAGAAAAGTTTCTGAAAAAACTGAGCGGGCGTTATGGTTTCTCCCTTTATTCCTCCAAAACCATTCAACACATCACTTGTAAAAATTTTTTATTTGTAGACGCCAATACTCCAATTAGTAATGTTACTAAACTGGCAATGAAGCGAGAAAAAGATAGTCTTTATGATTTTATAGTAGTTCAGAATCAGAATCAATATCTGGGCATTGTAACCGTAGAAGATTTATTGGAAAAGGCAATGGAAATTAATATCACGATTGCCAAGTCCTCTAATCCCCTTACAGGTCTTCCGGGCAATCTTTTAATTGAACAGGAAATGAAACAGAGCGTTGAATCAGGAAAGCCTTATACCATCTACTATTTTGACTTGGATAATTTCAAAGCTTTTAATGATATCTATGGTTTTGAAAAAGGAGACGAAGTGATTCGGATTCTTGCCGACATACTTAAAAACTTTGCCACAGACAATGACTTTGTGGGACACATTGGTGGAGATGATTTTGTCATGATATGCAATGGTTATCCAACACCGGAATCTATAGATGCACTTCGTCAGGAATTTGAGAACCGTTCTCATCAGCTATACAATGATACAGACCGGAAAAACGGTTACATAACTGCCCCTAATCGACATGGGGAAATCGAGCATTTTCCACTGGTTTCTGTTACCATTGTATCTTTGTCAAATGAGACTCTTCCATTTTATAATTATGATAAGGTGGTTGCCACTTTGTCTCACTATAAAAAACAGACAAAAGCCGCCAAGCACTAATTCACGGTATCTCTGTACTGCATTTAATAATTATCTTCTATACTATGTATCAGCCGTACTATCATTTCATGGGTTGGCACCGGAACACCATGCTCCTTTGCCAACCGTACGATACAGCCATTTAGGGTTTCAATTTCCGTTTTCTGTTTTTTCTCAATATCCTGCAAAGTAGATGCCCGATGATTATAGGTATCGGGAATCAACTTTTCATAAAATACGTTCTTATATTCTTCTGCATTTTCCCAATTGGTAGAATATCCTGCTGCCTTCATAACCGCAAAGGTTTCTTCAATTAATAAATTCATAATCTCTCTGGATGCTTCCGATTCCATTAATCTTCCGTAATTCACACCCAGAATTCCCCCTAATGGATTCAAGGTAGTATTGTAAAGCATCTTTGCCCAAAGGAATTTCCCAACCTCATCTGTGACCTCCGTTGGAATTCCACTGTTGTTTAATGCCAGCTGTAAAGGTATCATACAATCCTTATCGCAACCATGTAACGAACCCAATAATACCGGTGCCGTATGTACCGTGATATTACTGATATTCGGGCTTGTCCGCTGGAACCCGGTAATCACTCTTGCGTTGTACACCTGTTCTGCCGGAAAATAAGCCAAATACGGTGCATCATTCCCCCAGCCATTCTGCATAATGACAATTTTACCCTCCGGTTTCATGCAGGTTCTCGCCTTCCACAGCTTCTCACTGATTTCTTCATTTGCCATGGTTTTCGCACTGACAATTACATAGTCATACGCATCCTCCGGCAATTCCTCATAAGCTCCATACGCACCTACTGCTCCGGCACTGCAGCTATAATCCCCGAATAAGCCGGTTCTTCCTACACCATTTGAACGAATGGCATCTAATGTTGTTCCTCTTGCCAGAAAATCTACCACTACCTTTTGACTTTCTAAGGAAGCTCCAACTGCAATGCCAATGGCACCTGCTCCGATAATTAATACTCTCATATCCATCCCTTTTCTTTCTTAAAAAAATAATATGATTCTTTATTATACATGTTTTGCTCTATCCTATCAATTCATATCCCAACACTAGTTTTTTCAACTCCTTTGCGGCAATACTTAACATATGATTCTTATTTTCTACAAAGCATATTTTTCTGGAAGGTATCTTTTCTGCCACCGGAATCTGAAATACCTCACTTTTTTCTAACGCTTCCCTTGCATATACATCAGGAATAAAGCCAAGTCCCAGATTATGTTTTACCATTGGAAGAATCTGGTCTGTAGTAGCCGCTTCCAGCTCAGGCTTCAATTCCAACTTATGTCTATGAAACAATTCTTCATAAAAGTGATACGTGACAGTATTATCTCCAAGACAAACCAAAGGATAAGAATTCAATTCATTTAAGGAGAGAGGCTTATCCTTCAGTTTTATATAATCACTTCCACCAATCAGAATATCATGAAATTCAATGATTGGATAAGACACTAGTGGTTTTTCAATTATCTCCGGGGTTACAACCACTGCAAAGTCAACCAGTTCCTTCCTAACCGCCTCCATCGACTGACTGGTCAGATGGTTTTGAATACGAATATGGATATCCGGATACAGTTTTTTAAAATGATTCAAAACCGGAAGCATAACCATCCGAAGTGCAGTCTCACTGGCTCCAATCGCAACACTTCCACTCATCATGCCGGTGGAGAGCATAATTTCACCCTCTGCTGCCTGTAAATGTTCCACTGCCAGTTTAACATGCGAATATACTTGTTCTCCTTCCGGCGTCAACGATATTCCTCGATTGGAACGCACCAACAGCTTGCAGCCCATTTCCTCCTCCATCTGTTTCATCGTTCGTGAAATATTCGGTTGATTATTATGTAACATCTCTGCTGCCTGTGTCAGATTCTTATATTTTGCCACGTAATAAAAGATACGATAATACTCATAATTGATGTTCATTCTTTCACTCCTTCTCATCTCTCCCATTCTTCTATATCAAATTGATATGTTAGAAATATCATATATGTATTTTACATATGTTTGTATAAAAAGTATAATGGCTGCGACACAAAAATGCAATCAGGAGGGAACCAAATGAATCAAGATTTGACGGTGGGAAAACCGGAAAACGTATTATGGAAGTTCTGCCTTCCCTTATTTGGCAGTATTATTTTTCAACAGTTATACAATATTGCAGACAGCCTTGTTGCAGGGAAATTCATTCACGAGGAGGCTCTGGCAGCCGTAGGAAACAGCTATGAAATCACTCTTATTTTTCTCGCTTTTGCATTCGGCTGTAATATTGGCTGCTCTGTGATCGTATCTCAATTATTCGGTGCCAAGAATTACAACGATATGAAAACCTCTATTTATACATCTATCATCGCAAGCACCCTGCTGTGTCTCGTGTTAATGGGCTTGGGCATTTCATTCTGTGATGACCTCCTTGCACTGATTCATACTCAGGATGCCATATGGAAGGACTCGAAGCTATATCTGGATATTTATATATGGGGTCTTCCATTTTTGTTCTTATATAACATTGCAACCGGAATTTTTTCAGCTCTTGGAGATTCCAAAACCCCTTTTATTTTTTTGGCAATTTCTTCTACCACTAATATTTTTGCCGACATTCTCTTCGTTACTGCCTTTGATATGGGGGTTGCAGGAATTGCATGGGCAACCTTTATCTGTCAGGGTGTCAGTTGTATTCTGGCAATGATTGTAGTGTTAAAGAGGTTAAAAACCATTCCAACCGAGGGTTCTGGCCGAACCTTCTCTTTTACAATACTAAAGAAAGTCACACGCATTGCCCTTCCAAGCATTCTGCAACAAAGCTTTATTTCCATTGGCAACATGATTATTCAAAGCATTATTAATGATTGTGGCGTTCAAATTACCGCCGGTTATGCGGCTGCCATTAAACTAAACAATCTGGTCATCACCTCCCTTACAACCTTAGGAAATGGGATCTCTAATTATACTGCCCAGAATCTCGGTGCCAATATTTTCCCGCGAATCAAAGCCGGCTTCAAGGCTGGCATTAAGCTGGTGTGGATTATCTGTATTCCGCTTGTGCTTTTATATGTTGTTGCAGGCAGATATTTGATTACTTTCTTTATTGACAATCCTTCCGAACGAACCCTGCTTTCCGGTGTACAATTCCTTATGATTGTGGCACCATTTTATTTTGTCATATCTGTAAAGCTGGTTGCCGACGGCATATTACGGGGTGCCGGATTAATGAAGCAGTTTATGATTTCTACCTTCACTGATTTGGTTTTACGGGTTCTGCTTGCCTTTCTGTTGTCCAATGCCTTTGGCTACATCGGCATCTGGTGTGCATGGCCAATCGGATGGAGTATTGCCATGGGATTATCTGTTCTTTTCTATAAGAAATGGATTGACTCCAAATGTCGGGAATGCTCGGGATTGTGATTTTTTTCTTTCAACCCTTGTAACCTGTTGTTTTTTGCCCCTTTTATGCGTATAATCATAGTAGCAGACTAGTGAAAATGTAAGAAAGGGAACATTTATGAAATTACAAAAACATATAAAACGCATTACCGCTGTTTCTTTCAGTGTCATATTGCTCTTATCCATTTCCGGTTGTAACAGGCAGAATACCGGAACAGCCGCCAGTCCCAATGAGGACTTTGATGAGTTTTTAGAGGAATTATTCTTAGAAGAGGTAACCGATAATACCTTAAACCTTCATTTTACATTAAAAGACCCGGAAGGATATGGCATTGAGGATATGGAGCCTACCTTTGGCGATTTAGATGATCGGGATTTTTCCAACATGGAGGAGGATTGGGAAGATTTAGAAGCATCCTTCCAAGAGTTACAATCTTATAACTATAACAAGCTGGACGAGAAACAGCAATTGACCTACGACATTCTCTATCGTTATATGGAGCAGGAATTGTCCATCAAGGACTGCGAATATCAGGGAACCGTATTTGGGCAGGTAACCGGTGTACAGAGCAATATGCCTCTCAATATGTCCCTATATGAATTCTACTCTGCAGAAGATGTAGAGGACTATCTGTCTCTTATGGATCAGTTAGATGATTACTTCGATTACTGTATCGAATATGAGCAGTTCCGAACCGTCGAAGGATACGGTATGGCAGACGGTGCCATCGATGACGCTGTGGAACAATGTGAGGAATTCTTAACACATCGAGAAGACAATTATCTGATTACTACCTTTGACCACAGAATAGATGCCCTTGATGGTTTAAGCGATACCGAACGTGCCTCTTATAAAGACCAGAATCGGAATATCGTAATGAATACCGTAATACCTGCATACGAAACCATGATTGATGAATTAAATGCATTAAAGGGCAAGAGTGAAGACCGGGGCGGCATCTGTAATTATGAAGGTGGAAAAGAATACTATGAATACATTGTTTCCCACAAAACAGGTTCTTCGAAATCCATTGAAGAAATGAAAAAGATATTAGAAGATGTTTTAGATGATGCCACCAATATGACATATGATGTGTATGCCAATGCACCGGATGTACTCATGGAATACTATGGCGATGAAAACTTCGTTGTAGAGGGATTATCCCAGCCGGAAAGTTTTTTAGAATATTACAAGCAGGAAATGATTGGCGAATTCCCAACGCCACCGGCAATTACATATACCATCAGCGATATTGATCCTTCTATTGCAGACATCGTTTCTCCTGCATTCTGCGTAACACCATGCATTGATGATTACACGCAAGGTGTTATTCAAGTGAATCGCAGCGAAGACAATGGTGGCGGAGGTGCCTTATCTGCTACCTATGCTCATGAGGGTTATCCGGGACATTTATATCAGATGACTTACTTCTTATCCACCAACCCTTATCCAATCCGCGACATGCTAAGCTTCTTAGGCTACGATGAAGGCTGGGCTATGTATGTGGAAATGCGTTCTTATAACTGGGTTACTTATGAGAACTATGATGACGAATATGTACGCGAAATGTATGTAGCCGGTGAATTGCAGAATATTGCTTTCTGCTGTCTGGCAGATATCTATGTAAATTATTACGGCTATACGGTAGAAGATCTTGCTGACTACATGAACGAGATGGGCTTTAACGGTGATGCCGCACAGGACTTATACGATATGATGGTAGAAGAACCGGGATATTATCCACAATACTTTATCGGTTATCTGGAGTTCGTTGAGCTTCGGGATTATGCAACCGAACAATTAGGTGCAGACTTCAATGAAGAAGCTTATCACAAAGTAATTCTGGAAACCGGACCTTGTGATTTTACTACCTTGCGGGAACAGATGGATGAATATATTGATTCTGTGAAATAATGGGATTTTAATGATGAAAGTATAACAAAACAAGTTGTCGTCTTGTTTTCTTGGGATAACAGAACTTCGATGTTTTATCCCTTCCTACCCATTATATGTACAGCTTTCCCGTTCCAGCAGGCGACACGGTAATTCCAAACGCACCCGTTCCTGATGCAGCCCGTCTTTGCGGTCCAATAACAATCGAATCGCTAAATGTACCATTTCTTTTTTCGGAATATGAATGGTTGTTAACATGGGTGTGCTCTTCTGTGACTCTGTGATATTATCGATAGAGATTACGGATGGAACATACCCTCTTTTTTTGTTTTGTTTTAACGCCCGTAGCACACCAAGTGCGGTACAGTCATTTGCACAGAAGATAGCTGTTGGCTTCTTTTCCCCCTTCATGATTTCCTGCATGACACGAAAGCCCTCCTGTTCGGTCTGACTCGTCTGGTGGACATCACTGTAGCGAAGAGGAATTTTGTGTTTAAGCAACGTTTGATAATAGCCTATATATCTGGATTCATAGTTGCAGTCTCCAATATAAGCTATATTGCTATGTCCTAAAGAAATTAGGTATTCCACAGCTATACTGGCTGCTGCAGCACCGTTACAGATTACCTCGTCGTATTCATATTCCGTTGGATTTCTGTCAATTCCCACAATATAAGCATATCGTTTCCGCAAAATGCTGATTACATCGGCCGGACATTTTCCAAATATCAACAACCCTGTATTCTTTTTGCGAACAATAAATGCTGATGGATTCAACTGCCTTTCCGATTGCACATTGGCTTGTGAACGATATGGAACATTTCTCGTATTCGTTGCCTCCCGTTCTAACGCCATAATATCCGGCAGATTCAGCACCTCGCCAAGCAAGCACCCGTTTTCAATTAATTCTTCCTCTGTGTAATGAAACAGTTCCAAAAAGAAGGAATCCTTATCCATGGATTCGAATCGTGTCAAAAGAATATCAACTACAAACGGAGTCTCTGAATCCTTCCTACCCTTCCGCAGCTCTCTGGCAGCAGAATTGGGAAGATAGTGTTCCTGTTCTGCTATTTCCCATATACGTCTGTACAACATTACCCATGCCCAGGCATTGCTGATGAAAGCAGAAGGCAGCTTGGAAACTAGCCTCGGTGATAGTGCAACCGTTACCTGGACTGCTTTTAATGCAGGCCCTGCGGAAGTGGAAGCCTTGTTTGCCGGTGACATTGATATCGGATATATCGGTCCGGTTCCGGCTATCACTGCAAATGTGAAATCCCAAGGAGATATACAGATTCTTTCCGGTGCTACCAAGGGTGGAGCAATCCTTGTTAAACGGGAAGGTACCGACATTAACAGTGTAGAAGATTTAGATGGAAAAATTGTTGCAATTCCACAGCTTGGTAATACCCAGCATTTGTGCCTGTTAAATCTCTTAGCAGAACATGGTCTGGCTCCGACCAGTGACGGTGGTACTGTTACGGTTGCCGCTGTTGCCAATGCAGATGTATCGAACACTATGACCAATGAAGATATTGATGCTGCTTTGGTACCGGAACCTTGGGGTTCTACTCTTCTCTCACAAAATGCAGAGCTTCTTATGGATTACGATACCATTTACTACGAGGGAGACTATGATGTTGCTGTTGTAGTGGTTCGTAAAGAATTCATGGAAGAACACCCGGAGCTGGTAGAACAATTCCTGGCAGAACATGAAGCAGCAACCAAACAACTGAACGACAATCAGGCTGAATGTCTGGATATCATTAATCAGGAATTAGAGAATGCAACCGGAAAGTCCCTCGATGACGCCATTATAACAGAAGCCTTTACAAGAATTGGTGTCAGTACGGAATTAAATGAGGCATCCATCCAGCAATTCGCCGTCATAAGCAAAGAGCAGGGTTTTATTGATGAACTGCCAGCGGAGGATTTGATATGTCGTTAGTGCTAAAAGGAATACATAAGCAATTTGATAATAATGAAGATGCTACTTTAAATGATATTAATCTGGAGATTGAAACCGGCGAGTTCGTATGTATCGTCGGCCCCTCCGGTTGTGGCAAAAGTACACTCCTTAATCTGGTTGCCGGTCTGGAAACGCCCACCATTGGACAGATTCTTCTGGATGGTAAACCGATTACCGGCCCGGGTTCCGACCGGACGGTGATGTTTCAGGAGCACGGATTATTTCCATGGCTGAATGTCATAGAAAATGTAAAATTCGGCATGAAGATGTCCGGTGTACCGAAGGAGGAACAGGAGCGAAAAGCCCTTCATTATCTGGAAATGGTACATTTACTGGACTATAAGGATTATCTGATTCATCAAATCTCCGGTGGTATGCGCCAGCGAGTTGCCTTAGCCAGAGCTTTGACAATGGACTCCAAAATACTGCTGATGGACGAACCATTTTCTGCTTTGGACAGACAGACCTCCAACCAGCTTCGGGAGGAGCTTCAACGGATTTGGATGGAAACGAAACGTACCATTTTTTTTATTACCCATAGTGTTGAAGAAGCCGTCTATCTTGCCGACCGTGTGGTGGTTCTCTCTGCAAAAACCGGGAAGGTGGCAGACATCATCCCCATTCCCTTTGACCGTCCACGTCAGGTATACGACCCGGACTTCGTAGAATATCGACATCGAATTCTGGATGAGGTCAGAAAGGAGAGCACCCTATGAGCATTTTTATTTTTCTTATCCTGTTAATCTTTCTCTGGCAGGGCTTTTACTGGGTCTTTGTAGATTTGCTGGAGGTTTTTAAGCCCTATGCGGTTCCTTCTCCTTTGGGAGTAGGCGAAACCTTTATTGAACTATGTCAGGACGGAACCTTATTCGAAGCCACCGGTTATTCTCTTTTGCGAGGCATTGGAGGATATCTGATTGCAGTCATCATTGGCGTGATTATCGGGCTTTTAATCAATCATTTTTCCTACCTGCAAAAGAATCTGAAACCGTTGATTCTGGGAATCCAGACCCTGCCAAGTGTCTGCTGGGTTCCATTTTCCATTCTCTGGTTTGGCTTATCCACTCAGGCGATATTATTCGTAGTAGTTATGGGCTCCGCTTTTAGCATTGCCATATCAGTAGATAATGCGATTAAAAATGTGCAGCCAATCTATACGAAAGCCGCCCGGACTATGGGGGCGACCAAACGGCAGCTTTATTTTCATGTCATTTTACCTGCCAGTTTACCGGAACTAATATCCGGTCTGAAGCAAGGCTGGTCCTTTGCATGGCGGGCACTGATGGCAGGCGAAGTCATGACTACTTCCATCGGCTTGGGTCAAACCCTGATTACCGGACGAGACCTAGCTGACATCAACCAGGTTATGCTGGTTATGATTGTCATTGTTTTTGTTGGTATCGTAATAGACAAGTGCATTTTTTCCGTTATCGAAAAACGTGTGCTTCGAAAACGCGGACTATTATGACGCATATTTACCGGCTTATTCTTTCTGCCAGAGTATCTGTGCCAAAAGTGTTGGTCTGAGAGAATCTGTGCCAAAGGTTCTTTATCTGGTAAAATAAGTTAAAAAGCTATGTAAAAATACGACTTTCAGCAAAAAACTTCGATATTCTAAAACCATTTATATTGACAAAACACGTTTGTTTGATAAAATAAACAATGTGTGAGTATCGCCTTGTGCACGGTCTATGAATTATCAGGATTGAAACCTTCAGACTGTCACAGGTATATATATACTTAGTACCAAAAATATAAGAAAAGAGGTAAACGTAAAGATGGCAGCTATTGATTTAACAAAGTATGGCATTACTGGAACTACAGAAATCGTTCACAATCCTTCCTTCGAATTATTATTTGAAGAAGAGACAAAGGCTTCTAACGAAGGCTATGAAGTAGGACAGAATACAGAATTAGATACTGTTAACGTTATGACAGGTATCTATACAGGTCGTTCTCCTAAAGATAAGTACATCGTAGTAGATAAGAATTCTGAGAACACCGTTTGGTGGGATTCAGCTGAATATCCAAATGACAATCATCGTATGTCAGAGGATACCTGGGCTGTTGTTAAGAACATCGCAAAGGAAGAGCTTTCTAACAAGAAGTTATTCGTTGTAGATGCATTCTGTGGTGCCAATAAGGATACACGTATGGCAGTTCGTTTCATCATGGAGGTTGCTTGGCAGGCTCACTTTGTAAAGAACATGTTCATTATTCCTACAGAGGCTGAATTAGCTGATTTCGAGCCAGACTTCGTAGTATACAATGCTTCTAAGGCAAAGGTTGAGAACTACAAGGAATTAGGTCTTAACTCTGAGACATGTGTAGCATTCAACATCACAAGCCGCGAGCAGGTTATCATTAATACATGGTACGGCGGAGAAATGAAGAAGGGTATGTTCTCTATGATGAACTACTACTTACCATTAAAGGGTATCGCTTCTATGCACTGTTCAGCAAATACTGATATGGAAGGTAAGAATACAGCTATCTTCTTTGGTCTTTCAGGAACAGGTAAGACAACCCTTTCTACAGACCCTAAGAGATTATTAATCGGTGATGATGAGCATGGTTGGGATGACAACGGTGTATTCAACTTCGAAGGCGGTTGCTACGCTAAGGTTATCGGTCTTGACAAGGAATCTGAGCCGGATATCTACAATGCTATTAAGAGAAACGCTCTGTTAGAGAACGTTACTGTTGATGCTGAAGGTAAGATTGACTTTGATGACAAGAGTATTACAGAGAACACTCGTGTATCTTACCCAATTGATCATATTACAAACATTGCTTCTAAGGTAAATGGCGTATCTTCAGGTCCTGCTGCAAAGAACGTAATCTTCTTATCAGCAGATGCATTCGGAGTACTTCCTCCTGTATCTATCCTGACACCGGAGCAGACACAGTACTACTTCCTTTCAGGATTCACTGCTAAGCTTGCAGGTACAGAGCGTGGTATCACAGAGCCAACACCTACATTCTCAGCTTGCTTCGGTCAGGCATTCTTAGAGTTACACCCTACAAAATACGGTGAAGAGCTTGTTAAGAGAATGGAAAAGAGCGGTGCCAAGGCATATCTTGTAAACACAGGCTGGAATGGTACCGGTAAGCGTATCACTATTAAGGATACACGTGGTATCATCGATGCAATCTTAAGCGGTGCTATCAACGAAGCTCCAACAAAGAAGATTCCTATGTTCAACTTCGAAGTACCAACAGAGCTTCCGGGTGTAGATCCTACAATCCTTGATCCTCGTGATACTTACGCAGATGCTTCTGAGTGGGAAGCTAAGGCTAAGGATCTTGCTGAGAGATTTACAAAGAACTTCAAGAAGTATGAAACAAATGAAGCTGGTAAGGCTTTAGTTTCTGCCGGTCCTCAGTTATAAAATGAGATAAATTACTATCGGGTGTGGATTTGACCACACCCGATTTTTTCTTTTCACAAACATAAAGTTTTATATCATTTTAATACCAGTAAGATTTTCATAAGATTTTCTTTAGAAACAAAACACAAGTTGAACACAATTTCCCGGTATACTTTACTCATAAACAGAAGAAAAGAATTCTTCTTAAACCTCATGAATTTGCTTAAGAAGTCTTGAGGATATAACAGAAACAGATAGCAGTCAAACGCGCGCAGATTGTTATTTGTTTCGTCTAACAATAACTTAAATTTAGATAGATTTTTCTCCCCTCTCTCCAAAGAGGCAGCTGGTATTACCAACTGCCTCTTTAACTTTTTAGAAGTTCACATGTGGTGGTATTCCAAAGACCCATTTGCTTCTGGCAAATAACGAATAATTGTCATGAAGCAAGGTAAAAATGCAAAAAACGACATTTTTTCAAAATTATCTTGATTTTTTATTCAAATAGGTGTAAAACATAAGCGTTCAATAATAGTTACAGTGTTGAAGGGGACACATCACGAGAAGATACCTGATTCCAGAGAGCCGCTGTATGGTGCGAGGCGGCAGAGGGCCTTTTCATGACATCACCCCGGAGCTTCCTTTTGAACGCAGAAATGTTAGTAGGTAAGGACGTATTCTCCACGTTATAAGAGATACTGTTGTGGCAGACAACTATTTACAGTTAGGTGACTGCCATTATGACGGTGATGAGAGGTTGCAGTATATGCAACAAAGCAGAGTGGTACCACGGAAAAATCCGCCTCTGCAAGTCTTGATTTAAGACTTGCAGAGGCGTTTTTATTATAAAAGAGAAAGGAAGAGATATCATGAGTGGAATCTTAATGATGGTTATCGCCATCGTAGTCCTTGGAGGAGCTTATCTCCTGTATGGACGTTATCTTCAAAAGAAATGGGGAATAGACCCCAACGCAAAAACTCCTGCCTATGAATATGAGGACGGAGTAGACTATGTACCTGCTGATACCAATGTAGTGTTTGGTCATCAATTCGCATCTATTGCCGGTGCAGGTCCTATCAACGGACCTATACAGGCCGCAATCTTCGGCTGGCTTCCTGTGATGCTATGGATCCTTATAGGTGGAGTATTCTTTGGAGCAGTTCAGGATTTCGCAGCTATGTATGCATCCGTAAAAAACAAGGGGCGTACAATCGGATATATAATTGAGGAGTATATTGGTAAGCTTGGTAAAAAGCTGTTTCTTCTCTTCTGCTGGCTATTCTGTATACTTGTCATTGCTGCATTTGCAGATGTTGTCGCAGGAACCTTCAACGGCTTTACTGCTGACGCAGAAGGCATTGTCTCAAAGGTAAGTGCAAACGGTTCCGTAGCAATGACCTCCATGCTGTTTATTCTTGAAGCTGTTGCTTTAGGAATGATATTGAAATATGCAAAGCTTAACAAATGGATAAACACAGCAATCGCAATTTTAATGCTTGTTGTGGCAGTCGCAGTCGGACTTAATTTTCCATTATACATAACTCGTGATATATGGCACATCATTATTTTTGCATATGTACTTATCGCCTGTGTAGTACCTGTATGGGCACTCCTTCAGCCTCGTGACTACCTGAATAGCTATCTGCTGATTTTCATGATTGTAGGTGCGGTTGTAGGTGTATTTGTGTCCAATCCATCCTGCAACCTGGCAGCTTTCAACGGATTTAATGTAGACGGACAGTATCTGTTCCCTATCCTATTTGTAACAATTGCCTGTGGTGCAGTATCAGGCTTCCATTCACTGGTCTCCTCCGGTACAGCCTCAAAGCAGATAAAGAGTGAAAAGAGCATGCTACCTGTATCCTTCGGTGCCATGCTTATGGAAAGTATGCTTGCTATTATAGCCCTTATCGCAGTTGCATCATTTGGAAAAGGTGAGGCAGCAGCTCAGGGACTTACAACACAGCCACAGATATTTGCAGGAGCGATAGCTAACTTCCTCACAGCAATCGGACTTCCATATCAGCTGGTATTTACCCTGATTAACCTGGCCGTTTCCGCATTTGCACTGACATCTTTGGACTCTGTAGCCCGTGTAGGACGTCTGTCATTTCAGGAGTTCTTCTTGGATGACGATGTAGATGAGGAGAATATGAGTCCTTTCCTCAAGGTGGTTACAAACAAGTATTTTGCCACAATCCTCACACTGGTACTCGCATACCTGCTTGCAAAGGTAGGATACGCTGAGATATGGCCACTGTTTGGTTCTGCAAATCAGCTGCTTTCAGTTCTGGCACTTGTTGCCTGTGCTGTATTCCTGAAGAAGACAAAGCGTCAGGGCTGCATGCTCTGGATACCAATGTTCTTCATGATGGCAGTTACATTTACAGCACTTACCATGACTATCATAAAGCTGTCAAAAGCATTTATGACAACAGGACTTACCCTTGGAACTACACTTCAGCTTGTGTTTGCAATTCTTCTTCTTATCCTGGGAGTCATCGTTGCAATACAGGGCGTTAAGAAGCTTGTAGAAAAAAGAGATAGCAAAGAAGTTACGGAATAGAGTATGCATGCAAAAATAGCATAAAAGCTACATTTAGGTGGATTTTTCCCACTCAAAAGGGGCAGCTGGTATTACCAACTGCCTCTTTAACTTTTACTTATATTTACGATTATACTTATTCTCCCCGATGCTTCTCAATAATCTCCTTAAACCGTTGATACGATGCGTCCGTTTCCTTATCCGATAACTGTTCAATTTCCTCATCTATTGCCTTCTCGTCTAATTCATCAAATAAGCCTGCCAAGTCGTCCTCTGAGAAAAAATTACCATCCATATTTGTACCCCGCCTTCCTCTTTTCGTTCATAAAATATCTCTATCTAATAGTATACTGGAATTTCCTGCTTTCGTAAATGAAAACTTTCCTTGTATTCCCAAATAACTCATGCTATACTACCAATATCGGGAATGAAGTTCTCCCACGGGTAACCGAAACCGCATTTCATGCTGATGACTTCTGCGAACAAACACGCAGAAATTATCAGCTTTTTTATTTATGCGTGTAAATCATTTTTGTGAATTTCATCTTATTTTACAACGTTTGGAGGATATATATGTTAACAAGTATTGCACTGATTTTACTACTGGGATTGTTATTGGGAAGTCTTTTTTCCAAAATGAAACTGCCAAGCCTTCTAGGTATGATTCTTGTGGGAATTATATTAAGTCCCTATGCCCTTAATCTGATTGATGAATCTATCTTGAATATTTCCGGCGATTTAAGACAAATTGCTTTGGTCATTATTCTGACCAGGGCAGGATTATCCTTAGATTTATCTGATTTGAAAAAAATAGGCAGACCGGCAATTCTCATGTGTTTTGTTCCTGCCTGCTTTGAAATCTTAGGAACCGTTCTTCTGGCACCTAAGCTGTTAGGAGTAACAACCCTGGAAGCTGCCATTATCGGAAGCGTAATTGCAGCAGTTTCTCCTGCCGTTGTCGTACCTAGAATGATTCGCTTAATGGAAGAGGGATATGGACAAACCAATCATATTCCACAATTAATCTTAGCCGGAGCATCGGTAGATGACGTCTTTGTCATAGTAGTATTCACTGCCTTTACTTCTTTGGCATCCACAGGAAATATATCTGCAACCAGCTTTTTACAAATACCGATTTCTATAATACTTGGCATTCTATTGGGTGGAATTGTAGGTTCTGTTTTGGTCATTTTCTTTCGAAAATTCCATATGAGAGATTCTGTTAAAATACTAATTATCCTCAGTCTCTCTTTTCTGCTTCTGACATTACAGAATTACTTAGAGGGTATTGTTCCTGTTTCCGGACTTTTAGCCATTATGAGTATGGGAATCATGATAAAACAAAAATATGACACGCTGGCAGTAAGATTATCTACCAAATACAATAAACTATGGGTTGCGGCAGAAGTATTTTTATTCGTCCTTGTAGGTGCCACAGTTAACCTAAATTATGCCGTATCCGCAGGAATTTTCCCTATATTACTGGTTGTGGGTGCAATGGTATTCCGTATGCTTGGAGTTGCCATTTCCCTTATTAAAACCAAATTATCCGGCAAAGAAAAATTATTCTGTATGGTAGCATATACGCCCAAAGCAACTGTCCAGGCAGCTATCGGCGCAATACCGCTTACTATGGGTCTGCCTTGCGGCCAACTTGTATTAACGGTTGCCGTATTATCCATTCTGATTACTGCCCCTTTTGGTGCAATTAGCATCGATCATCTGCACAAAAGACTATTGAGTAAGGATGCCTGCGATGAAAACACTGGCTGCCACACCGGCTAATGTAGCCAACAAGCCGCCTGCCAACGTCCAACGGCTCTTTTTCACCTTAACCGATAGAAAATACACAGACATAATATAGAAAATACTCTCGGTACAACTCATCACGATAGAGGCAATCAACCCTATATTGGAATCGGTACCATATTCCTTAAATAAATCAAATACCAGTCCATTTGCCGCCGACGTAGAAAACAATCGAACCAAAATCAAAGGGATAATCTGAGCCGGAATCTTCAACAATTCTCCAATTGGGGTCAACAGCTTAGCTAGCATATCCAGAGCTCCGGATGCCCGAATCACGCCCACTGCTACCATCAATCCTACCAGAGTAGGTGCAATACCAGCCACTATTTTAAAACCTTCTTTTACCCCATCTATGAAAATGTCATAGACCTTTTCCCGATTCATAATACCGTAACCAATGATGTAGAACAGTACCAGTGGAATCAAGAAGCTGGAAATCATGGAAATAATTTTCAAGATGCATTTATTCCTTAATATCTTTAGTGGATTTTACTCATGATTTTTAGAATTTATTCCAAATTTATTAGATATATTACTTAAATCATTGCTTCAAATGTCTCTATAGAGTCAGCGTTCACTGCACAAGAAAACCATTGGGATAAAGTCTCCACATTTGCTTCACCTTGAATCCGTTTTAACAAAGGGTCAGGTATCTTGCCGAATTTCTTCAGCCCTATTTCAATGATACAATTCACAAGTGTTTTACATTCCCCTTCTTCCCTACAATCCTTCATTAAATCATCTATTGCTTTACACATATTATTGGTTCCTCCTTCGTCTTCCTTCTGGTTGCATAGTTTCCTCAATTCCTTTGTATTTGTCAGGGTTATCATTGTCCAATCTACTTTCCCCATGGTACCTCCTCCGCAGGAAGTCCACCGGAATCAGGATTCATAAACTGTACCGAATCTTTCCTGTTTTCCACTCCCTGCCGTTTTTTCATTCATTGAAATTCGCAAGGATTTATGAAAACTGAACATTCAGAACTTAGAACGGTTGTCACCGGTATTAAAATCATCTTGCTTATGACTACCATATCATTCCGTTGCTTATTTGTCAATATTTTTATTTTCTTTTAATTCATTACGTGAATTTTATTACATTTCTTCGCATTATTTGTAATAAAACTCCCCATAAATATACTTATTATATATGATATATTCTCGAATCTCTTGATGTCTATATTAGAATTAACACCATATTACTTTCAAAAGCTACAATCTCTTTCTTCGATTTCTCCTGCACATCCACACGCCAAACAATATCCCCACCAACGTAGATATGGTTGTTGCAATTAACCCCGGCAAAATAATCACGCCAGGATGCACAGAACCAAATTGGCTGCGATATGCTATCATATTAATCGGAATCAATTGCAGTGAGGATATGTTAATGACAAGAAACAGACACATTTCATCGCTGGCGGCTTCTTCATCACCACCATTCAACTTACACTCTTCCTTGTGAATCTCCTGTAAAGCCTTCATTGCCTTTAAACCTGTGGGAGTAGCTGCCCAGCCAAGCCCCAACAGATTCGCAATGATATTAGTTGCTATATAACCCATGACCGGTTCCCGATCTGCAATCCTTGGAAATAGTAAACGAAGGATTGGCATCAACAGCTTTGTCAACTGTCGAACCAATCCTGTTTTCTCCGCTATTTTCATAACCCCTGTCCACATTCCCACTACTCCCAGCATAACCAGACATAACTGAATGGCTTCCTTGGAAGAATCCAGGATACTGGAGGAAACCGCCTCCATACTTCCTGTAAATGCGGCAACAATAATACCGAGGATAATCATAAATGCCCAGATGTAATTTAACATGATTTCGTCCCAATTATTTTTTTATAAATTATGACGGAACTCCTTTGTTCAGAACCTTTTATATAATGAAAGCTAAAATTCAAAATTGCGCGTGTATTTCTCTAACTTTCCAGCTTTTACGAGATTTCCCGTCCATCAAAATCTATGTAATCATCACTTTTCCCTTATAATTTCCCTTATTAGGAATCTATAAGGGAAAGTGAAAAATATTAATTGAAAATACCGTATTTAGAATTGCACCGAGTTCGATTTGACCATTATCGTAGTATACAATAATTTTGTCGAATTCATCAAAAAACGCCTTATGTTTTCCTATCACGTTTGATATTTCGCGTCCCAACTTACCGGAAAGAGAAATCTTATCCGGTGCTTCTTTTCGATTTACCACAGCCATCTCATATGCAATTGGACTGCTAACAATAAAATTTAACATCTTAAAAAGCTGCTTTCTACGTTCGTCTATAGACAATCCGAAAAACACGTCTTCACGTCTAATAACAGGTCCCGTATGTATATACTCAAAATCAAATCCGGAATTCTTGGTACTATCCTCAAGTTTTTTAACATTTGAAGCAATATCATTCTTTTTGTCATGAAACAAAAGCGTTACTAAATAATACGCTGGTCGCTCCGTGATTTCTCCAAAGTCTCCTGATTCATCTATAAATATGCTAAGTTCTTTCATAAACTCATCCAAAACTTACGACCATAGTAAAAATGGCGGGAAATTCTTCCCGCCTACGGTGGTCCAAAGAGCTTTCGCCCAGACCAAAACTGTAATGCATTACAGTTATATCCTATACACATAATACCACAAGTATTCCCTTTTTCCAATAGAATTTCAAAATATTTTCATGCCTCGCAGAGCGAAATACACCCTTCGCACAAATCTTCGATTTGTACTCCGTGGTATTTCTACTCATATACAAATTAGTCGCTTAAGTAAAAACATTCAGCCATACTGTAATCAGTGCATCGTATACACCATGCGCGATAATAACCGACAACAACGTGCAATTCTTAATTTTAACTCTACAGATACAAAAGATTGCGCCAATAAAACCTGTTAATATTATTTGTCCGATATTTCCGCCCAAGAAATGAAACAAACCAAACAAAATGGACGAACCTATAATCGCACCTACGGCGGAACCGAAAAGTGTTTCTAACTTCTTGTAGAAGAATCCGCGAAAAACAAACTCCTCCACCAGCGCAACTGCACCAATATATTGGATAAAATCATATATATACTGCCATGCATAAATATATATATGTTGATTATTCACCCAGTCACTCTTTCCGATCAGATGCGGTATTACTGTAAATACGAATGACATACACAAAGCAATGGCAAGACCAATCAACAACTGATATCCTATCTTCTCTTTGGAAAAACCGTAATCCGACCACTTTTCCTTATTAAATATCACAATACAAAAGGGAACCAATGCAATCGGTAAATATGTTACAATCATCAAAACCATACGAACAACAAGCGGAAGACTCATAAGCACATATTGATTAAATGCATTCACACCCAACAAACCGGCAACCACACCGATAATCGCTACTACTATCTGTATTATTATTTTTTTACGTTCCTTCATTTTCATCTCTCTCTTTCCTTGTCAGCACCTTCAGACACCATCTCCATTTGCCACAACGTGGGCATCGCATCATTCTTAACGCAACAATATTTATTGCTACTGTATAGTTAATGAAACCGGGGACAAAGGTTTCTTCACAATGTAAACACTTATAATATCCAAATGTGTGTCCTCCCTCCATCAGCGCAAGCAAACCAACCGTAAAAACGGCACATGCAATAAACACCAATATCCCTTTCGCCTGATTGCTTATTACTTCCGTATATGTATTTACAGCAACAATCAGCGTCACAAAAGAAACGATGGATA
>JAGAOO010000009.1 GCA_017623675.1 Lachnospiraceae bacterium
ATTTGAATACAGTGGACCATCAATAGAGGCAGTCCTTGACAGGCTTCCTACTGCGGCAATTGAAAAAGAAGAAAATGGAGTTTATGCAGTTTCGGCGGAAGTGTTTGGTAAAGGCATTGATATGTGGTTAAAAAGCCAAGGCGAATTAGTAGTACCAATAAAATGATCTAGGAGGGACAGGTTATGGAAAGATATGTATCAAAAGCGGACTTGAAATTCTAAAGTATTAGTTGAAAGGTTTTTGTATTCTATTGCAGTCAGCAATTATAGATTTTGAGAATGATATTGGAAAATAAATATAGTAAGCAAAAGAAAATATCTCAGGAGGATGCTAGTTCATGATTACAAATTATACGAAAGTTAAAGAGGATGTATTACAGGTATATTCATGTTTTGAATCTCTTATTAGCACTATAAAAAATGAAGAAACTACCACTTATGATAAATCGCTAACAACTCTTTCAAAACAGGCTGAAAACATTAAGCAAGATAAATTCTTACTTATGGTTGTCGGTGAGGCAAAGAGTGGAAAATCTACTTTCATAAATGCATATCTAGGTGAGGAAATTCTTCCTATGGATGTAAAGCAGTGTACTTCATCCATAGTGGAGATTCAGTATGGGGAGAGATTTACATTATCAGCAACCTTTGCTGATGACAGGGTTGTCACTCTTGAAAATAGGAAAGAGATTAAGGATTTTCTTAATGCGAATGCAGCTCTTGACGATAATTATCGCGATATACCTGTGTCTGCGATTAATTTTGAAATCTTAATGAAAAAGAAAGGAAAGAGGATACTAGAGACTGAGATTGCGGATTTGCTTAAAGAGATTGAAAAAGAAAACATCTATGGTTTGCAAAAAGACGAGTATGAAAAAAAAGTTCGTAAATATATTGAAGAAAAACAACCTTTTTGGAAAGATATTGTAACAAAAATAGAGATTCAGTATCCTTTTAGGAACGAAGATTTTAGGGGTATCAAAATTGTGGACACTCCGGGTGTTAATGCAGATGGTCGTGTAGGTGATATTACGAATCATTATATTGAAGAAGCAAATGCTGTGATATTTCTTAAACCTCTTACAGGACAAGCTTTGGAAGCTACCTCATTCAGAAAGTTTCTTCAATCTGCAAGCGCTGACAGAAATAAGAACGCTATGTTCTGGATTTTGACTAGGAGAGCAGACTTGACGGAGCAGGATGCTGCCCGTTTGCAGGAGGAAGCAGTTCGTCAGTGCCCAGTTATTAACTCAAAACAGATTATTCTCATCGATAGTAAAGCACAACTGTATTTTAATAAAGCACAGAGACTCACCCAAGAAGAACTGAAAGCTTATATTGTAGGTGCAAACAACGAAAAGAAATTAGATGCTTTTGCCATGTTGGCATGGTATGAAGCAAGTCAGGATAGAGATGAGTTTTTGGAACGTCTAAAATATTTATCTAATTTTGGTGTCATGGAAGAAGCTTTGAATTTGTTCGCACGTAAGGCCCATTATTTAGAGTTAAGTCAATTTTTGAAGCGTATGATATTTGTTATTGATAATGTTTCGACGGAGTTGAAAGAGGATATTCTTTTTTATGAAAAAAAGGCAGAAGATCCGATTGAGCTTGGAAATGAAATAAATCATATCAAGCGTGAGCTTGAGGTGATGACATTTAAGATTAATTCAGTTGTTGACGAAATTGTAAAGAAATATACAAAAACAGAAGGTACTATTAATACGAAGGTTACAGAGGTTTTTTCTGAGTATATAAAAGAAATTGAAGCAATAGACCCAAACAACAGTTTAAGTGTCGAAGAATTGGAGAAAATTTCCTTTCGTAAAATAAAGATATTTACAGAATTTGAAACCAGTCTAAAAGAGGACGTAATAAAAGAATGTGATGAAGCTTTAACAAAACTTAACAGTGGAAAATCAATTGAGTACTGTACGATAAAACCGGATTTGACAGAAGAGGATTTTCAAAAGATTAAAGATAATATAAAAAATAGTGATGATGTTCTGGAAAGCTACGAATATACTACTGGTAAAACTTTTAAAGAAACACATAAAGTAAGTCGGTTCTCACAGTCAAAATACTATTCACTGGTAAAAGCAAAAGTAGTGGAGAAGATGGATGAAATTAAAAGTCAGGCAGTCGATGATCTGAGACAGTTTGTCATAAAAATAACTAATGCTTATAGCGATGAACTAACTCGGAATGCAAAAATCAAAAGTGATGAATTGACCAAAATTGTACAGAGAAAGCAAGATGCTGATGATATAAAGAATACTATTATCAAATTAAAATTCCTTCAAGATGAACTTGTTCCTATCAAGGAAAAGATTGAGAGTCTCAAAGGAGGTATCGATAAAAATGTATGAAAATGTCAAAGGATATATCAAAAAGTTATTTGGTGAATTGGATGAGAGAGTAACTAGTATTGTACAGACTTCTCCTTCTTTTCAAGCAGCAAATCAAAGTATTATAAAGCTTGTAGAAAACAGTATTACATCAGCTTCTCAGGGGTATATGATAGACCTCTATTGCGAATTGTCCCAAAAGACTTTGAGTGAGGAAATCTTTCAAATTCCTGCTAATGCAAATAAGTTTTATGAACTAAACATGAGGCAGCAAATTAATGATTCCTGTAAATTTGATATTCAGAAATCAGAGACTTATTGCACAGGCATTGATTTCAAAGAGATTGATCGAAATTTTGTGTCTGTTGGTGCAGCGTTGGGGACTGCAGCTGTGGGAGGAATCCTCTTAAGTGCCTTGTCTGTTAAGATAGATATTCCGATGGCTGTCATTGCGACAGGTGCTGTTTTAACAGGTGCTGCAGGCGGTGGTGTGACCTATGCCAAAATTATTCCGGATAAAAATAAGGAAAACTATCATAAAGCTGTTCAGAATTTTATGATGAAACTTGAAAATGATCTGTATATTTGGATTGATGAGGTGGCAAAGTTCTATAATCAGAAGGTTGACGATTTGAGAGCTACTCTGTGAGATTAATATGAATGAAGATAAAACACTTACATTACAAGAAGATTTTCAAAATAACATAACCATATTAGGTGAACAAACGAGAGCATTAGTTCGGACAATTTCACCCTATTTAACTATTGATCCGTCGCAAGTCCGAGAATACTTAGATAAAGACTCAATGCAGATCCTTAATGGTATGCATTTTTTCAAATTGAATAGCTATACCACAGAACAAACGGATGATATGTTCACTGTGTTAAATGACAAAATGAGTAAGTTGTTTGCAGCTATTCATTCTCTCAATGTCATTATTGCTTATGGTGTAATGAGTCATGATGGTCGGACAAGTCTTGTTTTTGGTGTGGATAGCAAAGAAGCAGAAGATATAATTGAGTCGCTTATAAATGGGTTGATGACAGGAGTTGAATTGATTCCATACAATCCAAATTTCAATTTTCGCGAGACTGTTATCCGGAAAGGTGGAATTGTTTCTGCGATTCCTGCTGTTAGAATGGAAGAAGAAAAGCAGAAATTTGATATTTCTACCCTTATGAGGTGCCTTAATGGTCAAGAGTATACAGTGCTTTGTATTGCAAAACCATATTTACTTGAAGATGTACAACAGAAATATGGTGAGATTATCAATATTAGAGACAAGTGTTTTGCTATTAGCAAAAGAAATATATCAAGGCAGAGAAATGAATCGGATACAAATACGTCGACAAATTCTAAGTCTTCTTCTTTTAATTTGGGATTGGTCTTTGGTATCAATTTGGGAGGTTCCTGGTCTAAAAATGAGTCGGAAGCATTTACGAAGACAAGTGGTGCAAGTGAAAGTATTTCTTGTGATGTTCAAAATGGCTTTGCACTTGAAATGATGGAGTATTGTGATAAAACAATTGAGAGATTACGATATGGGCAGAGTACGGGTATGTGGGGAACTGCAATTGCTTATTCTGCAGGTAATAACATTGTTGCTAATGTTATTCAGGCTTGTTTGTGTGGAGAACTGGCAAAACCTACTAAGGATATCTTCCCAATGCAAAAGTTTGCTTATGATTTAGAAGACAATGAACAGATTCTGATTCCCTCTATGAATAAAGGCAATCCTTTATTAGCGCCGATAACTTCTTCTGAGTTAGGCTTGTTATGCACTCCGCCTTATGAGACTGTTCCTGATTTTGAATTAAAATTAGGAAAGCATTATCCTATGATAGCTTCTTCATATGATGATGTTGTTATTGGTAGTGTCTCTGATGGACATAGACCGTTGGATAATATGAAATATTCATTAAGTGAAACAGACCTTAATAAGCATACTTTTGTATGTGGCATTACCGGTAGTGGTAAAACTACGACTGTAAAAGGTATTTTGAAGAAAAGCAATAAGCCGTTTATGGTAATTGAGTCTGCAAAGAAAGAGTATAGGAATATAGGTATTGGAGAGAAGCCATTAACCATATACACACTCGGTAAACCGGAACTGAATTGCTTGCAATTTAATCCGTTTTATATTCAGTATGGTATTAACCTGCAGACGCATATAGATTTTCTTAAAGATCTTTTTAATGCTTCTTTTTCATTTTATGGGCCCATGCCTTATATTTTAGAGAAGTGTTTACATAATATTTATCGAAATAAGGGCTGGAATTTAACCTTAGGATACCATCCCAAATTGGTAAACATGAAGAATAGTGTTAATATTTTTGATGCTTGTTATATGAGGAAGCAATATGATTTGAAGGCTCATAAATACTTGTTTCCAACGATGCAGGATTTGAAAAATGAGATCAAGTATTATATAGAAAACGAGCTGCAATATGACGGAGAAGTCAGCGGAAACATTAAAACTGCTATGCTGGCTCGTTTAGATAGCTTATGTGTTGGTAGTAAGGGATTTATGCTCAATACCAGCGAGCCGATTGCCATGGATCAGCTTTTACAGAATAATGTAGTTTTTGAGCTAGAAGGACTGGCAGATGATTCTGACAAGGCTTTTTGTGTAGGATTACTCGTTGTTTTTATTAATGAATTCCGACAGGTGTTCAAAGACGAGCATCCTATTGAGAATATTGGTTTACAACATATTCTCGTCATTGAGGAAGCACACAGACTTTTGAAAAATATTGACACTGATAAATCTTCTGAGAACTTAGGTAATCCCAAAGGTAAGGCGGTTGAGCATTTTACTAATATGATTGCAGAAATGCGATCTTATGGGCAAGGTGTTATTATTGCTGAGCAGATCCCAAGCAAATTAGCACCTGATGTTATTAAAAATTCATCCAATAAGATTATTCAAAGAGTGGTATCTTCTGATGATCAGATTCTTATTGCTAACACAATTGGAATCAAAAATGAGGATGCAATGTATTTGGGGAACCTAAAGACAGGTTATGCTCTTTGCCATAAAGAGGGAATGAGTTTGCCTGTGCTGGTTAAAGTAGATTCGGTCGAAGATCATATTGTATTGGATGATAATATCTTCCTAAAACAAGAAAGTAAAATGTTTGAGAGTATTAATCGAAGTGTTATTCATGAGAATACAATAGAACTGTTAAGCAATATCAGCCTTAAACTACTGAATTCTTTGTTGGCACAATCCCCCGAATTGGTTGTTGATTCAATAAAGTTATGTAAGAAGGCTTTGAAGAAAGAACTAATCAAAAAAGACATTAGATTGATTGGGAATAGTAGCGAAAGTGAATTATTAGGTTCAATTTTGATTGATGGGATTATGCAGCTTCTCGTGAATGGTGTATATAGTCTTGATGCATTACTGGACAATGCTGCTTATGAAATATTATATGAATTATTTGTGAAGCTAAAATCTGAATATATTGAAGATATCCGTGATGTCTTTAAATATGGTTACATGCAAGATCCTAAAAGCAGATGCATGATGGTCATTTCTGAACTTATTAAACAGAAGTATGATAGAACTGTGGACATAAAGAAAAGTATTGAACAGTATTTTATGATCGAAGAAGAAAATCTTTCTCAAGAAATTGAAGATATGGTTGAAAGAAGGTGTCTTAATGCATCCATTTTTAACTAAAGCGGTAGAAACATCCCAATCCATGAAAAATGTATTACAGGAAAGCTTTGTGAAAGAAAAAATGGAAAGCGACTGTACACTTGGAGAAACTGGAGAGGCTATTGAATTATCTGAGCTTCCGCCACGGGAACTTAATGAAGGAACAAAAATCCTTATGCCCGATATGGGAGTAATCAAAACCCAATCACTGGAGGCTGTTAAGCAGAACAATCTTGAAATAAAGCAGGTTTCTATTCAGGAAAATAAAATTAACAGAGAGCTTGAAGAAGGAGAAAAGCAATATCTTAAAGAGAATACAAGCTTATCGGAAAATGCTGTTAATTCTATTTTTGTAGATATAGATGGCAGTTATTATTTAAAGTGTCGAAATGAAGATCTGGCTGGTAAAAATCATGATGTTACAGGAATTAAGTATGTCAAGAAAATTGTTGATGTGGATCATGTAAAGATAACGGTAGTTGTTCCGGAATTTCCCTCAATTTTCGAGTGTGAAGTACCTACTAAATTGTGGGAGGCAGGAGACAAGGAAATATTTACGGAGTGCACGGAAAAACTGAAAGACAATATCGAAGCCAACCCTGAGTTGAAAGCACGATTTAATGAGCAACAGCTAGAACAGATTACAAATAATGAACCATATATACGAGGTTATACTTGGCATCATAGTGAAATTCCTGGTAAAATGCAGTTAGTGGAAACAAAGATTCACGCTATGAGTGGTCATACAGGTGGCAACTCTATTTGGTGTGGTGGAATTCGTTAGAGGAGGAATTATTTATGGCTGATATTACATGGAAATATGTGTCTCCTTTGAAAGATGAGTCTGAATTAGAGGCACTGGAGCTCAAATACTGTTACAAACTTCCGGAAGACCTGAAGACTTGCATCATAGAAAATAATGCAGGGACTCCCTCTTTAGTTACTTTTGATATGGGAGAAAATAAGAGAATGGTTTTTGGTGGTTTGCTCTCTTTTAATAAAGATGATATGGATAGCATTTATGACTTTATTTGTTTATTTGAGACAGATGGAGGTAAAAAATTAAAAATGTTTCCATTCGGCATAGATCCTGCCGGAAACTTTCTGTGTATTAAAGAGGGAAATATTGTTTTCTATAATCATGAAGAAGACAGATCGATATTTATTTGCAAAACATTTACGGACTTTTTGAATATGCTATATAAATAAGATAGTTTTGTAAAATGCAAATCTTTTGATTATATACTATAACTTTGAAAATAAATTTCAAAGGAGGTAGTATATTATGGCAACAAATGTCGAAACAATGTTTTACACGAGGGAGAAGCCTTGGCATGGTCTTGGTACTATGGTTGAGTCTTCTCCCTCATCTGTTCAGGCACTTTCCTTAGCGGGGCTTGATTGGAAAGTGGAACAGCATCCGATTTTCACAGATAGTGGAATCCCTTTGGAGGGGTATTGGGCTAATGTGAGAAATACGGATCAAAAGGTATTAGGGGTGGTATCCGATAAGTACAAGGTGGTGCAGAATGAGGATGCTTTTGCATTTACGGATACGCTTCTTGGAGAGGGTGTTACTTATGAGACTGCAGGTTCTCTTCAGGATGGGAGAAAAGTGTGGCTTTTGGCAAAACTTCCGCAGAGGTATATTATTTCAGGAGATGAGATTACCCCTTATATGGTGTTTTCAAATTCTCATGATGGAAGCGGTGCCATAAAGGTTGCCATGACACCGATCCGTGTAGTGTGCAATAATACACTGAATCTTGCTTTGGAAAAAGCTAAGAGAATCTGGGCAACAACCCATACCGGTAATTTGTCCGGTAAAATGCAGGATGCGAGGCAGACACTTCTTTACGCAGACAATTATATGGCTGAACTTGGAAAGGCTTTTGAGCGCCTTACAAGAATAAAGATTTCTGACAGGCAGGTATTGGACTATATTAATTGTCTGTTCCCGGAGGAACATGAGCTGTCAGATCAGCAGAAGAAAAATGTAGTCAGGATGAAGGAGGATTTAAAGCACCGCTACTTTGATGCACCTGATTTAAAGGAAGTCGGAAAGAACGGTTATCGTTTTGTAAATGCTGTATCTGATTTTGCAACCCATGCGAAGCCGTTGCGAGAGACAAAGAATTACCGGGAAAATCTGTTTGGAAGAACAATGGAAGGAAACACGTTAATTGACAGAGCATATGACATGGTATGTGCGGCATAAGATGAAAGAGATGAGGTAACGGCAGGCTGATAGAGCCTGCCGTTACTTTGTGTGTGGAGGGAGCATGAAAATATTAGTAAAAACAGGAAGCCTGACAAGAGAAGAATGGCTGAAGTGGAGAATCAAAGGAATCGGAGGATCTGATGTTTCAGTTATTGCCGGAATTAATAAGTTCAGATCCGTATTTCAGCTTTGGCTTGAAAAGACAGGACAGGTAATGCCGGAGGAGACAGAAAATGAATTTACTCATTTTGGAACAGTTTTGGAACCGGTGGTTAAGAAAGAGTTTATGAAAAGAACCGGTTTGAAGGTGCGAGCCAAAAAAGTGCTTTTACAGAGTGAAGAATATCCTTTTATGATTGCAGATCTGGATGGTGTCATTTATGAAGATGGTGAAATGTGCATCTTTGAGGCAAAAACAGCGTCGGCTTATAAAGAGCAGATCTGGGAAAGCGGCGTTCCTGAAGAATACATATTGCAGGTACAGCACTATATGGCAGTTACGGGAGCTAAAAAGACATATATAGCAGCATTAGTGGGAGGCAATCATTTTTATTACCATGAGGTATATAGAGATGAGGAATTAATATCATTGATTATCAAGATGGAAAAGCAGTTTTGGGAACAAAATGTGCTACAGAAAATTGAACCTTGTCCGGATGGTTCGCAGGCAACTACAGATTTTCTTAATCAAAAATACAAAAAAGCCAATGGAAGTACTGTGGAGCTTCCTGAAGAAACACTATCCCTTTTTCGGCAGTATGATGAGATTTCAGAGAAGCTGGATGAACTTACAGTTAGAAAAGAGGCAGTATCCAATCAACTGAAAAATTATCTGAGGGAAAATGAGATTGGAGTTGTAGGGGATCGTAAAGTGACATGGAAGCAGGTGACTACTACATATTTTGATAAGAAGCGCTTGGAAAAGGAAAACAAGGAAGTCTATGAGGCTTACATTACAAAAAATCAATACCGGAGACTGATGGTCGCTTAGGGGGGAAGTTCAATGGATAAAAAGATTAGGAAGGTAAATACAAAGCTGTACCTGGAATATCTACGCTTCAAAGATGAAATCCTTAGAAAGACACAGGATGAAGTGTTTGAAAGCTGTTATAAAATTGATGTGTTTTTGAATTTGTATCAGATTCTGATAGAAAAGGCGCAGGAAATGTCTGCGGAAATGTTACTCCTGCTTGAGAACGATGAAAATATACTGGACGAACTTTACCGCGGATGGATGAAAACAGTTGATGATAAATATGGGTGTTTTTTGCAACCCCTAAATACCTAAAATTGCAGAATACTTTCCCAAAAGTTGCAGCGGGAAATTCCTCATTTTTGCATGTGTCTCCAGCGTAGTTTCTACGCCGGAGAAATGTCGTTGCAGACATACTTTTGTTTTTC
>JAGAOO010000063.1 GCA_017623675.1 Lachnospiraceae bacterium
AAATTAAAATGCAGGAAAAAAGTTTGATAGCTCGAGAAAATGGCAAATGAAATGCTGATTCAGATAAAACATATATAATGACCATGCGTTGCGACAGAACGTTTAATATGTTACGATAATAAAAGGGAACAAGATAAAGATGACAGGAAAGCTTACACATTATCGAAAAAAAAAGGAGCAACACCATGAATAAAGACTGGTCGGAAAAGAATAAACAAATTCAAAAACTTCTCGGTAAAGAGGCTACATATAAGGATGGAATTCATCTGCTTATCTTTTGCCGGAGCAGATGGTTATCACAGTAAAACGCCGGCATAATAACTACCGGTAATGAGCTTCAGGGTGAAGAGATAAAGGAGTTTTCGAAAGAACTGGATATTAGAGGTCTCATTAAAATGCCATTTTGCAGACACTGGATTATGCATATTGAGGCAATGCAGAGGATTAAAAATAAATTGTGTAAGGAGAAATGAAAGTGGTAAATGATATGGTGAAAAAAACAAGAGAACATGCGTTGGAAGAAAAGTACGAATTTCGTAGTATCCGGCCGGAAGAAGCAGACCAGGCGGTTCATATAGAACAGATATGTTTTCCACCTAACGAGGCTTGTTCGGAAAAGAGTATGAAAGAACGAATTGCAAAAGTACCGGAATTATTTCTGGTAGCAGTAGAGAAAGAGACTGGTAAACTTGCAGGATTCTTAAATGGTTTAGCAACGGATGAGTATGCGTTTCGAGATGAATTCTTTACAGATGTGAATTTGTATAAACCGGATGGAAAGAATATTATGTTGTTGGGCTTGGATGTGTTGCCGGAATATCGGAAACAGGGGCTTGCGCGGGAAATAGTGTTGCAGTACATTAGACGGGAACAAGAAAATGGCCGTGAAATGCTGATACTGACATGTCTGCAAAACAAAGTAAAAATGTATGAGAAAATGGGCTTTGTTGACCGTGGGATAGCAAATTCAACCTGGGGCGGAGAAGAATGGCATGAGATGACTTTAACAGTATGTACCAATGAAATATCAAATGACATGCTTGTGATAAAATGAAAGAAAACGGAGGAAAAACAAATGAAAAAGTATATCAATTTATCCCTGATTTATGCAATTCTGGCAATGGGAGGAGGAGTATTCTACCGCGAATTTACCAAGTACAACGGGTTCTCCGGAACAACGGTATTGGGAAAGGTACATACCCATTTCTTTTTACTTGGAATGATAGTATTTCTTTTGGTAGCTCTGTTTCAAGAGAAAGTTGACCTGAAACAACAAAAGCTGTTCCGTATCTTTTTCGTTGTATATAATATTGGTGTTCCACTGACCGGAATTATGATGTTTGTACGAGGTATTACACAGGTTCTTGGAATGGAACTTTCGAAGGGGGCAGATGCTTCCATTTCCGGTATAGCAGGAATTGGCCACATACTAACAGGTTTCGGAATGATTCTTCTATTGATTAGTCTGAAAAAGAGTGCTAAATAGTAATGCTGATGCTTGAATTATGAAAAAGAACTGGGTTCCAATTGGAACTCAGTTCTTTTTCATACTAGTTGGTTATCTTCTTACCCAGATTTTCAAGGTCTTTACTAATTTGCGCTTGTCTTCATCTGTCATTCTTCTTGTTAAGTCATGCAACTCATAGTCAAGAGCTGTGGCTTCATATTCGGAATCAATACTACCAATCAAAGCATCCAGAGATACATGAGTTAATTCTGCGTAATACATAAGCAAACGCAGGGTCATAGCACTGCGGTTATTCTCAACGTTACTAATATAACCCGGAGTAACATTCAATGCTTTGGCAACCTGATTCTGAGTTAAGCCATTTTCAATTCGTAATTCTTTTACCTTTTTACCAAGGTTTGCATAAAAATCATCCATTGTAAAACTCTCCTTAACTTGGATTATGGAAGTAAATTCCATGTCATTAATACGTATATATATAATAAATTATACAATGAAACGCGTTGAAAGGAAATCACTTCTTTGGTATATAAAATATGGTGGCACTAATGTTTTGACTTGGTTTTGTATAAAATATAAAAAGTATACAAAAACTACTTTACAAACATAAGGTAAAGTGGTATTCTATCAAAAAGTATTAAAAAGCTACTTAATAACATACATTTAGCAGAAAGGAAGGGAGGAACCTGTTTGAGAGAAATTAGGAATGAGCAGGGATTAACGGAAGCAGAATTCTTACAACAATATAGCCCTGGGGATTATGAACGGCCATCGGTTACCGTAGATATGCTGGTGTTTGCTGTGAATGAAACCTTAGATGCATTGAAAATCCTATTAATCCGCAGAAAGAATCATCCGTATATTCATTGCTGGGCATTGCCCGGGGGCTTTGTAGAAATGGACGAGTCTCTGGAAGAGGCAGCCAGACGGGAACTGGAGGAAGAAACCGGATTACAGGATATTTATATGGAACAGCTATATACCTTTGGAGAACCGGGGCGTGACCCTAGAAGCCGTATTATTTCCACTGCTTATATGGCATTGATTCAGGAAAATACGGTGGCAGTTACTGCCGGAGATGACGCAGCAGATGCCTGCTGGTTTACCATTCGGCAGACGGAGCAGGAAGTGGAATTGCATGGGGATAATGGCGAGGTATTGCGGTATCAGGTGAAGCGAATTCCATTATTTATCGGTGGAGTATCCTCTATTCAGGAAACCGCTTTTAAGCAGGAAGATTCCGGAATTGCCTTTGACCATGAAAAAGCAATTCAGATGGGACTGAGCCGCTTGCGGAACAAGGCGGAATATACCAATATTTTATTTGGCTTGATGCCGGAGGAATTTACTTTGCCGGAATTGCAAAAACTATATGAAACAGTTTTGGGAAAATCATTATATAAAGCGAATTTTCGAAAAAAGATTAGCTGTTATGTGGAAGCCACCGGTACAAAGAAGGTTCAGGAAGGGGTAAAAAGAAGTCCTGAATTATATCGTTTTCATGAAAACGTATCAGAATAAACGGTAACGGAATAAACGAAAGAATGGATGGAAACCAATCGTGGTTTCAAAGAAGGAGGAAATACAATGAAACGGACGCAGAATATGGAACGTAACTTAACAATGGTTATGGATTTTTATGAATTGACAATGAGTAATGGCTACTTTTTAGACCAGGATAAGGATACCCGGGTAGCCTTTGACGTATTCTATCGAAAGAATCCGGATGCAGGAGGATTTGCAATTTTTACCGGCTTAGAGCAGATTGTAGAATATGTATTGAATCTGCATTTTGATGAGGAGGATATTGCATATCTCAGAAGTCAGAATTTATTTGCGGAAGAGTTTTTGCAATATTTGAAGGAGTTTCGTTTTACAGGGGATATTTATGCATTTCCGGAAGGTACCATTATGTATCCCAATGAACCATGTTTGACGGTAGTAGCTCCTTTAATTGATGCCCAGTTGATTGAAACAGCAATTTTGTTACAGATTAACCATCAATCCCTCATTTCTACCAAAACACGTCGAATTGTTCGTGCCGCAGATGGCAGAGGAGTATCAGACTTTGGTGCCAGACGTGCCCATAACATGGATGCGGCTATCTATGGTGCCAGAGCTGCTTATATTGGAGGTGCTAATAGTACAGCCACAGTGTTATCCGGTCAGATGTTTGGCATGCCAATCAGCGGAACCATGGCACACAGCTTTGTTATGTTCTACCGGGATGAATTCGAAGCCTTCAAGAAGTATGCGGAAACTTATCCGGATGCAACAGTTTTATTGGTAGATACCTATGATGTATTACGAAGCGGTATTCCAAATGCGATACGTGTTGCAAAAGAAGTGTTAGAGCCAATGGGCAAACGCTTGAAGGGAATTCGAATTGATAGTGGTGACTTGGCATATTTAACGAAGAAAACGAGAAAAATGTTAGATAAAGCAGGGTTAGAAGATTGCAAGATTATCATTTCTAACAGCTTGGATGAATTTACGATATCTTCTATTCTGAGTCAGGGAGGATGCGTAGACAGCTTTGGTGTTGGTGAACGGTTGATTACAGCCAAATCAGAACCGGTATTTGGTGCAGTATACAAGATAGCAGCAGTAGAAGAGGAACCGGGTAAATTCGTTCCAAGAATTAAGATATCTGAAAATGTGGAAAAGATTACGAATCCGGGACTGAAGAAGGTATATCGAATTATTGACGAAGAGGGACGGGCAATTGCCGATATGATAGCAAAATCTGATGAAGTCATTGATATGAGCCAGCCATTCCGTTATGTGGACCCGACAAAGCCATGGAAAAATCGGTACTTTAATAACTGCAAGGCAATTGAACTGCAAAAGCCGATTATAAAGAATGGTGAGCTGGTATATGACCTCCCGGCACTGGATGAAATTGCTGCATATGTAAAACGACAGCTGTCTGAAGAAATCTGGGAAGAGGAACAGCGTTTCGAATATCCGCATATGCATTATTTGGATATGACACCGGATTATTATGAAATGAAAATGCAGTTATTAAATGATTTGAGTATGAAAGAAGAATAGTGTATACTAGGGATAGTAAAATTTAGGAGGAGTTCAATGTATGAAACAAGTTACAGATGATGCAGTTTATGATGCACGCAGTTTTGGTGTGCCAAAGATGATGGTGTTGGGATTTCAGCATATGTTTGCCATGTTTGGGGCCACAGTACTGGTACCGGCACTGACCGGACTTAGCGTTTCCGCAACCTTGCTGTTTGCGGGCTTAGGAACCTTGTTGTTTCATTTTCTGGCAAAAGGAAAAGTTCCGGCATTCTTAGGTTCTTCCTTTGCATTTCTAGCAGGCTATGCAGCCATTGCTCCGAATGGAGAAAAAGAATTGCTGCCATATGCTTGTGCCGGTGTGGCAGCAGCTTCTCTACTGTATTTTGTGTTGGCAGGTCTGATACGGATATTCAGTGTAGAACGTGTAATGAAATTCTTCCCACCGATTGTAACCGGTCCGATTATTATTGCCATTGGATTAACCTTATCTTCTTCTGCAATTACCAATTGTTCGGCAGACTGGCTGGTGGCAATTGTAGCAATTGTGATTGTTGTTGCCTGCAATATCTGGGGAAAAGGTATGATAAAAATCATTCCGATTATACTAGGCGTTCTGGGCTCATATGCAGTAGGAATTCTTCGCCATGACGTAGATTTCACAGCCATTCAGGAAGCAGATTGGATTGGGCTTCCGTTCCAGATGAGTGATACGGTATTTTCCATCTTTCCGAATCTGAATACAGGGTTGTTAGTAACTTCTATTATAACGATTATGCCAATTGCATTAGCAACCATGGTAGAGCATATTGGCGATATGTGTGCGATTTCTTCAACGGTAGGCAAGAATTATATTGCAGATCCGGGATTACATCGAACCCTTTGCGGGGATGGTGCAGCAACACTGTTGGCGTCTCTCTTCGGTGCTCCTGCCAATACCACATATGGAGAGAATACCGGTGTATTGTCATTAACGAAGGTTTTTGACCCTCGTGTTATCCGAATTGCAGCATATCTGGCAATTTTATTTTCTTTCTCACCGAAATTTGCAGCAGTTGTAAGTTCTATGCCGACAGCTACCATTGGTGGTGTTTCACTGGTACTGTATGGTATGATTTCTGCAGTGGGTGTGCGTAATCTGGTAGAGAATCAGGTGGATTTTTCAAAGAGCCGCAATGTTATTATTGCTGCACTGATACTGGTATTGGCAATTGGTATTAAATACTACAATGCTTCCGGTGCAATTTCATTTTCTATCGGCAGTGTAACAATCAGTCTGACCGGTCTTGCTGTGGCAGCAATCATTGGAATTATATTGAATGCGGTATTGCCGGGAAAGGATTATGTATTCGAAGCGAAAGAACAAAATCCGAAAGAATTCAAGAAATAGTAAGAAATCCGTCATAAATAAACGAATAGATTAGAGTATAATGAATAGTAGGAGGATTACAAATGGGAAATTACACAATTATGGGACATCCATTGATTCAACACAAAATATCAATGATTCGGGATAAGAATACAGGAACCAATGAATTCCGAAAATTGATTGAAGAGATTGCAATGTTGATGGCGTATGAAGCCTTACGGGACTTGCCAACAGAAGATGTGGAAGTGGAAACCCCAATTGAAACCTGTATGACACCAATGATTGCTGGAAAGAAATTAGCTGTAGTTCCAATTCTGCGTGCAGGACTGGGAATGGTAAACGGAATTCTTGCACTGGTGCCGACAGCCAAGGTTGGTCATATTGGCTTATATCGGGACCCTGTGACTCATGAACCACATGAATATTATTGTAAACTGCCGGACCCAATTGACCAGAGAACCATTGTAGTGGTTGATCCAATGCTGGCAACCGGTGGTTCTGCTGTAGATGCAATTAACTTTGTAAAAGAGCATGGTGGTAAGAATATTAAGTTCATGTGTATTATTGCAGCACCGGAAGGCTTGAACCGATTAATGAAAGCTCATCCGGATGTACAGATTTATGTGGGACAATTAGACCGTTGTTTAAATGAGAACGCATATATTTGTCCTGGTTTAGGAGATGCAGGAGACCGAATATTTGGTACAAAATAAACGAAAGCATTTACTATAACTGGTATAAGGAATGGATAGACGAAACAGTACAGATGAAAACAGAACAGAGAATTTCCAAGAGGAAAGTCAGAAGCAGACCATGAGTATAAAGAAGAAACGGGTCTTGGTCACTATTTTGCTACTGGTTTTGCTTGGGTTGTCAGTCATAATCTTTTGGACAGTAGGAAAGCCATTGATACAATTTGTGTCTGACAGTGAGCGGTTACGTGCATGGGTAGATAGTAACTGGCTTTGGAGTCGATTGGCATATATCGGAATTGTTATATTTCAAATCGTAGTGGCAATTATTCCCGGAGAACCCTTTGAAATCGGAGCCGGCTATGCTTTTGGGGCAGTGGAAGGAACCATTATCTGTATGTTGGGAAGTGCTCTGGGAGGAACCTTGGTATTTCTGCTGGTTCGGAAATTTGGTATCAAACTGGTAGAAGTGTTTATTCCTATGGAAAAGATACATTCCTTAAAGTTTTTACAGGATCATAAAAAGCGGGACATTTTAATGTTTCTGTTGTTTTTTATTCCGGGAACACCCAAAGATGCCTTAAGTTATTTTGCAGGATTGACCAATATGGACTTACGAACCTGGATATTGATTACTACTATTGCAAAATTTCCGTCTATTGTAACCTCTACGGTAGGTGGCAATGCCATTGGCAATGAAAAATATTGGTTTGCTGTTATTGTATTTGCGGTTACACTTTGTATCAGTGGTGCAGGCTTACTGTTTTATAATCACTATACGAAACGGAAGCAGGAAGAAATTGCGGCAACAAAAGAAGAATCTAATTGCAAATGAATTGCAATTGCATATTGACAAGCAAGGTAGAACGTGTGATACTGATTAAGTGTCACACGTTCTTGTGCTGTAAAGATGATGCGGGATGAGAAGTGTGAAACTTTGAAATCAGGAGAAATTATGTAAGAAATAATGAAAGAGGAATTGTTATGGGAATTGTCATTACATTTGTATTAGGTTTATTTTTGTTATTCGGAGTGGTAGTGGTAAAGCTTGCAAAAGGCAGTAAAACCATTGAACAGTTATCCATTGCCATTGCGTTGGGAACAATGGTTTCCTTAGTTGCAATGGAATTAATACCAGAGGTGTTAGAGACCTTTCAGGGAGTCTGGCTGGTAGTGGCAGCAGCTGCGGCTATTGTTGGTATTGTAGCCTTAAAGGTATTAGACCATTTCATTCCGGATCATGAAGATAGTCATCATGAAGAACAGACAGAAGAAAATGTTATTCATATTGGTGTAATATCAGCAGTTGCCATTATCCTTCACAATATTGTAGAAGGTATGGCGGTTTACAGCATTTGTGCGGAATCAGTAAAGGTAGGAATGTTGGTTGCGTTAGGCGTAGGATTGCATAACATTCCAATGGGTATGTTGATGTATTCTACTTTGCAGAAGGATAGCCGGAAAAAGCAGATATTAATTCTGGGTCTGGCAGCAGTTTCAACTTTTGTGGGTGGTTTATTAATGGCACTCATTAGTCCGGTACTCAATGAGTTTGTTATTGGTATTCTGATTTGTATTGGTCTGGGAATGTTGTTGTATATCATTTTCTGGGAACTGATTCCGCATCTGTTTCACAGCCCGAAGAAGTGGCTGTCAGGGTTGGGAATTCTGCTTGGAATAGCGGTTATCATTGTCAGTACATTTTTGGAATGATGTCTGAAAAATGCAATGCTTCAAGAAGTTCTCGTTGTAAACTGAAAAGAGAAGTATGTTAGGAAGTGTAAGTGTGAGGTGAAAGCATGGAACCTGTGAATCAGATTATTTCAACAAAGGCAAATACGCTGTATGCGATGAAGAATCTAATTACCCATGCTAAGATTGAGAAAATGTATATCTTGAAGGTAAAAGATTTCTGGAAAGATAAGACATTGGTATGCAAAGAAATTAGAGAACGATTTGAAGGCTGCCGGATTGTGGTTCGCAGTTCTTCCAGCCATGAAGACTGCCTGAAATCCTCCAATGCCGGGCATTATAAAAGTATTTTAGACGTAGATTCTGCCAGCCTGCAGGAGATTGAGAAATCCATAGATGAGGTAATTGCTTCCTATGAGGAAGATATGTCATCCGTTGCAGAAGAACAGGTGCTAATCCAACGGCAGGCAACCCATGTACGTGTCAGTGGCGTGGTGTTTACCCGTGATTTACGGGAGAACCGCCCATATTATCTGGTGAATTTTGATGATTTAGGCTCTACGGACAGTGTAACCAGCGGCAGGGGTGGACGTATGCTGTGGATTGCCAGAGATGTGGAATTAGAGCAGTTAGATATTCATTGGCAGAAATTAATTACGGCAGTACGGGAAGTTGAGAGTATTATTGAGGGTATTCCTTTAGATATTGAGTTTGCAATTAATAGTAATCAAGAGGTGATTTTATTTCAGGTGCGTCCATTGGCGGCAGCCAATTATCATAACGCATCTGTAGATGAGGTCGCCTTTCTTTTGTGTAAAAAGAAAATGAAACAGGAATATGAAGCAAACTTAGATGCTTTGACCGGTAAGCCAATGCAGTTATCAGATATGGCATTCTGGAATCCTTCGGAAATCATTGGCTCGAATCCAAGACCGTTGGATTATTCCTTGTACCGACGAATTATTACGCATCGGGCATGGAACGAGGGCATTCGCCAATTAGGCTATTGTTCTCTGGATGAAGATTTGATGTATCAGGTGGGAAATAAACCATATATTAATCTGAACTATTCCTTTTATTCCCTGATACCGGAGGCATTGCCAAAGGAACTGACTTATAAGCTGGTGAATTATTATCATAAGCGTTTGCAGGAGGACTTATCTGCTCATGATAAGATAGAATTCGAAATTGTATTTAGCTGCTATGATTTTATGACAGAACAGAACAGTCAGAAGCTGTTAGAGTATGGATTTACCGAGGAAGAACGAAGTCTGATTGTTTCGGAAGTGAAAAAACTGACATTAGATGCCATTCATCGGCACAATGCTATTCTGGCACAGGATGAAGGTTCCTTAAACATTCTGGAATTCACCAGAACGGAGATTGAGAAAATCGGTATGCATTGTAATAATGCCAAGGAATTGATTGAAACTGTAAAGTGGTTGTTAGAAGCCATTACCAGATATGGAACACCCCAATTTGCAAGACAGGCAAGATTGGCATTTATGGCACGGGCATTTTTGCGTACATTAGAAGAAGCAGGTTACTGCTCTAAGGAAGTAACGGATCAGTTCATGCAGTCCATCTCGACGGTGTCTACCGAATTCAATGAAGATTTTGAAGCGTATGCAGATGGAATTATGAGTAAAGAGGAATTTGATTCCAAGTATGGTCATCTTCGCAGTGGCACCTATGATATTCGGACAGAACGGTATGATGCTATGAACTTCCGCCCTGTTTCTGCAAAGAATAAACAGCCAAGGGTGAACAAAAATCTGCATGTGGATTTACCAAATCTACAGCAGGCTTTGGATGAAAATGGAATAGACATTCCGGCAGAGGCATTTCAGAAGTTTTTGATTTCAGCCATTGAACAGAGAGAGTATTTTAAGTTTGAATTTACACGTTCTCTCAGTCTGGTTATTGAATGGATTCGTAAAGTGGGACAGCTTATGGGATTTCGAATTGATGAATTGTCCTGGCTGACCATTGAAGATATTGAAGCATATGACAGGGATTTGGATGTAGAAAAATTAAAGGTGCAGTGGAGCGAACTGGTAGAAAACCGTCATAAAGCATTCCGGCTGAATCGGAGCGTGTTGCTTCCGGAAGTAATTCTTTCGGCTGACAGCATTGATATTATTCCCGTATACGAGGCAAGACCGAATTTTATTACCAGTAAGCGTGTGGCAGGTGAAGTAGTATTACTGGAGGAAGAACAGGGAGCGAATATTGATGGAAAAATTGTAGTGGTACCACAGGCAGACCCGGGATATGAGTGGATATTCACAAAACCAATCAAGGGATTTATAACCAAGTACGGAGGTGCTGCTTCCCATATGGCAATTCGGTGTGCAGAATTCGATATACCGGCTGCTATTGGCTGTGGAGCCAAAATCTATGATACGGTATCCAAGATGAATTATCTGGAGCTGGATTGTAAGAATGGCACCATTCAGGAAGGTATTCAGTATCACAATTTACATGCCCTGATTACTCAGCGTGAGGGCGTGAATCAATATGGAGATGCTACGGATATTCTGGAATCGGCATATATCCGGTTCTATGAACTGATGGGCTTTATTCCGAAGCCGGTATCGAATCATACGAAGAATTTTGAGCGATTGTTTGATGATGACATTGACCTTCTGATTGTAGTTGGTGGCGGTGCTCTGCAACCGAAGTGGTATGACAGAGAACACAATGAAGAAATCCAGCCGAATCGGGACCGGACAGAAGAAAAGATGATTAAATACTGTGTGGAGCATGGAATTCCTATTGTTGCAACCTGTCGGGGCATGCAATACATCAATGTACTATTTGGTGGGAAGCTGTCTTATCATCCGGATTTACCGGTAGAACGTCCGAGGGGAAAAGACCATAAGGTGCATTTACTTACAGAGAACCGGGATATTTATGTGAATAATTTTCATCAGGATGTAATCTATGAAGATTGTCTGGCACCTTGTTTTACACCACTGGCAATTGATGAAGAGAATCATGTGATAGAAGCTTATTTTTCTGAAAAGATGAAGCTGTTAGCTTTACAATGGCATCCGGAACGACAATTTGAAACCGGTGAAGCAGAGGAGGAAACGCGAAAAATTATTGTCAATTTCATACAGAAATATATCCATTAAAATGGGTGTTAGAATTAGTTAATTGAAAAGTAATATATAGGGATATTTCATACAAAACAGCTTGTTCGAAATAGACATTTTTCACAAAATTATTTTTTAGGTAAATTTCGACTTACCTTTTCCTTTTGAAAAATGCTAAACTACTATTAGTTGGTAAAAAGATTAAATTGTTAAAATTTGGGTATAATAACAGTAGTAATTGTGAGCGACACGTATTGAACAAGGAGGAGATGGAATGTTCGAAATCGGCGATTACATTGTATGTGGCAATAATGGAATCTGTACCGTTGAAAATATCAGTACCATAGAAATCCCGGATGTGGATCCAAACAGACTTTACTATATTTTACAACCGGTGGGAGCAAAAACCAGTGTAGTTTATATTCCGGTAGACAATGATAAGATTGTCATGCGGAAGGTATTAACAAGAGAACAGGTAAATGAACTGATTGACCATATTCCGGAAATTGAGACCATTGGTGAATCGAATGATAAGTTACGGGAAGAACGATTTAAGGAATGTATGAAGCATCACGACTGCGAAGATTGGTTAAAGGTAATTAAGACCTTATATTTGCGGAAACAGGAACGAGTGGAACGGGGACAAAAAGTAACTGCTACCGATGCTCGCTATATGAAAACAGCAGAAGATAATCTGTACTGTGAATTTGCCATGGCACTGGGAATTGAAAAAAGTGAGGTTATTCATTTTATTGAAAAGCGAATTGGTGAAACTCAATCGTAATGGAATTTCATAGGAAATTGGTGTGAATTACCCAAAGGCTATAGACAAGCCTTTGGGTTTTATTGTATATTAGGCATAAATAAATGAATGATACAGGTGATAAAGATGAGACAGGAAATGAAACAGGAACAAGACTTGCCTATTTCTCCTGAGGTGCAGCAGGCATTGCGGGCTTTGGTACAGGAGAATTCGTATATGCAGGAATTAAACATTGAAGTATTGGAAATTGAACGGGGCTTTGTAAAAGGGAAACTGAAGGTTACGGATAAGGTGTTGAATCCGTATGGTTCCGTACATGGCGGTTGCTTGTTTTCACTGGCAGATATCACCGCAGGACTGGCTGCCTGTACCTATGGAGTATATTCTTCTACCATAGATGGCAACATGGAGTACATACTTCCGGCAGTGGATACGGAATATATTATCTGTGAGGCAAAGGAGATTCGTCAGGGGATGCATGTGTCTCAATATGAAGCATTTCTTTATGATGATAAGGAACAGTTGGTAGATAAAGCTACCTTCTCTTTTTATATGATGAACCGGGCAGTTGTTTCACCCAAAGCGGAATAATCGGACGTAGAAAGTTTTTAATTGACAGAATATGATAATAGTAGAAAAGAGGTAGGAGTAACATGGAAATGAAGTCATCCATGATGGAACAGATTCAACAGACGGTTGCAGAAATTACGAATAACTATGAAACCAATGATTTATTAATGGGAAAGGAAGGACGGCATCTTCCTAGCCGGAACACCATAATTTTGATGTTGAAGGAACTTCGGCGTGTGATGTTCCCGGGTTATTTTGGGGATGAAGATTTGTCTGCTTATATGGGAGATTATTTTGTAGGCTCTCATTTGAATAATATTGTACAGACCTTGAGACAGCAGATTGTGACTGCTTTGATTTACAATGATGAGAAGTTAACAGAGGAAGCTGCTAACCAGAAAGCAGAAGAAATCTGCCGGTATTTTATCAGTCGTCTGCCATATATTCAGCAAATGCTGTTAAAGGATGTGCAGGCAGGCTTTGATGGAGATCCGGCAGCACAGAGCAAGGAGGATATTATTATATCCTATCCCGGTCTGTTTGCTATCTATGTATATCGGATTGCACATGAATTGTATTTGAAGCAGGTACCGCATATTCCAAGAATCATGACCGAATATGCCCATAGCCGGACAGGAATCGATATTAATTCCGGCGCGGAAATCGGGGAGTATTTCTTTATTGACCATGGAACCGGTGTGGTAATTGGTGAAACTACCCAGATAGGAAATCATGTAAAGCTGTATCAGGGTGTTACTTTAGGTGCATTATCTACCCGTGTGGGACAGCAGTTGGCTGGGGTAAAGAGACATCCTACCATTGAAGATAATGTTACCATTTATTCCGGGTCTACCATTCTGGGCGGTGACACAGTCATTGGTGCCGGAACAGTCATTGGCGGTAATGCGTTTATTACGGAATCCGTAGCAGCCAATACCAAAGTAATTGTTAAGAATCCGGAAATGACATTCAAGGAAACAAAAAAGAAAACAGAGGGTGAAAATACATGGGGCTGGGAAATTTAATTCCCAGCCCTTGCTGTATTTTTATTGTTATTCATTGTTATATCTTAATTCTCTGCATTCTGATTAATGATATCCTGGTAGAATTCAGCTTGTGTTCTATCCCCAAGTGCCTGATAGCAGCGGACTAAGCCTTCTAACGGAAGTTCGTTTCCATACCGCAGGCACAATTCACATGAGGTTTCATATGCGGCATTGTAATACCAGAGAACGGCTTCCAGATATTCTCCAAGACTTTCATAATAATTTCCCAGACAGGTACAGACTTCAGCACTTCCATTCCCGTCGGCAATATTCTTTAACGCTGCTCCTAAAATCAAATGCGCATCGGCTTCAATCACACCGCATTTTACTAAGACACATTGTACTGCCTTTAATTCATCCTCCTTGAGAGTGGCATTGGCTAAGGATTGAAAATAAGGCTTGGCAGTCAGAAAATCGTCATTTGTTCCGGCAATAAATAATTCCTTTGCATACATGACGTTTAATTTCGGAGAAAGAGTAGTGCCGGATTGAATTAATGCTTGTAAATTAGCAAAATCCCGGGCACTATGGCTTTCGTGAGGTTTATGGATAATAGCAATATCACTGTCAAAAATCACCGGTTCTAACCGCAGGGTTTCATGCAGAGGGTCCTGCCAGTAGAACTCCCGTAACCGTTTGATTAGCTTTGGACGATATTCCTTATCATAATTATAGGTAGTACCAAATTCCAGTTGATTGGTATAGTACATCTGCACAATATCAATTTCAGGTAGGAGAATGGATTTTAATTCCTGAATCTGCCGGATATTATCGGCATCAATCATTTCATCCGCATCTGCAATGTAGATATAATCCTTGGTTGCTTTGGAAAAGGAGAAATTCCTTGCGGCAGAAAAATCATTAATCCAAGGGAAATCATAGATACAATCCGTATACTTGGCAGCAATTTCCTTGGTTTTGTCTGTGGAACCGGTGTCAACGATGATAATTTCATCTGAGAATTCTTTGACACAATCCAGACAACGGGCAAGGACACGTTCTTCATTTTTAACAATCATACAGGTACTAATGGTTATCATGGCTGCCTCCATAAATAAGAATATTGATATGAAAATCATAGCATGACCGGATAAAAAAGTAAATGAAAATCAAAGGACTACAGAAGACACAGAGGAGGAATCGGAAGGAAGGAAAAGGTGGACGAAACCCCGAGGCTGTGATACCATAGCAATATGAAAATAAGCAGAAATGCAAAGAGAAAAATCAGATTACAATGGAGGAAATTATGGAACAGGTTACATTAAAGATTCAATATTTAAATGATGAAATTACACGATTGGAATACATTGACGGAAAGTCAGATTGGATAGACCTTCGTGCTGCAGAACGGGTAGAAATGAAAGCAGGAGATTTTAAGTTGATTCATCTGGGTGTTGCCATTCAATTGCCACCAGGCTATGAAGCACACATTGTACCAAGAAGCAGTACCTTTAAGAATTTCGGTATCTTACAGGCGAATTCCATGGGAATCATCGATGAAACCTATTGCGGTCCCAATGACTGGTATCGGTTTCCGGCACTGGCAATGCGGGATACGGTAATTGAAGTCAATGATAGAATCTGTCAATTTCGGATTGAAAAGCATCAGCCACAGATTACCTTTGAAGAGGTGGAAGCATTGACCGGTACTGACCGGGGGGGATTTGGAACCACCGGTGTTCAATAGGACGATATTGAAATATCGAAATGTAAGGAGGCAATGCATATGAGCGAGAAAGTGATTAGTATTTTAGCTATAAGTGCTACTATTTTGATTGGATTATATTTTCTGATTTTGGCAGCAGAACGGATACAAAGTCTGGTTCGGGCAGGAAAGAAGAAGGTTTTATTGACAGACGGGCTTCATAAATACATGGCAGGTCTTTGTCTGGTATCATTTGTTGGAACGATCGTATTATTAGCAGTTCAGGCATTTCGTCTGCCTCAGTTCGCAACGCTGGATAGTATTGAGGCAGTGATGCACTATTCTACTGTTTCGACGTTGCTGTTATGTGGCGCCATAGGTTGTATGTTGTTATCCGGCATGGTACATACCGAATACTCCATACCGGGATTGCAGTTTGGTGCTTATGGTGTTCTGATTGCAGCGATGATTCTTCGAGTGATGATGCAGACCTTACAAAAACCGGGAGTGCGGATATTGACGTTGTTATATATTGTAGCATTTTCCATGGCAATACCTGTGGTATATCCATCGGAAGTGAAGCATAAGAAAGCCTTTCATATTATTGAAAGCATCGTTTCTGTTGTTCTGGTAGGTGCTTTTACTATTATGCTGTTTCAATTGTTTATAGGAAAATATGCGTGGGTGTTCCATCCGATGTTCCTTGTTATGGCAATAATCGGAGATGGTCTGGTTCTGGCACTTCGGTGGAAGGAAGAAATCAACTGGTTTGTTCTGGTTTCTCTTGCTATTTCAATTTTCCTATGGATTGGCAGTGCAGTTGCTTATTTGGCAGGTTGACAAGTGATGGTTGAGAAAATGAAAAGAATATAAAGAAAATGAGAATTGCTTGAATTGATAATCCGCTTGCAGTAAAGTAAAACAAAAAAGCTGGCAGCAAAAGGCTGGTGGGTTCTTTTGATTGTTACATTAATAGGGATTGCAATGGGTATTTTGTTAATTGTAAATCCGTTTGGAATCAGCAGAGCCTTTATGTTTGTACTGGGACTGGCATTTTTAATCAGTGGTGTACTGGATTTGATTCAGGCAATCTATACCAAAAAGATTTTGAAAGAAATGTCTCAGGAAATTATTGATATGGAGGACTTCATAGAGAAATAGTTCGTACTTAAATGTTAGAAATTAAATGATTGACAATTAAAAGAATTGTGTTATTATATAGTTCGTATACGAATGGTTCGCATACGAACTATATTTTTGTGAGGTTATTGAAATTATGGAAATGGTTGAGCATTTAGGACGAGAAGTCATCATATTATCCAATCAGGTGAAGCATTATCTTCATCAGGCGGCAGAATCAGAGGGAATCAGTGGTGCCCAGAGTCGGATTCTGCATTTCATATACTTAGAGGGAAATGAAAGAGATATCTTTCAGAAGGATATTGAGGAAAGCTTTTATCTGGGACGTTCTACAGTGACACAGACTCTGCAAAGTATGGAGAAAAGCGCTCTTATCATGCGCTGCAGTGTGGAGCATGATGCCAGATTAAAAAAACTGGTGCTGACCGAGAAAGGAAGAACGTTAAATGAAAGAATTGATAAGAAAATCAATTATATGGAGGAACGGTTAAAGAGTAATTTAAGCAAAGAAGAAATACAACAATTCTATTCCCTTATGGGAAAAATGAGTGAGAATCTGATGAAGCTAAACAGTGATAGAATCTATGGAATGCAAGAGAAGGTATTCGAGCAGGAGGTTAAGGAATGTTAAGGACATTATTCAGACAAATCAAAGAATACAAAAAGGCTACCATTGCTACTCCGTGTTTCATGTTATTGGAGGTTATCATGGAAACCATTATTCCGTTGATGATGGCAGCCATTATTAATAATGGTGTAGAAGTGCCGGGAGGAGATATTCATTACATCTGCAAAATAGGGGGATACATGTTAATCATTGCAGTGATTGGTTTGTTTGCCGGAATCATGGGTGGTAAATATGGTGCGTATGCTTCTGCCGGTTTTGCACGTAATTTGAGAAAGGCAATGTTTGAAAACATTCAGACATTTTCTTTTTCCAACATAGATAAATACAGTACCGCAGGACTGGTAACCCGTATGACAACAGATGTTACGAATCTGCAGAATGCATATATGATGGCACTTCGTATGGGGGTTCGGGCACCTGCCAGTATGCTTTGTGCTATGGTGGCTGCGTTCATAATCAATGCACGAATTGCTACAATTTACTTAATTGCAGTCATTCTGTTAGGTGGAATTCTGTTCTGTATTATATCGAAGGCAAATAAATACTTTCATGTGGTATTTCAGAAATATGATGATTTGAATGCCAGTGTTCAGGAAAATGTATCCGCAATTCGGGTAGTCAAGGCGTATGTTCGAGAGGAATACGAAACCAATAAATTCGCTCAGGCAAGTGCAAAGGTATACAATATGTTCATTCAGGCAGAAAGTGTTCTGGCATTTAATATGCCGGTTATGAATGTTACAGTATATACCTGTATTTTACTGATTAGTTGGATTGGTGCACATATGATTACTGCCGGCAATCTGGCTACCGGTGATTTGATGAGTTTATTAACCTATTGCATGAATATATTGATGAGTCTGATGATGCTGTCCATGGTATTTGTCATGATTACCATGAGTATTGCAAGTGCGGAACGTATTTCAGAGGTTATTCAGGAAACCAGTGACATTCAGAACCCGGAGGAACCGGTTATGGAGGTTGAAGATGGAAGCATTGAATTTAAGAATGTAAGTTTTCGTTACAATAAAAAAGCAGAAGATGATGTGTTAAAAAATATTAATTTATCCATTCAACCAGGAGAAATGATTGGGGTCATTGGTGGAACCGGTAGTGCAAAGTCCAGCCTGGTTAACTTAATCAGCCGTTTATATGATGTCACAGAAGGAGAGATACTGGTAGGCGGACGTAATGTGAAGGAATATGATTTGGAAACGCTGCGAAATCAAGTGGCAGTCGTATTGCAGAAGAATACCTTATTCAGTGGTACGATATATGAAAATCTCCGATGGGGAGATAAAGAGGCAACGGATGAGGAATGTAAGCGGGCATGTAAATTAGCTTGCGCGGACGAGTTCATTGAAAAGATGCCGGATGGATATAATACCTATATTGAACAGGGTGGTACGAATGTATCCGGAGGACAAAAGCAGCGTCTTTGTATTGCCAGAGCATTGTTGAAAAAACCGAAAATTCTGATATTGGATGATTCCACCAGCGCAGTGGATACGGCAACCGATGCCCGGATTCGAAAAGCATTTGCGGAAGAGATACCGGATACCACTAAGATTATTATTGCGCAAAGAATTTCCAGTGTGCAGAATGCAGACAGAATTCTTGTCATGCATGAGGGAAAATTGGAAGCAGTTGGCAACCATGAGGAATTGATACAAAGTAATGCAATTTATCGTGAAGTCTACGAATCTCAAACCAAGGGTAATGGTGACTTCGATGAAGGAATGAATTAGGAGGAGAATGCTATGAGAATGAAGATGAAAGCACCACAAAATGCAGGAAAACTTCTAAAGCGGTTATTTGGAATCCTGATGAAGCACTATGGTATTCAGATTGTAATTGTTGCTGTTTGTATTATGATTAGTACTTTTGCAAATGTACAGGGTACCTTGTTCATGAAAACTCTGATCGATGATTTTGTGAAACCGTTAACGGAAGCTGAGATACCGGATTTTCAGCCACTGCTGATGGAAATTCTGCGCGTTGCCTGTTTCTATGCTGTGGGTGTTCTGGCGGCATATGCATACAACCGTATCATGGTAAATGTTACCCAGGGAACATTAAAGGTATTTCGTGATGAAATGTTTCAAAAAATGGAGCGATTGCCAATTAAATACTTTGATACCCATGCCCATGGTGATATTATGTCCATGTACACCAATGACACGGATACTCTGCGGCAGATGATTAGTCAGGCCATGCCACAGTTGTTTTCCAGTGCGATTACCATTCTAAGCACTGCAGTCTGCATGCTGGTATTAAATGTGCCATTGAGTCTTTTGACCTTTGCCATGGTTGGAATTATGTTGATATTTACACAAAAAATGGGAGGACATTCCGCAAAATACTTTATGGCACAGCAAAAAGATATTGGTGGCTTGAACGGATATATTGAGGAAATGATGGAGGGACAGAAGGTAGTAAAAGTATTTTGCCACGAACAGGACAGTGTGGAACAATTTAATGCCTTGAATGACCAACTCTTTCACAGTGCCTATCAGGCAAATAAGTTCTCCAATGTAATCGGTCCGATTTGCGCCCAGCTTGGCAATGTCAGTTATGTCCTGTGTGCGATTGTAGGTGCAATTCTTGCCATTGGAAATGTGGGTGGCTTTACCTTGGGAAGCTTAGCAACCTTCTTAACCTTTAATAAGAATTTTAATATGCCAATTAATCAGATTAGTATGCAGATGAATTCCATAATTATGGCATTAGCCGGAGCCCAGCGAATTTTTAACTTATTAGATGAGGAACCGGAAGTGGATGATGGATATGTAACCTTGGTAAATGCTAAACGGGAAAATGGTGCACTGGTTCCGTGTAAGGAACGTACCGGACTCTGGGCATGGGAACATAAGCATCAAAATGGTGATGAAACCACTTATGTAGAATTAAAAGGAGATGTGGTTTTCGATGATGTAGACTTCGGGTACAATGATGAGAAGATGGTGCTCCACAATGTCAGTTTATATGCCCAGCCCGGACAGAAAATTGCATTTGTAGGCTCAACCGGAGCCGGAAAAACCACCATTACCAACCTGATTAATCGGTTTTATGATATTCAGGACGGTAAGATTCGTTATGACGGTATTAATGTGAATAAAATTAAAAAAGCAGATTTACGGCGGTCCTTGGGAATTGTATTACAGGATACCCATTTATTTACCATGACCGTTCGGGAAAATATTCGATACGGAAGACTGGATGCAACAGATGAAGAAGTTGTTGCAGCAGCAAAACTGGCAAATGCGGATGGATTCATCCGAAGACTGCCACAGGGATATGACACGGTTTTAACCGGAGATGGTGCTAATTTAAGTCAGGGACAGCGCCAATTACTTTCCATTGCAAGGGCAGCAATTGCTGACCCACCGGTATTGATTCTGGATGAAGCGACCAGCTCCATTGATACCCGGACAGAAAAACTGGTACAGGATGGTATGGACAAATTGATGAAGGGACGAACCACCTTTGTCATTGCCCATCGGTTATCAACGATTCAAAACAGTGATTGTATCATGGTTATGGAACAGGGAAGAATTATTGAACGGGGCAACCATGAAGAATTAATGCAGGAGCAGGGTAAGTACTACCAGTTGTATACCGGCGGAAATGGAACACAGCTTGCAGGAGCATAGGAGAATTAGTATATTATACATGTATAAGGAGGACATATTATGGCATTCAAAATAGGAATTATCGGAGCAGGACATATGTCAGAACGAATGGCAGATACCATTCGTCAAATGCCGGAGGCGGAATTATATGCAGTGGCATCCAGAGAGGAAGAAAAGGCAAAAGCATTTGCAGAAAAACATGGTGCCACCACCTATTATGGCAGTTACGAAGCACTGATGGAGGATGATGCAGTACAGCTAATCTATATTGCAACACCTAATCATCTTCATTATGAACAGGCAAGAGCCTGTATCCGTCATGGAAAACCGGTACTGCTGGAAAAGCCCTTTGTCTTAAATGAAAGACAGGCACAGGCTTTGATTGATTTGGCAGAGATGCATCAGGTATTCTTATGTGAAGCTATGTGGGTGCGATTCATGCCATTAATGGTTCGGTTACAGAAGGATTTGGAGCAGGGCAGAATCGGCGAAGTGACCTCAGTAACTGCAGATATCGGGTATGATTTGAAGGAAAAGGAACGGGTGAACCGTCTGGATATGGGCGGCGGTGCGTTGCTGGATATTGGACTGTATCCCATTACCTTTGCTTTGCAGATATTAGGAAAAGAGATTGATAATATTTCTACCTCTATGGTACGGATGAATTCCGGTGTAGATGCCCAGGAGGTGGTGAATCTGGTTTACATGAATGGTGCTATGGCAAGCCTTTATGCAACCATGCTTTCCAATACGGACAGACAGGGGAAAATATATGGTACAGAAGGATATATTCTGGTAGAGGATATTAATAATTACGCCCGGTATCAGATATTTGATGCAAAAGGTAATCTGGTAGAAACGGTAGAACGTCCGGCACAGATTAGTGGTTTGGAATATGAGGTACAGGCATGTATTCATGCCATTCAGAGTAAGAAGCTGGAATGTCCTCAGATGACTCACGTAGATACGTTATTCCTGATGCGGGTGCTGGATACGGTGCGGAGGACCTGGGATATGAGATTTCCTCAGGAAGAGACAGTGTAAATGCCTGTCCCGTCTCCGATCGGTTCTTCAATGTGTTCTATAATATAGTTATAAATGCGTTCATAGGTAGCAGCAGAATAATGAAGTCCGTCTGAAGAGGAATATCCTTCGGATAATAAGAAGTGATAGGTATCAATATAGCGAATCGGAAATGTCTCGGTGGAAGCCGAGGCATTTTTCTCATTATAGGCTTCAATCCATTCCTCCATGGAGGCGTTAAATGCTTCTATCTGACCATTGGACACGCTGGTGCAGGGCTGGCAGCAGGGATTTACCGACACAATGTAGATGGGGCAGTCCCTCCAACAACCCTGAGCATAGGTTTCATAAAGAGTCTGATACTGTTTTATGTTTCCTAAATCATTGACACCCAGATTGATAATGAGTATGGAAGGTGACAACTCAGTCAAATCCCTTTGTGCAGAGAGCCAGGAATAGCCTTTACCGATTCTGGCAGTAAAGGAATGATTGGTTAAATCATATTGGTGGTAAGTTAACGCCTGCTGCATTCCAACGGTGCGGGAATCCCCAATAAAATGAAGGGGATAGTCAGGGGTATAGGTCATGCTTGTGGCTTCTGCCACTACAGGAACGGAACCTGCCAACATGGGCTGGGCATCCACGGTATGAATCTGTAAGGAAGAAACAGAGCTGTTATTTATAATTGCCAGCAATAGACCGGTAAGGATTAAGTAGTAAAGTTTTCTCTTTTTCATGTGTATCGCCTCCAATATCTTGGATAGGTGTATCATGGGGGAAATGGTCTTTTTACGGGAAAACTGTTTCTTAAGTTCGACAGATACAAAAAAATGTGATATGCTAAAACATAGTGGTTAGTTTGGGACTTGCATAAAGAAAGGGAGCAAAGGAATGGAACAGCAGATTGTTTGGAGCGTATTAGGGTTAGAACCGACGAAAGATGAAAATACATTGAAAAACCGTTATCATGAACTTTTGCGTGAAGTGAATCCGGAGGATGATCCGGAAGGATTTAAACGCTTGCGGGAAGCTTATGAGACAGCAATGGAATTGGCACGAAAGCCGGAGGAATTATCAGAAGGGGATGAAAAGCCAAAAGATGAAATCGATCTGTGGTTGGATAAGGTAAATGATATATATTGGTATGTGGATACCAGAACCAATCCGGAAATGTGGGAAAAGCTTTTTGATGACCCGATTTGTATTGCGTTAGATACTGCATTAGAGGTACGGGAGCGGTTTTTAGTATTTTTAATGAGTCATGTGTATATTGATCAGAGAATCTGGAAGTTAATTGACAAAGAATTCAGTATTATTGCAGATAAGCAGGAATTAAGTGAAATGTTCCCAAAAGATTTTTTGGATTATGTGCAATACCAGGTGGAAAATCAGAATTTTCTTACTTATGAATTGTTAGAAGTAAAGGGATTGGATGAAGCAGAAATATCCCTAGATACATATATCAGTAATTACTTAAAGATTAAAGCGGAAATTGACCGGCAGGAATTCGGTAATCAGTGGCAGGAATTAGAGGACTTAAAGGCATTTGAGGTATATCATCCATATGAAGATGTGGAACGGATACGTCTCTATATTCATGAAGAAAAGCAGGAAGAAGCAGTTTCAGCTGGTCAGCAATTGTTAGAAGAATATCCGGATGATGTATATATCGGATATTGGGTAGGACAGGCATATTGGACAGCTCAGCAGTGGGAGTCTGCATATCAGTGCTGGCAACATGTGATGGAATGTTTGCCGGATCACTACACTGCCCGGGTTGGAATTGCCGGATATTACATGAAGGTGGGAAAGAATACCGAAGCAAAAGACCTGATTATGGAACTGTTAGAGATTAATGGGAGAGATGATTCTGTATTAGAAATGATGCGGGAAGTTAATATTCCGTTAATAGACTATTATCATGAACTGGCAAAGCAGGAACCGGAAGAAAAGAAACATGGTGTGGAAGCCTGCTGGTGCATGTTCCAAAACGAAATGTTCCCTGAGACCATAAAAGAATTGGATCAGTTGGACTTGCAGCCGGAAGACCCGTTGTACTATGATTATGTCAACATGAAAGGTCGTTGTTATCTGGGCTTGGAACAATATGAACCGGCAATTGAATATTTATTAAAATGGGATGAGTGCCGTCAAAAGCTGGTAGATGACGGTTCAGATAAGTATAAAAAACGTCAGGCAAGAGAAGGCTTTATTAAGTGTGCCATAGGTATTGCCTACCAGAATTTAAAGAACTATAAAATGGCAGAGGAGTACTTAAAGGAAGGAATTCCGTTAGAACATGACAACGGAGCAAGATTTTCTTTCATGGACCGGTTGGCATTGCTCTATTATGATATGGAAAAATATGAGATGTGTATTGATGTGTGCAGCCGGATTGTGGAAGAGGAGCCGGGATACTATCCGGCATATCTTCGTCGGCAGCAGGCATATTTTGAATTACAGAATGGACAGGGTGTGGTGGATGATTATTATAATGCCATTCATATTTTCCCGAAATTTTATAAGCCATATTTGTTAGCAGTTAAGGTGTTCTGCATTTATCGGCAATATGAGGATGCCAAGAAGACATTAGAGGCAGCTAAGGAACAAGGAGTTGAACAGGAACTGCTGGACTTCTATGAAGTGCGTGTGCTTCGCAACCTGGCCCAGTCAGAGGAAGATAATAAAAAGGTAATGGCACTGTGCCAACAGCTTAAGAAAAAGCTGAAGGAAGAGGAGAAAAAAGAAGAACTTGAAAAAGACGAAAGTACCATGTCAGAGGCAGAACTGGTGGAACAGGATATGCGAAAGGATGGTATGCCAAAAGATAAAGTGGATATGAGGGAATTAGCCTTTGAAGAGATATTGATTTGTATGGATATGAATCAGGTGGATTATGCCATGCAGTTAACATTAAAGGAAATTAAAAGTGGGAATACCAACTATCGTCTTCATTGGGTAAAAGCAGATATTCACCGTATAAAGAAGGAATATGAAGAAGCATTAAAAGAGTATGATTACTTACTGAATCTGATGCCGGATAATGCAGACTTCTTATTTTATCGTGGTATCTGTCTGGAACGAATTGGAAATAAGGAAGAAGCCATTCAGGCATTTCGTAAAACCTTGGAAAAAGACCCGGAACATAACAGGGTCAATCATGAACTTATGAAAATATATAGTCAACGGTTTGACCGATACGAATTGCGGACTGCATATGGTGCAGCTTTAAAAGCAATCAATGCACAATTGAAACTGGTGCCGGATGCCTATTATTATATTGAACGTGGCTTGCTTTATATGGATAATTATAATATGGAACTGGCATTGGCAGATTATCGGAAGGCTTTGGAACTGGAGCCGGATAATCTGTATGCATACAATAATATTGGTTTTGTATTACGGGTACAGCGAAAATATGAGGAAGCGATTTCGCACTTTAAAAAGGCAATTGAAAAAATGACGGATGAAAAGTCATTATTACCATATACCAATATGGCAAAATGCTATGAGGCAATGGGACAACCGGAGCAGGGAATTGAGATTCTGTTAGAAGCGTTGAAACATTTTAAACCGAATACTTCTCTGTATCGCAGTTTGATTGAATTATATTCTTTCGCGGGCTCCTATGAAAAGGCAAAAGAGATTTGTGAAGAAGGGCTCGAGAAGAAATTGTTTAGCCAGTATGATTATTATAAGGAAATGTCAAATATCTATATTCTGGAAGGGGATGATCATGCTACAATAGATGTATATAAGCGGTGGATTGCTCAGACGAAAGGTTTAAAAGAAAATAACCGTTATGTATGGGAAAAACGATATGAAGCATTAACAGAGTATGGTGGATATTTGTTTTATCGAAGAGATTTGAATCAGGCAATAAAAGTGCTGGAAGAGGCGTTCCGTATGGCACAGAAATTCAAGTTTAACGGGGAACGGTGTGGACTTAAGCTGGGTATGGCATATCGATTGACCGGAGATCTGAAAAAGGCAAAGGCTATTGCAGTATTTACCCGGAAAATGATGCTTCACAGTAGAGAGATACCGGAGCATTTGAAAGAATTAGAACAGGAAGACCCGGAGGCCGAGGCAGTATATATCTCCCATCGACCGATGGCAGCTATCCGAATGGATGATTTGGCTCAGATTTATATTTGTATGGGAGACGCAGAACGAGCAATACAATACTTAGACCAGGTAGACCGGATACCGCCATGCCGGCATTGTGCATTTCCGGTGTGCTATGATATTTTGATTACAAGGCTATATCTGGCTGAATGCCGGGGAGAATGTGACAAGGCACTTCAATTATGCAGACAGGCATATGCAATTAATCCTACGGATCCGGAAGTGGTTATGACATTGCGAAGGTTAGAAGGGCGTATTAAGTAGCCGTTAGAGACGGATGATTAGTATAGAAAGGTGACAGACATGATTATAGGAATTGACTTGGGAACGACCAATAGTTTAGTGGCATATTATACCGATGAGGGACCCCGGATTATACCCAATCGATTGGGAAAGAATCTGACTCCTTCTGTGGTAAGTGTCGATGGAGAACAGATTTATGTAGGAGAAACGGCACGGGAACGTATGTTGTTGTATCCGAATACGGCTGCCAGTGTGTTCAAAAGAACCATGGGCAGTGATAAGAAATATCGGTTGGAAGATAAGTTTTTCACTTCCGAAGAGCTTTCCTCCTTTGTTCTTCGTTCTCTGAAGGAGGATGCAGAGGTATATTTGGGAGAGCCGGTAACAGAAGCGGTTATCAGTGTTCCTGCTTATTTTAACGATGCCAGACGAAAGGCAACCAAACGGGCAGGAGAGCTGGCAGGCTTGAAGGTGGAACGAATTATCAGTGAGCCAACAGCAGCGGCAATTGCATATGGATTATATGAATGTAAGAACGATGCTAAATTTCTGGTGTTTGACTTAGGCGGAGGTACCTTTGATGTTTCCATTCTGGAATTATCCGGTTCCATTCTGGAGGTTCGTGCAGTAGCAGGGGATAATTTTCTGGGCGGTGAAGATTTTACCAATGTCTTGGAAGATATGTTCTTTGAGAAGTTTGATAAGCTGGAGAAAGATAAGTTAGATATCAAGACCCTTCGATATGTTCACAAGCAGGCGGATTTGTGTAAACTGGGCTTTGAGGACAATCGCACTTCCAAAATGAATTGCACTATCGCAGATGAAACTTATGAGATGGAGATAGAACTTGCTGAATATGAAAGGAAATGTGAAGATCTGTTAGAACGGATTCGGATTCCGGTGAAAAAGAGCCTCACAGATTCCAGACTGCGTTTGTCAGAGATTGATAAAGTGGTATTAGTTGGGGGTGCAACCAAGTTGCCGGTAGTTCGCCGATTCGTAGGAAAATTATTCCGTACCTTACCGGATACAACCATCAATCCGGATGAAGCCATTGCATTAGGTGCAGCAGTGCAGGCAGCAATGAAAGAACGAAAGGATTCTATCCGGGAAGTGATTTTAACGGATGTATGTCCATTTACATTAGGGACTGAGGTGTCGGTAGAACGGGAAAACGGTGGATATGAAAGTGGACATTTCTGTCCAATTATTGAACGGAATACGGTTATCCCGGCCAGTCGGACAGAGACTCTTTATACCATTCGGGATAATCAAAGTGTAGTGTGTGTAAATATTCTACAGGGTGAAAGTCGGTTTGCTGCCAATAATCTGTTATTGGGAGAATTAAATGTAGAAATTCCGAAGGCACCAAAGGGTCAGGAAAGCATCGATGTAACTTATACTTATGATGTGAATTCTATCTTAGAAGTACAGGTTAAAATTAATTCTACCGGCAAGATTATAAAGCAGATTCTGAAAGGACAGCAGGTAGATATGACCGATGAGGAAATTGCTGCCCGTATGGAAGAACTGGCATATCTGAAGATTCCGCCAAGAGAACAGGAAGAGAATAAATTACTGCTTCTGCGGGGAGAGCGATTATATGAAGAGAATCTGGGTGAGGACAGAAATATTATTGAACATGCCTTGCGGAAATTTGAAGCAGCATTAAACACACAGGATCCGGCAAAAATCGAATCGGCCAGAAATGATTTCCGTGAATTCCTGGAGGAATGGGATGAATTGAAATAAGAATGAAACTGTGACAGATATTCGAGGTTTCAGATATTCAAAGTTCTAATGTACAAAGTTGAAAAACAATATTTAAAAGTAACAAGGACAGTAGCTCAAGAGGGGGGGAGAGTACTGTCCTTGCTTTTTGGGAGTTAAAGTATGTAAATGAGGGAGGGTCTCAACAGAGAAAAATGATGTTCGTCGTCTGCGAGATGGGAGTCAAAAACAGATTCCGAAACCATCTCTGTAGAAACCTTTTTATTTACAGTGATATATTAACATGTGATAAAACAGAATTATATCAAAATATGGACATATTTTGTAAAATTACGCTATTATTGTTAAAAAAGTATGAAAGAAATCGGAATATGTACAATATGGTTTTTTTGAAAAGAATGCTGTTGAATGCGATAGAAGAGAATTTTATCTTTTTTATGAAATCGTAATAAAAAGTTAAGGGTACATAGAGGGTCAATCTCTTGCGAAGAGGAGGGGTTTGTTGTATAATTTACATTACGTGGTGTGTCATTGGAAAATGCCAATGATAGATACGGTAACTAACATTCATTTTAAGGAGGGTATTTAAGAAAATGGGAATTTTAAAAAGATTTAAGGACATTATGGCATCAAATATTAATGCATTGCTGGACAAAGCAGAAGATCCGGAGAAGATGATTGATCAGTGTCTGCGTGACTTGGAAAGTGATTTGGGAAAGGTAAAGGCAGAAACAGCAGCTGTTATGGCTGATGAGCAGAGAGCAAAGAGAGAGTTAGATGAATGTACTGCTGAAATTGCAAAGATGCAGTCTTATGCAGAAAAAGCAGTTATGGCCGGTAACGATGCAGACGCTAAGACTTTCCTGTCTAAGAAAGCAGAGATGGCTAATAAGCAGGCTAGTTTACAGCAGGCGTATGATTTGGCAGCTGCTAACTCTATGAAAATGCGTCAGATGCATGATAAATTGGTGAAAGATATTTCCGAACTGAATTCCAGAAGAGATCAGATTAAGGCAAAGGTTCGTGTTGCAAAGGCTCAGGAGCGTATTAATGAAATGGGAAGTTCCATTGGTGGAGCACAGGAATCCATGTCTGCATTTGATCGTATGGAAGCAAAGGCAAATGAAATGTTAGATAAGGCAAATGCAATGGCTGAATTGAATTCCAGTGCCGAAGCTGATACGATTGATGATTTGGCTGCAAAATATGACTCGGCTCCAACTGCAGCAGTGGAAGATGAGTTAGCAGCATTAAAAGCACAAATGGGAATTCAACAGTAATTCATCTATATTAATTAAGAAGAAAATCAACCGGGAGGATAGACAATGGGTTTGTTTTCAAATCAATTATCAAATGTAGTTGAATGGGAAGAATATCGGGATGATGTGTTATTCTGGAAATGGAAAAATGACGAGATTAAAAAAGGCTCAAAACTGATTATCCGTCAGGGACAGGATGCAATCTTCATGTTCAACGGTAAGGTAGAAGGTATTTTTAAGGATGAAGGAAGCTATGATATTGAAACGCAGATTGTTCCTTTTCTTTCTACTTTAAAAGGATTTAAATTCGGCTTTAACAGTGGAATGCGTGCAGAAGTATTATTTATTAATACCAAGCAGTTTAATATTAAGTGGGGAACACAAAAACCAATTCGGTTACAGGCTCCGGGATTACCGGGTGGACTTCCGATTCGTGCAAATGGTTCCTTTGATGTGAAAGTCGGTGATTACTTAGTATTCATTGAGAAGATTGCAGGTGTTAAGAAGCAGTATTCGATTAATGAAGTACGGGAATTAATGCAATCAATGCTGTCAGGCTTATTGGTACGCTGGATTTCCAAAGTTGGTCAGGATATTTTCAATTTGCAGGCAAATATGACAGAAATTGAAAATGGAGTAAAGACAGATCTGGACATGGAATTTGTGAAGATTGGTTTGTCTGTTGTAGGATTTCGTATTGATGAATTCTCATATCCGGAGAATATTACCAAGCGTGCAGATCAGGCAGCAGAGCATTCTATGATTGGCGATATGGGACGATTCCAGCAGGTAAGCATGGTAGATGCTATGACCGGCAGTAATGGAAATGGTGGTACTCGCGGTTCAGATATGATGAATACCATGATGGGTGCACAGATGGGCATGATGATGGGTCAACAGATGATGAACAACATGAATACGATGAACCAGGGCAATATGTCTCAGAATAATGTGCAGAATCAACAGCCGGCCGGTAATGGAGCAATTCCAAAGTTCTGTCCGGAATGTGGAACTCCGACCAATGGTAACAAGTTCTGTGGAAATTGTGGCAACAAACTGTGTTAACCATGGCAGGATAGGAACTATATAGTGTCAAATACTTAAATCGAATGTAGAATCGGGATAGATGGCTTGTTCCTAAGGCATTATCCCGATTTTCGTTTCTTTACTATCCGTTGGCATGGAAAGATGATATACTGGTTTTATGACATGGAACATATAGAAGTGAGTACAAAAATGAGTATATAAAGGCAAAGGAGTATAAGCATGCAGGCAATATTAAATCCGCCTCAACAAGAGGCAGTAGAACATATAGAAGGACCCCTTTTGATTCTGGCAGGTGCCGGTTCCGGTAAAACCAGGGTAATTACCCACAGAGTTGCATATCTGATTGAGCAGGGAATCAACCCTTATCATATTTTAGCAATTACATTTACGAATAAAGCTGCCGGTGAGGTACGGGAACGTGTGGATGATATGTTGGGGTATGGTTCAGAAAGCGTCTGGGTCAGTACCTTTCATTCTCTGTGTGTAAGGATTTTGCGAAGACATATTGAGCGAATTGGTTTTGCATCGAATTTTAGTATTTATGATACGGATGACCAAAAACGGTTAGTGAAGGAAGCTGCCCGTTTTGTTCAATTGGACCCTAAAATGTATCCGGAACGTCTGCTGATGGCTGAGATTTCAAAAGCAAAAGAGAATTTTATTTCCCCTCATGAATATGATTTAAATGCACAAGGGGATTATCGTAAGATGCAGATTGCAAGGGTTTACATGGAATATCAAAAAAGGATGCACAGTAATAATGCCTTGGATTTTGATGATTTGTTGTATAAGACGGTACAACTCTTTCAGGATTGCCCGGATGTATTAGAACAATATCAGGAACGGTTTCGTTACATTATGGTAGATGAATATCAGGATACCAATGAGATTCAGTTTCTGTTGGTGCGTCAGTTGGCAAGAAAGTACCGGAATCTTTGTGTAGTGGGAGATGATGACCAGTCCATTTACAAATTCCGGGGAGCAAATATTATGAATATTCTGAATTTTGAGCAGGAATATCCGGATGCAAAGGTTATTAAACTGGAACAGAATTATCGTTCTACCGGTAATATTTTACAGGCGGCCAACGAAGTAATCCGTCACAATGAAGGAAGAAAGGATAAAACCCTTTGGACAGCTAAGGAAGCCGGAGATTTGATACAGTATAAGCAATATGAAAATGAGCATCAGGAAGCAGAGCAGATTGCCTATCATATCCTGGAAAATAAGGTTCGGAATAACTTAAATTACAGTGATTTTGCCATACTATATCGAACTAATGCACAGTCACGTGTATTAGAAGAAAAATTAATTCTGAAAAATATACCTTATAAAATTTATGGTGGTCAGAATTTCTATGCCAGATTGGAAATCAAGGATTTATTGGCATATATGAAGACCATTGCCAATGGTTCGGATGATATTGCAGTCAAGCGAATTATTAATGTACCAAAGCGTGGAATTGGAGCAACTACCATTGGCAAGATTGAAGATTATGCCATGAGGCAGGAAATTAGTTTTCTGGATGCACTGTTTCAGGTAGAGGATGTGCCGGGAATAGGAAAGGCAGCCGGAAAGGTTCAGCAGTTTACGAATCTGATATCTGATTTACGGGAGGAATTACAACTGGGACTGATGATACAGGAACTGTTTGATGAGATTCTGGAAAGAACCGGTTATCGGGAAGAGTTGATCGCCGAACATACAGAAGAATCCATGAATCGTGTGGAGAATCTGGAAGAATTGCGTAATAAGATAATAACGTATGAGGAACAGTCGGAACACCCGACGTTAGAGGAATTATTGGAAGAAATTGCTTTGGTGGCAGAAGTTGATAGTCTGAATTCCAGTGATGATAAAGTTGTACTGATGACCATACATAGTGCAAAAGGGTTGGAATTCCCATATGTATTTCTGTGTGGCTTAGAGGACGGATTATTTCCCGGCAGTATGACCATTAACTCCGGGAATCCCGAAGATATGGAGGAGGAACGCCGGTTATGCTATGTAGGGATTACAAGGGCAAAGGAACGGTTATTCTTAAGCAGTGCCAGACAACGTATGATGCATGGCAGTAACAATTATAATCCGATATCCAGATTTATTAAGGAAATTCCGCAGGAACTTTTGGATATGGGCGGTTATAAAAAGGTTGTGAATCAGACCTTTACGACTCAGCCGGAGGTATCAACGGTATCGTCAATCTTTACGGCAAAGCCGGATTATGGGAAGACCTTTACAGTCAATCGGGCACTGTCTTTGGATTATACGGTAGGTGACCGGGTTCAACATGTAAAATTCGGAGAAGGAACCGTGCAGGAAATACAAAATGGTGGAAAAGATTATGAAGTCACCGTTGATTTTGATAAATTTGGAGTCAAAAGAATGTTTGCTTCCTTTGCTAAATTGAAAAAACTGTCATAGATTGGTGGAAAAAAATGCAAAATGGAATAGTAATATTTTTATCTCTATGATATAATACTAATATCGTATGGAATAGAGACTTTATAAGGAGGGTAATTATATGAAGAATTTAGATGAATTAATTAGCGCAGTAAAAGTTGGCGAATTAATCGGAAGAAAGAAAGAACCGGAAGAGAATAAGGTAGTGAAAAAGGTTGTCATTGTATTGGCAATCATTGGTGCGGTAGCAGCAGTAGCAGGTATTGCATATGCAGTATATAAGTATTTGACACCAAGCTTCTTAGATGATTTCGATGATGATTTCGATGATGATTTCGATGATGACTTCTTTGAAGAGGAAGAACCAATTGAGATTAAGCCGGAAGCTTAAGTATCCGGTAAGAAAAGAATTCTGTTAGAAAAGCATTCAAAGACGGAACCTGGATTGTACAGGTTCCGTTTGACAGAGTGAATAAAGCATTGTTTGAGCTATCCAAGTTTTTTGAAAAATATACGAAATTCTGAAAATTAGGTGTTGACTTTTCTGGAGGCATTCGATATAATAACACTTGCGTTGAGAAAAGGGCAGTAAAACTTAAGAATGACGCAGATAGATTTTCGTGAAAACGGGGTGTGGCTCAGCTTGGCTAGAGCGCTTGATTTGGGATCAAGAGGTCGCAGGTTCGAATCCTGTCACCCCGACTGATACTTAAGTCAAGTATTCACAAAAGTAAATATGCGGGTGTAGTTCAATGGTAGAACACTAGCCTTCCAAGCTAGATACGTGGGTTCGATTCCCATCACCCGCTTTTTTCTTTCGCTAGCCGGTCATGTAAGCGTTTTGATTTTGATGATTTGGTTGCGATAAGGATGTGTGTTCGTAGCTCAGCTGGATAGAGCAACGGCCTTCTAAGCCGTGGGTCGGGGGTTCGAATCCCTTCGAGCACGTTATGGTGGGTATGGCGCAGTTGGCTAGCGCGCCAGATTGTGGCTCTGGAGGCCGAGGGTTCGAGTCCCTCTATCCACCTTGCAAGGAGCAAAGCGTCAGGCGACGTTCCTGAACATATACTTACTAATGGGCTATCGCCAAGCGGTAAGGCACAGGACTTTGACTCCTGCATTTCGCTGGTTCGAATCCAGCTAGCCCAGTTTGAAGCAGATGCTTCATGGGATTCAATATCATATTGAATATGGGATATTAGCTCAGGTGGTAGAGCACTTGACTTTTAATCAAGTTGTCCGGGGTTCGAGTCCCCGATGTCTCATGATTTGAAAGCCTTATGAATCAAGGCTTGAGCGAAAAGAGAAGCACTCCGATAAATGGGGTGCTTTTCTTGTTTGGTCAACATTTGACTAACGAATATATGGAATTGTATGTTATAATCAAAATGTGTTTAAATATTTATAGAGTATGGGAAATGGATAGATGTACAAGGATATAGAATAGAAAGAGGAGGATGTTATGAGGAAGAAGCGAGTGTTTATAATCATTGCAGTAGCTGTGCTGGTTCTGGGAGGGGTTACAGGATTCATAATCAGCCGAACGATGAAGAAGAATGGAGGAACTGACTTAGCGCAGACGAATACCAATCAGACTACTTCAGAAGGAAATGATTTGGAAAATAGTAATAGTAATCAAGAAAATAGTGAAAGTGCATCCGGTCTGGTTACATATGGTTCCAAAAATCATACGGTAGTGGGAACAGAGACCGGAAGTGGATATGAAGGAATAAAAGGAACGGGTGAATACAATTATGGTGAAGCACTTCAGAAGTCATTGATATTCTATGAGTTACAACGTTCCGGTGAGCTGCCGGAGGTGGTACGTTGTAATTGGAGGAGTGATTCCTGTTTGAATGACGGAAGCGATGTGGGCGTAGATTTGACAGGCGGATGGTATGATGCAGGAGATCATGTGAAATTTAATCTTCCAATGTCTTATACAGCATCCATGCTGGGTTGGTCATTGTATGAGGACTATGATGCATACGAGGAAAGTGGTCAGTTAGGATATGCATTGGCTAATTTAAGATGGGCCAATGATTATTTTATCAAGTGCCATCCTGAGGATGAGGTATATTATTATCAGGTAGGCAATGGAAGCAGTGACCATTCATGGTGGGGACCTGTGGAGGTCTTAGAATTACAAATGGAGCGTCCATCCTATTGTGTCACAGCAGATGCCCCCGGTTCTGCCGTGACAGCAGAAACTGCCGCGTCTTTGGCAATTTGCAGTATTGTTTTTAAGGATACGGATTCTGCATATAGTGAAGAATGTTTAAAACATGCAGAAAGCCTTTATGCTTTTGCGGATAAATATAAGAGTGATGCAGGATATACGGCAGCAGATGGGTTCTATAATTCATGGAGCGGATATTATGATGAATTAGCCTGGGCGGGTGCATGGCTTTATCTTGCAACCAATAATAAGGAATATCTTACAAAGGCAGAAAGCTATTATCCACAGGCGGGGCAGGATTATGATTGGGCTATGTGCTGGGATGATGTACATATAGGGGCGGCAGTGATGTTAGCTCAGATTACAGACAAAGATGTATATAAGAATGCAGTGGAACAGCATTTGGACTATTGGAGCACCGGAACAAGCAGTGGAGAGAGAATTACTTATACGCCACAGGGACTTGCCTGGTTAGACAGCTGGGGTTCCCTTCGTTATGCAACAACAACGGCATATATTGCAGCCGTATATAGTGAGTGGGAAGGATGCCCATCCTCAAAAGCGAATACATATTTTGATTTTGCTGTATCCCAGGCAAATTATGCATTGGGAGATACAGGATTTTCATATTTGATTGGATTTGGAGAGGATTATCCCCAGAATCCTCATCATAGAACGGCACAGGGGTCATATAGTAACAATATGAATGAGCCGTCAGGGGAGAGACATACGTTGTATGGTGCATTAGTCGGTGGACCGGATGCTTCGGATGGGTATACGGATGAAGTGTCAAATTATACTACAAATGAAGTTGCCTGCGATTATAATGCCGGCTTCACCGGATTGTTGGCAAAACTGTACTCCAGATATCATGGACAGACATTGAAGGACTTTGGCGCTGTAGAACCGGTTGATGAACCGGAGTTATTTGCGGAAGCAGGGATTAATGCACAGGGTGATGATTTTATTGAAGTAAAGGCATATGCATATAATGAAACTGCATGGCCGGCACGTGCACCTAAAAAAGTTGAGCTTCGTTATTATATTGATTTGTCCGAGGTGTATGAAGCAGGTGGTACTGCAAATGATATAGAAATAACGACAAATTATATGCAGGATGCAGCTACAGATGGGTTAAAGGTGTGGGATGAAGATAATCATATCTATTATTTGTCAATTGTATTTGATGGCAATTCTTTTTACCCGGGCGGACAAGAACACTATAAGAAAGAGGTTCAGGTTCGATTAAAAAGTGGAGTGGGCGTCTGGGATAATAGTAATGATCCATCCTTTGAAGGATTAACAACCGGAAGTGTGATACCTGGGATGAAGCTGGCGATGTATGAAGATGATACCCTTGTTTATGGAACGGAGCCAAAGCAAGGTACAAATGCCGGTCAAAGTGTGGGTGGAAGTAGCTTGGGAAATAATACTACAAGCGGAAATGACTCTAATAATAACGCAAATAGTAATAGTTCCAATGGTAATAGTGGAAATAGTACTGACTCAATATCAAATGGTTCCGCAAAGAATGGGGATTTATCTGTAAAAGTGGAGTACTCGAATACCCAAGGAACTGCAAATAGTATTTCAGGTTCGTTGTATATTACCAATGAAGGTCAGACAGAGATTCCGTTAAATGAACTGACTATAAAGTACTTTTTTACCAATGAAGGTGGAGGAGCACTGAGTTATTCTTGCTATCATGCCGCAATGCAAGGAGGAAATGGAAGTTATAGTGCTGTAAGTGGTGTGCAGGGAACATTTGATGAGTGTAAAGCGGATGACGCAGATACAGTATGCGAAATGACTTTTTCGAATAACCAGAAGTTATCAGCCGGTTCCACATTAACAGTCAATTTCTGTATTAATCATTCGGATTGGTCGAATTTTACATTGTCCAATGATTATTCTTCCAAAAAGATAGAAAATATTGTAATATATAATAAGAAGATAATATTCGGAAATGAACCGGCTTCATAAGGTTAGATTCAATAAGAAGCATAAGGAACCATTCATTGCATCGAATGTGAATGCATTACATATGCGAGGAGGATTTGTATGGAAGAAAAAATAACAGGATTTAAGACAATACTTTATATGTGGAAACGTATCTTTGATTATAAGGGGAAATCCGGTAAGGAAGAATACATTTTCCCTTTGATTACACATATTATCTTAGGAATCATTGCATTTGCACTGGCGCTAGCTGTGGCAGGGCTGTCTTTGGCTGGTATTGGTGGTGCATTGAAGGTTGTTTTAATTGTGTTGGGGAATGTACTGACGTTTTATCTGTTACTATCCATACTGCCTTGGATTTCATTGACGGTTCGAAGATTGCATGATACAGGCAAAAGTGGCTGGTGGACAGTTCTGTTGTTGGTTGCTGGAATTGGCACAGTGATTGTAATTGTGTTATGTAGCATCGGAGCAAGTGTAACAGCATTCTTCAACCCAAGCGATAATGAGGAACCGGCCGTCTATGGACCGCCTGAAATATACGAGGATTATGATCCGAGTTTTAACATTGAGCCGGATGTCTATGGACCGCCGGAGATGTTCGAGGAGTATGATCCGTATGTCAATGAAGAGGTCTGCGTCTATGGACCGCCGGAGATGTATGAAGAATCCGAAGTGAGCGAAGAAGACATAGAAGAGTAATATGGAGAGAATCCGGTATGATTACAAATAATTCGAAGTTAGACAAAAGAACAAAACGCCATCATATGGATCAGTTGGCAGAATATCGAGATACGACCTTGCGACCAAATCCACAATTGCATTCACTGTTCTTGGAATTGACGGTGAATTGTAATGAGCATTGTCGTCACTGTGGAAGTAATTGTGGGGATGTTGCAGAAGAAGGTGCGTTGACAACTCAGGAATACAAGGATATTCTTGACCAAATCAAGGAAGATTTTCCTTTGGATAACCTGAGACTTTGCGTTACCGGTGGGGAACCGCTGCTTCGTAAGGACTTCTTTGAAATTATGGCATATGCCAAAGAACTGGGCTTCGCTTGGGGAATGACAAGCAATGCAACCCTGATTACGCCGGAAATAGCGAAGAAGCTTCATGAGACAGGAATGAGGACAATTTCTGTCAGTGTTGACGGATTGCCGGAAACCCATGATTGGTTTCGGCAGTCACCAGGCAGTTATGAAAAGACAATGGCTGGAATTAAAGCAATGTTGGATGAAGGAGGATTTCAACATATCCAGATTACAACCGTTGTTCATCATAAGAATATTCATGAATTAGAAGAGATGTATGAGCGATTTTCTAAGGTTGGGGTAAGATCATGGCGAGTGATAAATATTGAGCCGATTGGGCGTGCAAAGGAGCAACCGGAACTTCTGCTGTCAAAAGAAGAGTTCAGGAGAATGATTGAATTTATTGCAGAACATCGTCAAAAAGGCCCTATGCAGGTTTCTTACGGATGTGCACATTATCTAGGCCCGGAGGTAGAGCGTGAGGTTCGAAAATGGTATTTCCTTTGTAATGCCGGAGTATATACAGCAAGCATTATGTACAATGGAGATATTGGGGCTTGCCTGGATATTGAGCGCCGGCCGGAATTAGTGCAGGGAAACATTAGAAACAATCGTTTTAAAGATGTATGGGAGAATGAATTCCGTATATTCAGAGAAGATTATCGTAAAGCGGGAAAATGCAAGCATTGCAAGGACTATAAGTATTGTGCAGGTGACGCATTTCATACGTGGAATTTTGATACGATGCAGCCAAATGTCTGTTTAAAAGGGATATTATGGTAAGTTGACATCTCTAAAATAGTCGTTCACTCTTTAGCAGAGAGTGGAACGACTATTTTTTATGTTTATCATGTTTATCGTTTATGTAAGCAAGTATTGTCACCAACATGGTGACAAAAATAAATATAAAATCATATGAAATGCAAAATATATTGACAAGTGTATATATCTGTGCTACAACTGTATATATCGTATATATACAATTTTAAGAGGTGCACTATGGATATTATCATTACCAATTCTTCCGGTGAGCCGATTTATCAGCAGATTTCATCGCAGATAAAGGCTATGATCATGAATGGTACGTTGAAGGAGGGGGACGCCCTTCCGTCTATGCGGACATTAGCCATGCAGCTTCGTATCAGTGTGATAACCACCAAGAGAGCCTATGAGGATTTGGAACGGGATGGTTTCATTGAATCCTACACAGGAAAAGGCTGCATTGTCAAAGGGCAGAATACAGAACTGTTACGGGAGGAACATCTTCGGCAGATTGAACAGTTGCTTTGTGATGCCAGTGAGAAAGCAAAGATGACGGGCGTGAAGTTAGACGAATTAAAAGAAATATTGGAGATTGTTTACAATGGGAAATAGGGAATCGTGGAGGTAGAGAAATGGATTACGAAAATGCCATAGAGATTCAGAATCTGACTGTGAAGTATGACGGATTTACGTTGGATAATATCAGCTTCAACGTACCGAAGGGAAGTATCATGGGCTTCATCGGTCAAAATGGTGCAGGAAAGACGACAACTATTAAGTCTTTGATGAATATTGTAAAGCGGGATTCCGGTACCATTAAAATGTTGGGACTGGATAATATAGCAGATGAAATTGCGATTAAGGAGCAGATTGCAACTGTTTTCGATGAACTTCCGTTCCATGACCAGTTGACTGCTAAAAACTTAAATGTAATTCTGAGGGATGTATACAAGGAGTGGGATGAAACCGCGTTTCAGAACTATTTGGAACGCTTGACACTGCCATATAAGAAAAAGATTGGCGAGTTCTCAAAGGGTATGAAAATGAAACTGCAGATTGCAACCGCTTTATCTCATAATGCAAAGTTATTGATTATGGATGAGGCAACCACAGGCTTAGACCCGGTTGTGCGAAATGAGTGTTTAGACATTTTTCTGGAATATTTACAAGATGAAAACCACAGTATTTTAATGTCATCACATATCACCACAGATTTAGAGAAAGTAGCGGACAGTGTTACCTTTATTCATCAGGGGAAATTATTATTAAGCGGGTATAAGGATGATGTATTGGAAACCCATGGTATGATTAAATGTACCAAAGCAGATTATAAGGAAATCGATGCAGAGGATATTATCAGTACACGATTAACAGATTTTGGTGCAGAGGTAATGGTTAGCGATAAAGAGAGATACCGGAATAAATATTCGGGACTTGTTTTAGATAATACGACCTTAGAAGAAATCATGCTGTTTTATGTGAACGCAGAGAAAAAGGAGTGGTCATAATGAGGGGACTAATTTATCGCGAATTATATCTGGCTCGGAAAAGTTACATCGGCGGATTGATTGCGGTAGCAATGTTCGTGGTTCTGGGTGTGCTGGTTCGAATGAGCCTGTTGTATGGCAATCTGGCAGATTTAGAAGCAGATGCTTATAAAATGGTAGATTTAGTGTCTTATATTGCTTTCTCTTATCTCCCATTGGTGCTGTTATTCATACCATTTGCCGGAGATGGCGGCGTAAGTATTTCAGACTATAAGAGTAAATGGATGCTATATGAATATACGCTGCCTTACAATGAGAAACAACTGGCCGGGGTAAAATACATCATAAAAATTGGTTTAATGATGCTTGCGTTTTTACTGGCATTTGGCAACCTGCTCCTGTTTGGCGGATTAAGTGGTCAGGGAATTCGTGGAAATGCAGCACAGGACATAGAAGGAGTCGGCGTTTACAACATGGAATGGAATTCCATAAAAATCCTGTTAATTGTGATGATGCTTGTTACACTCATCAGTGCCTTTGCAACACCGATGCTGCTACGGTACAAATCTACCAATGCAGTTGTTATACGAATTGTAATTGTTGCTGTGGTTTTATATTTTGTATTTGCAGGATATCTGGTAAGTCACATGACAAAGGTCATAGCTGATGATTTGCCGATAGATCAGATACTGAATGAATTGTTTGAACTGATTATGCAGCTTCGGGACAAATTAGCAATTGCTTCCCCATTTGTAATGATACTTGCCTTATTGGCTGGATTCTGGTTAACAGTGCGACAGCTTAAGAAGCGGGAAGTTATGTAAGGGGGCAGTGAAATGGTTGGATTAATTTATAAAGAATTTGTATTACAACGCCGCAGTCTCATAATTCTAGGCATTGTCTATGGAATTTTGACCGTTGGTTTATTTTTGCCGGCAGGAACCGATTACTTAAAAACACTGAGTGATGCTTTGGGTATGGAAGAAACGATTTTTATCGTTTTATGGGAAATGATGATTTTCCTGATAGGCTTTATCATTATAATTGCATTTCAGTCTACGATTTTTGAAGTGGATGAGAATAAGAAATGGGCAGGCTTTATCACCTCAACGCCATTAGCCGGCAAGGGACAGGTAGGAGCAAAGTACTATTTTACCCTGTTGCTGTCTGTGTTGACACTTGTCTGGGTATGGTTACTGGATATGATTGCAACGGTGGTGTTCCAATTAGAAGCCAGTGTTCTGGATATGGCGGTTCTTCTTTTTTATCTGGGATTACTGTTGCATGCCATTGAATTCCCGTTTGTGATTCGCTTTGGTTCCAAAGGAGGTAAGATATTTCAGGAAATCTTTTTCCCAATTTTGATATATGGAGTCATTATTTATTTTCTGTTCGGAGATATATCAGCATTCGGTTCCGTAAATTCCATGCTGGATTCCTTATTTCAATTGATGGTAGGAGAAAAACAGATAGAAAAATTGATGCCGTTGCAAGCGGTTATTCCGTATTTATCGGTGGCTGGCTATGCCTTCTCCTATTGGTTGTCCGGAAAACTTTACGTAAAGGGGGTGGAAACCTATGCAAAATAAGAAAGATACAATAAAACGACTGATTATCTATATTGTTTTGGCATTTGTCATAAGTAACGGACCGATGTTAGTCATGATGGCGTTGGGAGTGGAGCAACACACACCAACCTATCAGTTGGTTGCCTTGCTTACCATGTGCGGCCCGGCAGTCGCCAGCCTCCTTACAAGAGTGATTACAAAAGAAGGTTTCCATAATATGTATCTGCGGGTGAATCTGAAGGGGAATGAAAAGAACTACATTTTAGCAGTTCTTTTGCCGGTAGTCTGCGCAGTTCTGGGTGGCTTGTTGAGTGCTTTATGTTTTGGTGGTTTTCTGCAAAATGAAGCACTAAAGGAATTATCACCGGTTTTCTATGGCTCTTATGTGTTGTATTTAGTTGGATTTTCGGCAGCAGTATTCTTTCCGGCTATGGGAGAGGAGCTTGGTTGGAGAGGGTATATGACACCCAAAATGGAAGAAATTATGGGAACACCGGCTGCGTTACTGATTGGCGGTGTCATCTGGGGATTGTGGCATATATCGGATATTATTTATTCCTGTCAGGGACAGGGAGTCTTAGTGATTTTGGTGCAAACAGTATTGAAATGTGTGTTATGTGTCGGCATGGGCTCCATATTGACATACTTTACGAAAAAGACCGGTTCCATCTATCCGGGCTCATTGTTACATATGGTTAATAACAATGTGACACAGATTTTATATGTGCCATTTATGACAACCGCTATCATGAAAGCACATAATTTGGAAATTTCCATACTGATTTTGATTCCGATTGTGGTAATTGGGGCTGTGACATTCATCCTTCAGGTGCGGGATGGTAAGAAGAAAACTCCATTGCCGGTAACGCAGTAAGATAAATTAGGAATAGTTGTAAAAAATTGGCTTCTGTATTATATTTAGATTGTCAGTAATTATAATTGAGAGGGTATATAAAATGCAGAAGAAAACCGAAAATACAGAGGAATTAAGCGGATTTAAGAAATATTTCCATGATTTGTTCGACATGCGGACAGATATGATGAGTTATGAAGAAATTGATGAAATGATGGAGGAAAATACCGTCATTCATGGTGCAAATATGTGGATTTTAATGTTGGCTGTGTTAATTGCTTCCATTGGTCTGAACATGAATTCCACTGCCGTTATTATCGGTGCTATGTTAATTTCTCCATTGATGAGTGGAATTATGACCATGGGGTATTCGTTAGCAGTTCGGGATTTGACCCTGTTAAGAAAGTCTTTGAAGCGCTTTGCTACACAGGTTGGTATCAGTTTGATTGCGGCTACGATTTACTTCCTTATTACGCCTTTGGATGACCCGACGGCAGAAATGATTGCCAGAACCAATCCTACTTTATGGGATGTTATGATTGCTTTGTTTGGTGGTATTGCCGGTATGATTGGAAATACCAGACAGAAAAAGGGAAACGTGATTCCGGGTGTGGCAATTGCAACTGCATTAATGCCGCCCCTTTGTACCGCAGGCTATGGTATTGCCTCTTTACAGCCACGGTTTATTTTTGGAGCCTTCTATCTGTTCTTAATTAATACTATGTTTATTATGTTGTCTTCTTCATTTGTGGCAGCCGCCCTAAAGGTGCCTCGTCACAGACATATTCGTCCGGCTCAGCAGAAACGGATTAACCGGACGATTATTGCCATTACGATTATCATGGTGGTTCCCAGTGTATATATTGGTATGATTACAGTACGAGATTCTGTCGTTGATCATAATATTTCCAATTATTTAGAAAATGAATTTGTATTTCAGGATACCCAGTTAGTTCAAAGCAGTAGCGATACTAAGAATAAGGTGATTTCTGTTTCACTGATTGGTGTACCAATACCGGATGAGACAATTGATACATTGGAAAAGGAGTTGGAACGCTATAATTTGGAGGATTATTCCTTGCACGTGACCCAGAATATGGTATTGGATGATGGCGAGGTGGAGGATACGGATAAAATCACCATTGCTATTCAGGAGAATACCATTTCAGATTTGCAGAAGCAATTAGATGAAACGCAAGAGCAGTTGACGGAAATGCAAACGCAAGTAGAAGCGTATGAGAATCAAATGGAATCTGAAATTGACTGTTCAGAAATTTCCAAGAAAGCCTTGAATATATTTACTGGTGTTGACGCCTGTAGCTGTGGTATTATGACAGATACGGAAGGGGAATATATTCTGTTCGTAGCAGAGACGGTTGAACCGTTATCGGCAGACGAAAAAGAAGCATTGACCAACTGGCTGAAGACGGAAACCGGTTTGAGTCGGGTAGAATTGTTGGAGAGAGAAAAAGAACCGGATGGAACAGAAGCACCGGAAGAATAGATGGCAGGATAGGAGAAGAACCATGAGCGTATTTAACGTAGAATTGAAAAAAGTAGTCGATGACAGCTATGAAATTGAAGTTGGATTTGAATTAGAGCATAAATTAATCGAGGATATTCAGAATGGTTTGGTTGGCAAGCTTCATAAGTTTGCAGTTATTACAGACAGTATTGTAAAAGATTTGTATGGCAGCCGGATTCATAATCTGTTGTTAGAAGCCGGGTATCAGGCAGATTTATTTGTCTTTGAGGCAGGAGAAACCAGTAAGACCAGAAAGACAAAGGAAGAAATCGAGGATGCCATGCTGGCAAAGGGCTATCGGAGAGATTGTTGTATTATAGCCGTTGGCGGCGGTGTGGTTACAGATTTGGCAGGTTTTGTGGCAGGAACCTATGGCAGAGGAATCCCATTTATCAACTATGCTACAACACTGTTGGCGGCAGCAGATGCTTCTGTGGGTGGAAAAACAGCAGTTGATACTCCTTTGGCAACGAATCTCATTGGTTTGTTTAATCAGCCGGAAAAGGTCTATCTGGATATTGCTACATGGAAAACGCTACCGAGACGACAGGTGGCAAGTGGTATGGCAGAGACAATTAAGCATGCTATGCTGGCAGACCGGGAATTCTTCCGGTACTTAGATGCACATATGGAAGAGATTATGGCAATCGAGAAAGAAGCCTGTGAACATATAGCACAGGTGAACTGTAAGGTTAAATATCAGGTGGTTATGAAGGATGAACGGGAAAGTGGGTTGCGTGAAATTCTGAATCTGGGGCATACCGTTGGACGTGCCATTGAGACTGTGAGCGATTACCGTTTATTACATGGTGAAGCGGTGTCCATTGGTCTGGTAGCAGAAGCCAATCTGGCATTGAAATTGGGATATATAACGGAAGAAGAACGGGATGCAGTGGCAGCATTGTTACAGAAAGCAGAATTACCAACTGCCATACCGGATTATATTGACCGGGAAGCTCTGGTGAAAAAACTGTATACCGACAAAAAGGTACGGGATGGCAAGCTACGTTTCGTGATTCAAAAGGGAATCGGTGATATTGTGGAATTCGAACCGGGTGTATTTGCAACCCCAATTGAAGAAAGTGTTGCAAGAGAAATAATAATGCAGATGTAGCAATTGCTGCCTTTGATGTGGCGGATGTGTTGTGTTATGCAGTGGGCTGTCTGCTGTTAGGTGGTTGGGAATTGGTAAGATATAATAGGATTGACAAAGAGTGATAAGGAAGAAGCATAATCGGCAAATATTATAATTGCCAATTATGCTTCTTTTTCTATTTCACCACCAATACCCAAATGTCAACTAATTAATTAGTTGACATTGCGCTGTTTTGCATATACTATGAAGATAAGAGAGGTGGTAATATGGGAAAAAACGAGCGTGGTGCAGGAAGAAAAAGTTCATTAACAGAAGAACAGTTTATAGTAATCAAGAAGCGACATGAAGAGGGAGAAACGATTACTGCTTTAGCACAAGAATATGGTATTTCCAGACAGGCATTATCAAAAAGAATGAATTCAAAAAAGGAAGATGTGGATATTATATGTCAATCACTGGCACAATGGAGAAAGCAGAATCAGGATTTTCAAGTAGAAGATATGGAACGGTATCAGATGCGAATGGACTATATGTGTGAGGATACGAATTGTACCAGTATTTTAATTGATTTTCAAAACAGGAATATTCTGGTGAAGAACGACACAGAGAACCCATTGCATCGGGCATTTGGAATTAAAGCAAAGCCGGATTGGAAAGACTTCGAAGAATTTTTAAAGGAACGGTGTGTTTCGGAGAGCAGGATCGGATTAGACGTGATTTTAAATCAATTGGGGTTAGATACTTATGATCCGCTTGCCATAGTGGAGAAGACCCATGGGAGAATGGCAGAGGACTTACAATGGATTCGTCTGTCTTATTATACAAAAAGAACGGAGAAAATGGTATGCAAACAGTCATAATGGAGCAGGAATTAACTTCATTTGGAGTGGGCTATACATCCAAAGGAAATCAAATGAAATGGTGTCAGAATGAGGCCTGGTATAAAGCAGATGGATTTGGTTATGAGAGTTTGGCGGAATCGGTTGTTTCCCGATTATTAAGATGTAGTACCATCGGGAATTTTGTTTCATATGAACCTGTAAGAATTCAGTATGGGGAGAAGGAATATCGGGGATGTCGTAGTTTGAATTTTAAGAAAGAACAGGAAGAAATTATTACACTGGAACGTTTGTCCAGACAATATACCGGGTTTGGACTGGCAAAAGAACTGGGACGAATTGCAGATGTTAAACAGAGAATTCAGTACACAGTAGAATTGGTAGAGACCATTACCGGATTAGAAAACTTTGGACAGTATTTATGCCAAATGATAGAAATGGATGCATTTTTTCTGAACGAAGATCGTCATACCAATAACATGGCAGTGTTATATGATGTTGGAAATGGAGAATATCGGTTATGTCCGTTTTTTGATATGGGGTTATCATTGTTTGCGGATACCAAAGAGGCCTATCCGATTAATCAGGATTATGAAATGTGTCGGAAAAAAATTGTAGCGAAACCATTTTGCAGAGATTTTGATGAACAGTTAGATGCTGTTAATGAATTGTATGGTTATCAATTGCATTTTCACAGAACTTTAGGTGAACTATTACAAGAACTGAATGATTTGCAGGAAGATTATGATGCAGAAGAATGGAAACGGGTAGAAGAAACCTTGCGTAATCAGGCAAGGAAGTATCAATATATGTTTAATATTTAATATACATTGACAATTATCTATGTATATGTTACTATTTCATACATAGATAAATATCAATGTGAGGTGATAAAATGGAAGTAACAGAGTATGCTGCAATCTGTAAGGCATTAGGAGATTCGAATCGGTTGCAAATCGTACAAATGTTGTCAGATGGTGAAAAGTGTGGTTGTAAACTACTGGAAGCCTTTAAAATCACACAACCCACCCTATCTCATCATATGAAGATACTATGTGATTGCAAGCTTGTAAACGATAGAAAAGAGGGAAAATGGCATCATTATTCCTTAAATTGTGAAACACTCAGAGAGTTCAAGAAATTTACGGAACATCTATCCTGTACACGGGAAGGTTGTGATTGCTTGTGATTTGGCAGTTTATTACAGAACAAATTCTTGGTATGAAGTGGCTGAATGATCTGATTGGAAATATTCTGGAACGAGTAGGACTGAATGTTTCCGGAAAGCTGGGAGGAAGTATTCAGTTTTTCATTTATGATGTAATCAAAATCACTATATTACTGTGTGTGTTGATTTATCTGATTTCCTATATACAGAGCTATTTCCCACCAGAAAGAAGCAAACAGATATTGGGAAAATTTCATGGAATCGGTGCAAATTGTATAGCGGCACTTTTGGGAACGGTTACACCATTTTGTTCCTGTTCATCCATTCCGCTTTTTATTGGATTTACAAGTGCAGGGCTCCCTCTGGGTGTAACCTTTTCATTCTTAATTTCATCACCTATGGTAGACCTTGGAAGTCTGGTACTTTTGATGAGTATTTTTGGAACAAAAGTAGCAGTGATTTATGTTATTGTAGGTCTGATGATAGCAGTCATTGGCGGCACACTAATTGAAAAAATGCACATGGAACAATATGTGGAGGATTTTATTTTAAAGGCACATGCCGTTGATATTGACAGTCCCACACTTTCACAAAAAGACCGTCTATCCTATGCAAAAGAGCAGGTAGTAGCCACATTTAAGAAAGTGTTTCCATATATTCTGTTGGGTGTTGCAGTTGGTGCAGTTATTCATAATTGGATACCGGAAGCATGGATTGAAATGATTCTTGGCAGTCATAATCCATTTGGAGTTGTTCTTGCTACACTGGTTGGTATCCCTATGTATGCAGATATTTTTGGTACAATACCGGTTGCAGAAGCATTGTTGTCAAAGGGTGCACAATTAGGAACGATTTTGAGTTTTATGATGGCGGTTACAACACTGAGTCTTCCGTCATTGATTATGTTGAAAAAAGCGATAAAACCAAAGCTGTTAGGGGTATTTATTGCAATATGTACAATAGGAATTATCCTCGTTGGGTACTTGTTTAATCTTTTGCAGGGGTATATTATTTAGAATATAGGAGGATAAGGAAATGGGATTATTTGGATTAGGTAAAAAGAAATCAGAAAAAGAAACAAGTTGCTGTTGTAATGCGGACTGTACCCCGGAAACAATGGAACAGGCAGAAATGGATAAAAAGCAGCAAGGTGTGAAAATATTAGGCAGTGGCTGTGATAAGTGTAATCAGCTTGAGGAGGCTACTCTTCAGGCACTTTCTGAATTGGGAATGGATACCACCATTGACCATGTGAGAGATTTTGAGAAAATAGCTGCTTATGGGGTTATGACAACTCCGGCTTTGGTGGTGGATGGCAAGGTTGTGTCTTATGGAAAAGTTCTGAAAAAAGACGAAGTGGTTGGTATTTTGAAAAAGGAAAGATGCCAATAGAATGAAAGGAAAATTTCTATGTTGAAAAAACCTAAAGTCGCATTTATTTGTGTTCATAATTCCTGCCGAAGTCAGATTGCAGAGGCACTTGGAAAGAACCTCGCTTCCGATGTGTTTGAAAGCTATTCGGCAGGAACAGAGGTAAATCGGATGAAGAATTTATACGAATCATGAAGAAAATAGAAGAAAAGATAGTAGAGTTAAAGGGAGGAATGGATATGGATTTCGGAGCAAAGAAGTTAGGTTTTGGATTAATGCGGTTGCCGTCTACGGACCCGGAGGATCCATCCCAAATTGATATAGAACTTACAAAGAAAATGGTAGATACATTCTTGGAACGCGGCTTTACATATTTTGATACTGCGTGGATGTATTGTGGTTTCAAAAGTGAAGATGCAACCAAAGAGGTGTTGGTCAGTCGGCATCCAAGAGACAGCTATACTCTGGCAACGAAGTTGCATGCCGGATTTCTGAAGACAAAAGAGGATCGGGATAGAATCTTTGAGGAACAGAGACGAAAGACCGGAGTAGAATATTTCGATTATTATCTGTTGCATGATATCGGTCAGGACCATTATGAGGTATATAAGAAATTGGACTGCTTCACTTGGATTCAGGAGAAGAAAGAACAAGGTCTGGTAAAGCATATTGGCTTCTCCTTCCATGACAATGCGGACTTATTAGATAAGGTGCTAACGGAGCATCCGGAAATGGAATTCGTACAGCTTCAAATCAATTATCTGGATTGGGAAAGTGAAGGAATTCAATCCCGAAAGTGCTATGAGGTAGCAGTAAAGCACAACAAACCGGTTATTGTCATGGAACCGGTCAAGGGCGGTACTCTGGCTGCTGTACCGGCAGAGGTGGAACAGTTATTGAAAGGCTATCATCCGGACATGTCCATTCCGTCCTGGGCAATCCGATTCGCAGCCGGCTTAGACAACGTTAAAATGGTACTAAGTGGCATGAGTAATATGGAACAGTTGATTGATAATACCAATTATATGGCAGAGTTACAGCCTTTGAACGAAGAAGAACAGGAAATCATACGAAAGGCTACGGATATGATTAATTCGAATATTGTCATCCCATGTACCGGCTGCTCTTATTGTACCGACGGATGTCCGAAGAAGATTGCCATTCCGAAATATTTTTCCTTATATAATGCAGATAAGCAGGAGGTAAAAGGGAAAGGCTGGACTCCGCAGGGCGAATATTATGACCGCCTGACAAAGACGTTCGGTAAGGCAAGTGATTGCATTGGTTGCAAGCAGTGTGAACGTGCCTGTCCACAGCATCTGCCAATTGCAGAATATTTGAAGGAAGTTGCAAGCTATTTTGAATAGTATTGAAACTTATTTGAATTATGGTGGAAATGCTTGCAAATTTCAAATATTGGAGTATATTATAGGTGAACAAAATTGGAACAAAGGAGATGATGCTGATGGACAAAATTGCGGAACGACTGCTGGAAGAGTTGAACTGTGAAACTGTATTTACGATTCCTATTTTTGGCGGAATTGCAGTGTCTGAATCTGTAGTTGTCACATGGATTATCATGGCAGTTTTGATTTTGATTTCCATTATTCTTACCAGAAATTTGAAAATCAATCATATCAGTAAACGGCAGGCGGTTGCTGAATTTATTGTCACAAAGTTGACCGGGATGTGTGAGGACATGGTTGGACCGGAAGGGAAGCGGTACACCTGTTATTTGGCTACTGTATTGATTTATATTGGCGTTGCTAATATTATCGGACTTTTTGGGTTGAAATCACCAACGAAGGACTTGAATGTTACTGTGGCATTGGCACTGATGAGTATTATCTTAGTTGAATTCGCAGGTATATACCAGCATGGTGTTAAGAAATGGCTGCATAAATTTACAGAACCGATTGCGATTGTTACACCAATTAATATTTTGGAGATTGTGACAAAACCATTATCACTATGTATGCGACTTTTCGGTAACGTATTAGGTGCATTTGTAATTATGGAGCTGCTAAAAATGGTGGTTCCGGTTTTCATACCGGCTGTATTCTGTCTGTACTTTGATGTTTTTGATGGTCTGTTACAGGCATATGTATTCGTATTCCTGACATCGTTGTACATTAAGGAAGCGGTTGAATAATGTATGTTAACCATACAAGATGATAGAAATATTGAAAAACACAAATAAAAAGGAGATTGATAGTATGAACACATTAATTGCGATTGGAGCAGGTATTGCGGTATTAAGTGGTTTAGGAGCAGGCATTGGTATTGGTATTGCAACCGGTAAAGCGACGGAATCCATTGCCAGACAACCGGAAGCAGAAGGAAAGATTAGTAAAGCATTGATTTTAGGTTGTGCTCTTGCAGAAGCAACCGCTATCTATGGTTTCGTTATTGGTTTGTTAATTATTATGATGTTAAAATAATCAGAAAGGCAGGTTGGTAACATGCTCCGATTAGATTGGAATATATTATTTACTGTTATTAATCTGATTGTGCTTTTTATTGCAATGAGAATTTTTCTCTTCAAACCGGTTCAGAAGATTATTGCAGCCAGACAGGAAGAGGCAGACCGGCAGTTTGCAGATGCAGCGGCTTCAAAGGAAGAGGCAGAGCAGTTGAAAACTCAGTATGAGGAGTCACTTGCCAATGCAGAAAAAGAAAAAGTACAGACGATACAGGAAGCAAGAAAAACAGCAGATCAGGAGTACCATCGGATTGTTAGTGATGCGGAAGCAGTAGCGAAGCAGTTGAAGGAAGATGCAAAGACAGAAGCAGAGACTCAGAAAGCTCAGATTCTTAAAAATGCAGAGAAAGAAATTGCCAGCATGGTAGTGGATGCTGCTGAAAAGGTAGTAGGCGGAAAGAGCGGTTCAGAGGTGGATTATGCGCTCTATAATGAATTTATAGATAAAGCAGGTGAGAAATCGTGAATCAGACAGTGATGGATTATGCATCCAATTTACAGAAAACAGGAATTTCAAAAGATATATTGCAGCAGGTGAAGGGAATTTTGGAAGCAGTCCCGCAGATAGGAAGTGACTTTGAAAATCCAACGATTCCCATAGAGAAAAAGCACTTGGTTATTGAACGTGTATTTCCGAAGGAAGTAAGAGATTTTTTGAAAATCTTATGCGATAACGGAGATTTTAAGCTTTATTCTGATATTTATTCTGCATTCATGGATTTAGAAAAGACACCGGAGTTGAAGGTGGAGCAGGCACAGCTGATCTATGTTACACCTCCTACCACAGAACAGATGGATGGTATTCGGAAGTTTTTGACGAAAGAATTCGGTATTCCGGATATTGCCATTGAATGTAAAGAAGACCGTTCCATTAAGAGTGGTTTTATTTTACGTGTTGGTACCAAGGAATATGATTGGAGTGAGCGGGGACGAATTGAACAGCTTGAAAAGAGCATTTCCAAAGCAGTTAATAAGACAAAGAATAAACAGTTTAGTGAAGAAAGTATCATATCGATTCTGAAAACGGAAATTGCTGATTTTGAGTTGGAGGCGAAGGATAAAGAGGTTGGTGTTGTAACCTGGGTTGGCGATGGAATCGTCAATGTAGACGGTATCGATCATGCATTTTACGGTGAAATCGTCCAGTTTGACAGTGGTGTTAAGGGTATGGTTCAGGATGTGCAAAGAGATGAAATCGGTATTATCCTGTTCGGCAGAGATACGGAAATTAAAGAAGGAACGAGAGTTGTACGGACGGGTAAAATGGCAGGTATTCCGGTTGGTGAAGCGTTCAAGGGAAGAATCATCGATGCGCTTGGTGCTCCGCTGGATGGCGAAGGTGAAATTGCAGCCACCGGCTTTCGTCCGATTGAATTTCCGGCACCTAGTATCGTAGACCGGAAATCAGTGTCCGTACCAATGGAAACCGGTTTGTTGGCGATTGATTCCATGTTCCCAATTGGTCGTGGACAGAGAGAATTGATTATAGGTGATCGTCAGACAGGTAAGACATCGATTGCCATTGACACGATTTTAAATCAAAAGGATAAAGATGTAATCTGTATTTATGTTGCTATCGGACAAAAGGCATCTACGATTGCAAAACTGGTAAATACATTAAAGAAAAATGATGCTATGTCCTATACCATTGTGGTATCGGCAACTGCATCAGATCCGGCACCTTTGCAATATATTGCACCATATTCCGGTACTGCATTAGCAGAGTATTTTATGTATCAGGGCAAGGATGTTCTGATTGTATATGATGATTTGTCAAAGCATGCAGTGGCATATCGTGCTATTTCTTTGCTGCTGGAGCGTTCGCCGGGACGAGAAGCGTATCCCGGTGATGTATTCTATCTGCATTCCCGACTGCTGGAGCGGTCCAGTCGTTTGACTCCGGAAGCAGGAGGCGGTTCGATTACGGCATTGCCTATTATTGAAACGCAGGCAGGTGATGTTTCTGCATATATCCCGACGAATGTTATTTCCATTACGGACGGTCAGATATATCTGGAAAGTGAGTTATTCTTTGCAGGACAAAGACCGGCAGTTAATGTAGGTCTTTCTGTTTCGCGTGTGGGAGGAGCAGCCCAGACAAAAGCCATGAAGAAGGCAGCAGGAAGTATACGAATTGATCTGGCACAATATCGGGAAATGGAAGTATTTACGCAGTTTTCTTCTGATTTGGATGAAGGAACCAAGAAACAGCTGGCACACGGACGTGCATTAATGGAATTGTTAAAGCAACCATTAGGCAATCCTATGTCTATGCCTCAGCAGGTAATTACTTTGGTAGCGGCGAATGCACATATTTTCAGTGATATTGAAACCGGTCAGATTAAGACATTTCAGAAGGATATGTTAGATGATTTTGCAACGAATCATTCCGATATTATTAGCAAATTAGAGATAACAAAACAGCTTTCAGATGATTTGCAGGAAGCGATTATACAGGCAGCAAAAGATTTTAAGAATCGAGAGTGATAGCATGGCTAGTATAAATGAAATTCAAAATCGAATGAAAAGTATTCAGGACACCATGAAGATTACCAAGGCAATGTATATGATGTCATCTATGAAGCTGCGTAAAGCCAAACAGAAGCTGGAAGATACTGAGCCGTATTTCTATGGTTTGCAGGAGCAGATTGCGAATATTTTATATCATTTTCCGGATATGGAGAATCGCTATTTTGATAATCGAAATCAGGATCGTATGGAAACGGTTAAGAAGAAGGGCATCATTGTTATGACAGGTGATAAGGGCATGGCAGGTGCTTATAATCATAATCTGGTGAAGGAAGCACAGCGATTATGTGATGAATCAGAATGCTATCGGTTGTTTGTAGTTGGAGAAGTGGGAAGACAGTATTTCAAGAGTCAGGGATATCCTGTAGAAGAAGAGTTTCGGTTTTCTACCAATCGTCCGTCTGTTCATCGGGCCAGAGTGATTACTGAACTGATTGTAGAATTATGCAAGCAGGATGAACTGGATGAAGTATATGTCATTTATACCAGAATGATAAACAGCATGAAAGAAGAGGTAGAGATTCAACAACTGCTGCCTCTTAAAACCCATGAATTCCTGAAGCAGGAAAAGCTGGAGCAGTTGAAAAAGAGACAGGTTATGCATAATGAAAGCCTTTACGAAAAAGATGAGGAAAAAGGTATAGATGACGGTGATTTTTTCATTTATCCATCTCCTAAGAAGGTATTAGACAGTCTGGTATACAATTATGTGACCGGATTCTTATATGGTGCGTTGGTAGAAGCGTCTGCCAGTGAAGAAAATGCCAGAATGCTGGCTATGCAGGCAGCTACTGACAATGCACAGGAGATGCTGCATGATTTATCGATTCAATATAACCGAGTGCGACAGGCGGCAATTACGCAGGAGATTACAGAGGTAATTGGTGGAGCCAAGGCATTAAAAAAGAAAAAGAAGAAGCAAGTGAGGTGAAATTCACGCTATGGAAAAAATAGGAAAGATTGTACAGATTTCAGGACCTGTTATAGATGTGGAATTCGATAACAATGACCTTCCGGCCATTAAAGAGGCATTATATGTGATGAATGGCGATAAGAAATGCGTGATGGAGGTATCACAGCATATCGGACATAATGTTGTACGGTGTATTATGTTGGCGGCAAGTGAAGGCTTGTGCCGGGATATGGAGGTAGTTGCTACCGGTGCCGGTATCAGCGTGCCGGTTGGTGAAAAAACGCTTGGCCGGTTGTTTGATGTACTGGGAAATACACTGGATGATGGTGAAAATCTGGATAAGGAAGAACATTGGTGTATCCACCGGGAACCGCCTACATTTGAAGAACAGAGCCCGGTTGTGGAAATGCTGGAAACAGGTATCAAGGTAATTGACTTGTTGGCACCATATGCGAAGGGTGGTAAAGTTGGTTTGTTCGGTGGTGCCGGTGTTGGAAAGACGGTATTGATACAGGAATTAATCCATAATATTGCTACTGAAAGTGGTGGATATTCCATCTTTACCGGTGTAGGAGAACGTTCCAGAGAAGGAAATGATTTGTGGACAGAAATGAAAGAATCCGGGGTTCTGGATAAGACCGCTTTGGTGTTTGGACAAATGAATGAACCGCCCGGAGCTCGTATGCGGGTTGCTGAGACAGGACTTACTATGGCTGAATACTTTCGCGATGTGAAGAATCAGGATGTATTGCTGTTCATTGATAATATTTTCCGTTTTGTACAGGCTGGTTCAGAGGTATCTGCACTGCTGGGACGTATGCCATCTGCAGTTGGGTATCAGCCGACATTGGCAAATGATTTAGGCGAGTTACAGGAGCGTATTGCTTCTACGAAACGAGGTTCCGTTACTTCTGTACAGGCAGTTTATGTACCGGCAGATGACTTGACCGATCCGGCTCCTGCAACTACATTTTCTCATTTGGATGCAACAACTGTATTGTCGAGAAAGATTGTGGAACAAGGTATTTATCCTGCGGTAGATCCGTTGGAATCAACTTCCAGAATTCTGGAGGCAGATGTTGTTGGAGAAGAGCATTATATCACTGCCCGGCGTGTACAGGAGATTTTGCAGAACTACAAAGAGTTACAGGATATTATTTCCATTTTAGGTATGGAAGAATTGTCAGATGAAGATAAGCTGACAGTGTACCGGGCGAGAAAGATACAACGGTTCTTATCACAACCATTTCATGTGGCTGAGAATTTTACCGGTATTCCCGGTGAGTTTGTTCCTATAAAAGAAACCATTAAGGGATTCAAGGCTATTTTGGATGGAGAAATGGATGAGTATCCGGAAGTTGCATTCTTTAATGTGGGTACGATAGAAGATGTGAAAGCAAAGGCAGAAGAACTGGCAAAGAATGAATAGAGAGGTGTATAGCGGATGAATACATTTTCATTACGAATTGTTGCCTGTAACCGTGTGTTTTATGATGGAGAATGTGAGGCATTGATTTTTCCGGGATATGACGGACAAATGGAAATTCTGGCACATCATGAGCAGATGACTACCATGGTAAAAATCGGAGAAATTCGTTATAAACTGCCTCAATGCGACTGGCAAAAAGCGGTTGTTTCAGATGGATTGATACAGGTGGAATATAACCATGTTAATGTAATTGTTTATTCGGCAGAGAAGCCGGAGGAAATAGATGCTTTTCGGGCAGAAGCAGCCTTGGAACGGGCGAGAGAGCAGTTACAGGAAAAGCAAAGTATTATGGAGTATCATGTGTCAAGAGCATCTCTTGCCAGAGCCATGGCACGATTGAAAACAGCCGGTAAATATGAGATTAAGTAGAGGTTGGTTTCAACAAAATTTAAGAAATAAAAAAGGGGCTGTCGCACTAAGTAATTAGTGCGCAGCTCCTTTTCTGTGCAAAAAAAATAACTGCCAAACCTCGAAAGAATTCGGCAGTTGGTGTAAAATATAAGTATGCTACTACCTATTAAATTACAAAAAGATTATACCTAAAATGCAGAAGGATATCAATTAAAACTTCCGCTAGATATTGAAACAATTATTCCTGAAGACGATTCTGTGCGTTTACTAAGTCAGTTTGTGGAGGCTATGGATTTGACTGACCTGTATTCTACTTATGAAAGAATAAATTCAGTATCGCCAAGAACTCTTCTTAAGATTGTTCTTTACTCCTATATGAATGGAGATTATTCCTCACGTTCCATGGAGTTAAACTGTAAAAGAGACATCAATTTTATGTTCCTTCTGGAAGGTGCACCTGCTCCGGACCATGCAACATTCGCACGCTTTCGAAGTATTCATTTTGCACCTTGTTCAAAGCGAATTCTTGCAGAAATGTCCAATACACTTTTTGAACTTGGTGAAGTTTCGGGAGAGACCATTTTTATTGACGGTACAAAAATTGAAGCCAACGCAAATAAGTATACTTTTGTCTGGAAGAAAGCCGTAACAAAGAATCAGGCAAATGTGCTTGCAGAAAGTATACTGCTGGCCATGGCAAGAAACATAAATAAATTACATAACAAAATACAAAAAGGTAAGACAGGAACTCATTTATTTCCTCTGAGAAGTGCCTAATTTTTGTTTTTTTAAAATAAATTTTTAAGCCATAGAAAATGGTTTATTAAAGTACGCCTTTTTTATAGAATAAAAGAATGATATGGAGCTTTTCTTTAGAATTTAACATAAAAACAGCAAAAATGAAGCTGCCGCTTCACGAATTTTCATTCGTTAAAGCGACAGCCCCTTTCGAGTGTTCTTTCTATTTCTTTGGGAAGAAGTCCTGAGTTTCGTCCCAAAGTACGATATGTCCTGCCTTTAATGATTCAGGAACCATAATGATTCGCTGATTTTTAGAACCGCGGAACTTAAGACCAAGATCCTTTTCCTCTTCAATAAAAGGTCCATCGACCAGAATGTCAATATAAGAGAGGAATTCTGTGGTTTCCGGCCATACAGGAACCATATTTTTTAGAATGGCCTCGTCATAAAGATATCCGGTATAACACCAGATGCTCTTATTTGGATATCGTTCCTTTACTGCTTTCACCAAAGGGAGCAGGCCTAACTGGTTAGTATGTTCAAAAGGTTCTCCACCTAAAAGGCTGAGCCCACGTACATAATCCGGTTTCAAATACTCTAGAATGGTTTTGATGGTTCCGGAGGTAAATAAGGTTCCGTAATTGAAATCCCAGGTTTCCTGATTAAAGCAGTTTTTACAATGATGAGTGCATCCACTGACAAATAAGGACACGCGGACACCGGGACCATTGGCAATATCATATTGTTTTATATCTGCATAATTCATGTTATTTCTCGCTTTCTGTGTTACTAACCTTCAGAATTCTTTGCACCATTCGCAATCCTTTGCATTTTACAGGTGCAGAACTCTTGCTTTAATTTCCTTGGTCTTTCCTACATTCCAGAAGTTCTCGCCTAAGTAACCACAGGTACGACGGGTAACATTCATCTTAGAATGATCTTTGTTATGGCATTGAGGACATTCCCATTCGCCCTCATCATTGATGATGATTTCGCCATCCCAGCCACATACATGACAGAAATCAGATTTGGTATTGAATTCCGCATACTGAATGTTGTCGTAAATATAACGAACAACCTCAGATAATGCTTCCAGATTGTTCCGCATATTTGGAATCTCTACATAGGAGATTGCACCACCGGAAGAAATCTGCTGGAACTGGCTTTCAAACTGGAATTTGCTGAAAGCATCAATCTTTTCCCGGACATCTACATGGTAAGAGTTGGTGTAATATCCCTTGTCTGTTACATCTTCAATGGTACCAAAACGTTCTTTATCAATTCTTGCAAACCGATAGCATAAAGATTCTGCCGGAGTACCATACAAACCAAAGGCAATACCGGTCTGGGCTTTCCAACGATCGGTTGCTTCCCGCAAATGGTTCATAACGCGCAGCGCGAAATCCAAACCTTCCGGTTCTGTGTGGCTGACACCCTTCATTAACTTGGTAACTTCATATAATCCAATATAACCAAGAGAGATGGTTGAGTAGCCATTGTATAACAGCTTATCAATCTTCTCGCCCTTCTTCAATCGGGCGATTGCACCATATTGCCAGTGGATTGGGCTTACATCAGAGGTGACACCCACTAATGCATTGTGTCTGCACATTAATGCTTCGTAACACAATTCCAAACGTTCATCCAGTAACTGCCAGAACTTTTCTTCATTTCTCTTTGCCAGAATACCAATCTGAGGAAGATTCAAGGAAACAACACCCTGATTGAATCTGCCTTCGAATTTATAATTTCCGTCTTCATCCTTCCATGGAGATAAGAAACTACGGCAGCCCATTGGACTGAATACGTTACCTTCATAGTTCTGACGCATCAGCTTCGCACTGATGTAGTCCGGATACATACGCTTTGCAGAACAGCGGACAGCCATTTCAGTAATATAATCATATTCGCCACCCTTTAAGCAGTTGCATTCATCCAGAACATAAATCAACTTTGGAAAAGCAGGAGTTACATAAACACCTTTTTCATTCTTGATACCTTCCATACGCTGACGAAGAATCTCAGCAATAATCTGTGCGTTTTCTTTGATATATTCGTCCTTTTCGTCCAGATATAAGAAAAGGGTAACGAATGGAGACTGTCCATTGGTTGTCATCAAGGTATTAATCTGATACTGGATGGTCTGAACACCGGAACGCAATTCGTCTTCCACACGCTCCTGTACCATTTTTTCAATAATTTCTGCGGATACCTGGTCGCCAAACTGCTCCTCAAATTTTGCCTTGTATTTGTTGTAACTCTTACGCAGATATTTTCCCAAGTGACGGACATCCACAGACTGCCCACCATATTGGCTGCTGGCAACGGAAGAAATAATCTGAGTCATAACGGTGCAGGCTACCTGAAAACTCTTAGGGCTTTCAATTAATTTGCCATTCATAACGGTGCCATTATCCAACATGTCTCCTATATTAATCAGACAGCAGTTGAAAATTGGCTGTAAGAAATAATCGGAATCATGGAAGTGCAAAACACCATCTTCATGTGCTTTTGCAATCTTTTCCGGTAATAAAATACGCTTAGTTAAGTCCTTGGATACTTCGCCGGCAATCAAGTCACGCTGCGTAGATGCAACGGTAGCGTTTTTGTTGGAATTCTCTTCCATAACGTCCTTATTACTATTTTTAATCAGACTTAAAATAGATTCGTCTGTTGTGTTTGCCTTACGAACCAGTTCTCTGGTATAACGATAGATAATATAAGTCTTGGCAAGCACGAATTTACCGTCAGCCATTAACTTTTGCTCGATAATATCCTGGATGTCTTCTACCAGCATACGGGTACGGTTCTTTCCCTCGATATAACTGATAATGTTGTCAATGGTATCCACAGATACCTGTTCAGAAGGTGCAACCTCTGCATTTGCCTTCTGGATTGCGGTTACAATTTTGCTACGGTCATAAGTAACCGCACGACCGTCACGTTTAATTACTTGCATGATTTATCTCCCCACCTTGCATAAGTTTTAATATAGTAAATTGCTGCTTTTTGAAATCAGAAAAGTTCTTAAAACGAAAAGCAGACCGATAAACGAAAAAGTAGGTTTATGTTTCAAAACCCTTCGAGAATTCATTATAGCATCAAAAAATAGGTTTGTCTACAATATCTTGGATAAAAAAATAAAAAACACCACAAGATATAGTGGTCGCGATGTAAAGATAAATGTAAAAGATTAGAAAACAGGAAAAGTATATGTAAAAAGGCTGACAATTTGTGACAATTGTAGTATTAGACTTTTCTTTTTTTCTGCTTTATGGTATGGTAAGTAATAGTTTGAAAACTTTATTATAAATTAAGAAGGGATTAAGACAGTTATGAAAAAGAAAATGCTGAGCCTGTTAGTGGGAATTAGTCTGTGTACCGGTATGTTGGCAGGTTGTAACAAGGGAACTAAGATGAATAATTACGATGACTATGTGACGCTGGGAGAGTACATTGGAGTTGAATATACACCTTTGTCTACGGAAGTGACGGAAGATGAACTGCAGGAGCAGGTAGATGCTTTCCTGCAACAGTGCGGAACCACGGAGGAACTGACGGAGGGCACAGTAAAAGAGGGAGATACCATTAATCTGGATTACATTGGTTATGCAGATGGAGAGGCTTTTGAAGGGGGCAGTACTGATGGTGCAGGTGCGGAATTGACAATCGGTTCTCACAGTTACATTGATGATTTTGAGGAACAGTTAATTGGACATGAGGTAGGCGAGGAAGGAATTGAAGTTAATGTTACTTTTCCGGATGATTATACCAATTATGATGGAACACCATCTGATTTGGCAGGAAAGGATGCTACTTTTGTATGTACCATTAATAGTATTTATGAAACCGTTTATCCGGAAGAACTGACAGATGATATTGTGGCTGAGTATTCTAGTTATGATACTGTAAATTCATTTATGGATGCTTTGAAAATGGATTATGAAAATTACAAATCAGAGCTTGCAGACCAACAAATGAAGATAGATATTATTACGACTGTTATTGATAATGCAACGGTGAACAGTTATCCGGAGTCAGAGGTGGAGAAAATGACGGAACAAACCATTCAGGCAGCAAAGGATACAGCAACGTCATATGGCATGGAATTTAGCGAATACTTAGGCTATCTGCAGGATGAAGAGGGTAATCCGTATACGGAAGAAACCTATGCGGCAGGTGCGGAAGAGTATATTCGGGAATTATTAACAGAAAAGATGGTGATTTGTTCGATTGCTAAAAAGGAAGGTATTACTGTGACGAACGCAGAAGTACAGGCATATGTTGAGACAGAAAGTTCCGAATATGGAATGGATACAGATGCAATGTATGAAAGTTACTCAATGGAAGATTTGTCATATGCAGTTATATATGATAAAGTCATGGAATTTTTAGTGGAAAATGCTATTGCAATTGAAGAGTAAATATTGTATAATGACGTCTGTTGATGCTGTATCGCATTGACAGATGATATGCAGTTGTGGCGGAATTGGCATACGCGCATGATTCAGGTTCATGTCCACGTACGTGGGTTCGGGTTCAAGTCCCGTCAACTGCACTGAATGTAAGAGCCAAGAGTATTGAAAAATCAATGTTCCTGGCTCTTTTATGTTGCTTGAAGATAAAAAAGGTAGCAGAAAAGTAGCAATGAATGCCGGTAGGGGTGCTGACTGAAATGCTCGCTAAATGGTTGACAGAGAAAAGTGGCTGATATATAATATTTCAATACGATTGGCGTATTATACCTGTTCGAAGGTTAAGTCGCAAAAGTTGCACTAACATATATATAGAAAGGATTAAAGTGTAATGGCTGAAAAAATGATTATCACGTATGCAGGATTAAAAGAGATGGAGGACGAGCTTCACAATCTGAAGGTTGTCACCAGAAAGGAAATTGCTCAGAAAATTAAAGAGGCGAGAGAACAGGGTGACTTATCCGAGAATGCAGAATATGATGCAGCAATGGATGAGCAGAGAGACATCGAAGCTCGTATCAAAGAGTTAGAGAAGATGTTGAAGAATGTGGATGTCGTTGATGAAGATGAAATCGATATCCGTACCGTAAATGTTGGTTGTGCTGTTAAGGTACTGGATATGGAATTCGATGAGGAAGTTGAATATAAGCTGGTTGGTTCAAAGGAAGCTGATATCTTGAAAAACAAGATTTCAAACGAGGCACCAATTGGTAAAGCATTAATCGGTGCTAAAGTCGGTGATGTAGTTGATGTTGAAGCACCGGATGGAACTTATCAGTACAAGGTATTGGATATTAAGAGATTAAGCTAATAAGAAGTAGTAAAGGGACTGGTATATTGCCAATCCCTTTGTTGTGAGAAAGGAAGATAGATTATGGCAGAGCAGAACGGACAGAATAATCAGCCAAAGCAGCAGGACGTGAATCAGCTGCTTAAGGTCCGCCGGGAAAAGCTTGCTGAGATGCAGGAAGCAGGCAAGGACCCTTTTGAAATTACGAAGTATGATGTAACCCATCATTCAGAGGATGTTAAGGCATTATATATTCCTCATGAGGAGAAGCTGTTAGCAGGTCGTAAGGAAGTAGATGTCACAGGCCTTGATGAGCAGGAAGCAAGAGCTGCTAAGAAGCAGGATTATGAAGAAAGACGTGCCATCATGGATGCTGAGCCAATTACTGTGTGTGTGGCAGGTCGTATGATGTTGAAGCGTGTTATGGGTAAAGCTTCTTTCTGTACTCTTCGGGATTTGAAGGGTGATATTCAGATTTATGTAGCAAAGGACGCCGTAGGTGAAGAGGCTTATGCAACATTTAAGAAATCTGATATTGGTGATATCTTTGGTGTAAAAGGATATGCATTCCGTACGATGACAGGCGAAATCTCAATTCATGCAAACGAGATTACCATGCTTACCAAGTCATTGCAGATATTACCGGAGAAGTTCCACGGACTGACAGACACAGATATTCGTTATCGTCAGAGATATGTGGACCTTATCATGAATGCCGATGTTAAGGATACATTTATTAAGCGTTCTAAGATTCTTAGTACCATTCGCAGATTCTTAGACGGACAGGGATTTATGGAAGTTGAGACGCCAATGCTGGTTGCAAATCCGGGTGGAGCAGCAGCCAGACCATTTGAAACTCATTTTAATGCTTTGGATGAGGATTTAAAGCTTCGTATATCTTTGGAATTATACTTGAAGCGATTGATTGTGGGTGGTATGGAGCGTGTATACGAGATTGGTCGTGTATTCCGTAACGAAGGTCTTGATACGAGACATAATCCGGAATTCACACTGATGGAATTATATCAGGCATATACTGATTATAACGGAATGATGGACCTTACCGAGAATATGTATCGCCATATTGCACAGGAAGTGCTTGGTACAACTACTATCACATATCAGGGTATCGAAATGGATCTTGGTAAGCCGTTCGAGCGTATTACCATGGTGGATGCTGTTAAGAAGTATGCCGGTGTTGATTTCAACGAGATTCATACAACCGAAGAAGCTAAGGCAATTGCTAAGGAAAAAGGAATCGAATTCGAGGATTGGCATACAAAGGGTCATATCCTGAATCTCTTCTTCGAAGAGTTTGTAGAGGAGCATTTGATTCAGCCTACCTTCGTTATGGATCATCCGATTGAGATTTCTCCGCTTACGAAGAAGAAACCTGGCAACCCGGACTATGTAGAGCGTTTTGAAATGTTCATGAATGGTTGGGAAATGTGTAATGCATATTCAGAGCTGAATGACCCTATCGACCAGAGAGAGCGTTTCGCATTACAGGATGCAAATGCAGCCGCCGGTGATGAGGAAGCAGAGCATTGTGATGAAGACTTCTTGAATGCATTGGAAATTGGTATGCCTCCAACAGGTGGTATCGGTTACGGCATCGATAGACTCTGTATGTTGATGACAGATAGTCCGGCGATAAGGGATGTGTTACTGTTTCCTACGATGAAGTCACTTAACTAAAAAATGGCTTAAATAAAGGGTTTTGAAGACTTATGTAAAGAAATTTAACAATAATTTAACACCAAAGTCTTCATAACTCTCCATAAGTCTACTGAAAAATATCAGGCGGCGGTTGTAAAAACTGCCGTCTTTTGTTATATTTGAGTTGCCCCGTTTGAATGGAAATGAAATTAAAAGGAGCATGTCTATGGAGAATAAATTAAAAAAAATTGGACAAAATAATCTTATGGGTAATTTTGTTAAAACCGATGATTTATTAAAAGATATGTGTGGGATTATAGAGTCCTCACGAGAAGCGGCATATAAAGCGGTTAATGTTGCTCTTGTACAGAGAAACTGGCTTTTAGGATATCGGATTGCCAGCGAAGAAATGCAGGGAGAGGAAAGAGCAGAGTATGGGTCGGAGCTTATTAAAAATCTTTCAAAGAAATTGACGCAGAGCTATGGGAAAGGTTTTGATTATAGCTCATTGTATAAGTTTGTTCGTTTTTATAAAGAGTTTCCTGAGATTTTGGACTCAGTGCGTCCAAAATCTTTGCCACTGTTATCTTGGACTCATTATCGTATCCTTTTGCAGGTGAATGACAAAGAAGCTCGTGATTGGTACGAAAAGGAAGCCATTGAACAGACATGGAGTGTTCGTACTTTGCAGAGAAACATTTCATCTCAGTATTATTACCGTATGCTCAAGACGCAGAAGAAAGAACTTGTAGAAGGTGAAATGAAGGAACTGGTAGCACCATATCAGAACGATACGTTGGAATTTATTAAAGATCCGGTAATTGCAGAGTTCTTAGGCTTTTCACAGGATACGGATTTTACAGAGAGCGACCTTGAGAAAAGTATCCTTTCAAAATTGCAGAAGTTTTTAATGGAGCTTGGAAGAGGTTATGCTTTTGTGGCAAGACAACAACATATTCATACTGAAAAGCAGGACTATTATATCGACCTTGTATTCTACAACTACATACTGAAGTGTTTTGTCCTTATTGACCTTAAAACAGAAAAGATAACACATCAGGACGTGGGACAGATGGATATGTATATCCGAATGTATGATGAATTGAAACGCAGCGAAGGAGATAATCCAACGATTGGTATAGTGTTATGTTCAGATACAGATGATGACATTGCTCGTTATTCTGTTATGCACGGAAACGAACAACTCTTTGCGTCGAAATACAAATTGTACCTGCCGACAGAGGAAGAACTGAAAGCAGAAATTGAAACCCAAAAGGCAATGTCTTATCTTCAGCAACAGAGTAGTAAAGAAGAGAAAAATGAATGAAGTCAAGAGATATTGTGTTGTTCTATAAGCTGCAGTTAACACCATATTTAACAATAACTTAACACCGATTTATATAAGAGTTTTAGAGACTTATGTAGAGTTATGTGGCATATATGCCAAATAACGGATTTATTCCAGAATAAATAAGGGTTATGCAGAGTTATGAAGGCTTATAGAGGGGCATATTTTCATGTGCTTATATTCCCGACGATGAAGTCATTGAACTAAAGATGTAGTACAATCAAGCATAATAAAGAATAAATGTATTACAGACGAGAAAAATAAAAAGAAGACCCGGTATGTCTTGAAAGATTATATGTTCAAGTTTTGGTATGAGTTTATCCCAAAGGCTACCAGCGTAATTGAAATGGGGCAGGGAGAGGTTTATTGCAGGAAGTATGATTATTAAGGGGAATCTGCGGAAAAATGTGCTGACAAACATAGAAAGTATATTATTTAAGAAGAAAGCAGTGATTGCGAAAGTGGGCAATCCATGGGAATAAGGTAATACAAAGGAACAGTAGCTATGGGATTATTTAAGTCGTTGCGTTCATTTTTTTCAGGATATCGCTATAAGATTAATCGAGAGATTCTGAAAGAATACATAGAGGAAGTGATTGCATTCGCACAGGAAGAAAGCTTATCCTTCTGCGATGAGTTCTATTTGGTATCAGATGGAGCGGAAAGTGATAAACTGCACATTTCGATTATTAATTACGATGTTCCTTGTGATGATTGCTATGAAGTGGAGAAATCCATGCGGGGTATCATCATCTTTGTAAATGAGAAGAAGAGTTACGACCCGGAACAGGACGAGAAATACTATACGGCTGAGGACCTGATAAGTTTTAAGTTGATAAACTATCCGGAGTTATTCATTTTGATTAATGATCAGATAGCTCCGGCTAGTCTTGAGCAATATAAGATTCAATAATGATTTCTATGAGCTTGCTGAACTTGAAACCGGAGACTTTATTACAGCTGCATTGCCTGACCTTTTGGATGAACTTAGCATTCCTATCTTTTATACCATGCTTGGAAAAATAGGGGTTGAGGAAACAATTGCAAACAACGAAGCCGGATAGTAAGCATCATGGAATTGGCATGCAAAACCTCATAGAAGTCTTAAAGAAGTACAAAGGGGAATATCAGATTGTGGTGAAGAATGGGGAATTTGCAATTCACATGTTGCTGCCACTATACAAGGAGGATAAAAAACGTTCGTCGGAAAAACCATACCGTTCGTCGCATAGTAGATGATTTTTGATGATCGAATGGTATAATGTATGTATCGGCGAGAACAACAGTAAAGAGTTGTGTGATACCGGCAAGGATCAGATCAGCATAATTGAGTATGAAATATGAGAGGAGTATACGATACGATGAAAAAGATTACTTATGTTGTTATGGCATGTTTGGCAACCGTATTATTAGCCGGATGTTCAGCATCAAAGGAAAATACAGAGGTGCCTACCAGTGACACCGAGGTTGTAAGTGAGGACACTACAGAAGAAGCAACAGATTCCGAGGAACCGACTGACACACAGGAGGAAGTATCTGCAAAAGAAATCGTTGACATTCTTCCGTTAGGACCTTCGGAGGCTAATTACGGCAAGGATAATTTGGGATTCTATATGGAAGGAGAAGCTTTCACGCTTCCTATGCCATATAGTGAATTTTTGGACAAGGTTACTGCTATGGGATTCAGTGTTACTGATGAAGAAAGATTTAACCGAGAAGGTGTGTTAAGTGATTATGTATATTACCAAGTACAGTTTGACCACCCGGTAGAGGGACAGGAGCATAAGGAAGACTTCACAATTCAGGTTGTGAACAGTGCAGACTCGATGCAATCTGTTGATTTGTCAGATCCGTCCAGTCAGGTTGTGTATTTTAGTATTAGAATGGCAGCAGGTGCGAATGATATATATGATCCTGATAAAGGAACCTGGGCAACGAATATTCATACAGACGTCTATTTGACTCCGGAGATTGGTCTTGGTAGAAATATTGATAATTTATACAGTGCATGGGGGGTTCTATGTATGAATTGAATGGAACGTGGGATTGGAAATCAGATGAATATGGTGATGATTCGTCCGCACATAAAGCTCCATTTATTTCGGTTCGTAGTGATAAGCGCTCAGATGAATATAGATTATATTGGGCATTAGATGAGGCATATGGTGCAGCAGAAGGCACTGACAATATTATTACATATATTTCGATTTATAATAATCCGTATATTCAGTAAGCCAAGGGAATGTGTAGTAAAATGCCTCCTGTCTGCTTGACAGGGGGCTTCTTTTCACCTGTTTTATTGCTGAAATGAAGAATTATTTGGTTGAGAGCTTATAGTCTTACGTCTTCTTTCAACTCCTATATGAAAATAGTGTAAAAATAGTGAAAAATTAATGATTTTTTTAATCGTGGAAGGTATAATATTTTTGAGGTGTAATTGAAAACTTTGATGATAAAAAAGGTGCTACACGCTTGCTAAATAAAGCATTACAGTCTGCAGATGCCTTTACGCCACAAGATTTGGAATGCCTGTATGGCTGCATAGATGATGAACTTATCATAGATGTGGCAAAGAAGTATAAGATACAAACTCCAAGTGACATCGAAAGTGAATATAAGCCGGTGCATTTATTCAGAGAGCATTAGATTATGGAGCTCTCTTCAATTAATTTCCTTACAAATATCTAAAATAGTTGTTTGTTTCATTTTTGCAAACATCTCTTGTTTTATATCTTCAAAACTCTTTTGAATGGATTCGTTTATGCCTATATCTAAACTGGTCGCTGATGGAGGCAGCTCATTGAATTTTAGAATGGAATCATTAGGGTCAGATACTAATTCATAAACATCAAACAAAGTAATCTTTGAAATGTCTTCAGAAAGTGTAGTTCCGCCCGGACCCGGTCTGGAAGATATATAATTTTTCTTTTTTAAGTCTAGCATAGTATATCTAATTAGGGACGAATCCGCCCCGGTTTTTTCAGCAATAAAATTGCTTGTAATCTTTTGATCGGCATACAGATGGCATATGCATAGTATTTGTAGGGCAAGAGTATATTTGGTCGTAAATTTCATGGGAATCCTCCTTTTTATAATTTGTGAAAATGAATCACAAAAAATACTTGCAATATTAATTAGTCTGTGGTAAATTAATCACAGATTAGTTTGTGACAATTAATCACAAACTAATAATACATTAAAAGAATTGTTTTTGCAAGAACAAAAAGGAAAAGTTTTAATGAAAGGCGGTAATTATATGAATTGCTTAGAAATTAAAAAATGTATTGAGTATCTCACAAGTGATGATATGTATTTTGTATCATTTGATTGGCATTCGCTTAATGACAGAGGAAATGCCTGCTCCGGAAGATTGGATCAGTATGATAACGAAGAGGAACTTAAGAATTTTGAGACATTGCAGAATTTGGTTTACGAAGCAATGCCAAAGGGAAGTTCGCTGTACGGCGATTGTGTTGAACGGATGAGCATGTATTTCGGAAGGAACTTTGTTCACTATAACTACTGTGCTAAGCTTGTCGCAAGAGCTTTGGATGGTATTTCTTCTCTGGATGAACTTAAGGCAATGGTATATCAGAGTCTCCGCTTCAGATATGAGAAGACGAGAGAAGCATTACATAGGGGGTATTAAATTATGGTAAATACTAGTTTCTATAAGAAAAATATGTTGATTCAGAATATGCGTGGGTGGCCTGTCAGCCACTCGCGTATCATGAGAACGATTGAGGAAATTGCAAAGAAAGTAAATGCCCAGTCAGCAATTTGCGTATTGGCTCTTTCGGAGATGGTACCCGGAAAGAATAGATTTTATATAAAGAAGCTGCTTAGTCTGTTAGAGCAGGAGTGGGAACTGGTAGAGCCTTATGGATATGATATTGATATTCACTGGAGATCTGCGGTTAATATTATTATGGTCAAAAAAGGTTTTGCAAAACAGATTGAAAGCCTTGAAATTCCTAATATGAATCAAAATAGCAGCATGGATTTTTCCGGGCTGTACTGTTATGCAAAATTGGAATTGCATGGAAAGACGGAATCACTTTTCATCATGAATAACCATCACATTCAGCTTCAGAATGAAGGGAAACCAATTGCATATCAGCTTGAGCGTAGTATGAAGGCTTCCGTGTTTTGGGAGGCAACACTTGCTGAACTTCAGCGTAAGAAAAATGAGAATCTCCTTTTTGTTGGAGACCACAATGCCGAAAGAGGATATGGTGTGAACAGTGACAAAATAGCTTTGGTTGAGCAAATATTACCGGATACCTTTTGTGGTGATAGAAACAATGCTGTTACATACACAGACCCGGCAGGAAATGGACATCGTTTTGATCATGTTTTCTCAAACGTTGGCGGTGTTAGCTGGATTAATGTCCATCCTACGGTGAATGGATATAGTGATCATAATTCTTTATTGTACTCTTTTAATTAAATAAAATTGATTATGAAAACTGGGGTTAAAGACATTTCTCTACATATTTTAACATTTTGACATGCCTGTACGGCTATATGTGTGATATAATGAGCATTGCGACGGCTGTGCTTGCACAAGCCGGCATAATGCGAAAAACTACATGGAGCCGACAGGCGACATGATATAATGTCACCAACCGAAGGTTGATGACCTACGTGATGTAATATCAATATAAAGTCGTACGGCAATGTTAAAAGATGGATTCTGGGAGGAAATGATGGAATATAAGTTTTGGGGATGGAAGAATGCAATTACTCCTGTGATTACAGATGAATATAAGGGAATAAAAACACCTATAGATTTATATGATGCATTGTCCAATATCTGGTGTGCTGAGACCTGTGCACCGAGAATGAGGGATAACTGGACAAAGGAGAATATGACACTTGGACAGTGTTCAATTACAGCTTTCTTGGCACAGGACATTTTCGGAGGTAAGGTGTACGGTATCTTAAGGCCCGGTGGCAACTATCATTGTTATAACGTAATTGGTGATTGCAGATTTGACTTAACGAGCGAGCAGTTTGGTGATGAAGTTCTCGATTATGAAGATAATCCGGAGCAGTATCGTGAGGTGCACTTTGCCAAAGAAGAGAAGAGGCTCAGATATGAATACCTAAAGGCAGAACTGAAGAAATATACAGAGGCACGAAATATAGTTACCGTATAAGTTTCATATCTTCGATAATCCAACCTTGATTTTCCATATGATATTCACTGCCACAGTAAGGACAAATGCGCTGTCTTACAGCATCAAAACTTCTTCCACAGTTGTGGCAACTTACAGATGTAATGGAAAATCCAGGTGGCTCCGGGAATGAGATGTTTCTGCTTAGTGACACGTCGATACAGTCTCCGGTCTTCTTTATTTCACCGGCAATTTCGCTGTAGTTAATCCACCATGTGCGCAGAGTCATGTGTATCGTTGGACCATTTATATCCAGATTTTTTACCATAAGAGCTGATATATATGTCATGTCCACTATGTCATCAAACCTTTTATCACGTCCGTTTGCCCTGTATGAAGTCAGATTTTCAGGATGCTCGGAGAACACAGCCATTCTGACAAGAGATATGATTTGACCCTCGAATTTATCGTAGGAAAAGTATTTGTCAAAGCGACACATAGTATTTTTGATTTTGCTTTTGGAACTCATAGTTTTAAATAGAGGTATATGCTTTCTGCCGTCGTTTTGGGATGAGGAAATGAGCATAAGTATTTCTCCAAGGATGAAACCGGGTATCATGCTTAAAAGTGAAGCAGAATATACAATAAACAGAAGATACGGTAGGTCTCCGGCAGCTGATGAGAAATAACAAATAAGCCCAACAATAGCTCCTAGAAGCATGGAAATAAGTATGGTATTTCTCATGATATTTTTGTTGCTGTTTATGGAGTTGCTTTTGATAAAATAAAGGTTTGTAACTCTTGGGAAGAGGTCAGTTATTTTGAACTTTGTATTACAGTATGCACATCCATCTGTAAGTTGTGCAACAAGGCTTACAGCACCACAGTTGGGACATGTGGTGGTAATGTGCAAAAGTTCGCTTTCGTTTGGTGAATGAGTGATTATTTCATACATAGTCTCTTCTACGTCATGGTCATAGATTATGTCTGAAGAATTAGAGAATTCTAAGTGGCGTAATGTATTTTCATAGGTCATATCCGTTGTATACCACAGGGATTTTCGAGGATAAGTAGCAGTTCCATAGCTGTCGCCTTTGACTGGCTGTGTAGTCATTCTCATTTTGATATTTTTATTATCAAGACGTTCTTTTTGAAGACGCAAAAAATACGCTGTATCCCCGTCACAGCTCTGAGGAACATCTCCTCTGTCATACCATTTGTTAAGTTCTATTGCAAATTCATCAAACAAACCTCGGTCGAGGTCCCATTTTGGCTCGTATTTTTTGAAAGCGACGGCCTGCTTTATATATTTGATTAGTTTAATTATCCCTAAAGTGCATAAAATGATTCCCAAGGCAATAAGGATATACTTAAGTATGGATGCCTGCGAATATGTAAACAGTGAAGCTAAAAGTAATCCGGTAGCTGTAAACAATATGCCTTGTGCCAAATCTTTTATTTCGGGGGACTGTACCCCATTTTTTCTTGACTTTGTACGAATATCAAATAATCCCATTAAAGACTCCTTTGTGCATAAATTAACGTTTTATTTTCTGTTACAATTTTAACCTCTGTTTAGGAGAATTTCAAGAAAATAAACCCTAAATAGTTAATGACGGGACGGGATGAATGGATTATAATTGTGATAGATAAAAAACATACAGCAAACCAAAGACTTGATTTCTTATACAAAATGAACTAACAGACAGAGGAAGATGATGATAGATTTCTGGAGAGTTTTGAAAAGTTGATTCGTAAAGCTATGAATTCAGATTCTAGGAAGTCGTTGACGAAAATGGATGGACAGATTATACTATAAAGAGCGGTATGTAGATTGGTCGATGCTAGTTGGATATGGATATGAACATGAACGGTACATATTTTATGTAACCGTATTAATTTGAAGGGAATCATTGACAGATGGACGAAAAGTATTTAAAGTTAATAGGATGGTGTTTGGGACTGTTGATTAGTGTTTGCTTAATTTTTTCTGGCATTGGCAGGCTGAGTAAGTCTAAAAGCTTTGAAAATAAGGCAGTAGAAATACAGGCAACTGTTTCTCAGGTTTCAAAGCACGTGTCAACACATAGTGATTCCGGTAAATATTATGACATATATGTGAGTTATGAGTACAATGGAATGAAATATCAGAATATCCACTTGACAAGCCAAGGAATGCTATGCCAGGTAGGAGATACAGAGACTGTACTAATCGATCCGGACAATCCGTCTGTATGTGCCACCGGGAACTCTTTATCGCCGGCAAGTTATGCGTTTATTGTGGGTGGCATTTTTTTGGGAATTATAATGGTTATGAAGATATTTGGAGAAGTAGGTGAGATTCGTGGTAAATGAAGATAAAGTCAAGTTAATGACTAAACTCGCGATTTATGAATCAACAAAGGGAAAGAAACAGTTAAATATCAGTAAATATTATAAACGGGATTATGTGCGGTATAATATGTTTAAGACCGCAGTTACAGCAACATTGGCATTTTTTATGATATTAGGAGGGTATATTCTGATTAATGCAGAAGAACTGTTGCTTAAATTGAATGAAATGGATTTGCTACATGAGGCAATCAAGCTTGGAATTATATATGCTGTGTTTGTTATTGGCTATATGGTAATTGCCAGACTGGTTTATGCTCGTAAATATGAAAAAGTAAAACCGGATGTGATTATTTATAATCACAACTTGAAGAAATTAAAAGAAATGTATGATAAAGAAGAAAAAGAGATGAAAGAAAGACGGGCAGGAAGGGGTGTGACGTTAGAGAATGACAACCTTAATAACTATTAGAGATACCATAAAGGATTTTATGGCAAAGTATGAGAAGTTTGCCATGCCGATTATTAAGTTTATAATGACAGTGTTAGTATTGATTTCTTATAATAGTCTGATGGGGTATTCGTCACAAATGAAGAACCCAATTATTGTATTTATTCTGTCGTTAATTTGTGCCTTTATTCCGGTGCAGTGGATTGTGTTAATTGCCGGTTTGACAGGCTTTGTACACATGTATGAAGTTTCATTGGAAGTAGGATTGATATATGTAGCTATCTTTGCATTGATGTATTTACTTTATATGCGATTTGCACCAAAATATGGCTGGATAATTATTCTGTTACCTCTTTTATATATGCTGAAATTACATTATATGATTCCAATTATAATCAGTATATTTGTTGGACCGGTAGGAATAGTACCAATGATTTTTGGAGTAGTATTCTATTACTTTGCAGTTCATGTCAGCGACTATGTGGATTTGCTGGCAACGGCTTCCGAAGAAGAAAGCATTCAGGGCATGACATACATTCTGAATGGTATGCTGCAGGATAAAGCAATGCTGTTGACTATTATTGTGTTCATATTGGTGATTGCAGTCACATATATTATTTATCGGCAATCCTTTGAGTATTCGTGGATGATAGCAATAGGAGCCGGAGCAGTCATGGAAATTATTTTATTCCTGGTTGGCGGAATTGTATTAGAAGCAGATATTAATATTCTGGTTATTTTCCTTGGAACAGTGGGTGGAGCAGTACTTGCTGTGATTGCACAATTCTTCAAGGGAATATTGGATTACAGCCGAACGGAGGTCGTTCAATTCGAAGATGATGAATATTACTATTACGTAAAAGCAGTGCCTAAAATCCGGGTAGCAGAGCAGAATGTAAAAGTACAGAAAATTAATGAACAGAAGGTACGACCGGAACAGGCAAAGCAGTAAGGAATTTGGACTGGAAGTATGTAAACCATAGGATAGGAGTGAAAAGTAAGAATGGAAAATATCTTAAATGCGTTCAGCAGTTTTTTTAAAACTATATATTTTCCACAGATTCATATTACGGATATTTTGGAAATTCTACTTATTTCCTTCCTGTTATATCAGATTATTTGTTGGTTTAAGAAGTCACGGGCATGGACATTGCTAAAGGGAATTGCAGTGCTTGCATTTTGCTGGCTGTTTGCTGCAATTTTTGAATTGAATACCATATTATGGATATTCCGTAATACAATCAGTGTAGGTATTATTGCAATTATTATCATATTTCAGCCAGAACTGCGAAATGCGTTGGAACAGTTGGGAAAACGGAACTTTATTGCGTCGTTGTTTGACAATGGAAGTAATGAGAAGAAGGAACGGTTTTCTGCAAAGACTACCAATGAATTGGTAAAGGCTGTTTTTGAAATGTCAAAGAACAAAACAGGAGCATTGATTGTTATTGAGCAGAATGTGGCATTGGGAGATTATGAACGTACAGGTATTCCGATTGATGCTATGGTGTCCAGCCAGTTGCTGGTAAATATATTTGAGCACAATACACCACTTCATGACGGTGCAGTTATTATGCGGAATAATCGAATCGTTGCGGCTACCTGCTATCTGCCGTTGTCTGATAATTTGGAAATTAATAAGGAATTAGGAACCAGGCATCGGGCGGGAATCGGAATCAGTGAGGTATCAGATAGTATGACGATAATTGTTTCGGAAGAGACCGGTGATGTGTCGGTAGCTGTAGGTGGTGAATTGTTCCGAAAGCTGGATGCGGATAATCTCAAGAAGAAATTGTCTTATATTCAAAACAATTCGTTGGATGTGAAACGGTTTAGATTATGGAAGGGTAAAAAGAATGAAGGAAAAACTTCTTAAAAATTGGGGCCTGAAAATTATGGCTGTCCTGATTGCCTTTGTTGTATGGTTTCTGGTGGCCAATATTGAAGACTATTCCATTACGAGAACAATTACGGGAATCCCCGTTGAAATAATGAATGAAGAAGCAATCACAGGACAAGACATGGTCTATGAAATTGTTCAAGGTAAGACGGTAGATATTAAGGTTGAGGGCAGACGTTCTGTGGTTGAGAAACTTACGGTTGATGATTTTGCAGCAACTGCCGATTTGTCTGAACTATCTATTACAAACTCGGTTCAGATTAATGTTGATGCGGCAAATGCGGCTATTCGCAAGGAAATCAACATTTCAGTTGTGGATAGCATGATGAAGGTTGAGATTGAAGAGCGGGGAGAGCAAAAACTGCCGATTAGTGTTGTGACGGTTGGTGATACTCAGGAAGGGTATGCGGTTGTTAGTGCGGCTGCAACACCAAATATGGTTACAATAACCGGTGCGGCAAGCAAGGTGAAGGATATTAAGACTGTTCGGGTAGAAATAGATGTGGAGGGACTGAATACCAGCATTTCTACCAGAGGTGAGTTGATTCTGTTGGATGCTGATGGAGAAGTTATTGATACGGATAAGATTACAACGAATATATCAACAGTTGGAGTGCAAGTTACGATTCAGAAAACCAAAGAAGTGCCAATTCAGATTCTCCCGGCAGGCAATGTGGCGGAAGGTTACAGTATTGCCGGAGATATAGAATTCCAGCCAACCACAGTGTTGATTGCCGGTGATGAAGGAAGGCTGCGGAGTATTCATGAAATTGTAATTGATGATATCGATGTAACGGATAAGAATAGTGATTTTGAAACAACGGTAGACATCACAAATTATCTGCCGGAGGATGTTGTAATAGCCGATACAACACAAGAAGTTGCAATTAAGATAAACATCGAAAAACTGGTTGAGAAGACCATGACAATTCGCTTGACGGATATTGAATTTGAAGGTCAACAGGATGGTTTTGAGTACGAAATCGATGATGATGAGAAACTGTTTACGATAACAATGACAGGCTTAAAACGGGATTTAGATACTTTAACGGTACAAATGCTGGAACCGTCCATTGATGTATCTTCCTTTACAGGAGAAGGAACATATCAGACAAGTGTAATTCTGAAGGAATTGGAGAATATCCAATATAATACAGAGATTCATACAAGTGTAAGAGTAGAAAAATCCGAAGTAACAACGGAAGGAACTACAACAGAGAATACAGGAAACAGTAGTACTACAGAAAATACTTCCGGTTCGAATGAGGATTAGAATTCTATATAAACAGTTGAAACAGATGGTTTGAACAGTATAAGACAGGCGGTAACGTTATTGAATGTTATCGCCTGTCTTTTGATATCTGTGTTCCTTTTGATATCTGTATTTCTTTTGATATTTGTAAAAGATGAAAGAAGGAATAAGTCCTTAACATTCAGTCTTCCAGAAAAAGGCACTGTAAGGAGGAAGTTCACTTCCACCGCCAAAGTCATGGGACTCTCCTGTAATTAAATCAACGGCCCGACCGGCTCTGGCATCAAAATGAGCAGTATAAGCATTTTCATCTGCATTAATTGCCACCAGTACACGTTCACCATCACATTCCCGTTCGAAGATACATTGCTTATTGGTTAAAACAATAGATTTAAAACCGCCATAGTTTAACGCCTTGCTGTTTTTCTTTGCTTCTGCTAATTTTGCAATCCATTGAGTCAATTCATTTTCCACCGGTGCGTCAAAACATGCACGAAGTGCAGGGTCTCCTTCGCTCTTGTGAGCCTTTGCACCCCATTCACTGCCATAGTAAATACATGGAATACCCGGCATGCCAAATGCTAATGCATAGATTAATGGCAGGTGCTTTTCGTTGGTTAAGTTGCTGGCAATTCTTGTAACATCGTGATTATCAACAAAGCTTAACAGATGCTTCCCACGGTATAAGGTCCAATTTTCAGGACCGAATTGACGGAGAAGAGAATGAACAATCTCAAACATGTTCATGCTGTTAAAACTTGAGAATAACCCTTTATAACACTCATAGTTAGTAGCACTGTGACACATTTCGTCGTTCACGAATTGATTATAATCTCCATGGAGTAATTCACCCAAAAGTAAGAAATCCGGTTTTACCTGATTGGCAAAGCTGCGGAGACGTTTCAAAAAATCCTTGTCCAAACAGTAACATACATCTAGACGTAGACCGTCAATGTCAAATTCATCTACCCAGCCCTGAACACAGGATAAGATATGCTGAATCACTTCTTCGTTACGCAAATTCAATTTTACTAAATCATAATTGCCTTCCCAGCCTTCATACCAAAGTCCGTCATTATAATTGGAATTTCCATCAAAGGCGATTCTTGCAAACCAGTCCTTGTATCTGGAGTTTTCACGATTCTGTAACACATCCTGAAATGCCCAGAAGCCTCGCCCTACATGATTGAATACACCGTCCAACACTACCTTGATACCTGCTTCGTGCAGAGCATCACAGACGGTTTTGAAATCTGCATTAGAACCCAGTCGACAGTCGATTTTAGTATAATCCCGGGTGTTGTAACCGTGTGTATCGGATTCAAATACCGGCGAGAAATAGATAGCATTAATGCCTAAATTTTTCATGTGTGGAATCCAGTCAATGACCTTTAAAATACGGGATTCCTGAATACCATCGTTTTCAAAGGGTGCACCACAGAATCCCAAAGGATATATCTGATAAAAAACACTTTCGTAAGCCCACATAATTATGTCCTCCTGCAATTGAAATTATTGAATTCGTGTATGTTATTTGACACATACATAGGTTTAGTATACCAATCGGTATATTTCTTGTCAACGGTGATTGACAAAAAATATACCGATTGGTATACTGAAATTATGGTTTATCTATAAGGAGTGATGTGTATTGGAGGTTAAAACAGATAATCGAAAGAATATCCTTAATTGTGCGATTCATTTGTTTTACCAGAAGGGGTATGATGCAGTAGGAGTACAGGAGATAGCCACTGCTGCCAGTGTTACAAAACCAACCCTGTATTATTATTTTAAAAGTAAATTGGGATTGTTGGAAGCATTATTGAAAGAACGGTGTGAGCCTATCTGTGACCGATTAGAGCGTATTGCAAAGGATTATCAGGGAGAACCGAAGGATACACTGTATGCACTGGCATGTGAACTTGTTGACATAGCAAAGGAGGATAGGGAATTCTACTTTTTGTTGCTGAGTCTGAATTATTCAGCAAGGGAGAATGAAGCGTTTAAGGCTGTGTATCCATATATGAAGCGCATGTTTCATATTACAACGGCATTTTTTTTACAGGCCGGTGATAAGCTGGGAAATATGAATGGCAGACAAGAACAATTTGCTATTGCATTTCAAGGCATTATCAATCATTATATTCTTGTAATGGATGAAAGGGATTCTTCCCTTGAAATGGCATCGGACCCACATGCTATATGGGAACTGGTAAGACAATTTATGTACGGTATTTATTCTTAGTGACAGTGGAAAGAAGATAAAACAGATTAGAAATGGTATAAAGGAAGCGAGGTATAGCATTATGAATGAGAAGTTGCAACGGTGGATTAATTGGATTCAGTATGATGAATTAATAGCGGGGAAGAACAATAATCCCGGTAAGTTATTGGGTGCTCATGATTATTATGATGGACAGGTTGTTACTACTTATAAACCTCATGCAGTCAGTGTTAAGGTTATGAGTAGTACCGGTAAGAATGTAAATGAGATGGAACCAATTGGAGAAAATGGTTTCTTTGGACTTTATCTTCCGAAGAAGGTATATAAAAAATATGTGTTTGAAACTACGTATGAAGATGGAAGCACGGTAACGTTAGCAGACCCATATGCCTTTGAACCACAGATAAGTGATGTGGATATTTATCTGTTTGGAGAAGGAAATCATTACCAGATTTATGAGAAGCTGGGAGCTCATCCGATGAAGATAGATGGAGTGGAAGGTACATACTTTGCGGTCTGGGCACCGAATGCACGTCGAGTAAGTGTGGTTGGCGATTTCAATATGTGGGACGGAGCATTGCATCCGATGAATTTGATGGGAACTTCCGGTATTCATGAACTTTTTATTCCGGGAGTTGGAGAAGGGGCAGTCTATAAGTTCCAGATTTTAACCCGGTATGATGAATTGATTTATAAGGCAGACCCATATGGAAACTGTTGTCAGTTCCGCCCGGATAATGCTTCTGTTGTCGTTGACCTGAATAAGTATAAATGGAAGGATAGTGCATGGATTGAAACTCGCCAGAAAACCCAGCGTACGGATTCTCTGCGTAAGCCAATGGCAATCTATGAAATGCATTTAGGTTCATGGAAAAAGGCAGTAGAGGATAGTGACAATGGATTCTTTAGTTATCGGGAGCTGGCTCCAATGGTTGCCTCTTATGTGAAGGAAATGGGATATACCCATATTGAGTTAATGGGCATTGCAGAGTACCCATTTGATGGTTCATGGGGATATCAGGTAACGAATTATTATGCTCCGACCAGACGATATGGAATGCCTGAGGATTTTATGTACTTTGTGGATTATATGCATAAGAATGGTATTTATGTGATTTTAGACTGGGTACCGGCACATTTTCCAAGAGATGCCCATGGACTGGGACGGTTTGACGGTATGCCGTTGTATGAGCATGCAGACCCGAGACGGGGAGAACATCCGGATTGGGGAACCTATATTTTCGACTATGCAAGAAATGAGGTACAGAATTTCTTAGTTGCCAATGCACTGTTCTGGCTGGAAAAGTTCCATATTGATGGATTACGGGTAGATGCAGTTGCTTCTATGCTATATCTGGATTATGGTAAGAGAGATGGAGAATGGGTTGCAAACAAATATGGCGGCAAGGAGAATCTGGATGCCATTGGGTTCATGCAGCATTTGAATCGTACAGTGGAAGAGCGGGTTCCTGGTGCATTGATGATTGCAGAAGAGTCTACAGCCTGGGCAGGTGTTACTGCACCGGCGTCCATGGAGGGACTGGGATATCTGTACAAATGGAATATGGGCTGGATGAATGACTTTATTGAATATATGAAGCTGGATCCGTATTTCCGGTCCTTTAATCATAATCGGTTGACCTTTAGCCTGATGTATACATATTCAGAGAATTTCATTTTGGTAATGTCTCATGATGAAGTAGTACATTTGAAGTGCTCTATGCTGTATAAGATGCCGGGTACTATACCGGAGAAGTTTGCAAACCTGAAGACTGCATATGGATTCATGTGGGCACATCCGGGTAAAAAGCTGTTGTTTATGGGTCAGGAATTCGGTCAGACCCGTGAGTGGAGTGAAGCCAGAAGCTTAGACTGGTTTGCATTGGAACAGCCGGGACATAAGGGTCTGCAAAACTTTGTAAAGAAGCTGAATATGCTGTATAAGATGTATGATGCATTCTATTACAATGATTGTGATCCGATGGGCTTTGAATGGATTAGTTGTAATGACTATGAACATAGTCAGGTATCCTTTATTCGACGTGGTTCTAAGGCAGAAGATCAGATCCTGGTAGTCTGCAACTTTATTCCGGTAGAGCGGAAGGATTTCTGGGTTGGAGTTCCATGTATGGGAACCTATAAGGAAATTCTTAATTCCGACGATACGGAATTCGAAGGCGAAGGCAGAGTGAATAAGAAGCCATTAAAAGCAATCAAGGGTGACTGCGATGGCAGAGAGCAATATATTTCTATTGAATTACCTCCGCTTTCTGTTGTAATGTTTAAGTACGATTATGTGGATAATCAAGTATATCTGGAGCAGCAGAAAGGAAAGAAACCGGCGATAGAGAAGAAAACTGCAGTGAAAAAAGAGACATCAAAAGTTGCAACTACGAAAAAAACAACGACAAGGAAAGCGTCAACAAAAGCAACTGCAAAAAAGTCCGTTGATAAATAAGAACGAGGTTTATTGCATTTATGAAAATGGCGAATGCATAAAATTGAATTCATAATGAATGGAACCGAATACCTGTAACATTCATATCATATAATGATATGGTAAAATGATGTGAGGAACACAGTATGGCAGCAACAATTATGATAGATGCAGGACATGGCGGAAGTGATAGCGGTGCCGTTCATAATGGACGATTAGAAAAAGATGATAATTTGAGATTGGCACTGGCGGTTGGCAATATCTTGGAACAGATGGGTTATAACGTAGAGTATACCCGTACAGAGGATGTATATGATTCTCCAAGTGAAAAAGCAAGAATTGCAAACCGTTCCGGTGCCGATTATTTTGTGTCACTTCATCGAAACTCCAGTCCTTATCCAAATACCTACAGCGGTGTAGAAACTCTGGTATATTCGGACAGTGGTGTGCGTGGCGAATTGGCACGGAGTGTAAATGCTGAATTAGAAAAGGTGGGATTCAATAATCTGGGGGTAAATGAACGCCCGAACTTAACTGTGTTAAGGCGGACACAGATGCCGGCAATTCTGGTAGAAGCTGGTTTTATCAACACAGATGCGGACAATCGAACCTTTGACAATAATTTTGATGCCATGGCTCAGGCAATTGCAACGGGGATTAAAAATGTAGTTGGAGGTGTCGGTACAGGCGGTGGCGGAGGAAAGGTATACCGTGTTCAGACCGGTTTGTTCCGTCGATACGGGAATGCACAATTCATGCTGGAACAGTTAATTGAGCAGGGATATGAGGCTGAAATTGTGGAAAGCGGAGAATTCTTTGCAGTACAGGTGGGTAATTATACCAGCCTGGAGGACGCAAGAGAAGCCCAGACACAGTTGCGTAATCTGGGCTATGATACCTTAATTGTTACTGTAAAATAAGAGTATTGATAAGGAAATTCTATAAATTCTCAATTTGCCAGTCAATGGGTTCCAAACCATGTTCCTGTAAAAAGGCATTTGTCTGACTGAAATGTTTACAGCCAAAGAAGCCACGATATGCCGATAACGGACTTGGATGAGGAGCTTTTAAGATTAAATGTTTTGGATTGTTCAACATGGAAGCTTTGCTTTGTGCCGGTTTTCCCCATAACAGGAATACAATTGGACGGTCTTGTTCATTTAAAATACGAATGGCTGCATCTGTAAATTGCTCCCAGCCAATCCCTTGGTGGGAGAATGCCTGATGGGCACGAACCGTTAACAGGGTGTTCAACATAAGAACACCTTGTTCTGCCCATTTGGTCAGATAGCCATTATTAGGAATATAACATCCTAAATCATCCTGCAGCTCCTTGTATATATTGACTAGGGAAGGTGGCGTTTCAATTCCCGGTTTGACGGAAAAGCATAACCCATGTGCCTGTCCCTCTTCATGGTAAGGATCTTGCCCTAAAATAACTACCTTTACATTATGTAATGGTGTTAGATGAAATGCAGTAAAAATCTCTTCTGAAGGTGGGTATACCACATAATTCTGATATTCTTCTACAATTCGATTGTATAAATCCCGATAATATGGTTTCTTGTATTCCGGACGCAGTGGTGCATCCCAGTCATTGCTTATCTGTGCCATATGATTTCCTTTCTCATGTGTCTATTTGCTTTTTGCCAGTAATTGTCCCGGGACATATCCATCCCATGTTTCTTTTGGATAACATAGAATACGATTGATATTACCAATAATGGCATGGCGTTCTGCCTGTTCTTCCCATTTGTCTACTGTCATAGTTCCGATGGAAAGTCCTTCACAGGAATAGATTTCCAGAATATCTCCCGGTTGTAACTGCCCGATGCCCATTTCTCCAATTAGGATTTGTTGATGAGAAGTAGAATCCGTAGTTACGTCATCAATATAAAATATGGTTTTAGAGGTTTTGTGAAGCTCCATCAGCCGGATTTTGGAGGCTTCATAGCGTTTTTGCTGTTCCAGTTCTTCCGGTGTTGGTGGCTGTTTAAATAATCCCATAGTAACTCCTTTGTCTGTTTAACATATGTAGATTATAGCATTGCCCCTATTGTTTTTCAATGTGCATACAATGGATTCGCTTGTATAAGCGAATGAAATGTGTTAAATTGTACGCAAAGAGTAAAGAAGACCGATGAGTATTCGGGCAGTTGTTGGAAAAGAGGCAGTAAAAGTGAAACAAATGGATATGACACATGGTTCCTTGTGGAATAAAATCCTAATGGTTGCACTGCCTTTGGCTGCAAGCAGTATTTTGCAGCAATTATTCAATTCGGCTGATGTGGCAGTCGTGGGAAAATTTGCAGGCAGTGATGCTTTGGCAGCAGTAGGCGGTAATAGTGCAGTTATTAATTTGTTAATTAATTCATTTGTAGGTTTATCAGTAGGAGCAAATGTTGTAATCGCTAATTATATTGGGCAGCAAAAAAAGGACAAACTTCAGGAGGTAGTCCATACCGTTATCCTGTTGGCAATCATCTGTGGCATCTTTATGCTGGTAATTGGAATCAGTTTTGCAAAACCGGTACTGATATTGATTAAAACACCGGAAGATATTTTGGAACAGGCAGTGTTGTATCTGAGGATTTATATGCTGGGGATGCCCTTTGTCATGATATATAATTTTGGCGCCGCAATTCTTCGGAGTATTGGTGATACCAAGCGGCCGTTATTCTGCCTGATTATATCTGGAATTATTAATGTTATTTTGAATATTGTTTTAGTGGTTGTTTTTCGATTGAATGTTGCAGGGGTTGCAATTGCAACGGTGGTAGCTAATATTGTCAGTTCCGGAATTGTAGTTTGGATACTGATACATGAGGAGGAAAGTATTCGGCTGCATCCATCCAAACTGCGCATAAATAGTCATGATTTGGGTAAGGTGCTTCGGATTGGTGCACCTGCCGGAATTCAGGGAATGGTATTTTCGTTATCCAATGTATGTATTCAATCTGCAATTAATGGATTTGGACCCGATGCAATTGCAGGTTCGGCGGCAGCCTTGAATTTTGAATTTTGTACATATTTTGTCATCAGTGCATTTAATCAGACAATGGTTACTTTTACCAGCCAGAATTATGGTGCAAGACAGTATGACAGATGTAAGAAGGTATATCGTCTTTGCATGATTATGGGCATGGGAATCTGTGCCATGACAAGTACAACTTTTATTCTGGGAAGACATTTATTTATTCAGTTTTTTACGGATGACCCGGCAGTAATTGAGTATGCCATGATACGAATGACCCATGTTATGATGCTGGAGTGCCTGACCGGAACCTATGAGATATCGGGAGCCGGTTTGCGGGGCATGGGTTATTCTCTGCTTCCAACCATTTTTACCATACTTGGTTCCTGTGGCTTTCGAATCCTGTGGCTGTATACGGTATTTCGTATATTCCCTACCTTTGACTGGTTGATGAATGTGTATCCGGTGTCATGGATACTGACAGGAAGTGCAGTAGTAACTGCATATTTATTGATTCGACGAAAGGTGTTCAAAGATAAGATACCATCTGTGAAGGAGGAATCCAGATGAAACGAAAACTACTAAGTCTGTGTTGTTGTGTGTTGTTATTGAATGTGTGTGGCTGTACAGATATAAGCCGGTATATTGACACCATGGCAGCAGGAAGTACGGAGCAATTGGAGACTGTGGAAAGGACAGAGCAGGACACACAATTGGCTCAGAAAGAGACGGAAACAGAAGAAGAGGCAAGTTCTGAAACAGAAAGTACCCAGGAAGAGGTGAAGGAAATTACCATCTCATTTGCCGGGGATTGTACCTTAGGCGGATATCAGGGACAGGGAGCCGGAGGTCAGTTTGTGGACTATTACAATGAATATGGTGCAGGATTCTTTATGGAGTCGGTGAAACCTATTTTTGAATCCGATGATTTAACCATAGTTAATCTGGAAGGGGCATTAACATCCCAACCCTTGGTGGTAGAGAAAGAATTCCCGATTAAAGGAGAACCGGAATATGTAGAAGTTTTGACAGAAGGTTCCATTGAGGTATGTAATATTACAAATAATCATATTATGGATTGCGGAACTTCCGGCTTTCAGGAAACTGTGAATCTGCTGTCTGAGAATGATATTGGTTTCTGTGGAGAAGGGTATTGTTATGAAACAGAAGTGGACGGTGTAACAATAGCCTGTCTGGGATATAGTGTATGGGGGGATTCCCAATGGTTGCGGGACACCATACAGGCAGATATCCAACGAGAACGGGAGAATGGAACGGATATCATATGCATAATGTTTCATTATGGAACCGAAAAAGAGAATTACAGCAATTCCACACAGGAGGCAATTTCCAGATTTGCCATCGACAGTGGTGCAGATATTGTAGTTGGCAGTCATCCTCATGTAATTCAGGGGATAGAAGAATATAATGGAAAGGTTATTTGTTATAGTCTTGGGAATTTCAGTTTTGGAGCGAATCGGAATCCTTCCGATAAGGATACGTTTATCTTTCAGCAAACATTCGAGGTAGATGAGGAAGGTGATGTTGCATATGGAGAAAGTACCATATTGCCATGCAGTGTGTCTTCACGACCGGATTGCAATACATACCAGCCTACTCCGTTGGAAGGCGAGGAAGGAGAACGGGTATTGGCTCGGTTGAAGGCATATAGTTCTGTATATGAGGAGTCCATTTTTGAGTAATAAAAATAGTCGAATGATACATATTTTGTTGAACATACAGACGATTTGCGGTAAAATTATATATAGACGGACGGAAATGCGTTATTGAACGAAAAGTTCGATAACGCATTTGTCATAATTAAAATGGGAGGTAACAATAATAAAGGTTTTATACAAATGATAAGATTAGAGGTGGGATACGATGAATAAATATAAGATACTATTGTCAGGGAAGAATAATACCATCATAGATGACTTTTTTAGTCAAATGAATGATGTTTTTTATTTGGCAACTACATCCACACGTTATGATGATATGATTCATCATTTGGAATTCTATAAACCGGATATTTTTGTTTATTGTCTAAAGGATGAGACAAGGGATGATTTATCAAGGGTTATGGAGCATAAGAGAAGACTGACCAGGGAAGATGTGGTTACGATTATTATTGGTTCCCAGGAGGATTGTGAGAATTTTCAGAAGGTAGCAATCTATATGGAAGATTTGGCACTGGTAAAGCCTATTTCAGCGGGAACTATTAAGGAGAAAATCATTCAGTACATGGAAGAAGTTGAAGCAGAGAAAGAGGAGCAGAAGCTGCTTCAGGAGAAGTTGGCAGCAATTAAGGCACAGCAAGAGAGAAAGCATGTCCTGGTCATTGATGATGACCCTATTATGCTCAAGCTGATTAAGGAGCATCTACATGAACAATATGATGTTGCAACAGCAATCAGTGGTAAAATCGCACATAAATTTTTGGAAACCAAGAAAACGAATCTGATACTGTTAGATTATGAAATGCCGGTTGAAAATGGTCCGGAGGTTATGAAGAAGATTCGTGAGAAGGAAGAACTGGCTGATATACCTATTATTTTTCTTACCGGTATCACAGAAAGAGAAAAAATCAGACAGGCACTTGCATTAAAACCACAAGGATATTTGTTGAAACCGATTGATAAAGAAAAGTTGCTTGGAACCATAGAAAAGTTTATTTGATAGATTCGCGGAGGCGGTGAACAATGCAGGAGTTAAATTTAACTGATTTAATAGATGTGAATCTTCTTCAGAAGATTCAGGATTCTTTTTCTAAAACGACAGGACTGGCAGCACTTACAACGGACCCGGACGGTAAGCCGGTGACGAAAGGCTCCAGCTTTACCGATTATTGTATGAAGTATACAAGACAAAGTAAAGTGGGCTGTGAACGCTGTGAACAATGTGACAGATTTGGTGCTGAATCCACCATGAAAAGCGGACGGGCAACTACCTATATGTGTCATTCCGGATTAATAGATTTTGCAGCTCCGATTGTTGCGGATGGACAATTGATCGGCTGTTTTATCGGTGGCCAGGTGTTAGTGGAAAAACCGAAGAAAGAATTTATACGTGCTGTGGCAAAGGACCTGGATATTGATTTTGAAGAATATTGGGAAGCGTTAGAAAAGGTTCCGATTCTGGAACGGACACAGGTTGAAGCGGCATCGGAATTCCTGTTTACCATTGCCAGCGTTTTGTCAGATATTGCCTATGGTAAATATATGGCGTTGGAGGCAAATAAAGAGGTGGAACGTACGGCTAATTTGAAGTCTGACTTCTTGGCAAATATGAGTCATGAAATCAGAACGCCTATGAATGCCGTTATAGGAATGGCGGAAATGGCATTACGAGAGGAACTTACGCCTGCTGCCAGAGAGTATATTACACAGATTAAAACTTCAGGAAAGGCATTGTTGAATATCATCAATGATATACTGGACTTTTCCAAGATTGATTCCGGGAAGATGGATATCCAGCCGACAGAATATGAACCGCTATCCTTGTTCAATGATGTTGCAAACATTGTTATGACCCGGTTAAAAGATAAGAATGTAGAATTACTTTTAAGAATTACCCCTTCGTTTCCAAGGCTTTTGTATGGAGATGATTTAAGGATTCGGCAAATCCTTATCAACCTGGCTAATAATGCAGTCAAATTCACCCGGCATGGTCATGTAGATATTATAGTAGATTATGATAAGATAGATGAAGATACCATTCGTATGAAGGTAGCGGTAAAAGACACGGGTATTGGTATTAAAGAAAATGATTTGGATAAAATATTTCATTCGTTTCAACAGGTGGATAGTAAGCGGAATCGAAACATTGAGGGAACCGGACTGGGCCTGGCAATTAGCCAGCAGCTCTTGAATCTGATGGATGGCAGTATCCGGGTGGACAGTATCTATGAAAAGGGAACTACGTTTTCTTTTGAACTCCCGCAAAAGATTTTATCCTGGGAACCGGCTATTCAGGTGAAGAATGCGGATTCTCTTGCTGCAGTCGGGTACTTTAACAATTTGTGTTTTGCCAAGCAATTCTATGCAGATACCAATCGCCTGGGGGTTAATTCCATGGCACTTACTGCACCGGACCGTTTTGAAGACTTGTTGTGTACATATGGAGAGGACCTTTTAGGAAAACGAATCTTTTTGTTTGTGGAAGAGGATAACTTTGATGAACAAATAGAACAGATTATCCGTAGTTATCCGGAAATCACCGGAGTGATGCTGACGGATTTCTATTCAAATAGAAAGTCCGATGTAACTAATTTGAAAATTATCAGAAAACCACTCTCTACAACCTGTATTGCCATGTCGTTGAATGATGAAACAATGCATATCAATGATGCGGATGAACTGTTTGAATTTGACTTCATTGCACCCAAAGCTGAGGTTTTGCTTGTGGATGATAATCCAATTAATCTTACTGTTGCGGAAGGGTTGTTGGAACCGTTGAAAATGCAGATTACTACGGCAAATAGCGGTAAGAAAGCATTGGACCTTATTGCAAAGAAGCGTTTTGATTTGATTTTTATGGATCATATGATGCCGGAACTGGATGGTGTAGAAACAACCAGAATAATTCGGCGTCTGCATCCATCCTTTGATGATGTACCGATTATTGCACTGACTGCAAATGCGGTAGATGGTTCTAAAGATTTGTTTTTGTCAGAAGGTATGAATGATTTTGTTCCAAAGCCAATTGAGTTGAAAACGATAACAGCCAAGATTAAAAAGTGGCTGCCTCCTGAGAAGATAGAAAAGGGAGGTGCTATTACGGGTGAAAATAAATCTTCTGAAGCTACGGATGTGAATGAGAAGCTTGTGATTGGAGATTTGGATACCGATTCTGCCAGAAAGTTACTCGGAAGTGATAAATTGTTCTGGACAATATTAAAGGAGTATTACAAAGCGATATCGACAAAATCAATGCTGATTAAGGATTTGGAGCAAAAGGAGGATTGGAAAGCATATACCATTGAAGTACATGCTCTTAAGAGTACATCAAGGCAGATTGGGGCAATGGAACTATCTGACATGGCGGCTGAACTGGAACGGGCCGGAAATGCCGGAGATGTTCAAAAGATAGTTAGCAATACCAATGAGATGCTGCAAAAATATGTGGGATATATCGATATTTTGAAACCATTTTTTGAGGAGGAAAAGCCTGCAATCAAGAAGAATTATATTCAGCAGGAGCAGTTGCTTGAATTGTTTGAACGCATGCTTGAAGCAGTCAATAATCTGGACATGGATCAGATGGAAGATGTTATTATGGATATGAAACGATATAATTATTCTGATAAGCAAGTGGATTACTTTGAGGAATTAGAGATTGCAGTAGGAAATATTGATGTAGACCGATGTGAAGAGATTATAAACAAATGGAAGATAGAATTATAGTGTGGAAAGGAGAACATTATGGAAAGGAGCTATAATATTGGGGTTTTGTTTGCGGATCAATCCAATAATGGTTTGACTCACGACTATTTTGCCGGAATACTGGATAGTTTTAAGAGAACCGTAGAGGCAAAGGGGTACACACTTTCTTTTTTGAATTGTTGCAAAGAAGGAGTGAATAGGAAAACTTACTTGGAGCAGGCAAAGTATAGGAAATATGATGGAATCGTGATTGCATGTATCGAATATGATGATGCGGAAGTCATAGAGTTGCTTCATAGTGGAATACCAATTGTTACTATTGATCAGGAAATTGATAATATAACAGCTGTCAAATCCGATAATATACAAGGAATTAAGAAGCTGGTTCATTACCTGGGTGAAATGGGGCACAAGAGAATTGCATATATTACAGGAGATGATAACACCGTAACTTCGATTCGACTTCAAAGCTTTTTAGAAGCCTGTGCAGAAATCGGAGTGGAGGTTCCGGAGGAGTACATTCGCAGTTCTGAATACAGAAATATGAGAAAGGCAACTTATCAGACAGAACAACTCTTAAAGCTTGAAAATCCACCTTCCTGTATTCTCTATTCCGATGATTTTGCTGCAATTGGTGGAATCAATGTATTACGTGCAAGAGGAATGGAAATTCCGGAAGATATCTCAGTGACGGGATATGATGGAATTAATATTCTGTCACAGTATGAACCGAGACTTACAACTGTTCGCCAAAATACAGTGAAAATTGGACAGGTTGCTGCTGAAAAGCTAATGGAATGTATCGAGAATCCCGGACAGGCAGGTACGGAAACAGTAGTTGTTGAAACTGAACTGGAGAAGGGACGGACTGTTGGAAGAGTATATTATTGATGTATCTTGTATATTTATACCGAAAAAGTTCTTGACAGGAGTGAAATCAGGAGTATAATAAAAACAGTTTTAGCGATACTAAAATAATTAAATAGTGAAAAACCGTTGAAGTGGAGATAAAAATAAACAGGGCACTTACAGAGAGTTGGGATGGCTGAGAACCGACAGAACGCTATTTATTAAATGGACCACTGAGGGCATAGTCAAAAGAATCGAAAGATTCCCAGTATTCTATGACGTCAGGCATGCGTAAGTTGCCAGGAATATGATTGTATTCTGATGAGAGTGTGGATTCCACGAATCAAGGTGGCACCGCGGTATTCGTATATTACCGTCCTTGACAATAGGTAAACTATTGTCAAGGACGTTTTTTTATGATTTCCCGTAGAAAACACTACCTCCATCAGAGGAAGGAGGAAACAATGATAACAATGGAAGAAGTAAAAAAAGTGGCACAGGGGTATGATATTGTTCCCGTCTGCGAGGAAATAATGGCAGATGTCAAAACCCCGATTCAGGTCATTGGAATGCTGAAAACGAAATATAAGCATTGTTTCATGCTGGAAAGTGTGGAAAAACAAGAACGCTGGGGGCGTTATACCTTCATTGGTTTTGAACCGGTCATGGAGCTTACCTGTGTCAATCATGAATTGACCATTCGGGGAACGGAAACTGTTACGAAACAGGTGGAACATCCGAAGGAAGAGATTGAAGCAATTCTAAATGCATATCGGAGCCCGAAAATAGAAGGAATGCCTTCCTTTACAGGCGGGCTTGTGGGATATTTCTCCTACGATTATCTGAAGTATGCAGAACCAACCCTGAAGCTAAAGGCCGAGGATAAAGAGGGCTTTAAGGATATGGATTTGATGCTCTTTGATAAAGTCATTGCCTTCGATAATCTAAAGCAAAAGATTTTAATCATAGTGAATGTCAGAACCGATGATTTGGAAGTCGAATATGAAAAGGCGGTCAGTGAGATAAAGAATATTAAGCAAATGATTCAAAAGGAGCCCTTTGCCGGAATTCCGGCAGGAAAGCTGAAATCAGATTTGAAAGGCATGTACAGTGAGGAAGCCTTTTGTGAGAAGGTGAACAAAGCAAAGGATTATATCAAAGAGGGAGATATCTTTCAGGTGGTTTTATCCAATCGTATGGAAGCAGAGTACGAGGGAAGCTTGTTTAATGCGTATCGGGTCTTAAGAACCACCAATCCTTCCCCGTATATGTTCTACTTTAGTTCCGATGATTTGGAAGTGGCAGGTGCTTCGCCGGAAACCTTGGTGAAGCTGGAAGACAAAACTGTATATACCTTCCCTTTGGCAGGAACAAGACCGAGAGGAAAGGACAAGAAAGAGGATGCCTTACTGGAACAGGAGCTGTTGGCAGATGAGAAGGAATTGGCAGAGCATAATATGTTGGTAGACCTTGGCAGAAATGATTTAGGCAAGATATGTGAATTTGGAACCGTTTCCTTAGAACAGTATATGTCTATTGAGCGATACTCCCATGTGATGCATATTGGTTCTACAGTGCGGGGAACCGTTCGGAAGGAAAAGCACGCATTGGATGCCATTGAAGCAGTATTACCGGCAGGTACGTTGTCCGGTGCGCCAAAGCTTCGGGCAATGGATATTATTGATGAATTGGAAGACTGTAAACGAGGCATCTATGGTGGAGCAATTGGCTATATTGATTTCACAGGGAATATGGATACCTGTATCGCAATCCGGATTGCATATAAGAAAAATGGAAAAGTTTATATCCGTTCCGGTGCCGGTATTGTAGCAGACAGCGTGCCGGAAAAGGAGTATCAGGAATGTATTAATAAGGCAAAAGCAGTGGTAAATGCACTGACAGCCGGAGAGGAGGAATTGTAAATGGTATTATTGATTGATAATTACGACAGCTTTTCTTATAACCTTTATCAGCTTGTGGGAAGTATCTGCCCGGATATTAAGGTCATAAGAAATGATGAAATGAATACACAGGAAATCAGGGAATTGAACCCCTCCCATATTATTCTTTCTCCCGGACCGGGGAAACCCTCAGACGCAGGTATCTGTGAAGCTGTCATCAGGGACTTGGGAAAAGAAATTCCAATCTTGGGTGTCTGCCTTGGGCATCAGGCAATCTGTGAGGTGTTTGGTTTGGAAGTGACTTACGCAAAGAAGCTGATGCATGGAAAACAGTCTCTTGTTACCATTGATACGAAAAGCCGTTTGTTCCAAGGCCTGGAACCGGAAATAAAGGTTGCCAGATATCATTCTCTCATAGCAAAGCAGAATCCTGACACAGAGGAGCTGGTTGTGACAGCAACCTCAAAGGAAGGGGAGATAATGGCAGTGGAGCACAAAAAATATCCGATTTATGGAGTACAGTTTCATCCGGAATCCATATTGACACCGGAAGGCAAAAAAATGATTGAAAATTATTTGGAGGTATAAGGCTATGATAAAAGAAGCAATTGCAAAGGTAATTAAAAAGGAAGATTTAAGTGATGAAATGATGACCGCAGTTATGGATGAAATCATGTCGGGGGAAGCAACGGATGCACAGAAAGCATCGTTTCTGACCGCTATGAACATGAAAGGGGAAACCATTGATGAGATTACGGCAGCAGCAAGAGTGATGCGTCAGCATTGTGAGCGTTTCTTGAATGATATGGATGTATTAGAGATTGTGGGTACCGGAGGAGATGGTGCCAATACCATTAATATTTCTACCTTGGCATCTATTGTAGTATCCAGCGTAGGAGTTCCTGTGGCAAAGCATGGAAACCGTGCGGCATCCAGCAAGTGTGGAACCGCTGACTGCTTGGAAGCATTGGGCGTGAAGATTGATTTGGAACCGGAACGGAGTCAGGAGATATTAAAGGAATTAAATATCTGCTTCTTATTTGCACAAAAGTATCACACAGCCATGCGTTTTGTTGGTGGTGTACGAAAGGAAATGGGTGTGCGTACACTGTTTAACTGCTTAGGACCTTTGGCAAATCCGGCAGGTGCCAGCATGCAGCTGTTAGGTGTGTATGGTAAGGATTTGGTAGAACCATTGGCACATGTTTTAAGTAACCTTGGGGTAAAAAGTGCAATGGTAGTTTACGGTGAGGACTGTATTGATGAAATTTCTTTAAGTGATAAGACTTTTGTGTGTGAAGTAATCAATGGAGAATTCAAGACCTATACCATTACTCCGGAGCAGTTTGGCTTTGAACGGTGTCAAAAAGAGGATTTGGCAGGAGGAACACCGGAGGAAAATGCACAGATTGTGAGAAATATACTGAAGGGAGAAACCGGTTCGAAAATGGATGCTGTGTTATTAAATGCAGGAGCTGCATTACATATTGCAAAGGGATACAGTATCGAAGAAGGAATCAAGGAAGCACGAGAAGCCATCATGAGTGGCAGAGCCTTAAAGCAGTTAGAGGATTTTGTTGCACTTAGCAATTCGTAATAGAACAGCGTTAAACCTCATGGGAAGGAAGCAGAATCATTGTGCTATGTACCCTGCTGAAAGGAGTTATGAATATGAACATATTGCAGGAAATTGCAGAAAAGAGAAAACTGGCAGTGGAAAAACGAAAAAGACAGGTTCCATTTCCGGTTGTTAAAGAAGAAGCGGAAGCCATTGCAAAAGCAGAAATAGAACAGAATGGCACATTTCCATATCCCTTTTATCAGAATTTGAAGCGGGAGGGAATGAACTTTATCTGTGAAGTAAAGAAGGCTTCTCCTTCCAAGGGAATCATTTCACAGGAATTTCCTTATCTGGAAAAGGCAATGGAATATGAAGAAGCCGGAGCAAGTGCTATTTCAGTGCTGACGGAACCGGAATACTTTCTGGGAAAGGATGAATATCTGAAAGAAATATCCCGGAAGGTAAAGATTCCTACTCTTCGGAAGGACTTTGTGATCGATGCATATCAAATATATGAAGCAAAGCTGTTAGGGGCTTCGGCAGTTTTGTTAATCTGTATGCTGTTAGAGGATGACCGCTTAAAGGAGTATATAGAGATATGTCATACTCTGGGATTATCTGCACTGGTGGAAACCCATGATGAGGAAGAAGTGAAGCGGGCAATCAGAGCCGGGGCAACCATTATCGGTGTCAATAACCGGAACTTAAAGGACTTTACGGTTGACCTTCAGACCAGTGTTCGTTTGCGGAAGCTGGTGCCGGAGGAAATTGTATTTATCTCTGAAAGTGGTATCAAGCAGGCAGAAGATATTGCCTTGTTAAGGGAGCATCATGTAAATGGAGTGCTGATTGGGGAAACCCTGATGCGTTCCGGAAACGTAAAAGATGCATTAAGGGAATTGGCAGGTGAAGAACTTGGCGAAAATTAAAATCTGTGGTCTGCGAAGGGAAGAGGATATTCAGTATGTCAATGAATATAGGCCGGATTATATTGGATTTATTTTATCCAAAGGCTTTCGACGGACGGTTACCAAGGAACAGGCAGCACATTTAAGAAGTCTTTTATCTCCTCCGATAATCCCCGTAGGAGTATTTGTGAATGAGGATATAGAACGGGTGATAGAACTGGTGCAGGAAGGTGTAATTGATGTAGTACAATTGCATGGAGATGAAGATGAAAACTATATTAAGCAACTAAGAGAAAATACAAAGGAAATCACAATTATCAAAGCAATCAAGATAGCCAATGCAGATGATGTAAAATCGGGACTTCAGTCCTCTGCAGATTATCTGTTATTTGATAAACGCTCGGAAAATCAAGTGGGTGGCACAGGCACTGCCTTTGACTGGAACCTGATAAAAGATGTGAAACGACCATTTTTCTTAGCGGGTGGAATCGGTTTGGAAAACGTGAATCGGGCTTTGGAGGCAACAAACCCATATGGTATTGATGTCAGTAGTGGGGTTGAGACAGATGGCTGCAAGGATAAAGCAAAAATCAAAGAGATTATAAATACAATACGCAATGCCAAAGCATTGATTGTGTAAAGTCAAATATGCAAAAGGGCATCAGGACTCCGTCACCTGCGGTGACACCTCATGCCAAGTTGTGAATGGAGGAAGAAAACATGCAAAAAGGAAGATATGGGAAACACGGTGGACAGTACATACCGGAAACCTTAATGAATGAAGTGTTAAAGCTGGAAGAAGCTTACGAGTATTATAAGAAGGATGAAGCCTTCAATAATGAGTTAAATCAACTGCTTCGGGATTATGCCGGAAGACCTTCTCTGCTGTATTACGCAGAGAAGATGACAAAGGATTTAGGTGGAGCAAAGATTTATTTTAAGAGAGAGGATTTGAATCATACCGGTTCTCATAAGATTAACAACGTATTAGGTCAGGCACTTCTGGCAAAGAAAATGGGTAAAACCAGAATCATTGCAGAAACAGGAGCAGGACAACACGGGGTTGCAACTGCAACAGCAGCCGCTTTGTTAGGACTGGAATGTGAGATTTTCATGGGAGAAGAAGACACCATTCGTCAGGCATTGAATGTATATCGAATGGAGCTGTTAGGGGCGAAGGTGCATCCGGTAAAGACCGGAACCAGAACCCTAAAGGATGCGGTTAATGAGTGCATGCGAGAGTGGACAAAACGGGTAGATGATACCTTGTACGTGCTGGGTTCTGTTATGGGTCCTCATCCATTTCCTATGATTGTCCGGGATTTCCAAAGCGTCATCAGCAGGGAAGCAAGAGCGCAAATCTTAGAAAAGGAAGGAAAATTACCGGATGCAGTTCTGGCATGCGTTGGCGGCGGAAGCAATGCCATGGGAATGTTTTATGAGTTCATCAAGGATGAGAGCGTCAGACTGATTGGCTGTGAGGCAGCAGGACGTGGTATCCATACCAAGGATACAGCAGCAACCATTGCCACAGGAACAGAGGGAATCTTCCATGGTATGCAGTCTTATTTCTGCCAGGATGAAAATGGACAGATTGCACCGGTTTATTCCATATCAGCCGGCTTGGATTATCCGGGTATCGGACCGGAGCATGCGAATCTGTATGATACCAAACGGGCGGAATATGTGCCGATTACGGATGATGAAGCAGTGGATGCATTCGAATACATTGCAAGAACGGAAGGGATTATTGCCGCAATTGAAAGCTCTCATGCAGTGGCACAGGTTATGAAGATTGCACCGACCATGAGAAAAGATCAGATTATCATTTGCTGTTTATCCGGTCGTGGAGATAAGGATGTGGCAGCAATAGCAAGATACAGAGGAGTGGATTTATATGAGTAAGATTAAAGAAGCATTTCATAATAAGAAAGCATTTATCGGATTCTTAACAGCAGGCGACCCAAGTCTGGAGAAAACAGAAGAATTCATTGTAAAAATGGAGCAGGCAGGAGCCTCCTTGATTGAAATCGGTATCCCATTTTCGGACCCTATCGCAGAAGGTCCTGTCATACAGGAAGCCAATGTAAGAGCCTTGTCCAGAGAAGGGGGCTGTACATTGGAAATGGTATTCGATATGGTGGAACGGGTTAGAAAGAAGGTATCCGTACCATTGGTATTCTTGACCTATCTGAATCCGGTATTTCGGTATGGATACGAAGCATTCTGCAAAAAGTGTTCGGAAATTGGTGTGGACGGCTTTATTATTCCGGATATGCCATTTGAGGAAAGTGAAGAGCTGGTAAAAATTGCCGAGAAGTACGATGTGGAAAAGATTACCTTAATTGCACCAACCAGTGAGGACCGAATCCAGACGTTGGCAAAAGAAGCAAAGGGATACATTTATCTGGTGTCTTCCATGGGTGTAACCGGGGAACGGAGTCAAATCACAACGGATGTAGGCGATATTGTAGAGAAAATTCGTAAGGTAACCGATACGCCGATTGCAGTGGGCTTTGGTATTCATTCTGTGGAGCAGGTAAAACAGTACAGTGCCATTGCAGATGGCGTCATTGTGGGCAGTGCCATTGTGAAAATTATTGCCAAATATGGAGAAGAGGCAGGAGAGCATATCTTTGACTATGTGCGAGAAATGAGCAGTCAGGCGAAGTTATAGATAATCACAAAACAATAACGGATGATTCAGCAATCTCTTCGGAACAGGTAGCGGAGAGCGATGGGACGGGAAAAGATGGATTAGAAGATGCACAAAAGGCTGATTCATCCATATGATGGCATGGAAAACAGTTACTACAGTGTGTTTGTTGAAACGAATCTCCTTGAAGCTTCAACAACCTCCGGTAGAAAACTTGGAAGCGAAGATGCGATTGCTACATATATTGCTGATATGCTTGCTCTGGAAAATGGTCCTTATGTATATGTGGAGTATTACAGGATATATAATCTGAACGGAACGGATTTCTATGAATTCAGATGTTATAGGTGATGGAAAGAGGTGTGTATGGCGACTTACGTGATTGCAGATATTCATGGGGAATATGAGAAAGGGAAGGAATAATGAAAGTAATATTGTTGAACGGAAGTCCACATAGCAATGGTTGTACAAATACTGCTTTAGAAGAGGTTGTACGAGGATTGAAGGATTATGGTGTGGAAAGTGAAATCATACATATAGGCAAGAACACAATTCCAGGCTGTAAGGGATGCTTTGCCTGTCATAAACTGTGGCGTTGTATACAAGAAGACTTAGTAAATGAAATAGCATTAAGATTAAAGGACGCGGATGGCATGATTATTGGTTCTCCTGTATATTTTGCTTCGCCTAATGCCACGCTGATTGCATTTTTGGACAGATTGTATGCTGCTTATGGAGACAGCTTGATGTATAAACCTTGTGGATGCATGGTGTCAGCACGTCGCGGAGGAACGACAGCCGCGTTAGAAGTGTTGAATAAGTACCCTTTGGTATGTGAACAGCCTCTTGTTTCATCCAGTTATTGGTGCATGGTACATGGTAATACTCCGGATGAGGTGCGTGCTGACAAGGAAGGAATGGAAATTGCCTACAACTTAGGACGCAATATGGCATGGATGGTTCAAGCGTTGCATAGCATGCCGTATCCGGTGAAGGGATAGTTATGATGAACAAATTAGATGAAACACTCTATAAATGTTAGAGGGAACATTTTCAAGGTTAAATGTCCCATCAAAAGCGACCGGTCTTGTTAACGAATTTTGTAATGTGTATATATCAACAGAAAGGTAGGTAATGCATATGAAAAAAGGATTAACAGAACTGTTTTTTGTACAAAGGATAAATATATACATGTTTTCTTTATTTGGTAGAGAAAGGCGAACAAAGTACATTTATTCGGTTGAAAACGCAAAAACAGATAGACTTTTCGATGCAGCAATATATGAGGAGGAGAAAATGATTAGCCTAATATCTTGAAAAGAGAAAATATGTTATTATAATAAATGAATTGTCAAGAAGTTAGTAAGTACGTTTAATTCCATTTTTTTTGAGCTGAAGTAAGAACTAATAAATTTGATATTTGCATCATTATCGATGATAGTATGAGGGTGTTTAGGTGCGGTCTGCACACTCTTTTGTACACTTTTGAAGTGAATGGAGACTTGAAGGTAATGGCATATTGTTGGTGGAATATGGCATGTAATAGAATAATGGGAATTGGCATTTAATCTTAAGTGTCTTGATTGCTACTAAAACAACCTAGGACGAGTGGAGGAGAAAAAATGTATAAGGTTTCAAGAGAACAATATCCTGTTAATAAGGCGTGGGAAGATAAAATATTAAGTACACCGAGCATCCCTGGGGGGAAAGATAATTTAATTGAGAATTTGAAAAGATTATTGCTAATGGTTGAGGAAGGACAACCGTTGGATATGGTTCCGCAACTTGCAAATTCAGAGAGCAAACAGGCATTGAAACATATTTGTGAACATGTTTTGAGTCCAATGAATTTTGTGACTAGAACTGAAAGGGGCTTCAAATTAACAGAGGTAGCAAAGCTATGGATTGATTCAGAGGATAATTTATATCTTGCTGCGTATTTCTGTGCAAATGTTAGATTTTTTGCAGAGATACTTTATTATCTTGACACGCCAAAAAAATCGAATGAACTTTTTGATATAGCTGTTAATGAATACGATTTGGCGTGGAAAGTTACATCCACAATCAATAATCGATTAATATGGTTAAGGCAATTTGGTTTTATTGAATTTCAAGAATTTTCTTTGCTATATAACATTACAGAGGAGGGAAAGAATTTCTTATGTGATGTTTGCCCAGTTATGCCGGAATCAATAAAAAAAGATTCTGATAATACGATTGATGAAACAGAAGTAGAAGTACATCAAGCAGTATTAGATTATTATTTGCAGTACAAAAATTTTCCACGTAAGCCTTCTTTGGGATATTTTCCAGGAAAGATAGAAATTTGCGATGAAACAATAACTGTAATACTCGATTATGTTAAAAATGAAAATGATATAGAATGCATTTACCAATTTGCACAAGGTCAGTTTGGAATAGGAGGATCATCTGTAAAAACATTTCTAGGGACCCTCAGTAATATGGGGTTAATAGAAAGAAAAGGGAATACGGAATATAGAGTTACTGATTTAGGATTATTTTGGTTGGGGGAAAAAGATGTAATTAGTCTAACAATTTTATTGCAGACAAAAAGCCTATTTGTCTTGGAATTGCTTGGGGAATTAGAAGGAAATGCATTGTCAGCTAAAGAACTTGCGATAAGAGCAAAAATTTCGTATGGATTTGATAAAGAAAATACAACTGAAATTCGTAACCGCTTGACACTTTTGAAGAAATCTGAATTGATTATGAATGTTTCCGCTGATAAATATACACTAACTAATCGCGGAAGTTTATTTGTGCAAAAGTATTTCCCGATATTGGGTATAAATAAGCAAAATGCGAAAGCTGTAAGTCAGAACAATGGAGTACCCCTTGATATAATCTCAGAACTAAGAATGGCATCTAAGGATTCATTTAATCCGGCGAGATTTGAAAGAGCAGTTCGAGATTATTTTGCATTATTAGGTTATGAAGCGGAATGGATTGGTGGCGCTGGAAACACAGATGTTCTAATAAAAACAAAGGGTTCCCCATGTGATGGGTATGTTGTTACAGTTGATGCAAAATCTACTTCGTCACCTAATGTTACAGATCAATTAGTCGATTTTGATACATTGAAGGAGCATAAGGAAAAACATAAGTCGGACTATATTGCTATTGTTGGACGTGCTTTTGAAAGTGAACGATTGGTTCAAAGAGCAAAAGAACATAATGTGGTTCTTTTGGATGTTGACATGTTGGAAAAACTGCTAAAAATACAAACAGCAACACCGTTGAAACTCTCTTCCTTATCCTTGTTGTTTGAGCAGGCAGGTAAAGCAGAACTGAGTATATTAAAAAATGAAATACAGAGAATAGAAAAGACTGGTAAACTTGTTCGGCAGATAATGACTTGCTTGATTGATGAAGCAGATGATCCTGTGACAAATGGACAGCTTTCTGTAAGAGATTTATATCGTTCTTTAAGGAATAACGAAAATTTGCGTGAACGAATAACAATGGATGAGATAGAGAGTGTTTTAGTGTTTCTGGCATCGCCTATTATAGGGTGTGTTATGAAAGAAAAAGATTATTATGTTGCTACTGGTTCTTTGGGAGATATGGCAGGAATATTTGATTATCTTAATAAACTTTGTAAGTGAACGCTTTTGGGTAATAAGGAGAATTATTACAATGATAAAGATATTATTTCTTTGCCACGGCAGCAATGCGCGTTTTCAAAAGAATCCAGTAAATATGCGGGTTGTGGGATTTTAAAACGGAATTTTTATACCAGATTTATACCAGAAAAATAAGGATTTGGGGCTGTGACATGGTCTAGAAAAGAATAGCATTTCGGTGGTGGAGAGAAACTGCCGGAGTGCTATTTTCTTTAAAAAAGAGCATAATGAGTATTACTTCAAAGTAAATTGAAGTTTGTTTGAAGTGACTTTGAAGTATTTCAAATTAAGAAAATGCGAGGCTGGATAATCAGCCATATAACTGGGGAAATATGCACATATGGCTGGCTATAGACGGGTTGAGTGACAGGGCGAATACAGGAAATGTGACATTAGCGGAACTTTTACAATATCATAACTACGGACTTGCGAATGCATTTTCGACTGAAATACCAAAAAGGTATTGATATTTCAGCTGAAAATGCATATAATCTATTTGTAGACATGGAACACTAATTTCAAAAAAGGAGAATGCCGAATGAAATCAAGTGAGCAAATAGCTGAAGAATGGGGACTTTCAAAGATTACGATAAATGATTTATGCAACAAAGGAAAAATCCCGGGCGCAGTAAAAGAAGGAAGAAAATGGCTCATTCCGGACGATGCAGCAAGACCTATAGACGGCCGTGTTTCTTCTGGTAAATATGCTAAGAAAAAGGATGTCGGAACAAAACCTTTACCTATTGGTATTTCGGATTACGTTCGCGCACAGAGTGAATACTACTATGTAGATAAAACATTGCTGATTAAGGAATTCTTAGATCAGAAGCCACTGGTCTCTCTGTTTACAAGGCCAAGGCGTTTTGGAAAGACACTTAATATGGATATGCTTCGAGTATTCTTTGAGATTTCTGAAGAAGATACCAGTAAGTATTTCCAAGACAAAGCAATTTGGAAATGTGGCGAGGAATATCGCAAGCATCAGGGACAGTATCCGGTTATTTATCTTACCTTCAAGGATGTGAAATTTGCTTCTTGGGAAGCGACTATTGGTATGATTCAAGCGCTTCTTCAGGCAGAGTTTGGAAGACATCAGGTACTTGCAGACAGCGATAAATTAGCAGAGTATGAGAAAACATATTTTTCCAAAGTGTTAAATAGAGCGGCTTCAGTGGTAGATTTGACAGCAGCACTTGAAAAGTTGTCTGAGATGCTGACAAAACATTAT
>JAGAOO010000064.1 GCA_017623675.1 Lachnospiraceae bacterium
CTGCTCGGTGCTGTCCGTTTCTTCTTCCGGTTCTTCCTCGGCTACCAGTGTTCTTACGATTACATTGACCGTTCTCTTTGAATCTCCGGCAATGACTGTCATGGTGGCTGTGCCATTTTTGACAGCTGTTACTTTTCCATTCTCATCAATGGACGCTACTGAATCATCGCTGCTTGTATATTCCAGTTTACCTTCATAATCGGTATCAACCGTAAGGCTTTTACTCTCTCCGGCTTCCAGATAAAATGCTACGTTAAAACGTTCCTGTTCAATGTTAAGTGTTACAGGTTCAGACATTACTTCTTTATCTGCTTCTGTTGAAACCTTCGCTACTATATCCTCGGTGGTATCTTCCGGTTCTGTTTGACTGCCACAACCAACCGTCATGAATGCCATTGTCGTTATTAAAATTCCTGTTATGATTTTCTTTCCCATCTGCTTCATTGTAATCCCTCCCTGCTTTTTCTTTTATTCTATCATGCAGTGCTGCCAAAGTATGGCAGATTATAAATTTCTTGCACAAAATCTGTTGCTGTGATAATATACTTATACAGGGTGGTACTAAGTTGCACCCCTTGCAAATGACGTTTATTTACAAAATAATCCGCCTTTGGCAGAGGGGCGGATTATTTTTTGTTCTTCTTATCAGAACTTATCTTATAGACAAGACCTATGAGTGCCACTAAAAACAATCCGATTTGGATCAAGTTCTCATATGTAACCATAGGCATCTCCCCCTTTCTCAAGGGGTCAACCGTTCCCACAGTTATATTATAGCAAATATCACATTTCATGAGAATGGGAAAACTCAATTTCTTTTGTGGATTTCTGGCTTTCAAAAAGGTCATTTTCAGTTGTGGTTGTGGATAATTAAAGTATTCTTTCCATCAAAAAAACACTCCTGTCTTCACAATGAAACCGACTTCAAGTGTTTTTTTATTACGGATATTCTTAATTACTATTCCTTTGGTCCTTTATATATAATTTTTTCACCTTTATATTTCTTAATAATAATATCGTATATTTCTTCGATACTTTTATTTAGATCGGCATTAAAGATTACAAAATCATCATTCGACATTGAACCAGTTTTCATTACCAATTTATCTTCTAATGCTTGCAATTTAAAACACAAATAATTGTAATATTTTTTATCTTTATACTTATAAAATAGAGAGGCATGTCTTATCTCATTTAATATATCTACTAATTTATCCGTATCACTTAAAATATCATTTCCATAATGAATAAAATTTCTTGCTTCTGGAATTTTTGTCATCAAAAAATCTTTATAAACATCTTTTAAGAGCTCCGATTCTAAATTTGTTTTATTAATTCTAATATTCCAAAAATATTCGAACACTGCAGTTCCAATGGATATTAAAAGTGCTAAAATTGATAACCAAACCTCTAGTCTCATACTGTACCCCATACTAATATATATTCTTCTTTATACTGTAAACCAATTCAGGTGTTCCTGCAACAATATCTACTTGCTTTTCAATACCTGCATAGCCAATATTTTTTACAATTTCAGCAAAAAAGCCCTGAACAAATGAGGATGCTATTTTTTCTATTTGTGTTGGAAAAACTATCATAATCTTATCATCATAATTAATATTATCCTTAACTTGCTTATCATAAATCATCTTTCCATATGGGAAACCAGCAAGTCTCGTATCTGATTTATCAAATTTTAATTCTATTCTATTCATTTTTTTCCTCCCTTTTCATAACAAAATTCAAATTATATGCAGTACCAGGAAAATAAATCAAACAATTTGTTACTATTTGCTCATCTGGAATATCAGTTAAATAGTTTCTATCTTTATTAAATCCTAACCAATTATCTCTATCATATTCTATAAGTTTTCTTATAAAAAATACACTTCTTCTACCGCTTATCATATAACATGTATCTGTGTCTGCTTTATCCTGTAATGTTTTAATTAGTTTTGTTAAACCTGTTCCTCCAGATTCTTCATATTCTAATCTACCAGATATTTTATCTTGCAGAGCAGTGATGTTATAAAAATCTTCCTCCGTGTAATTCTTACAAAAAAATTTCTTATGATAGTAAAGTGCTCTTTTTACTAAATCATACCTATCCGTATCAATTCTATTTGTATTCAGTTTGTTCTTTATACCATCACCAAGTAGATTATCAGAAAAATTAAGGACTGCTATATTAATACCATAAAATTGTCCTTCCTGTCTAATTTCCCGTTCTTCTTTAATGTGGTCACTAGTAATATCAATATCCAACAAGCAATCAGAATCTCCATGTTCACATGCATTTCCTACTAATTCAGCAATAACTTCCGATACCTGATCTCTATACTCTTCTACAATATCGAAAACTTTTAAAAAGGAATCTAATTCCTTAAATAAATTTCCCAAATAATTATTATCACTTGAATTTTCACCTCTGATTAATCGTCTAAAATGATTTCCATATATATCCATCATAAATCTGCTTGGATACATTTTGGCTTTCTCATTATCCATACTATTTAACAATAATAATGGCGACGAAAAAACGCCTTGTGTCAGGATATCATCTTCGGGTTTCCAAAACACATAAACTCTATGATGATATGTATTAATCAAATAATAACATATACATTCAAAAATAACATATGATAATTTATCTGTAATTAGTACCTCGCCAAATTGAAAAACTATTGGAACTTTGATTCCTTTATACTTTTTATGGACAGAATTAACAAAAGCAATTATTTTATCGATTGTTTCACCAGAAAAAACTCCACTTCTATCCCTAAAAATTACCGCCGATGCTGTTAGTTTAACAGATACTGTTCTTTTTGAATTTTTCTCAAATAGTTTATTAAGATTTTTCACTCGAATAAACTCCTTTCATTTGAGTAAATTATATCTCAAGAACGATTTAATTGTAAATACATTTTTACTTAAATTGATAATGCAGTCCTATTATCTCCAAAATGCAAACAATCACTATCATCTGCAGAAAAATTAACAAAAGACTATAAACACTGTCCGCATAACAGAAATTGATAAATCCATCTATGTGATACAATATATTGTTCAATACCTCATACATTTCTCTGCTCCTTCCTTCTAAAGTATATCCTGCTTACTGCTGAATAAACTCCAGTCCTACTCCTTCCCCATTCACATATATGACCTGGCACAGGAAGCTGCACTGGGTATCTATCTGGGAGGTACAACTGCTTACCGATGCTGCAGCAATCAGCCCATTTCCTGAAACAGAATAGTTATACCATCCATCCGATGATCGTGTGATTAAGTGAACTGCTACCGGCTGTCCTGCGAACTTATTCATGATTGCTATAACCTGACTGCCTGTATATATCTGTCCATGGTATCCGCTTAAGGATGGTGTCAAGGATGCTATCACACCGGAAGTCTGCTGTTCCTCAGTGTCCGGTGCTTCTGTTGCCGGAGGTTCTGTTACCGGTGCCTGTGTGCCAACGTAATCTTCCAGATGCTTAAGACCATTTTCTGTATTCGGAATACGTTCCGTACTCTCGCTTGCCGGTGTTTCCGTTGTAGCCTCTGTGGCAGCTTCCGTCTGCGGTTCTACTATTATATCTGTTGCGGTTGCTGCCTGCTCCTTGGCCAACATCAGCCGAATCCTTGTCGTCCCCGAAAAATTCATTCTTGGAAACGATTCTACTGCCACTTCCAAATAGTTATCCTTCTGTTTCTGTTCCAGTGTTGTTGCCAATGCAAAACCAAAGATAACCGAAATTAGGATGATGCTGCCTGCCATGATCTTATTCTTTGAAATCTTTTTTGGTAACTGTGGTACCCGGAACGGTACTATTTTTCGTTTCTTCTTTGCTTCCGGCACTGGCACAACATACCCTTGCACTAAATCCTGATAGGCCTCTGAAGTAATGAATAAGTCCGGCTGCACTGGCACAAACCAGACCCGGACTTTATCGGAACTATATTTCTTTTTCAATATCGGCTTTTCTTCATCCGGAACAAAAGTAAATGCCAGAATGATTTCACCGGGGAATTCCCGAAGTTGCTTTAATCTCGCTCCAAGCCCTTGTATCCGATATGGTTTACCGTCTACAACCAGAATCTTAATCTGACACTGCTTCCATATTGTATAGCATCTTTCATCTGCGATTCCCAAATCAAAGACCGTATACGGACTGTTTTCATCAATCTGATTATGATTGTAAATGACACCACCCCACTGGTAACTGTCTTCGGCTAATTCATCCCAGCCATAATGCATTGCCAGGCATCGGAATACATCCCCACGCTCCGTTACGGATACTTCCTGATTCTGTTTCCGGATATGTGCAGCCAGATGCATGGAAAGGGCTGTCGTTCCTGCCCCGTTGGTCAGTCCGGCAACCGCTATCCATGTATGATTCAAGGATTCCATATCATCTGCCTGTTGAATCCATGCTCTTACTATTTCCTGAATATCCCTTCTGCAGCGATTGATTACATCATAGTTTTCTTTTCGAATAAATGTATCAGTCATTCCTTCATTTTCCACGATTAATAGTACAGGAATATTTCTCATGACCCGCATGGATGCAGCTGCAGCTTCCCATGTATCATTTCTAATCGCTGCCTCTTCTACTATCAAATGCGTTACAGTTGACAAATGTTTCAACTCTTGCTGGAACAGCACCTGCATATCCTGATTTCCTATTTGCTTAACATGAATTTCTTCTCGTAGTGTTGCCAGCTCCTCAATATGCTCTGCATCTGTTAAATATAAGATCATCTTTATTCCTCCTTCCTCTGCTTATATAAATAGCGTTGCTGTTCCCGGAAAAACCGCAACGCCAGACAAACATGATCCACGCCGGAAAGATTTGTAACAGATGAACGGGTCACCATTGCAATTACTCCTGTTTCTCCAAAGATCAAAGCAACAACTACATATATCCTCTGATCACAGATAAGCCAAAGCATCAGTGCTACAAAAACGATTCCCAATGTTCCCCAGATTGCTCTTCTCAATTCTTTTTTTCCAAATCCTTCGAACCATTCCGTTTCTGCTTTCATTCCTCTCGGAATAAAAAGTCGTTCTTCCTTCATTATGACCTCCTTTCTACCATCCGGTTTTAAAATACCGCATTAAGACCTGCGGAATATCATAAACACAAACTGTTAAAATCAAGGCAATCAGAGCTGTTTTTTTCTGCTTTTTATATACTTGTGGCTGGTCTTCCTGATCTCGTTCTTTAATACAGCAAAGAATGAAACGCAGAGTCAACCCCAATTGCGTAACAAGAATCAATGCATCTATTAAATCCTTTAATGTATCCATATCAAAGCACACCCCTTAACAGGAAGGAACCCATATAAACTGCCTGCATCACTCTTCCACCACCGCCTTGCTTTGGAACCAAAAACTCACTTAGAATTCTTGGAGTAGCAAACGCTACAACAATAACTACTATTGCATACACAGCCAACTCTGAAGAGTAGACAATCCTTGATATATCTAATTTCATAATCATGAACAATGCCACATTCAACAAAAAGACCTGTATGATGATAGTCAAGACTTCTTTTACAAGTAATTTGGTATACGGCTTAAAAACACCTTGATCGGAATCTAATAGACCACAACAGGCAAGCGGCATCCCTATTCGTAATAGCCATAGTTCTACTCCATTTTTTATCTGAAAAATCATCAAAATGCCTGCAAGCAGTGCAAAAACAGGTATTAAAAGGATAAGGGGTGTGTTTCCTGATGATTCTCCCATGAGTCTCAATGCATCATATATTGATTTTCCATCTACTAAACTTAAGCTTGCCAACAAATCATTTGAAAAATCAAATGCGATATCCAGAATCCAGCTCCAGATAGTAGTAAAACTCATGGATATAACCATAGCTTTGCAAAAATTTGTAATCAGTACAAAAATATCTGCATTGGCATCACCATCAGTTTGTAATGCGTACACATCAAATATCTTTTTAATAAACTTTAAGATAATTAAATAGTAAGAATACAAAAAAATTGTGTTCCTTACCATTGAAAAGATAGTACCAAACTCATCAAAACGCCGTTGTATATCTAATGACTGTATTAACACTGTTTTATTCAACATCTCAAAAATCCATGAAATACCCTGGTCGCTGAAAACTACATCCCATATTAAATCTATTAAGATTTTATACATTAAAATCACCCCACAAAATATGACTTAACCAAATCAAACAATTCCGGAGCCAATACAATAAGGACAAAGATTGCCGCTAAACCAATCTGCCATTTCGTGTACCGCTTCCGTTCCTGCTCCTCTTCCTGTGACTTTTTTATACATACAACAATAAAAGTCAAGATGATTATGATACCTCCGATAATCTGAGCTGCACCGATTCCATCATTAAACATATTCTGCAATCCTTGTCCAAAAATGGAATCTAAAATCTTATTTCCTGTTAAAATTACATTCATCATTACATATGGTGTTATATTCATTCCTCATCGTCTCCTTCCTTAATACCTGCTTTTACATTCTTTTCTAATGCCCGTTTTGTTTTTTCCTGATACTTTTTCCAGATACCCCATAGTTCAATGTCTCCAATTGGTTTTGCTATCCGTTCCTGATGTCGTTTCATTCTTAATTGGCAGTTATGTTCTTCATCCCCCATTCCAAAGCGTGAATTAAAACTCCATTGACTCAAATCCGGTGCATACATAATTGCCGGATGATACGATGTCCTCATGATCAGAGAATAAGGACGTTTTATTCTTGCCACCTCTTCAGCAGTCAATAGCCTTCGTCCTACGAGATTGGCACTGGAAGACGATTCTCCGGCATGATGCTTATTGTAACTAAGGTTATATGCTTTGGTTGTATAATTATCTAATTCTTTTGATATGATTTCTCTTGTGTCTTCATCTGTTGACCGCAAATAAACTTTTGTTTCGCAGTTGTTGCGGATTGTTTTCGCTGCCTCTTTTCCATATTTCTCATCCAACTGTGCAAAATCCTGTAGAAATAAATGGAATCGGATTCCCTTTCCTCCGGCAACCGTAAGCAATTGGGTAAAATCCGGAATCTTTGCAAAATTTCCGAATTCATCCGCTATAATTTCTATCCGAACCGGTAATCTTCCACCTTCACTTTTTGCCAGTCTGGACAAGCGACTGTAGGTTTGTGCAATAAATAAAGTTGCAATAGAATGATAGGTCGTCCGGTCTTCCGGCAACACAATGAAAACTGCCATCTTTTTTTTGCCCATATCTTCCGGCTGAAAACTACTGCATTTTGTAATACTGCAAAGGTTGGGATTTGTAAACAACCGTAAAGTCATTAAAGCAGCAGTATAAAAGGAACTTCTCGTTCTGGACGGTGCAATGCCTGCAACTGCAAAGATACCCTTACATGGATGATTATCTGACAAAGCTGCACGATAAAGGTTAATTGGCACCAATTCTCCTATCGGTGTACACATTTCTACAAGAAAGTAATATACATTGGTCATGTTCCGGTATTTCTGCATTTCCGGTGCCCGATTATCATAACAGACCGCCATGATTGCTCCGGCAATTGCAGTACACTCACCATCCGTCCAAATCCGTTCTCCTTTCGGCTCTCCAACAAGCTGAGAAACTATGTCCCAGGCAGCATCAGTTGCTTTGGGAATCTCGCCTGCGTCAATATAATCAATCACCGGCTGCAGAAGATTATACTCTGCCGAAAGTTCCTGTTCATCATAATCAACGATATGCACCTCATATTCCTGTTCTCTAAGAAAGGTAGCAGTATAATCGGACAACTCACCTTTAATATCTGTAATCAACATACTTTCTCCGGCCAATGCACAGAAGCCAATTGTTTCTAATACTTCATGTCTTGTCTTGCCGGAACGGGTAGAACCAATCGACAGGGTATGCGTGTCATTACCAATGTAATAAACCTTTTCTTTTCCATTCTGCAAATCTCTCTTTCCTATCACCAGTCCACCCTGTTTGATTTCCTGCGTATCCTGATTTATCACACAGGTTTCATAGACTTTATCAAATTCTTTTTCCTTAAGCCATTTGGCAGTTCCATGCTGTCCCTGTCCTGCCGGAGCCGGTGTTTTAATATCCGGCGTTATTTCAATCAAATCAACTTTATTCTGTACCTGCCCGGCAAATAAATAAAATATGCCTGCCCCTTCCAGAATTAGAAAGGCAACGCCGAATTTCAAATAACTGCTTTCCGGTATTGGCAGTTTTTTCAGAATAATAAAATTAACTGCAGCAAGAAATAACACAAGGACAATTCCCAGTAATACTTTTTTTCCTTTATCTTTCATATCCTCTTCCTTTCTTCTGTTCTGCAACAAATTCATCCATGGCTGCTTTTGTTCCAACCCGGCTGAATGCATCATGGTTTTGTAGCGGATATGGCTGCTCTGCTGCTTGAATCAGATTTTTAGCAATAAATAAAACACTGCGGATTCCCTGGTACGCTTCCATACCTTCCATTTGCTCCGCAGCCTCCTGTGCCTTTTCGATTTCTAAAACCTGTTTATTTAATTCAAATTGTTTTAATAGAGCCTCTTTCGTAAACGCTTCTACCGGTTCCAACCGATGATTCCGTACCCGATGCCCAAGGCTATCACTAAAGGTTATATACTTACGTTCATCCTTCCATGTCACACCAAAGCCAAGTTCCTTCATTTTATGAATAAAATCTGCCTGACTGACTGCTTCCTGAGAACAAAGCACTGCGGCAATCCGGATTTCTTCCTTCCAGCTTTCCCCTTGCTTTAATACCTCTACTTCATTCTTCCTCTTGTGCGGAACCGTATAATTTTCTTTCTTTTGACATATGGACAATTTGTACTCCCGGCAAAGCTGGTCGGAATAATCCTTAATTGCCTGCATGTCCTCTTTACTAATATGCCACTGCTTTCCGGTTTCTTTATTGCAGGCATCAAGAACAAAATGCGTATGGATATGTCCAGTATCAATATGTGTTGCATACAATACCTGAAATCCATCAAACAATTCATGCTGCAATAGTTTTCCTGCGATTTCCGATGCCATTTCAGGAGTAATTTCATCTTCAATATCAAAACTCTGTACGAAATGAATAATCATTCTTCGTTCCCCATCTTCCGTCTTGTCCCAAAGCTGTTTATTTAATACGAATTCTTCATAAGCATTCTGAGGAGAACAGTTCATCCCTTTAATCAATTCTTCCCTGGTCTTATCAAGATTGGTGACATAATCAATGACTCTTTTCATGGATGCATGGGTTTTATATCCATGGTATGTTCCCTGCTTAGAATAAGATTGGCCATTCAAAAATTCCACTATCCCCATCGTCATTCACCCGTCTTTCATGATATGCATAAGTTGTTTTAAAACCTTTTTTAACGTCTTATTTACATCCTCTAAATCCGGACAAGTCACCTTGCCCTGATGTGCCAGTATGGTCAACTGATTCAGGTTCGTACCAATCTTTGAAATCTGATGCAGCAATTCTTTTCCGTTGACAATAACAACCGTTTGCTCTTTTAACGCTGCACGAATCATATACTCACCATCAGTAAGTCCGGCTCGGACTGCAATTTCATGAATGACTTTTTTGTCTTTATTACTGATCCGGAAATTCATTACAGCATCTTTCCGTTTGGCTCGCTCCCGCTTTTCCATTTCAATAATTGGTTTCGAAAGCCTTGTCACTGCATCTAACTGTTCTGCACAGTATTCAGAAACACTCTTCCCGGCAAGAGCTGCAGCAACCGTTATCTGCTCTTTCAATTCTTCCCGGCAACGAAAATGAACATCACTTGTCTTTCTGATGTTATCACTTCCCTTCATCTATATTGCTACTACTACCTTTACTACTACAAGAAGGTCTTAGGGATACCTCCCTAACAAGCTCAATGTGTCACGAATGTGATACATTGGGGAAGCTTGCCCCTACTACCGTAGGTATTACCGAAAAGAAATACCCTAGGGCGGTTCTTCCTTCCCAGGAACCTGCGGAGCGTCCTTAGACCGGCTATTCAGGAAGTCCTGAAAGACCTTCTTGACCAGAAGTTCATTGAAATCCTTATAAGGCTTTGGGGACTGTCGCTTGACTTCATATGTTAGACCGTAAGCTTTATAAATCTGAATAAATGCATCCTCTCCGGCGGAGTCATTGTCGGTACAGACAATCAGTTTTCGAATATCCGGATGTTCTACGATATATTGTTCCAAAGCTGCAGTTGAAATGCCGGATAAACTGATATAATGATCGCTATACTTTATACCTGACTGTTTCAGCAGCGTCAGATAGGAAATCAAATCAATTGGCGATTCAAAAATATATAAAGCATCTGTGGTTCCCTCGATGGAAAAAGCATAACGTTTGTCTGATCCGGCTGCATCACCTTTGAATGGTCGCTGGGTTTTCGTACCACGTAGGGATGCAAACCGTTCTATGCCATTCTTGTCATATCCAACAAAGACACAATTCTCATTTTTATCTTCATAAAGTTTGTGATTTTTCACTAAATCCTGAACCAGTTCTGCATCTAATTTCCGGGCATTCACTAAGTAGGCAAATATATGCTTATATGTAGTATTCTTTGGTGGCAGTCTGAAATTTGATTTATCAACCGTTTTACTTTTCCTTTCAGTAGGGTGGTACAGGAAGTCAGTATTTGATTCCAGGTCAATATTCAATAATTCCTTCACCGCTTCTACCCAAGGAAGGTGTTTCATCGCCATGACAAATTGTATCGGGCCGCCGCCCCGGTGTTCGGCTTCCCAATACCATTTATCCGGTTCCAACAATAGACCGCCAAAGCCGGGTATCCTAAAATATCCTTTGCTATATTCTTCTACTGGATAGCCCTGGCTTTTTGCATATGCAATGATGTTGATGTGATTCACCTGCTCTAGCTGTTCTTCCGTAAAGCGATAATATGGCATTGGGTCACCTTCTTTCTGACATAAAAATAACGAAGGTCACCCTTCGTTCCAATTCAATATTTACTTACATACCCAAGACCGGGCCTTGTGATGCAGCCTGGGCTTCCAGTAACATTTCTTCGGCCAGTTCATCCAACTTGGCTTCATCTATTCCTTCCGGGAAATTTACCTCTGTTTGTTCCTGGGGTTCTGCCGCCTGTACCTGCTGTTTCTCTCCACCAGTTCCAGTCACCCGATATTCTTCCGGAATTTCCTTTCCATCAAATTCCATACACCATTCTTCGTTAGTATATGAAATATATCCATTATCTGAGAATCCGCCAAAGTCATTAATCATAGCGTCTCGTCCATATGCTTCATAATCAATATAGTTCGCTAAGTCCCCCATCTTTTCCAAGTCATAGCCTCCGAATTCATTCACCAAATAATGTCCTAAATCATATTGATCATTAACTCCAGGCATGAATACATATGTATCCAGATTGTAGGTTAAATTAATACAGGTTTCTAAGCTATCCGGTTCTGCAAGGTCAATTCCGGTACTTAATACCTCCTTAAACATCTCAAACTCATAATCCTCTAATTCATTTAATCGTGAAGCTAAATAATTCAGACTGTCTACGTTTTCAAATTCGCCAAGTTTCTCTTTTAGGTTCGAAATATCTGTATCATAATCTGTTATGAAATATTCTTCATACTGTTTATTGATACCAATCCGTTCAAACACTCCCTGCATATCTTCTCTGGTGGTCGGAAAAGATACCCATTCACCAAGCAGCTCTCCTTCGTTGTACTTTCCAAGATTTGTTACATAAGCTTTAAAATTAAATTTCTTATCCATGTGTTATACCTCCATAAAAATAGAGGAAGTTTCTAACCTCCGCTTAGTTTCTGTGTTCAGTTTCTTTCCTTTTTACCATCAATTTCATATAAATGACCTGTTACATCCCTCCTTCACAATACTGTGATTCTTATCCGGCTTACATACCCAAGATCGGTCCCTGTGATGCAGCCTGAGCTTCCAGTAACATTTCTTCTGCTAACTCGTCCAGCCTGGCTTCATCTATTTCCATTGCATCTTCGATTGTTTTATCCGTTATTTCATTGAGATGCTCGCCTTCCACATATTCCTTCACTTCATCTATATCTTTGCAAAACTTCCCATTTCCAGAATAATATCCGCTTGTAATTTTCTGTACATTAAATGGATATTCCGGATTTTCTGTCGACACTACTTTATAATAATTATCTGCATCCTGTCTATATGGTTCCACAAGCTCATTGGCATGTTCTAAAGCGTTTTCATAATTGTTATTCAGCCACCGCACTGCATCTTCTCTTATTTTCTTAAATCCACAAGAATCATATGAATAATTTATGTATAACTTATGACTGGTAAATGGAAGATTACTTCCCATTAATTCTTTTGTCAATAAATCATATGAGACCAGCGTTTTTCCATGAATATCAATTAGTCCTCCACTTCCATCTTCATAACGTTCCCATCCTTTTGCCTGATATATCGGATGCAATTCTTTCTCATCGACAAATGACATTTTTTCTGCTATCTCATCCAGCCTGGCTTCGTCTATTTCTTTCTGTACCTCCTTATCAACAACCAACTGCGTTTCAGTTTCTGGCTCCGGCACAACTATTTTTACATTCAAACAATTTTCTACAAACATTTCTTCCTTAATCTTTTGAAGATTTTCTCTTGCTCTGAGTTCTACCTGCAGTTCCATCATTTGCTTCATTAAGTAATCTTTTATTTCATCCGGACAGGTACAGCCACATTCCTCTTCCAGACCTTGAAGTACTTGGTGTGCATTCTCGGCCAGTTCTTTCCATTCATCCACAACCAGATAAAATTCGCTTTCTGTTCCATAACTACTGAAATCTTCCAGAATGATTTTCTGTATTTCATCCGGTTCTATTCCAAAACGATATCTCGTAGTATACTGTTGTGAAAATTCCTTTACAATGTCCTCGACTTCCTCAAGCTGAAAATTTATCTCCTGTTTTGATTCTTCAACCAGTTTCCAATCCGGATTACTTTTCAGAACCTGTTCTAAAATATTTTCTCTTTCATCCTGAATCATCTGTACCCTTATACCGATTTCTTCATTGTCATTAAAATACCCGTCGTGATAAGCATAAAAAAAATCTCTCCATGCCATTGTTAATGGATTTAACCGTCTCATGATCAATCTCCTTTCCTTTCGTTCACATACCCAAGACCGGTCCCTGTGATGCGGACTGTGCTTCCAGTAACATTTCTTCGGCCAGTTCATCCAACTTGGCTTCATCTATTCCTTCCGGAAAATTTACCTCTGTTGGTTCCTGTGTTGCCGGTACGATAATTTTATCCTTTTCAATTATTACTTCTATGCTATCTCCGGTTTTATCTGTCAGCTTATATTTCAAATCATCTACTTTCTCGATATCTACATAACCTTCCTGATAATTCTGCAACACAAAATCTTTTACTATCTGATTGCTGTGTGCGTCTCGGATTCTGTGTAACGTATGAATACTGTTGTCTACGATTTTACCAACCGTTTCGTGGTTATACGTTCCATAATAAATCTTATTATCATCCAATAGATTTTGAATCTGCAAATCTTTTTCCATGCTCTCTTGTAAATCGTGTATTCGTCCTTCCTGTTGGAACTGGGTTTTATCTCGATTTACAAAGAACACAAAATTATTATACTGACCATGAATTTCTAATAATGTCCTTGCATATTCCGGTGTTAACTGCTGATTATAAATACCATTTAGCAAAATAGGCGAATCCGTTACCACAAAATCCACTTTCCCGATATACCGGTCTACCCTCTTTAACTGTTCCTGAAGAATTTCATACTGGTGTTCCGCAGTTCCGTCTAACATTTCAAAGTTCTCATCATAGACATAATCCTTCGCTACCTCGGATACATACTCAGCATTGTATCCTCGTTTCTTTAATTGCTGGCAGATATCCATGCAGGCAACTGTCTTACCGGAACCCGGACCACCAAAGGCACTGATAACTAAAGTCTGCCTGTTATGTAATGCCTGTTGCTGATACACTTTATCAATATGTTCAAAAGCATACTCCTGCATATCAGCATTTAAGCTCTCATGTTGATTTTCTTCTTGCATAAATTATCCCTCCTTCTTAAAATATGCTTCCAAAGCTGCTTCAATCACTTCTTCAATTTCTTTCTGTCTCGTTCCCTCCTTAAAATACTTCTGAATGATCATACCCTGAATCTTAAATGCTTTTGGACGTCCCGGTTTCTTCAACTGCTTTCCGGAAAGAATATCCTTCATGGAATCTTCATTCAGTTTGCCCTGCATTTCCAGTTTTCTTAAATCCTGTGCCTTTTTAATATCTACCTTATAGGCATCCAATAAATCATCTAATTGCTGTTGATGTTCTTCCGTTAAGTAAGATATCTCTACTCCGGCACGTAATGCTATCTCATCCATATCCATCCGGTCTTTTAATTCACTGGTAAGCGTATAGATTCTTAAGTATCTGCCAACTGTATTTTTTGACAGTTCATAGGCATCTCCGGCATCCCGTAAATTGCCTTTTGTCCCCATTGGGGACAAACCCTCATCAGCCATTGAATTTACTGGGTTTGCAAGGCTTTTAATTTCTTCATTAATTTGCTCTAAAAAGCCTTTTCTGACCCCCTGAAAATTAGTCGCATTGTAGTGAGCATTTATGACTTCTGCACGTTCACTATGGCTCATATCCGCCCAGGAACGTTGCAGCAGATTTGTTTCCGTTTCAATCAAATCTGCTTCCGCTTCTGTCAGCCCTGTCTTAATGACTGCCGGTATCTCCTGCAACCCTGCTTCCTGTGCCATTGCAGTTCGCCGGTGTCCGGCTAATATTTCATATTCATTTCCCAGAGGCTGAACAATGATTGGTTCCAACACGCCGAATTCTTTGATGGACTGTAATAAATCCTGATTCTTTTTTCCTAGATTTACCTGAAACTTGTGATTCTTTTTTGGATGCAGCTTAGCAATCGGTAAAAAGCCGGAATGTCCGGTTTCATCCTGCGTCTGTACAACTTCATCAACTTCCGGTTCAAATCCACCAAACATATCATCCAGACTGGTAAGTTTTCGGTTGGTGTTTAGTTTACTCATGCTCTACTACCTCCTTTGCAAATGCCTGATAGGCCTGCGAAACTTTGTTATTCTCTGCATACTGAATAATAGATTGACTCTGCAGCGTAGATTCTCCTACTTTTACTGAATATGGAATCTTTGTTTTATAGATGGGAACCGCCTGACCGTATGTATTGCATACTATCTCTTCAACGGTCTGTGTCAGACGCATCCGTTCTTTGTACATAGTAAAAAGAATTCCTTCAATCTCCAGCTCCGGATTAATCTTCCTCTTTACCCGTAAAATGTTCTTCAGCAAGATTTCTAATCCTTTGGCCGATAAATATTCCGGTGTAACAGGTATTATGACGGCCTGTGCTGCTACAAGTGCATTGATCGTAAGCATGCCCAACGATGGAGAGCAGTCAATGATGATATAATCATAGTCTGCTTTCAGTTCTGCCAGTATTCCTTTTAATATACTCTCCCGACATACCGCATTTACTAGGCTCACATCCACTGCTGAAAGTTCCATGCTGCATGGAATGAAATCCAGAGCCACACCGCTATCTGAGGTATGATGATAGATGTAATGATAATCTTCCGGCAGCTCCATATCTTCCATGACACGCTGCATCAGCGTTGCTATTGTACATTCCAGGCTGTCAGTATCATCATAACCCATGCACACTGTTAGAGAACTCTGTGGGTCAAAGTCTATCAGCAGAACTTTCTTACCTGCTTCTGCCAGGGCATAACCCAGATTCATTGTTGTGGTAGTCTTTCCTACACCACCTTTTTGATTTACGACTGCAATAATTTTTCCCATGTCTTTTACCTCTTTTCTTAGATTTAAAATACAAAAAGACAAGCATTTGCCTGTCTTAATATCAATGTTTACTGTTCAATTCTTCCCTATTACTCTTTTCCCTAAATGGGCCGATGCGTGGGAAGCACATCGACCCTACCCTAAGAAAAGAGCCCCGTATTGCCGATAGGACAGCATAACACATCATGTCACTATGCGAAGTCAGGTATTCAAAATGGATTGGGTTCTTTTAGGAATTATATTACTTTGCATTATTGCTATGGTCTTCTATACCCTGTTGCAAAAGATTGAAAGACTAAGAAGGTATTAATCAAATTACAGCGTAGCAGTTTCTGACTGCTACGCTGATACTGTCCTAATTGGCATTCTCTTGTATCTCATAAAACCAATCTGCATATCGATGATTGGGTTCATATACTACAACCTCTGCCTGTCCTTCCTCCAACAGAATCGCATTGAACATATATTGTTCAACATCCTCTTTGGATTCAACATCTACATCATCGGTCAGCCAGACATAAGCAAGCACCCGGTCGTATTGGTCATACAATTCCTCATCATATTGCAAATACAGGGTTTGATAATCCTCTAGATATTCTTTTGTAAATTCACCGGCTTCTTTTCCCTTTTCTGTATTTCGCTCTACATCCCGGTGTACCGATTCTTCACAATTGACACAAAGCAGTCGTACACGAATCTCTTCACCGGATTTCTCCACGATAATCGTATCTCCATCTACAACACGTACCAACCTTACTGCTTCTAATTCTCCACTCTCTTCAACGGTTTTGAATCCTATACGCCCTGCAGCGAAAAGAATTATGACTGCCAATATCAACACAATCAAAATCCTTGGCTTGTGACTGCCAATATTTCTTCTTTTTCTTTGATATGACTTACCCTGCCTTTTGGCACGATTTATTGTATCTTTTACTTTTGTTAATTCTTGTAATTCTGATTTCATTTTCTCTCACTCACAACCATACTGAAAATATATCTTAGCCAGTTCCCGTAGGCTTCGATAATCCTCACAGGCTGCCAGTTCTCTTGCCGAATGCATAGCCAGCATTGGAATTCCCACATCTGCTCCCTGCATCGGCAGAACTGCTGCCAGAATTGGACCTAAGGTCTGTCCTCCGGGCATGCCGGAACGGTTTACCTGTTGCTGACAAGGGACACCCCCAATACGGCACAGTTCCTTAATCACTGCCGATGCCTCACTATCAGACAAATACCTCTGACTGGCACTGGTCTTGATGACCACACCTTTTCCCAAAGGAACCTGATTGGTTGGGTCGCTTTTTTCCGGATAGTTTGGATGATGTCCTTGGGCTCCATCCATAGAAAGTAAAAATCCCTTTGCCAAGGCATCTCTCCATTTTGTTGTATCAATCCCCAGTGAAACTCCCAACTTTTCCATTACCTGTGGAAGTAACACCGAATCTGCCCCCTGCTTAGAACGGCTTCCAATTTCTTCATTGTCAAACATCGCTGCCACAGCAATATTGGAATGCACCTGTCCGGTCAGATCCTCCATTGCCTCTACCAAAGCGGATACAGAAGCCAGATTGTCAATCCTCGGTGCACAAATCATTTCCTGATGTAAACCCACCAGTTCCGGTGCATCCATATTGTATAAATACAAATCATAATCCAGCAGCTCCTCAGAAAGAATTCCAAATTCCTGTTCTAAATATTCTTTCAAAAAATCCTCTGATTCCTGTAATCCAAAAATAGGCATCATCTCCTGCTGGATATTCATTTCTGTCTTTTCTCCACCCTTTGCCAAATGAGGTGCCAGGGAAGGAATCACGCAAACTGCCCGCTTTGATTCAATGAATCTTACCTGCGGATGAAATGCATCTGTTCCTTTTAATACCACCTTTCCGGCTATGCCTAATGGGCGGTCAAACCACGTAGACTTTAATAAGCCTCCATAGGGTTCCACATTCCCACGTACATAATAATTCCCCGAAAGTTTGGGATTCGCTTTTATTTTTAAACATGGAGAATCCGTATGTGCGGTTGCAATGCGAATATTAGGACTTCCCTTTTTATATTCCTGTCCTATACTGACTGCAATCAGCATAGAAGGAAACGGGGTCAGCAGATAATTCTTACCTGCTTCTACCTCCCATGATGCTCCGTATTCTAGTTCCTGAAATCCTGCCTTTAATAGTCGTTCCTTACAGTGTGCTACTACATGAAACGCAGAGGTTCCCCTTTCTATGATTTCCTTGAATGTTTCTATTTCTTTGAATGCTTCCTCATTTTTGAATCTTTCCATTTCTTCACCTTCTTTTCTATGTCTGCCAGCTCCAACATCACTCGTTTACAATCAAAGTCCGAGATTCCATTCTTGCTGTAATTGGCTGTTTCTAACAATTCCGCTAATGTCTCTATATCCCAGTTCCAGCCTTCCAGATGCTCTGCCATGAAACCAAGCTGTTTCTGATAAGTCGGACATTGTGCATATGCCGGACTCTTCTTTCTCAGTCTTTTACTAATAATATGATAATATGCAATTACATTCTCATTGCCATTCTCCGTATGCCATGACTGATATTCCCGATAGCTTTGATATCCTTTCCTACCGCCATAGGACAAAATCAGCAATACCAATACAATGATTAATCCAATCCAGATTCCCTGAATATCATCCAAATCCAGATTCATCGTATTCAGATAGAACGGCGTATCATCTGTCATTTCTTCTTCGTTATTATTTCCGTTTCCAAAGATATCCCAGAAGTTCTCCGTTTCTTCTTCCGGTTCCACAGCCGCCGTTGTCACTTCTTCACAAGTCCAAAATCCAACATCCGCGTATTCCTCTTTTATCTGATATACCTCCACCCATGCGTGAGCTCTGGCATCTGTCACCGCAACTTCAACCACACCGGTTTCTCCCAGCTCCGAATCACCGGAATAATAATCATCATAATCAAAATCATCCAATAACTCACCATTCATAACATCTTCATAGGTGATAACATAACCTTCTACATAACGTGCGGGTATTCCATTATACCGATAAATCATGGTTGCTGCGGTTGCAAAATGTGCACAGTACCCCTTCTTTTTTTCTAAAAACCATGTGACAAAATCTTCCCCTCGTGGTGTTCTGCCGGGACGTGTAGTATAGGAAAATTCCTCTTCAAAATAATCCTTTACCTTCTGGATGATAACTTCCTGACTATCGCCCTCCACAATGCCGGCTTCTTCACTGGCTTTGGCTACCGCATCATAACATTCTTCCGGCACATCCAGATAGAAAGTTTCCGCCTGCAATTTGACTGTTTTTTCTATATCAACCATTGTAGAAGGTACGCCATATGTTTTTTTCTCACTTTCTACAATCGGATAATACACATAATCTGCCCATTCGTTTCTTGTGATTTTTCCATTTACGATATTCAGTGCTCCTTCTTCAAGAGTATCACTTCCCCAATTGGCGTCTGACAGAAGATACCTATAAAAAACCGTATCATCCTGATAGTCGGAAGGTATATAATCGTTCCGATCTATACTACTGAAGGTGTAATAAGGTGCATACGGATAATTTTCATTTGCACCCACATTATGAATTAACATACGTCCTTCGCTTCCGGCGTACAAATCATTTTTAGCAGAAAACTGATGCTGAAAACGAAGCACACTTGTTTCTACAACCTCTCCATATGCCAACAATTCCCGTTCCTCTTGAGATAAGGTATTTTCCTCTTTTGTCAATGCACTATAATATGGATTATCTTCCTTTTCTTCATAGGTCAGCCAACGGGATTCTGCAGATACATAATCCACTCCTACAAATCCCTTCAAATACACCGGTTCGTAGCTGTATGGCGTAAATCGAACCACTAAATCTGTCTGGTAATCCGGGCTAACGGAAGCAACTCCACCCAACTGACCGCCACTGATACCACCGGTTGCATCATAACGATTGAATACGGAAAACCCTCTGGTAGCAATCTGCTGTACCATTTCCTCTGATTCTTCCTTTTGCGGATTCTGACGGTAACGCAGATTAAAGGTGTCCTTATTCCCTGCGACAGAAGTAATTCCGTATAGCAATAATACCACTGCCGCAAAGACTCCAATGGTTTCCAGCATGGTTGCAGCATCCTGTACATACCAGATTCGAAGCTTTTTCCCCTTTTTATCCTTCCATTTGTAATCCCGATGCTTCCGGTCCATGCCATAAGCTCCACTGCTGTGAATCGCCCACACTGCCAGATAACCGGCCAGCATCAAAATCACATATAATGCATCCGGCTCTAATCGGAAGTACATTGGTACTATCCAGAATAGTCCTGTCATTACCAGTAAAAACCATACATTCATGGTTCGGGATATAATGACATTTGCCACAATCATCATGACGGTTCCCACAAAAATAACAATAACAGAAACTGCCAGAATCTCATTCGCTGCTTCAATCTCATAATACTGCATACCGGGCAGGTCAAAGTAAAATTCTACTGTCTCAAAGATTCGATTGACAATCAGATAATAACCACTGTTAATGTATACCTGCAAGCCTTGTACCAGAAAGAAAAATATAACAAGGAATACTACATATACCGCATCCATCAGCCAACCCCGATAATAAATCGTCGTAAACAACAATGCCATTCCAAATAGAATAGCTGCTGTTGGAAGCACATAAAACTCCAAATCAAAGCTGCTTAAAAAACACCCTAAGCAGCCGAAAATCACGCTGAATACCAGCAAACTTTTTACCATACAGTTTTGCAGCCAGCTACTGGTTTCCATCTGCAAGGGTTGCTTCATTACAACACCATCGGATAAAGTAATCTCTATATTTGGTTTTTTCTTACGTTTAAACCCCATAATAGACTCCTGCCTGCATTCCATACTCCATGAAGGCTTCTCCACTGCCAAAAGCCCGGTCACCAACCCACAAGAATTGGGCTTCACTTCCCCGAATTGCCTGAAGCATCTCTCTGCCTAATGTCTGTTCCTCATATAATTCCTCGTAAAACATCATTCGGAAGCCTTCTTCCAACTGTTCCGGAACATCAGCTTTCCAAATCATTAATTCCTGCATTTTCTGACTCCACCAAACCAGTGAAACCGGTAATTGATTCTGGTGCATGAATTTCACAATTCCATAGGTGCAATCAAAGACCTCTTCCAGTAATCCATTGCCATTATCATGCAGTTCTATTAACAGAAACAGCTGTCTGGAGGACATACTTACCCGTTCCTTTACCATCAGAATATCCTTCTTCACAGAAAGCTTCCAATGAATGTTCTGCATCTTATCACCGGGCTGATATTCCCGCACATCCTGAACTTCTGAAAAATCTGTGCCTTTTTTGGTACTTTCTTCTACCTCTTCCATGCCCAAAGTATAACCGTTCAAATCGGTCTCAATATCTACCTGTTCATTGGGTAGCACAATTGCTACATATGGTTCGGGAAACTCTTTTCGAAAAGCAACCAAGCCTAAAAAGTCTCCCAAAACCACCTTTTGTATCCGAAACTCAATATTGCCGCACTTCGAAACCGTAACCGGGTAAGTAACCGTTTGTCCTTTTTTTGCCCGTATCGGAATTCGAATACTGTGCAACCTGGTCGTCCCATACAACAGATTCGTTACTGTAATCTCAGCCTGACAATTCATCACACCCAGAAAGGTAGGATTCAACAATTGGAAACGCACCAGAAATTCTTCTCCCTTATGCATAGATTCACAAGGTCCTTCCCAATGGTAATCCAAATGAACTGCCACCCATTTGGTTGCAACAATACTGAAAATTGGTAAAAAGACCATGACCACCATAATCGCCAGATTCAAAAAACTATGAAAAAACCAAAGCAGCCATCCATTTAAGGCGAATAAAATCAAATATCCAATTATTCGAATGATTCGTTTTATCATGTCCTGTATAACCTCAAATTGCTCCTAAGTTCTCGGTGCTTCCACACTGTTGAAAATCTTCGTCAGAACCGCTTTGGTATCTAAACCTGCTGCCTTTGCTTTGGTACTTAACTTTACACGATGTCCAAGCGTATCATAGAAGACTGCCTCGATATCCTCCGGTGAAACGAATTCACTTCCCCGCATAAATGCAATTGCCTTTGCCATACGAAGCAATGCGATACTGCCTCGCGGGCTGGCACCTAACAGAATGTATTCGCTTTCTCTAGTCTTTTCCACCAAAGTAGTAATATACCCATAAATCATTTCATGCACATACATCTCGTTGACCTTTTGCTGTAACTCGCTGAATTCCTCTCTGGAAATTACTGCCTTTACATGAGACAGAGGTTTTGCCGCATTCCCTTTCAAGATTTCCACTGCATCCTCATGGGACGGATACCCCATGGACAGACATACCATAAAGCGGTCTAACTGCGATTCCGGCAGCATCTGTGTGCCGGCAGAGCCAATCGGATTCTCCGTTGCAATTACAGTAAACGGATTCGGCAGTTGCCTTGTGACGCCATCAACTGTAACATTTCCTTCCTCCATAACCTCTAATAATGCCGACTGTGTCTTTGGTGAAGTACGGTTAATCTCATCCGCCAAAAATAAGTTGCAGAAAATGGAGCCTTTTTTGTATTCAAAATCCTTTGTTTGATTGTTGTACATGGAAAATCCTAAGATGTCACTTGGTAATACATCCGGTGTAAACTGTGTCCGCTTATAATCCATGGACATCGACTTGGCAATGGTCATAGCAAGGGTGGTCTTTCCAACCCCCGGGATATCCTCCAGCAAGATATGACCTTCTGCCAGCATAGCTGCCAGAACCTTGCGTACCACATCTTCTTTTCCCTTTACCACCTGATTAATTTCTGCTTGTATTTCATCAATTTTACTCATGTCTTCCTCCTTACATGACAGGTTAATTTGATTTGTTATCTTTCTCTTTACATTACATTTTGCTTCATATTCTTTCGATTTTGGGTAGAAATCCCTTATTAATTATGCTACCATATTTTCAGTAAATAATATAGTTCTTTCTGGGAATATTTTCGTTAAATTACGAACATATAAGAATGCGTTTTGATAAGGAGATTATATGCTAGCAGCCACTACACCTGATGTTAAAACATTTATGAATCACTTTTTGACAGGGACAGATTTTGACCGGTTTTTACTTTGCGAAGCTACCATTATGACCGGTTCTACCTATATCATTGACGGTCACATTAACAAGGATTTCTACGATACTGACGATGAACATTTAGAACCCCACCGTATCTATCAATACTGGGAGGAGTGTAAGCCTTTAGCATTCCAGATGATAAAAGGCTCCCGGACACCCCTTGCCATGAAAATTGTATTAATGTTGGCACCTTACAATGTAGAAGCTTTTTTAGACCGTTATAATATTCCTATGTCACCGGAACAGATAGCCGGCCTATACCTAAATATCCGCTATGAGCATGAAGAATTAACCTTATCCTCCGGAACTGCACTGACAGTCTTTACCTTAGACAAAACCGTAGAACATATGTGGGATGAAATGCTGATTCAATTTTTCAAAAAACAGGGAATTGCATTAATGACGGATTAAAAAAAGGAGGATTATGCATCCTCCTCCCAAAGCTTCAAATCCTTATATGCAATTAAAGTAGAAATCATGGTGATTCCAACTGCCATCAATATTGAAATTAAAATTCCCATCCAAGGAATTTGATATTGAATCTTATAATAAATATCATTGCTCTTTAATTCCATAGAAAAGAACGTCAGTGCAACGCTTACAATCAATCCAAGCAGAATTCCAATCACACTTCCTAAAATAGCAAACAATCCCCCTTCCAAGCTTAACATTTTCAGAATCTGTTTTCGACTCATTCCTACTGCACTCATAATCTTAAATTCCCGATGTCGCAATGCAATATTCGAACTTAAGGTATTAAAAATATTCGTAGCCCCAATTCCCGCAATTAATATTGCAATCAACAAAATTAACTGTCGATATCCATCCATCGCCGCGATTGATTCCATAGAACCATCATCTAATATAGAGTAGTTTCTGTGATTTTTACAAAACTCATAGATTTCTGCATTATCATAATTTTCACTGAATTTTAATCGTATTTCTAACAATCCTGCTGCTTTTGTATCTTCGGGACAGATAGTCTCCTGATAAAAGGATTTTGCAAATATCACATCCGATAACGTACTATGAATGGATGGATAATAATCAATAATTGCAACTACTGGACAAGTAATATAACCCGTTGCCTCCAAATCCTCTAGAAATTCTTCTTCCGTTTGATAACGATTTCCCTCATTATTCACACCATCCAACCATGTGTTAGGAATAACAAGCTGGTCGCCAACCTGTATATCTTGGCAACCTTCTATTGAATGTTTCACAATAATCTCTTCTCCGCCTATCAAATTACTTCCCTGAACATTCCGACAAATTACCACGCCTCCCTGTTCTAAAGCTTCATAATCCAACGTCCCCTCCAGCAATACAGACTCTAATTCTTTTAGTTCTGCCTCTTCCAATCCATTTACAAACCAACTATATCCACTATTTTTTGAAATATTCCCCGTTTCTTGCATTTTCCAATACCCAGAATAGTAATTACCAAAAACCGGTATTGCATCTTCTATACTGTTCAGTGCAATTAATTCTTCAACAAAATTATCAACATCTTCATTCGTCATATCATAACCATTCCGAAAGTTAGCTTGTCCTGTATATCCTTCAAGAATATTCTCTGAATCCAGAATCACCTCCATCACATTGATAATACTAAAGCTAATGATAATCCCTACAACACTAAAGGCAATCCCAACGGTTGATACAATAAACTTTCCCTTGTTTCGCAACAGATTTTTAAAAGCATATTCTCCTTCAATGCCAAAAATAATCTTTATCTTATTGACATTTCTCTTCTTAAACTTCTCTTTCTTTATGATTGCATTTCCATTGATTGCTTCCACCGGAGCCATTAACCCAATTTGTCTGGATGGTTCAATCAAAGAAAAGAATACCGCACAGGCAACAAAGAAAATCGTTCCACAGGTAATCCATGCATTAAATTTTACATGAAATGTATCATAAATTCCTAACAAATATAAAATTTGCCGGATTCCAGGCATATATTTCCCCAATTCAATTACTGCTACTGACAATCCAATTCCCAGTACACATCCTATAACAACTTCAACCAATCCTTCTTTCATCAACAACTGTCGCATCTTACGCTGGCCAGTCCCCATACAACGCAGGATTCCATAATCCCTGGTTCTCTCAGCCACTGACATAACAAATGCATTCCTAATAATAATAACATCAATCCAAAATAATATTATAAATGCAAACATAAACAAGATATATTCCAAATCTGTATGAGCGAAATCCCCCGCATGCTTTAATAGGGTTTCATTTTCATATAATTCAATCCCTTCTTCTGCCAGTAAATCTATATAGTTTTTATGATTCTTAAACCGAACATACACCATCAATTCCTGATAAGAAGCACTACGGTCAATTTGGCTTAAAACAGGATATTCATTTACAAATAGTTGATTATCCATTTCTCCGTCATCATAATACCCGGTAATCAGATACTCCTCTGACACAAGCCTTGTATCTAAATCTTCTATTTCTTTTCTCTCACCTATTTGATATCCTTCTTCATCATAACAATTTATCCTGTTTAAATAATCGTATACTTTACTTCGTTCCCCTATATAACATTCTCCATCCCAGTATTCAAAATGCCAAATATCAACGGAATCACCAATTTGATATCCATAATAATCCACAAAACCCAGACTCACCATAACTTCTCTGTTATTTTCCGGATAACGTCCTTCCAATAAAGAATACCGAAACATTTCCTGTTGATAATCATCCATGTAGTAAATCGAACTGCTCTCACCTGAATTAGTCAGTTCACTTTCCGTAAATCCCTCTCTTGGATTGAAGAATACCAGATATTCCTCCTGCCTCAAAACAATTTCTTCAATATAATCCTTTTCTTTCAACACCTGATATTGTTTCGGATTAATCATACCAGCGGCATCATAATCCCCCCATTGATTCTTTAATGCCTCGTATTCCGCGTGGCGAATGGATACATAAATAGTTCCAGAACCGAAAAATAAAATAACCGCTAACATAATTCCAAAAATTGTAAATATGGTTCGTTTTTTATATGCTATCATATAACGCCAAAACAAATCATCAAATCGCTTAAAATTCTTCATATATCCTTTTCTCCACCAGCACATTCTACTTCCCCACAATTTATCCTATAATTGCAATGTACTTTCGTTTGGCACATCAGACAAAATCTTACCATCCTGAATAGAAATAATTCGTTCACACATTCTTGCCAAATCCATATCATGTGTTACCATAACCAATGTCTGTTGGTACTTTTTCACGGAACGAATCAAAATCTCCATAATTTCCATGGCATGTGTATGGTCCAGATTTCCTGTTGGTTCATCTGCAAGAATAATTCTTGGATGATTTGCCAATGCTCGTCCGATAGCCACTCTTTGCTGCTGACCACCCGACAATTGGTTTGGCAGATGCGTACGCCATTTGGTTAAATTTAACATTTCTAATAATTCATCTATGTAAGCAGAATCCGGCTTCTTTTTGTCCAACAAAATCGGACTGACAATGTTCTCCTCCGCCGTCAGAATCGGTATCAGATTATAACTTTGAAATACAAAGCCTATCTTTCGTCTTCGAATGGAGGACCGTCCATCATCATTTAATGTATATATGCTTTCCCCATCAATCCAGACTTCTCCTTCGGTTGGCTCACCAACCCCACCAAGCAAATGAAGCAGGGTAGACTTACCTGAACCGGAGGTTCCTGTAACTGCCACAATTTCTCGCTTATCAATCTGCAAATCCATATGGTCGACTGCCCGGATTTCCTGATCTCCTTTTCCATAAATTTTTGACAAACCCTTTACTGTAATAATATCCATTGTAATACCTCCTTACTATTATTCTTCCCAAGTTTTCATTTCCCACTTTGCAATTATTACAGACACCCCGGTAATCATGACTGCCAGCAAAGCCGAACATACTATTCCAAGCCATGGAATCTGATATTTAATAGAAGCAGATACCTCATGCATAAATAAGGTAATCCAATAACCGATTAACACGCCAATACCAACGCCGATGACACTGCCGATAATTGCAGCCAGACCACCTTCTAGTCCTAACATCTTCCATATCTGTTTCCGGCTCATTCCTACTGCACTCATCATCTGCAGTTCCCGCTTACGCAATGTAATATTCGAACTTAAAGTATTAAAAATATTCAATGCCCCTATTCCTGCAAGGATGACAGTTACCAGAAGCACCAACTGTTGAAATCCCTTTGCAGCATCCAAGAGTTCATGGTATCCTCCATCTTCGAGAAAACATTCTGGATGTTGTTTTTGAAATCTATAGATTTCTTCTATATCATAATCTTCTTCTGAGATTGCTCGAAATGCAATACTCCCAATGCTATTCGCATCATCACGTATTAGATTTTCCAAATAGAATTCTCTTGCAAAAATCACATCCGGAAGTGTAGAATCTAACGATTTCGGATAATAATCAACGACTGCTACAACCGGACAATAGATAACTGCTTCATCCTTAAGGCTTCCATCGTCTTGAATAAATGCATCGAGAATGACTTTACCATTACTATCATAAGTAAGTGTTTCTCGCGGAATCCAAATCGTATCTCCCACTTCTAAATCTGTCTGTTGAATCTTACTCTCCACCCACTCTCCATTTAAATAATTGTAATTGAGACTGGAACGGCAGAGAATTACTCCTCCCTGCTTTAACGCCTCGTAATCCAATTCCCCGTCTATGAGATAAGGTTCTAACTCTGCCAGTTGTTCTTCATCAAATCCATATGCTCTATAATTACTATAAACCGTAGTATCTCTATTCCGATTCGTTGGCAAGCCATAATTCTTACCATCACTTGACATATATGTTTCAAAATCTACCCGTACTTCCCGAATACTATCCAATACTGAAAAATCTTCTTCCAGTTGTTCAATTTCCTCCAATGTCATCCCCTCTGAATTATAGAAAAACAAATATGTATCATAATGAATACCCGGCTCTGTATCTTTGAAAGCCGCTTTTACAATCTGAACAATATTACTGCCTATCATGATTCCAACTACACTGATAGCGATACCAACCATGGATGCAATAAATTTTCCCTTATTCCGCATAACATTCTTATAGGCATATTCTCCTTCAACACCCAATACCTTTCGAACCAGTCCCCCTTTTCTGCGCTTAAACTTCTCCTTTTTAATGCTTTTTCGTCCGATAATGGCATCTACCGGTGCAATGGCTCCAATCTGTCTTGCCGGCTCCAGCAAAGAAAACAATACTGCACAAAAGGTAAATCCAATACTTCCTGCAATCATCCAAGGAGAAAATACCATATGGAAAGTATCAAATATTCCGATAGCCTGCAATAATTGACGAAATCCCCCCAGATATTTTCCAAACTGAATCATAACCGCAGTAATTCCAAATCCCAACACACAGGCAATGCCTGCCATTGCCAGACCCTCTTTGCAAAGCAGCATCCGCAACCGACGCTGACTAATTCCCATGCACCGAAGGATTCCATAATCTCTGGCTCGTTCTGCCATACTCATAACGAATACATTCCGAATAATAATAACCGCTATCCAGAACAGAATTGCAAATGTAATCATGAACAAAATATACTGAAGTAACGGATCCATCTCTGAGCTTTCGTATCCTTTTCGATACATGGTCACATCCCAATGCTCATCCAGATAAATCCCTTCCTCCTGCATCAATTTATTAATATAATTCTTATGATTTCGAAATCTGACAAGCACGCTCATGGAAGAGTAATTCTGTTCTTTGTCAATCTGACTAATCATAGGGTAATATTCTAAAAGAAACGTACTTATGGTGATATCTGTTTCATAAATTCCCACCAGCTGATACTCATTTATATTCTTGCGCCTTTCAAAATCATCCATAGTGATACTATCTTCTGTCAGTTTTCCCTGTTCGTCATACTCCGTATGCTTATCTGCAAATTCCCAGGCTTCGCCTGAACCACCAATACAGGTATCTCCATACCAGAATTCATATGTATAAAATTGAATCGAATCACCAGTTTCCACTCCCAGAATACTTGCCTGTACCTGATTCATTAATAATTCCCTGTCATTTTCCGGATACCGTCCCTGGAGTAATGTATAATCATAAAAGGACTGGTCAAAGCTTTCCAGGTACTGTATTGAAATGGGTGCTTCCCCTTCCATCGTAAACATGGAATCAGAAAAATCACACAATAGCATATCATCGATATAATCCATTTTTTTCATACGCTGATATTCCTCTGGATTCACAATTCCGGATGCATCATAATCCCCATTCTGCTTTGTACTGGAGTCACATAATGCCTGGTACACGGAAATATAAAGAGTTCCTGCACCAAAGAACAAAATCACAGCTAACGTAATGCTTAGAATCGTAAAAATCGTTCGCTTCTTATATGCCAGCATATATTTCCAAAATAAATCATCAAACTGCCGAAATCCCTTCATCTCCTCTATTCCCATAATTCTCTCCTTGACATCACACTTTTTCTATGAATACATACTACCTGTTACTCCTTACATGAACATTGCTATTTTCTTACTAATTTCTTAAATAATCTCTTTATAATAAAAATCCGTCAACCTCTGATATTATTCTATCAAAGATTGACGGAAAATGGAACTTACAATATAAAAGCTTCCATTCATGGATTGCTTTTTACTTTGCTAAAATACCAAGAATCTCATTGCTTCTTGCAATAAATTTCGTCATTGCTTCCGGCTCCAATGGCTTATGCGCTATCATAGCCAAATCATATAACTGCTCGCAGATGGTATTCGTATGCTCACCCTCCGGATGCTCCAATACATACTGTACCAGGGAATTATTGGCATTCAGTACTAAGGTTACACCACTGGCACCACCAAACATGGTCGGGTCAAAGCCACCCATACTGTACATCCGCATCATATCCTGCATTCTGCGGCTGTCCTCTGACTCTGTAATCATAGAAGAAACATTAGCATTCTTTAATCTCTGAACCTTTACTTCCAGCTTATCATTGCCCAATGCTTTACGGAAGAGTTCGGTCAGCTTCTCTGTATTTGCTTTTACCGTCTCCTCATCCTCTTCGGCGTCCTCCACAAAATTATTGGACAACTCAGAGTCAATCCGTAAGAAATGTACATTCTGGTTTTTCTGCTCCAGATGCGTGATAAATGGTGTATCAATGTTGGTTGTCAGCAGGATTGCATCCATGCCCTCTTCCTTGAACATATTCACATACTGGGACTGTTCCTTCATATCCGTTACATAGAATACCTGATTCTCATGTTTTTCCTTGCCGGCTTCCAAGTATTCCGGCAATGTGACATACTTACCTTCTAAGTTCTTAAAGATAATATAATCCGTCATCTTCTCATTGAACTTATCATCTCTTAAACATCCATACTTAATAAATGGGCTGATATCATCCCAGTATTTTTCATAATTTTCTTTATCGGTCTTACACATACCTGATAACTTATCTGCCACCTTCTTGGTAATGTAATCCGAAATCTTTTTAACAAATCCATCATTTTGAAGTGCACTTCTGGATACATTCAATGGCAAGTCCGGACAGTCAATTACACCCTTTAATAATAACAGGAATTCCGGAATAACTTCCTTAATATTATCTGCTACGAATACCTGATTATTGTATAACTTAATCTTTCCTTCCGCATTCTCAACCTCCAGATTAATCTTTGGGAAGTACAGGATACCCTTTAAGTTAAATGGATAATCCATATTCAGATGAATCCAGAACAATGGTTCCCGATAATCCATAAATACCTTACGATAGAATTCCTTGTATTCGTCCTCGGTACACTCATTTGGATGCTTCGTCCAAAGAGGTGTCGTATCGTTTAACGGCTTAGGTTTCTTCTTTTCCTTCTTGGCTGGCTTTTCCTCGGCAGAATCATTTTCTTCCGACTCTTCGTCATCTGCATCTTCCTCTTCGGTATTGTCACTGTCTTCCTCTGAATCATCAGCGTCTGAAGATTCATCAGCTTCCGAAGTCTCATCGGCTTCTACTACATCACCATTTTCATCTAAGACTTCCTGTTCTTCTTCCTCAATCTCTTCCTCCGGTGCATCTGCATTGGTGAAGTAGATTTCTATCGGCATAAAGGAGCAATACTTCTGAATCACTTCTTTTGCCCGATATTCATTGGCAAACTCATAACTGTCCTCATTCAGGAACAAGGTAATGACTGTACCACGCTCGAGCTTATCACCCTTTGAGATTGTGTACTCCGTACCGTTATCACATTCCCAGTAAACCGGTTCTGCACCTTCTTTATAAGACAAAGTTTCAATCGTAACCTTATCGGCTACCATAAATGCAGAATAGAAACCAAGACCAAAATGTCCGATAATCTGGTCATCATTTGCCTTATCCTTATACTTCTCTAAGAAATCTGCTGCCCCGGAAAAAGCAATCTGACAGATATATTCATTCACTTCATCTTCTGTCATACCAAGACCATTATCAATAAACTGAATGGTCTTATTCTCCGGACTGACGATTACATCAATTCGATACTTATTATCCTCCGGTTCCTCGAATTCACCAACCATAGATAACTTCTTTAATTTGGTAATTGCATCACAACCATTGGATATCAACTCTCTAAAGAAGATATCATGATCCGAATACAACCATTTCTTAATAATCGGGAAAATATTCTCGCTATTAATTGTTAAACTTCCTTGCTTTGCTGCCATTAAAAAACATCTCCTTACTATTTGTCTTTCTTTATTTTAATTTTGAGTTTTTCACTCTGAACTCCGCTCTAGAACATATAATAATATCCAAAAATTGTCTTGTCAATAGAAAATTAGCACTCATTTAAATTGAGTGCTAATAATCCTTTATTTTCAACTATTCTTTTTTGAAATTCTTGAAATCTGATATTTCTGCATTCGTTCTTCCCACTGGCGTTCTCGTTTTTCCCGTTTCTCCCGCCTTTTTTCTTCCTTTACAGAACGAGCAGTTTCTTTTTCCTGTTTTCTTCGCTCCTCTACTAACTTAAAATCTGACAATTGTAGCCAATCTAACATTCGCTGCCACTGGTTACTATATTCATTGCTAATAATCAACTCTACCTGCTTATCCTCGGTCAATATTCTGGTAAAACGGAAGGTCTTTTGCAGATAAAGAGTATCTTTATGTACATTTAATTCAGCCAATGGAATTTCCTGTGTCTTACGAAGTGGTTTTATTCGAACCAGATACGGAACTTGATCCTTCAAAATCAGCCAGATTAATTCCCGCTTCCGAATCTTACCTACATGATTCATGGAAAATGCAGGCACTGCCAGTTCAATCGATGGATATCGCTTATGACCTCTTCTCGGAAACTTTCGATGTACAAGCGGCGACAAATCATCCTTATGCCAAAGCGTTTTCCATAACGGCTTTACATAAATATATGTATAATATGTAGAAAGGGTAGACATTTTCCGAAACAGCAGAATTCCCACCAGCATGATAATAATACTAAATATCACACTTAGTACCGGTGCAAATATCTGCAGCAGAATCAAAATCATATGAAGTACACCCTTCAGTATTTCAATTACCACATTCATACCCTTAATAGGAATCACTGCTCCCAACAATTCTACTGCATCCATGCATCCATAAATACACACATAAACAATGGCAGTAAAAATGGCTGACAATATAGCAAGCAGTAACGTGACTGCATAAGTTCCCGGTGATACATAATGAATCTCTGTGGCAGGAGCAGCAGCAACTACCTGAGTCGTAGCCAGTGGAAGCAGTGACAAAGCTACTGTAACAATCATACCACCCCATTGTTCAATATTATCAATCGTCGCTTTTGAAAACATCTTAGAAGCAGATGTAGAATGTATCACATACATTGCAATTGCAACAATTGTTAACAATATCGCCGCAACCGGATTGGCAATTGGTAAATCCGAAATAGTTTCTACAATTGGTATACCATTGAGAAAATTACCAACTTGAATCAACCATCCTGCTTCCGGAAAATAGATTTCCGCATTTTCCACCATTCCAAGAATAGATAATGCCGCCAGTGTAGCTGTGGGATTGACCGACGCTGTTACTGTCGTAGAAAAAATACCTGCATAAGTTTCCAGACTCTCTCCCAAGGTTGTATTCACTGCTATTTCTGCATCCGATGCCGAGTGCACAATGTGCCCTTTATACTGCATCACTGTGGTTGATATCATAAGTGTTAGAATCGTAATAAATAATAACACCTGTTTTTTATTCCACTTGTATAATTGTTTCCACTCTCCCATATTTGTTTCCTCCTCTAAAGTAATCAATATCTTCCATTCCATAGTACATCCATGTCACTCAGCTTAAGCAAGAATATTATTCATCATCAGCATAATAAAAAATCCAATAATTAAAGAATAGGTTGCCATTCGTTCATACCCGTGACTATGGGTTTCCGGAATCATTTCATCTCCTACTACATATAGCATGGTTCCTCCTGCAAAGGCTAGAGCAAATGGCAAAATAGATTCTGCCAGATTAACTGCAAAAAATCCAAGAAATGTTCCAATTACTTCCACCAAACCGGTTGCCAGTGCAATCAAGAATGTTCTTCGTTTCTTAATTCCTGCCAACAACATTGGCGAAATAATAATCATACCTTCCGGAATGTTCTGAATTGCAATACCCACTGCAACAGATAACGCATTTCCTACATCTCCACCACCGAATGCCATTCCGGCAGCTAATCCTTCCGGCAGATTATGAATCCCGATTGCCATTACGAATAACAATACCTTATTCAGGTCATGATTATTTTTATGTTCTTCTTCATCCACACCGGAAATATGATGCAGGTGTGGGGTGACTTTATCCATTAAATTCAAAAAAACAGCACCTGTCAAAAGCCCCAATCCGACAACCCAGATACCGGATTTTCCAACCATTTCCGCAGCCGGCAAAATCAAGCCAATGATTGCTGCCGCAAGCATAACACCAGCTGCAAATCCCATAATTGCATCATTCCATTTATGGGGAATCTTTTGAAAAATAAATCCAATCAATGCTCCAATTACGGTTGCACCACCGATGCCCAAAGCCGTCATTGCTACTAATTGCATAACCTGTCTCCTTTTGCACACTATAATCTCTATTTGCTATTATATCCGAAAACATAAAAAAATGATATCGTTTTTCTTTTACAGACAATACTTTTCTTGCAAAGGGAAAAACTGTAATATAATTATATCCATCTTAGAATTATTACATTTCTTTTATACCAAAGAATACAGGGGGATACACGATGAATTCAGAATTCAAACGCATCAGTCGCTCGTTGTTACTGGGACTTACCATTACACAGTCAGTTATATTAATTGCATATCTGTTAGAAGTCATTAAGGGTGAACGAGGCATTTTATATTATTTAACCTTAGCAACCGTTATTCTTGTACCGTTAACGTTAGCTTGGATAATGTATAAGCTCAAGCCGGAGCAGTCTATTAGTCGTTATTTAGGAATGATTGGCTTTTTAGCCATGTATTCCATGGTATTAGTAACCGGAGATACGCCAATGACATTTGTTTATGTTCTGGTTCCAACCTCCTTTTTAATTGTTTGTGCAGACACCAGATTGCTGACACTGACTCTCATCTGGTCCACTCTGGCAAACCTAATATCAATCCTTATTCATCTGTTGGTATTTAAGGAAAATGGAGCAGATGACATTGCAGATTATGAGATACAGTTTTTAGCTTCCCTATTATTCTTCATTTTCACTGCAATTTCTACCAGTTTGCAATATAAGATTAACAAAAATCGCTTGGATATTGTGACAGACCAGAAGCAGCAGACGGAAGCTACATTGGAACAAATATTAACCGTAGCCGATACCGTAACGGAAGAAACACAAACCGTATTATCTTTGGTAGAACAGGTAGAAGATGCATCCAATATCACCGCGCAGTCCATGGAAGAAATCAGTACCGGAACTACACAGACTGCTGATTCCATTCAAGCCCAACTGGCACAGACCGAGCATATTCAGAAAATCATTGAAACGGCAGAAACCATTTCTGAGGCAATGCAGGATACCATATCCGATAGTCATACACAGATTCAGACCGGTCGGAATTATATGGATTCTTTGATTGAAAGTGCCAATTTTGTTCAGGAAATTAACACGAATCTTAATACTGAAATGAATGATTTAGTAGAAAGTGCAACCAAAGCTTTAGATATTATTCATATCATTCAGGAAATCGCTGCACAGACGAATCTGTTGGCATTAAATGCATCTATTGAATCAGCCAGGCAATTTCCAATATAGCAGACAGTGCAAAGGAGGAAGCTGAATCCATCCAATCCCTCCTCGAAGTAAATGCAACTTTAGTTTCCAGTGTAGAGACCATTTCAGCTATTAGTGAAGAAGTATCTGCAACAACCCAGCAGACACAGGCAATGGCTCAAAACAATCTGGCTCTTTCCAACCAAATGAAGGAAAGCATTCAGATTCTTTCCAATTCCGTAGATGAATTAAAGTCGTAATTCGTTACAGATTCGTACTTACAAAGAAAATGCAGCTTCCTCACCGGAAGCTGCATTTTCTTGTTTCATATTCTTCATAGAAATCAGAATTTCTATCATAAGGTGTAAGATAAAACACATTCAAAATCCTCATATTCAACTGCTTTAATGCTCCTTCATCATACATGCCCTTCATCGCCTGATTTTGATACTTTTTCAAAAAATAATGCCAATCCGAAATAAAATTCTCATAGCGTTTCAAGTCCGACACACCCAGCCATTGTCGAATCTTTACCTTTGTTTTCTGCTCAGCCTTACATTCATGTATTTGAAGAAAATATTGAAAGGTATCATTTTCATACACCCTTCCTAAGGGAAACATCCGGCACATTCCCGGACGAATACTATGTATTCTGCAACGCCCCTGTTCATTTAAATAGTAACAGGATTTTGATGTTTCCTGCATTTTCAGATTCGGCAGGATGAGCCCCTCTACCACATTCAATTCAACAGAGGTGGCTAACAGCTCTTGAAATGACTGATTTTGTCCCACCGCTAATTGATATACATCATAGGGATCCAACACGATAGACTGCCCCATATTGCGACAGCAAGCAGAACATCCTTTGCAGTCATTACAGCCTACCTTTGCCATATCACTGCTACTATATACTTTTCCATCCGACACCTCTGCCAGATTCCATTCTCGTTCCATACAATCTCCTTATCTAAGATAATGCCTGTTCTGCTTCTTCCAAGCCTTTATATCCATATAAAAGCACTGTATTAAGCATAATCTGTTCTGCCAGATTGTTCTCTTCCTGCACCAACTGTGTAATAAAGCGACCATACATAATAAGCATGGTATCCGAATAAGTCAACAATTCTCCACGCAAATATGTCTCATAAGAAGTATCCCATTCCATATCTTCACTGGTGTGAATGCTTCTTGCATTTCCAGCCAGTTTTGGATACTTTGACTGGAATTCCTCCATCCACTTCACCTGTATCTTAACGATTTCATCCACAATGCTACGCTTCTCCGGTGAAACCGGTGGCAAATTCGGTGCTATCTTTGCATATTCTTCCGGTGCAGTGGATTCCATCATACGTCCATACTTTTCCGTAATCATATTCCAGCCTTCAGACATTTTTCCTTCGAATTCCATCCGGTACTGAAGAAGCATTTCCCTTGTCCAAGTCAGGTATTGGCTGACCCTCATTATATGGAAGGTATACCAGTCATCCTGACAGCCTGCTCTTCCACCTTCATTCTTTACCTGGTCAAATGCATGGAATTCCATTGCAGCAATTCGTTCTGCCAGTTCCTCTACTGTACAATCTATCCATTCCGCACTTTCTTCCAATCCTTCTCCATAATTCTCCAGATAGAGAATATCTCCTTTGGATTTTGGATAAACAATTCCCTGATTCACCATTCCTTCCAGCAAATCTGCTGCTATCGCTTCTATCAGTTGATTATTTGCTGCCACATCCTGTAAATCAGTCACAATTAACTGTTGTGCTAATGTTTTTATGTTATCACAAAATTCGAAGCAATTCATTCCACGATTCAACCACTTATCATGAGGACAAAACTGACGGTTAATTAAGTATGCCGCATGAATCGCATACTCTAATGACTTACTCCGCATCAAGGAAGCAGATACCCAATCCTGCCTTTTTGCCATTCTGGGATAATTGTACTGTCCATACTGTGAGAACAATGAAGTATACTGTGCCAATCTTAACAACCATGTTCTTCCCGGATAATACGCTTTAATTTGGTTGCGAATTCGTGAAAATTCACCCAGGTCATCCCGGAACACTTTTCCGTTCACAGCAGCAGCCAGACGTTCTTCTCCCACTAACGACCAGTCATTTTCTCCTTGTGGTCCCTCTTTACAACCAGTTAATTGCAGATAGAAATCTGAAATTCTTCGTACTCCAAACCGTTCTTTTGAATGAACCGTCCAGAACGTACTGTCATTTACTCCATTTACCCATTCTTCATAAGCCTTCTGTAATTCTTCCCCAATTGCTTCATAATCCTCATCCGTCAACCACATGCTAAAGCCAATTCCAAAATCATGATCTTCCGATATTGCATCATCGAATCCAAATCGGTCGGAACCTTCTCCTACGAATCCTACCGCAATTCTTGCCTCGTATTCAGGAAATTGCTCATGAATCTTCTCAGCACCATTCTCCCGGTAGAATCTTTCGCTCAGTTCTAAACCGGATAAGCGTTTTGCTTCCTCAGCACTACCAGCTTCGTCCGATTCTTGAAGCTTTGCCTTCACTTGTTGCAGATTGGCTTCCACCCGACGATAAGCTTCTGTTCTTCCAATATAAGCTTCAATCATATGTAATGCCCGCTCATAATAGACTTCCGACTCTTTATACTCTTTCTTTTGAAAGCTTGCTTCTCCCATAGCAGACAAAGCCGCTGCCATATGGGTATCCTCCACATTCATTGATTCAAAAATTGTGATTGCCTGTTTTAGGTGACTCATAGCATCTTCTATATCATGATTTGCTATCTCGCTGGCTCCCAGATTTGCCAGCGTAACAGCTGTCTGGAATTCCTTTCCCGGTGTCTCCCTTACAATCACCAATGCCTTTTGTAAACATTGAACTGCCATATCATATCGTCCCATTTCCTGATAAAGCAACGCAACGTTATTATATAATTCTGCATACCGGAAATCCATCTCCGGTACTTGCCCTTCAAATAGAGCAAATACCTGACTGTAATACTTCATTGCCATCTCTAAATCTCCTGCTGCCCGCAAAGCATTAGCTGAATTTAGCAGGGTGGTTGCATGTGGCAAAGAATCAGCCAGGCCTGCCTTCTCAATCAATTCCAAGACTTCTGTAATTGCTTGTTTTGCTTTATCATACTGACTGGTTTCCCGAAAGAAGCCCATCATTTCATTTAGAATCGTAATTCTGGCACTAATATCCTGTTCCTGTAATGCCTGCTCCATACTCCTTTGAAAATAAGGCTCTACTTTATCCATTTCCCCCTTTGAGAATAATTCATCCAATCCATCAAAAAACAATTGTATATTCATATGCTTCCATCCTCCAGTCCATAACGATTCATAATTAGTAATCATTCCTAACATATAATAGCATACTTTATACATTATATGAAGCAAAAACTATTGATTTTTCCGAACATAAACCATTCCAAATGCATTCGGTCCAACATGACTTCCAATTACGGCACCTGCATGAATCATATGCTTCATGCGAATCTGGTATCCTGCCAATCTGAGATGCTTCCGTAGTTGCTGTGCCGCCTCGTCTACATAGCTATACATCAGATAAATCGGGTAACGTTCATCCGGTACCTCATGTTGAAGCTGTTCCAATAAATATTTTACTGCCTTTTGTTCTCCTCTTATTCGTGCAATCATTTCCGGTGTTCCTTTTTGATTTACAAATAATACCGGCTTCACCTTGACAATGCTGCCAATCGCAGCTACAACCTTAGAAATTCTTCCTCCCCGATGCAGATACTCCAACGTATTTACACAAGCATATAACCGTAAATCGGTACGTAGACTTAGCATTGCATCTGCAATTTCTCTTGCAGACTTACCTTGTTTTCTTAACAATGTCGCTTGCTCTACCAATAATAACTCTCCGGCTGATGCCGAACAGCAGTCAATAATATAACATCCCTTTTCTTCGTAGCTGTCACCATATACACTCCTTGCTGCACTGACAGCACTCTGATAGGTTCCACTTAGAGAAGAAGACAGCAAAATTGCCACCACTTCCTCTCCTGCTGCTTTCGCTTCCTTGAAAATCATTTCAAACTCATATGGTGGAACCTGAGATGTTTTCGGAAAAACAGGACTGTTGATTAGTCTTTCATAAAAATCCGTTCTGGATATATCCACATTCTCTTTTAATACTTCATTATCAAACATGATAGACAACGATGCACAAGTGACTCCCCAATCCTCCAGCATATTTGACTCTATATCGGAAGCCGAATCTGTTACTATTCTTACCATAGCTATAGCACCTCATTTTTTGTGATTTCAAAAATAGTATAAGCAGTAGCAAAAGAAATATCCAAAAATTATATAATAAATTCTCTTCCGTTCGACTTATTTTTCTGATAAAATATATCCATAGCGTAAATCGCGAAAAAATTCATTATAGGAGGTATTTTATGGCAAACAGATTTGTATTAAACGAGACTAGCTATCATGGTTCAGGAGCAATTCAAGCGATTCCGGAGGAAATTACCGGTCGTGGATTTCAAAAAGCATTCGTATGTTCCGATCCTGATTTGATTAAATTCGGGGTTACAAAAAAGGTGACGGACGTATTAGATGCAGCAAACATTACATATGAGATTTATTCAGAAATCAAACCAAATCCAACGATTGAAAATGTGCAGACTGGTGTTGCTGCTTTTAAGGCTTCCGGTGCAGACTGTATTGTAGCAATCGGAGGCGGTTCCTCGATGGATACTGCCAAAGCAATCGGCATTATTATTAAAAATCCGGAATTTGCAGATGTCAGAAGTCTGGAGGGTGTGGCACCAACCAAGAACAAATGTGTTCCAATCATTGCAGTGCCAACTACTGCAGGAACCGCAGCAGAGGTTACTATTAATTATGTTATAACTGATGTTGAAAAGAACCGTAAAATGGTATGCGTAGATGTTCATGATATTCCTGTAGTTGCCGTTGTTGACCCTGATATGATGAGTTCCATGCCAAAGGGATTAACCGCAGCAACCGGTATGGATGCTTTGACCCATGCTATCGAGGGTTATATTACAAAGGGTGCTTGGGAACTGAGTGACATGTTCCACTTAAAAGCAATTGAGATCATTTCTAAACATTTACGTGGTGCTGTAGACAATACCCCGGAAGGCAGAGAGGGCATGGCTCTTGGTCAGTATGTGGCTGGCATGGGCTTTTCCAATGTAGGTCTTGGTATTGTACACTCTATGGCTCATCCTTTAGGTGCTTTATATGATACTCCACACGGAATTGCAAATGCCATTATTCTTCCAACGGTTATGGAATATAATGCACCTGCTACCGGTGACAAATATCGTGAAATTGCAAGAGCTATGGGCGTAAAGGGTGTGGACGACATGTCCATTGAAGAAGCCAGAACTGCTGCTGTGGAGGCTGTACGTCAATTATCAAAGGATGTAGGAATTGCAGAAAACCTAAAAGAGATTGTAAAGGCAGAGGATATTCCATTCTTAGCCCAGTCTGCTTACGACGATGCCTGCAGACCTGGTAATCCAAGAGATACCAGTGTGGAAGAAATCACTGCTCTTTATAAATCATTAATTTAGTAAGCACTAGAAATAAGGAGTATTCATTATGTATGAAATGAAACCGGAATATTTGACTAATATTCCTCTCATTGATGAAGAACACCAGCAATTGTTCGATTATGCCAATCAGATTTATGACCTGCTTCATCAGGAATTCATTGCTGATAAATACGATAATATTGCAGATATCTTGGGAAAACTGCGAGATTACACAAAGAAACATTTTGCAGATGAAGAAGCCTATATGGAATCGATTCAATATAAGAGACTCTTTTCTCAGAAGGTACAGCATAACGCATTTATTCAGAAATTAGAGGAATGGGACTTAGAATCCATTGACGGCTCAGATAATCAGGATGCGACGATTCAGGAAATGCTCAACTTCTTAACGGACTGGTTGATTCATCATATTCTGGAACTGGATACCCAGATTGGGAAGTAAATTGTAAGGGCGGAAGGTATGACACCTTCCGCCCTTGATTCATCAATAAGCTTGAAAAATACTTTTTTAATTAATTGATTCTTCCTTCAGACCATATATAATCACTTCTTGATTCGCACTGTATACTGCGAAATAATCATAACTGCACCAACCGCTGTCATAATGATTCCAATAATCAAAACTGGCTTCCACGCACTAAAATATGCACACTGAATATAGTAATCAACAAGTATGGAATCGACTTGATTAGACGGTACTCCAAGCGAAATCAGATAGTAATATCTATTCTCATTTGGTCCATCATTCTTATACTGCACCTCTTTGTCAAACACACCATAATTGCACGGTATTTCACCTTCCACTACCATTCCGTTCTGAATATCATAGCTCTGTATATTTGCAATGTTAACCGGCGTCTTGTTTACATAACCATAGTCATGAATTCCCCAGATCATCAGGCATATTCCGACAACTAATAACGCCCACTTAACATCTTCAACACTTAGTTCACTTTGCATCTTGTTCCCCTCTCCAATCGTCCTCTTATCTCATAGTAATCTCTATGAAAAATATAGTCTCCGGTTGTAAATTCTAATATCAACAACATGTAAAGCCTAAGTAAAATCAAATCATTAACGCTACGGGCAAATCAATCACTATTTGACACTATTTGGCACTCTTTTTCAGGCTAAGCTATAAAAGGACAATTCCTAAACCCGTTAAGATGTGCCCAATTCCTGCTATCCCGGCAATTGAAGCATCTGCTCCCTTTGAAAGCTCTATGCCAAGAACCTGCATAATACCCCGTACAAACATCATAATTCCGGTCAAAGGAACACCAATATTATATATCACAAAAAAGATACGTAACAGCTTCTGCTGCTTCAAATCTATTCTTTCTTGAAATAACGCCACCAACAGAAATACTACCATTCCCAGTAAGAAGAAATGCGTATGTACCTTTCCCAAAACCGTTGTGCCGGAAAAATCATTAAACTTTGTAAATTCCCGATAGAAGACACCTCCTATCATTGCCAATATTGCGTAAATTTAGGATATATTAATATACTTTTTCATAAGTTCTTTCCTCCGTTTATAGTCAATTCTTAGCTCTTTGTACTTCTTTCGTTAATTACAAATTAACCCTGTCTCAATTATAACAAGACAGGGTTAATCTCTCAATTAGTTTTTCCAAAAAGTTCCAAGACTATGCGAGTCCATGTTCTTCAATCCAATTTAACATGATAGACTTTGATTCCTCAATTCTTTTTCCTCGAATCTCAAATACGACAATTGTTAATACCGTAAAGAATAATGCAAGCGACACCAATACTGTCAATTCTGTTCCAATGCTTTGTCCACCTGCAATTGCACTTCTAAACGCATCTACCGAATATGTAAATGGCACAAACTTATGAATCGCAGCTGCAAGCTTACCGGATATCTCTATCGGATAAGTTCCTGCTGAGCCGGCAAGCTGCAATACCATGAATATAAGCATGATAAAGCTTCCAACCTTACCAAGTAGTACATCAAAGAAGTATTGAATTGACATAAAAGCAATTGCCGCAACTGCTGCAACAAGGAATGTTTTTCCCATACTTTCCGGACTAAAGCCTAACGTACCTTTCAAAATCAACATTGCTGAACCTGCCATCAATATTGCCATCGGATAACAGATAACCGCCTTACTAGACCACCACACAAATCCATTTTTTAATTCACCCGTATATTCTGTCAAAGGATACATCAGACAAAATGCCAAGCATGCAACCCATAATCCTACCGATAACATGTATGCCGCCATTGCATGACCATTGTTCTCTACATGTGTAATCTGAGTTTCTTCCGTCTCTACCGGAGCAACAAACATATCGATATTCTTATCCGTTGCTTCATTTTCTCGTACCTCTACAGCACCATCGGCAAGTTCATCATGGAGTTTTTCTGTACCATCCTGTAATTCAACCAAGCCATCTTCCAATTCTTTTGAACCGTCTGAAAGCTTAAATGCTCCATCTGATATCTGTGCCGCACCACCGGTAAGATTTGAAACACCGCTTAACAAGGTTGTATCATTTTCCACTAATTGCCTGGTTCCCGCCTGTAATGCTAACACACCATTTTCCATCTGTGTTACACCTGAGTCAAGACCTTCTGCAAGAGTTGATGAACCATCTGCAAGCTTATCTGTACCCATACTAATTGCTTCATTATAACCTTCCAGGGTTGTAAGACCTGTATTCAAGTTGGCAACACCGTTTGTGTATGTCACAAGTCCGGTCTGAAGACTTGATGTCCCAGACTGTATGGACGTAATTCCGGTATTGATGCTTATCATTCCCGGAATTAATCCTAATGAAGAATCTGTTCCATCAAGCCCTTCTTTTACGGATAACAACCCCGTCTCCAGACTTGTAATGGCATTCGCTGAAGGAATTAATACCTGATCTGCACCAGTATTTAATGCATCAATACTATTTGCAAGGTTAGTAACCGTTCCATCCGATCCAACCATTGCCTGAATATTTTCATCTACATTTGTAAGTACAGTATCTGCATATCCAACATAATACACTGCACCACCTGTAGGATTCGTTCCATCCGTAACCAATAAACTATCCATTGCAGCTTGAATCGTTTCCCTCTGTTTTACTGTAAGAGACGAATCGGTAGCTAAAAGTGTAGTCAGTTTTGTATATGCATCCATGATTTCTGTTTTTGCACTATTTGTATTAGTCTCAGCTGTCACAATATAGGAATCTAACGTGTTCATAGAAGCAACCAAGCCTGTCTGTGAATTATTTACTCCTGCATTCAACGTATCAATCGACGAATCCAATGTATTTAGTCCGCTGACTGCAGCCCCTAACTGCTGTCGTTTCTCTTCTGTCAACGTTTCTCCAATGCTGTTACTCATCGTCTGCATTCCCACAAGAATTTGTCCACTGCCTTCCTGAAGTCTTGTTGTCCCATTTGACAAGGAACTAACACCTGCAAGCAAAGTTGCATCATTTGCAGCCAATATTGACGCACCATTTCTTGCACTTGAAACTCCCTCTGTATAAGAAGAAAGGCTATGATTCAACTCCTTTGCACCATTTGCCACCTGATAGGCTCCGGTAACGGCATCCTTCTCAAGTGTCTCAACTCCACCATATACCTGACTTACACCATCATTCACAGCTTCTACTCCGGCTACATAACCAGAAAGCCCCTGTTCCAAGGTTTCAGCACCATTCTTGAATGTAAGAGAACTATTTGCAAGTACCTGTAAATTCTCTCGAATCGTTTCATTTCCCTCAAGTAACTTATCTTCGCCATCCAGCATTTCCTGTGTTCCATTAACCGCTTCGTCAAAACCATCAGCAACCGTTACCAAATTGTCAAACACTGTCTCTGTGTAGGAACGTGTAACCTCTTCTATAATATTTGCCTTAATTTCCTTCATCGCACTTTCTGATAACTTCATAGAAATATAGTTCACACCGGGGTTCGTCTGATAGGAAAGAATCATCTTTTTCGGATTGTCATCCATAACTGTAGCTGCATTGGCTGAGAAATCCTCCGGAATCGTTATTACCATGTAGTAATTACCTTTTTCCAATCCATGCTGTGCATTTTTCTCATCAACTACCATAAATGACATCGAATCGTTTTCGCTTAGTGACTCAGCCAAATCATCACCGACTGACAATGTTTTACCATTATAAATAACGGATTTATCCTTATTCACTACCGCAACCGGGAGTTCCCCAAGGTCTCCATAAGGATCCCACATGGAGGATAAGAATAATCCGGCATAGATGGATGGAATCAAAATGATTGCAACCATTACGACTAATAATAATTTGTTATGTAATAATGATTTCAACTCGTTTTTAATCATATTACAGCCTCCTTTTAACACCCACTTATTAGACATCTGTCTCTTATAACAATGGCTATCTTAATCTACAAGTGTATATCACGCAATGGTCAGTTATTTCCCATTTTGTGTATTAATATACACTTTTGCATTATTTTGTATATTTAATTCTCAAAATTAAGAATTAATTTAGATTTTAATTACACACTTGTTGCTTTATATACATTTATATATTATATTAAATATTGAAATTGAAATCGTTAACTATATAATTTCAGAAAAGGAGAATTCATATGGAAATAGATTGGACAAACTATGACTCCCATCCGGACCGACGTCAGAGAAAATCATGTATTGCCATAGAAAAGGCTCTGCTTGAGCTTATGCAGACAAAGCCGATTGATATGATTTCCATCAGTGAACTTGCAGAGAAAGCCGACGTAAATCGTAAAACGTTTTATAATAACTACAATTCGATCGAAGATGTTGAACAAAGCATCGACCGTAAGATTACTGCATTTATATTTGATACCCTTCCAAAAAAAATAACAATCAACAATGAAATAGAAATCTACCATTTACTCCTTAATTTCACATTATCGATTAAGCCTTACAAGGAATTACTTGGAAAAATGGCAAAAAATAAAGGCTCGATAACAATTACCGAGCATTTAAAAGACCAGATTCTTCCATATGTAGAAAAGAGTCTGGAAAACTACAATATAGCAAAGGCCGTCATACCATATATCAACACATATATTGTAGACAGCCTTTCAAGTATCTATTTCCAGTGGTTTAACGACAACAATCTGAATGCACAACAGGTAGCTCTGCTTGCCTATAACCTAACCACATCTGCTATTAAACTTGACAATTACCGGGACATTGTTTGTGAATCATAGGGTATTCATTTATACGTTGTATTTTACATCTGTTGAACCCGATTCAGATATCTATCCCAGTTCATGATTACATCATCGCAATGCACTTTAATCTGATAAGTATCAGACGGAAGCGTATCATATTGATCTTCATTCGCTTTTTCAAGGAATAGAACGTAGTCATTCGTATCTTCTATACGTTCTATCCCCTGAAGATACATTCCACCGAGATGATTTAGCACTTCATTAAGAGCACTATCGTCCAAAGTAACATCTTTCACCTCTTCTATGAGCTTTTCATTCGCATCATATACTTTCATGCCATCCTTAATTCCCATAACAATCGAACTATTTTTGAAATAAATCTGTGTCAAATCCGCATAACTTTCAACAAACTGACTGTTCTGGGAATTGTTGCTTTTAACAATAAGTGCCTCCACTTCCAACACCAAATCCGTCTTGTTATTATTTCTTTTAACTATATGACAATCATCATATCGAAAGTTGTCCACTTCATTCATTGATTTGAAACTCATATTACCATTTCCTTTCTAAACCTATTGAAATGTATGCAACTAAGATACACAATGCGTAGGGGAATAAACCTCTTCTATCCATCTTCCAACTATGTTGGTCAACTTCATACGTTGACCGATAAAGCTGTGATTACTTGCAATCGATTCATACTGAATATTACCGCCAGCCTCTGCCAGTTTCGTTGCTAATGGTTTCAGCATTTTATCCGGAGGGGCAATTGTATCATAAGATGCCTCAACCAATAAGACATTTTTATGAATTAACTCTTCATACCGATTCAAGACACTGAGTTCCTGTTGATTAACAAGTGCATTTTCATACACTTCGCTTGCAGAAGTCATCTTAAGACACTGGCCTTCTGTTTCTATCATCAGGAATAAGTCTTTTTCCATTTTGTACCGAAAAGCCGCACCAATGTCATAAGCAGCCATAGCAACAACACCTCTAATAAAACCAAGGTCTTTTGCGGCGTTAAGTACCGTCTGTCCACCCATGCTGTGACCAACAAGGAAAATGTTGTTCACATCAATTCCGTACTGATCCGCGATGGCAGCATTATGTGCCCATTTTGCTATAGCAATCAAATCCTCCTTAAGATTCGTGAATAAATAATTTCCTTCACTTCCCCAAGCACCACGATGATTCATATGAATCACAACACATCCCATTCGCATAAACGCGAGTTCAAGATCATTATTCGTAGTATATCCCGGGAATCCATGGGACATAATAATGGTTGGATATGGTCCACTGATTCGTTTATCGGGTACAAGCAGATAGCCATATAAGTGACATCCACCACTTACAATATTCAATTCAAATATCTCAGGACAAGATGTTTGATAATCTTCTTCGTATTCAACAAAAGCATTATTTGATTTCATAGAACCTCCCTTTTCACCTAAAAGTCACTGTCATACCTATAGTTCATTCCTATAATTGTGAAATAAAGTTTTCCTTTAACCTCTGACAAAACGCATCTATCTTTTCATCATCTTCAACCTTCCTGTTTTCTTTTGGGTCGACCAAAATCAGTTCAGCTTCAAATTCTTCTATACCAATATATTTCTTCATTTTTTTAATTGCCTTATCAGCACCACCGCCACTAAAACATGTAAATACTGCGATTTTCTTCCCGCGAATATCCGGGTTTTCTTTTATAAAAGTTCTAACAGGCGGTGTAAAATTACTGGCCCATACCGGAGTGCCCAAGATAATTCTATCATACTTCTCAACGCTGAATTCATACGGTTGTAATATAGGCTTTTCTCCCATAACAGCACTTTTCCCACCCCAGATAAACTTTTTTGCGCCTTCATCCGGATATGCTTTGACTGGTTTGATTTGAATGATATCCGCTTCTATTTTTTCTGCAATTTTATCTGCTACATATTTTGTATTCTCTGACATTGAATAATATACGATTGCTGTTTTCATTTCTTCTCCCACTCCTTCATCTGTTCTTTCGCCTCTTTGCACCAATCCAGATACGCCTCATATGTTTTAATACCAAACTGAACCGTTAAATAATAATACTTATGCGTATCATTCTCCAAATACTGCATCAGATTTTCTGCAAACATATTTAAAACGACTAATTCGTTCCTGCACTTTTCCTCAAAGCAATCAATGTGCTCCTTTGCTCCCTCAAAACCGTTCTCATTTCCAAAGAAAAGTTTTAAGAGTGTCTCATATCGAAGTTCATCTTTTTCTGCTGGTTTTTTCAACCACTCTTTTAATGTTTCTTTTCCAGACTCTGTAATTGAATAAGAAATCTTCTCTCGCCCATTGGAACTGGTATCTTCCTTAGTCACTTTGCCTTCCGTTTCGAGTTGGTTTAAAGTCGGATATATACTTCCATAACTGCCACCCCAGAAAAAACGGAGAGTCGTATCAAGCCTTTTTTTCATTTCATAACCGGTCATAGGCTCATGACTTAACAAACCTAATAAAACATAATCCATCTTCTTTGAATTTGCCATTCTTCTATCTGCTCCTTTTAAATCCATCGGACATTTCTGATTACATTTTTTACAGGAAATACATTTCTCTTTCTCAGACATAATATGTATTCCTGCATACCTTCCATAGCCCCTTGAATAATTAAATAAAGGGACATATATCAAACAGATACATCAAATAATATATCAGTTTGATACATTTGTCAAGATAAAAAAATAACCTTGAGAACCCACTGTTCTCAAGGCTTCTAGCAGGGGATGAGAGAATCGAACTCCCGCCAAAGGTTTTGGAGACCCCTATCATACCATTTGACCAATCCCCTATGAAAGGTATTATAGCACAAAAAGCGAGATTTGTCTCGCTAAATATGCATTTTCACTCGCCATGCCTCACCTCAATTCCGCTACGCTTCATTTCGGTGTTCCGGCTTCGCCGTATACAGCCAGCTATCACCAGCCCTCGGTATGCAAGCATCCCTCCGTCTGCTTCTATCTGTCTGTGCATGGCTCATGCACCTTCAAAACATCATACAAAGTACTCATCTAATCAGACGGTCATCTCGTGACCGCTTCCTTCCTTCTCTGGTCAAGCCCTCGACCTATTAGTACTTCTCAGCTCCATGTGTTGCCACACTTCCACCCGAAGCCTATCAACCTCGTCGTCTGCAAGGGGTCTTACTCTTACGATGGGATATCTTATCTTGAGGGGGGCTTCACGCTTAGATGCCTTCAGCGTTTATCCCTGCCGGACTTGGCTACCCTGCTCTGGATTTGGCAATCCAACAGGTACACCAGCGGTCCGTCCATCCCGGTCCTCTCGTAC
>JAGAOO010000065.1 GCA_017623675.1 Lachnospiraceae bacterium
AAAGAAATGGTTATGGATTTCGTAATTTCGAGAATTTTAGAAACAGAATTTTATTATCAATGAATTAAAATACAAAGAAACCTGATACATATGTACCAGGTTTCTAAAATGGGTTTTACCCCCACCCTTGACAAAGAGCCATAAAATAGGGACTTCCAAGTAAACTTGGAGTCCCTATTAGTATCGCCTTAACTGGCGCTTATCTCATTGCTTTCGCGTAGATTACTCGATGATTGTAGCAACACGGCCTGAACCTACTGTTCTACCACCTTCACGGATAGCGAATGTAAGACCCTGATCCATAGCTACTGGGTGAATCAACTCGATAGTCATTTCTACGTTATCACCAGGCATGCACATTTCTGTACCAGCAGGTAAGTTACATACACCAGTAACGTCTGTTGTTCTGAAGTAGAACTGTGGACGATAGTTGTTGAAGAATGGAGTATGACGACCACCTTCATCCTTGGTTAAAACGTAAACCTGAGCAGTGAACTTGTGGTGGCAGGTAACTGTACCTGGCTTACAAAGAACCTGACCTCTTACGATATCTTCTCTCTTGATACCACGAAGTAATGCACCGATGTTATCACCAGCCTGACCTTCATCCAATAACTTACGGAACATTTCGATACCGGTTACAGTTGTCTTCTGAACTTCTGGCTTAACACCAACGATTTCTACTTCATCATTTACATGGATAACACCTGACTCTACTCTACCAGTAGCAACAGTACCACGACCAGTAATTGTGAATACGTCCTCAACAGGCATTAAGAATGGCTTATCTGTATCACGCTGTGGATCTGGAATATATTCATCAACAGTGCTCATTAATTCCATAATCTTGTCGCCCCATTCGCCGTTTGGATCTTCCAATGCCTTAAGAGCAGAACCCTTTACGATTGGACAATCAGTGAAACCATATTCCTCTAACTGCTCGGTGATTTCCATCTCAACTAACTCTAATAATTCTTCATCGTCTACCATATCGCACTTGTTCATGAATACTACGATGTAAGGTACACCAACCTGACGAGATAATAAGATGTGCTCCTTTGTCTGAGCCATAACACCGTCAGTTGCAGCTACTACAAGGATAGCACCATCCATCTGAGCAGCACCGGTAATCATGTTCTTGACGTAGTCAGCATGGCCTGGGCAGTCAACGTGTGCGTAGTGTCTCTTCTCTGTTTCGTACTCTACGTGAGCAGTAGAAATGGTAATACCTCTTTCTCTCTCTTCTGGAGCCTTATCAATATTCTCGAAATCTGTAGCAGTATTACCAGCTACTCTCTCAGATAATACCTTAGTAATAGCAGCTGTTAAAGTTGTCTTACCATGGTCAACGTGTCCGATGGTACCAATGTTACAATGCGGTTTAGTTCTCTCAAACTTTTCCTTAGCCATTTTAAATATCCTCCTTAAATTACGCCAGTTACTCTGGCAGATTTTCAATAAATCAGCTAGAAAATATTATATTAGATTATTGTAATATTTTCAAGTCTTTTATATTAGTTACCTTTCTTTGCAGCCAGAACCTTGTCCTGAACATTCTTAGGACACTTCTCGTATCTTTCAAAGAACATAGAATAGTTTCCACGTCCCTGTGTAGAAGAACGAAGTTCTGTTGAATAACCAAACATTTCAGCAAGTGGTACAAATGCTCTTACAATCTTACCACCGCCAAGATCGTCCATACTGTTAATCTGTCCACGCTTAGCATTTAAGCTACCGATTACATCACCCATGTATTCCTCAGGTGTTGTTACTTCAACCTTCATAATAGGCTCAAGCAATACCGGCTCACCCTTTGCCATAGCATCCTTGAACGCCATGGAACCAGCGATGTGGAATGCCATTTCTGATGAATCGACTTCATGGTATGAACCATCATATACATCAGCCTTAACACCAAGTACTGGGAATCCTCCAAGGATACCAGCCTTAGCAGCTTCTTCAATACCTTCTCCAACTGCTGGGATGTATTCCTTCGGAATCGCACCACCAACTACAGAAGAGGTGAACTCGAATGTCTGCTCGCCGTTTGGATCCATTGGTATAAAGTGTACCTTACAGTGACCATACTGACCACGACCACCAGACTGTTTAGCGTACTTGCTATCAACATCAACAGCCTTAGTAAATGTCTCCTTGTATGCAACCTGTGGTGCACCAACGTTTGCTTCTACCTTAAATTCACGAAGAAGTCTGTCTACGATAACCTCAAGGTGAAGCTCACCCATACCGGCGATAATTGTCTGACCGGTTTCTGAATCTGTATGAGCCTTGAATGTAGGATCTTCTTCAGCAAGCTTTGCTAAAGCTTCACCCATCTTACCCTGGTCATTCTTTGTCTTCGGCTCGATTGCAAGCTCGATAACCGGCTCAGGGAATTCCATTGACTCAAGGATTACAGGATGCTGTTCATCACAGATGGTATCACCTGTAGTAGTAAGCTTGAAACCTACTGCTGCTGCGATATCTCCTGAGTAAACCTTATCAATTTCTGTACGTGCATTTGCGTGCATCTGAACGATACGTCCAACACGCTCTTTCTTATTCTTAGTAGCGTTCAGTACATAAGAACCTGAGTTCAAAGTACCGGAATATACTCTAAAGAATGCTAACTTACCAACGAATGGATCAGCCATAATCTTGAATGCTAATGCTGAGAATGGCTCTTCGTCTGAAGAATGACGAACTACTTCATTTCCATCCGGATCAGTACCTGTGATGTCAGGAATATCTGTTGGTGCAGGCATGTACTCAATAACACCATCCAACATCTTCTGAACACCCTTGTTCTTGTATGCAGAACCTAAGAATACAGGAACTGCCTCACAAGCGATAGTAGCCTTACGCAATGCAGCCTTCATATCTTCTACTGAAGGCTCCTCGCCCTCAAGATACTGCATCATTAAGTCATCATCTAATTCGCATACCTTCTCAACAAGGTTCTCATGCCATTTATCGGCTTCAGCCTTTAAATCATCAGGAATGGCAGTGATTTCGATATCCTCACCCTTGTCATCCTTATAGTAATAAGCCTCCATCTCAAACAAATCGATTAAGCCGATGAAATCTGATTCCTTACCGATTGGAATCTGTACAGGAATTGCATTCTTACCTAAACGATCAATGATTGTCTGAACAGAATAGAAGAAGTCTGCACCCATCTTATCCATCTTATTGATGAATGCCATACGTGGAACATTGTATGTGTCAGCCTGACGCCAAACGTTCTCTGACTGTGGTTCAACACCGGCCTTTGCATCAAATACACCTACTGCACCATCCAATACACGAAGGGAACGCTCAACTTCTACAGTGAAGTCAACGTGTCCCGGAGTATCGATAATATTGATACGATGCTCCAATGCACCAGCCTTTGGCTTATGATGATCCTCTAATGTCCAGTGGCATGTAGTTGCAGCGGAAGTAATGGTAATACCTCTTTCCTGTTCCTGCTCCATCCAGTCCATGGTAGCTGTACCTTCATGAGTATCACCAATCTTATAGTTAACACCGGTATAGTACAAAATACGCTCTGTAAGAGTAGTCTTACCAGCATCAATATGTGCCATAATACCGATATTTCTAGTTCTATCTAACGGATATTCTCTTCCAGCCAAGATTTTTTCCTCCTTATCTTAATTTATCTGTCGCTTGCTAGTTTGCAAGCTTTATACGAAAAATATGTGCCTTCCGGCAAAACAGACTAGAATCTGTAGTGAGCAAACGCCTTGTTTGCTTCTGCCATCTTGTGCATATCTTCTTTCTTCTTTACAGATGCACCTGTGTTGTTAGCTGCATCCAGAATTTCCTTTGCAAGTCTCTCTTCCATGGTCTTCTCACTTCTGTTACGAGAGTAAGTGGTAATCCAACGGAGACCCAAAGCCTGACGTCTGTCAGGGCGAACTTCGATAGGTACCTGATAGGTAGCACCACCGATACGTCTTGCCTTTACCTCAAGTAATGGCATGATGTTGTTCATTGCTTCATTAAATACTTCCAATGCATCTCTTCCGGTTTCAGCAGCTACGCGATCAAATGCACCATAAACGATCTTCTGAGCTACGCCCTTCTTACCGTCTAACATGATGTTGTTAATCAGCTTTGTAACCACTTTATCCTTGTAAATCGGATCTGGAAGTACATCTCTTTTTTGAATATGTCCTTTACGTGGCACGGTTCTTCCCTCCTTAATCATTTTAAATAAGCTAATAATATTGTTTAGCTTAAAGGTACTCATACCGGATTACGACCGGTCTGTTCGTGCGGATTGTGCATACATTTATCTAATAGGAAAAACATAGCCTACCCAGCACTATTAATTTACAGATGCTTATTATTTAGCATCCTTTGGTCTCTTAGCACCATACTTAGAGCGGGCCTGACGACGTTTTGCAACACCTGCGGTATCCAAAGTACCACGAATAATATGATAACGTGTACCTGGAAGGTCCTTTACTCTACCACCACGGATCAGAACAACGCTATGCTCCTGAAGGTTGTGACCTTCACCCGGGATGTAGCTGGTAACCTCGATTCCGTTAGAAAGACGAACTCTGGCAATCTTTCTTAAAGCAGAGTTAGGCTTCTTAGGAGTTGCGGTCTTAACTGCTGTACAAACTCCACGCTTCTGTGGTGCAGATGCGTTAGTAGGCTTCTTTCTTAAAGAGTTGTAACCCTTCTGAAGAGCTGGTGCAGTAGACTTTGCTTCTACAGTCTGTCTTCCCTTTCTAACTAACTGGTTAAATGTTGGCATGTTTTTCACCTCCTGTTTTTGTAGTATTGCCGTTTTTTACGGACTTTAAAAGCACGCGTGACCTAATCACGCATGCTTTATCATTATATCTATGTAATTTTCGTATGTCAACAAGATTTTTAGAATATTTCTTTAATTCAAGAAATACTTCTCAATAATCGGCACCAAACCATCTTCATCATTGGAGCCGGCAATCACATCTGCCGCTTCCTTCACCACATCCTTGGCATTTTCCATGGCAACACCAACACCGGCATACTGTATCATTGAAATATCGTTATATCCGTCACCACAGCATACTACATCTTCCTGACGAATCCCAATCATTTTTATTAACCGGTCTAGAGATGCTGCCTTATCAATATTTTTTGCCATGACCTCCAGAAAGAAGTCTTCGGATTTAAAAATGCTTAATTCCTCACCCATGCTTGCCAGAAACTCGTCTTCACATTTCTTCACCTCTGCCGGGTCACCGGACAAAAGACATTTATTAATCGGAAAATCAACATACTCTGCAAAGTTCTCCACCGGTTGAATCGTAAGTCCGTTAATTTTCGCTTCGAATCTTGCATACTCATTAGCCGGTGTTCCTGCAATAGCATATTCATCCCGGTAGGTCATAATTGTTAATCCATGGCGAACTGCCCCGGATAATAATTCCTCCAGATACTTATGGCCTAAGGTCTGCTGGAACAGAATCTCTTCTGTCTTCCAATCTATAATTCTTGCACCGTTAAATGCCAGTACATAACCACCTTTTTTATCTAATTCCAACAGTTCTGCAATCTTCCGAATTCCCGCAGTTGGTCGACCGGAAGCCAAAGCCACCAGATGCCCTGCTGCCTGCAATCGCCCAATTGCTTCTCTCGTCTTGGGCGTTACCTCTTTCTGCGAATTCGTCAGAGTACCGTCCAAGTCCAGCACTAATAATTTCTTGTTCATAATCTATTCCTCTACAACCTCCGGTGCAAACCGAATCAGATTCCACGCATCCTCGTCAACATTCTTAGAGAATTTCCAAGAGCTGTCCATTTCCTTCAAGTATTTTTCGAAAACCTGAGAAAAATATTCCTTCTTCATCTCAGCTTCCATCTCTTCTTTCTTATCCTGAGTTGCTTCTGCGTCTGTCAATGCAATCATTTGAAAGACATGGTATCCGTATTCACTTTCTACCACTCCCAGAATTTCTCCGTCCTGCATAGCATAAATCTGGTCCGCTAATTCCTGTCCATATTGTTCCACATATTCACTATATGACATGGTATGAAAATCAGAATTCGTACAACCATATTCGTAAGCCGCCGTTTCAATATTCAGGGAATCTTCGCTATCTACAATCCGTTTATAGGCTTCGGTTGCCGTATTATGCTGGGTTGTTTTTTCATCTTCTGACAAGGCAATGAAATCTCCTTCTCCCTGTTCAATGTAGGTTGGGAAATACAAATCATATACCTTCGTCTGTCTGCACTGTTCATCCGAAACCTCTACATTGCCCTCTTGCATAATTCGGTCATATACCTTGCTCGCAATGGCATTTTCCTCATACACCTGTACAGCCAGTTCCAGAGTCACACCGGTTTGTGCAATATCTGCATCTGTCAAACCAGCCATAAAGCTTTCCGCCTGCTGTTGAATCTGAGTATTTTCTTCCTGAGTCAATGCCACACCGAAGGAATCTGCCTTATAGTTCAATACCTTTACCTGTAGAATCTCTTCAATAATATCTTCCTTAGTAATGGTTTCTACTGTCTGGGCTTCTCCACTTTCATTCTGTAATTCAACCGTCCAGATACCGCTTCCGTAATTCTTTTCATATTCCTGTTGAATGGTTTTTGCATATATCCAAACCTCATTGAGATATACGGCTTCATCACCAACAGTAAAGACCTCTACCTTTTCCGTTGCCTCTGTCGACAAATCAGTTTTACAGCCGGAGAGAAGTAGAATACCTGCCAGTAACAGAACCAGTCCCCATTTCTTAATCTGTTGCATGTACAGCCTCCATACTATTCGAAATATTTCTCAAAGCTAAATTCATCCCATACTTCCTGATTCAAATCCTCATCGTTAATTTCAAATTCATCGAACCACTTTTGTTCCTGTGACGATACGCTTTCCTTCTGCTGATCATTCAGATAATAAGCTTCAACAGTTTTAGAATATTCCTCATCATAATTCTGAACTACTTTTACAATGGTATAAGAATAATCATTTTCTATAATATCACTAATCTCTCCATCCTTCAGACCATATGTGCTTTCCAGACTGGCAGTAGTTGCATGTACTTCACCTGATACAGTAGCAATATCATATTCTTCAATCAGATCATCTATTGATTCACCATTTTTTGCACGCTCTAACGCTGCTTCTGCGTTAGCTTTTTGTTCTGCCTGCTCGCTTTCAGATAAAAATACATAATCGCCATTTTCATCTAACAATGCACTTCCATTTTCATCAATTTCAACTTTTAAGAAAACCATGTTTTCAATTGTCCCATATTCCGTCTCTTCATCGGTATCCAATACTACTTCACTAGCCATTTGCTGTTCCAATGCCAGTATCATTGCCCGTTGTTTATAAATCTCTACCATGGACTCTTTGTCAAATCCATACTTTTCCAGCGTGGCTGCATCATAATTTGATAAAAATGCTTCTGCATTGGCTTCCGCCTCTGCAATCTGCTCATCCGATAATGTAATTCCATTCTCAACCGCTTTCAGATAGAGAATCTTTGACTGTCGTATCTGCAAAAGCAACTGTGCCTTGTACGCTTCATCATAGGTTGAGTCAGTACTAAATGACGCACTCAAATCCGTATCTGCTGTAATTCCCATAGCCTTTGCAAAGGAAAGAGCATAAAAATTCACTTCATTCATATAAATTTCTTCTTCTCCAACGCTTAATACACATAAATCCGAAGGATTTTTGTCATTTTGAGCATTATTGTTTCCATTACATCCGGTTAAAAATAATCCACAGCACATGGTAATTGCAAGGCACATGGCTAATAATTTCTTTTTCATGTCACTAAACTCCTTTTTTCACATTTGCATATATACTACCACTAAATCTATCGGTCTATCAATAGATAGATGGCATTTATCACATTTTCGACACAATTTATGCGCTCTTTCTTCCCCATAGTCCCGGTTTTTAAAATGAAAACCGGTGCTGTTCCTATGCTCATACGCATCTTTCCATTATATTGTTTCATGAAATCGTCAATTAAATCCGTTTTAACTTTTGCCCTTGGATACATGACAAAATGCAACTCATTTCCCTTTTCAGAAATCTCTGAAATGTACGCATCATGAGCCTTTGCTTTCAACCGTGCAATCTCAAGCAGGTTTTGAACCGCCACCGGCATTTCACCAAAACGGTCGGTCATTTCGTCCTGCATATCCTCCATCGCCTCAGAAGTTGCAATGGTTGCAATACGCTTATACAATTCCAACTTGGTGAATTCATTTTTCACATAGGTTGCAGGGATATATGCATCAACCGGCAGTTCCACTGTAGTCTCAAAGCTTTCCTCTACCAGTTCTCCCTTTGCCTCTTTAATTGCATCATTCAGCATCTTGCAGTACAAATCATACCCCACGGCTTCCATATGTCCGGATTGGTCTTCTCCTAACAGATTTCCGGCTCCCCGAATCTCCAAGTCCCGAAGGGCAATTCGATAACCGGAACCTAAATCCGTAAATTCCCGTATTGCCTGTAATCGCTTTTCCGCCGTTTCCTTTAACATCTTATCCCGCTTGTACATAAGAAATGCGGATGCTCTACGGTTGGAACGCCCTACCCGTCCTCGAAGCTGATAAAGCTGAGACAGTCCAAAGTTCTCCGCATCTTGAATTATCATAGTATTTACATTGGAAATATCCAGTCCGGTTTCAATAATCGTAGTAGTTACCAGCACATCAATATCTCCGTTAATGAACCGGTACATAATCGTTTCCAGTTCCCGTTCCTTCATCTGCCCGTGGGCAAACGCAATTCGTGCCTCCGGTAATAATTCCTGCAACTGTGCCGTCACCAAATCGATATCATTGACTCGGTTATACACATAATAAACCTGTCCGCCTCGCGCCAGCTCCCGGTTCACTGCTTCCCGCACCAGTTCCGGATTGTATTCCAGCACATAGGTCTGAATTGCCTGACGGTCTACCGGCGGTTCTTCCAGCAGACTCATACTGCGAATTCCGATTAGACTCATATGCAGGGTTCGCGGAATTGGTGTGGCCGTCAAGGTCAACACATCAATATCCTTCTTCATTTGCTTGATTTTTTCTTTATGTGCAACACCGAATCGCTGCTCCTCATCAATAATCAGCAAGCCCAGATTCTTGTACACCAAATCCTTGGAAAACAACCGGTGTGTACCAATAACAATATCCACCATACCGGTTTTCAAGCCCTCAATAATCTTCTTTTGTTCCGTTGCGGTACAGAAGCGGGACATCATCTTAATGGTGATTGGGTAATTCTTCATACGCTCCGTAAAGGTAGCATAATGCTGCTGTGCTAATATGGTGGTAGGCACCAGATACACCACCTGCTTACCATCCTGTACTGCTTTGAAAGCTGCCCGAATGGCAATCTCTGTTTTTCCATACCCTACATCACCGCAAATCAACCGATCCATAATCTTGTGGCTTTCCATATCCTGTTTTGTATCTTCAATGGCCCGTAACTGGTCCTCCGTCTCCTCGTATGGGAAGGCTTCCTCGAATTCCTTCTGCCAAGTAGTATCCGGTGAAAACGCATAGCCTTCTTTTTCCTGTCGGATGGCATATAGTTCTACCAATTCTTTTGCAATCCCGGCCACATGACCTTTTACCCGGTTCTTGGTGGTCTGCCATGCAGTTCCACCCAGCTTATCCAGCTTCGGTCTGGCTCCATCCTTGCCGGAAAATTTCTGAATCAAATCAAGCTGAGATGCCAGAATATACAGCTTACTATTATCCTTATATTCAATGGTGATATAATCCTTGGCAACCTTATCCACCTCAATCTTTTCAATTCCCCGGTAAATACCGATGCCATGATTTTCATGCACCACATAATCGCCTACGGAAATATCCGCAAAACTATTGATTTTTTCTCCACTATATCTCGGCTTCAATCGTTTCCTGCGGGTGCGCTCACTCATCTGGAAAATGTCACCTTCACTGACCACTACCAGCTTCTGTTCCGGGAATTCAAATCCCTTTGTCAGTCTTCCTGCTGCCACCATAACCTCAGCAGGCTTTAAATCCCGGTTCCAATCTTCACTGTAAAAGCTGACAATATCATAATCCTCGAATTCAGCAGCAATTCTCTTGGCCCTGGTAGACGAGGTACAGACAATGACAATCCGATATCCCTTTTTCTTCCATACAGATACATTCTTTACCAATAAGTCAAAGTGATTATTATAAGACTGAACCAGCTTGGATTCCCAATGTATCTCCTTGGAAATTCCCCATTCTTCCAAGTTCTGAATCAAGGCAGTACAAAGCAATGCAGAATGCTGCTCCAGTTTCTGCATTACCGCCGGGAAATCAATCAAAAGCTCTGCCTGTCCCGGCAGAATATAACCACCCTCTAACCGGCTTTTCATATTTTCCTGAAATTCCAGCTGATAAGCTCTGGCACTTTCTTCTACTCGTCTTGGCTCGTCTATAAATACCTTCGTATCTTCCGGGAAATAATCCAAAACAGAAACCAATCTGTCATAAAAATAAGTCAGGTATCCATCAATTCCTACCGCATCATGAAGCTCCACCAATTCCTCCCGTAAGGTATCCATGGTTCGGTTCAGTCTGGCATATGCTTCCGTCTGAAATGCTTCCTTCAATGCCTTGGCACATTTTTTATGATCTGCCTCCATCTTCTTCAAGCCTTTTGCAATTCGTTCTTCCGTTAAAATCACTTCTGTTGCAGGATAAATCACAAGCCCCTGCAGTTCTTCAATGGAACGCTGACTTTCTACATCAAAGCTTCTTAATGAGTCAACTTCATCTCCCCATAATTCGATTCGATATGGACAGTCCTCCGTCAGAGGGTACACATCCAGAATTCCCCCTCGAACAGCGTATTGCCCCGGACCATCTACCCAGTCTCTTTTTTCATACCCAAGGGCTGTCATGGTCTGCCGGAATTCTTTCACATCAACCACATCACCACTCTGAATCCGATAGCGGTGTTTCTCCATGTGAGTCAGTTCCGGAAGACGCTCCATCAAGGCTTCCACCGGAAGTATAATGGTTGCTTCCTGCTGCTCCACCACTTGCTTTAGTATCTCAAGTCGTTGCCTCACAATGGCATTTCCATGGACATCTGCACTGTAAAACAACACATCCTTTGCCGGATACACCATAACCCTTCGGTCGAAAAAGCGATAATTCTCTTCTAATTGTCTTGCCCTCTGTTCACTATAAGTCACAATTAACCGATAATGGGATTGGGCTCCCAGACAATGAACGGCACAACTAAAGGCGGTATCACTAAGACCGGATACCGCTGTAAATCCCTTCTGGTTCATTGCCTGCAAGATTGTCTGGTACGGTTTGCTTTCCAGTACCGGTGTCAAAATTGCTTTCATGCTGCTACCTTCCAATATTCAAACTTCTTCCTTCTATCCAAACTACAATGTAATTTGCTTTCTACTATTTCTTCACATTCATCTGATTCATGGCAGTCTCCACATCTTCTGTCACAATTAATGTGACAGCCCGGCAGGCATCGTCTTTTCCTTCCTGGATTGCCGGTAATTCCTCTTTGGAGAATCTTCCCAATACATAGTCTGCCAAATCCCAGCCTTTCGGCTTGGCTCCTACACCAACCCGCACCCGGGAAAATACCTGAGTTCCTAAATGAGCGATGATATTCTTCATCCCATTATGTCCACCAGCACTTCCTTTTGCCCGAATCCGCAATCGCCCTACATCTAAATCAATGTCATCATAAATGACAATCAAATCCTCCTCCGGGTCAATCTTATAGTAATTGACTGCATCTGCAATACTTTCTCCACTTAGATTCATATAGGTCTGTGGTTTTAAAAGCACTACCTTCTGTCCCTCTATGACACCCTTACCACAGACTGCCTTGTGTTTCTTTTCCGTCATACTAATATTATATTGAACTGCCAATTGATCTATCACCGAAAATCCAATGTTATGCCTCGTTCCCTCGTATTCCTTCGTTGGATTTCCAAGCCCTGCAATTATTTTCATATGAATACTTCCTCTCTTGGCATAAGGTGTCGCCACAGGTAACGGAGTCCTAATGCCATTTTCACATTTGATTTTACACTATTTTATACTTCGCGCTGTCTTAAAATCTCTGCTGCCTCTGCCAGTTGTTCCACTGTGTTCACACCTCTGGTTTCATCTGCCCGTTCCGTTGCCATAGCTCCAACTACAATGCCATTGCTTCCTTCATTCTCATTACGAAGAATCTCAATGGTATCGGTGAGGTAATATTCCTTCTGTGCATTGTGATTGGTAATCTTCGTCAGGCTTTCCGACAAATCTGCAGAACGAAATACATACATACCGGAATTAATTTCCCGAATTGCCTGCTCCTCAGGCGTTGCATCCTTCTGCTCAACAATTTTCAGAAAATTACCATCGGCATCCCGAACAATTCTTCCATATCCGGTTGCATCTTCTAGTATGGTAGACAGTACGGTTACCTTTAATTCGTATAACCTGTGATATGCCAGTAATTCCTGCAAGGTTCTTCCTGTGATGATAGGTGTGTCACCGCAGAGAATCATGGTATCTCCATCGGTTCCGATAAAATCTGCAGCACATTTTACGGCATGTCCCGTTCCAAGCTGTTCCTCCTGAAGCACGTAAGTCACGCCATCTCCAACCCGTTCCTTTACCATATCTGCTTTGTGCCCTACCACCAGACAGATATCCTCTGCCCCTGCTTGCCTTGCCGCATCTATCACATATTCCACCATAGTCTTTCCGTCTATTTCATGTAATACCTTTGGCAAATCCGATTTCATTCTTGTTCCTTTACCTGCTGCCAAAATTACTGCTTTTAATTTACTCATTGTCTGCCCTCTCCGTTCTTTCTTTATTGTTCAAACATGTTCTTTCATTTCTTCTTTTATTATGCACGATTCCCCCTATTCTGCAAGAAGGTTTTCATCTGACTGAAGATATTCTGACAATATATATAAAGGAACATTGGTCATCCATTCTTCTCTTCTAAATGCTGACATAGAAGACCGTATCGCATATTGCGGAGAGTACTTTCGGCAATAGCTCCGGAGGCTCTGTGCACGAAGATTTTCCTCTGACTTCACCTCAATAGGAATGATACTTTCATTCTTCTGAACGATAAAGTCAATTTCAGCAGAAGAATTCTCTGTAGAATAGTAATACAATTCCATGCCGTTTGCTGTCAATTCCTGTGCAACGAACTGTTCCGTTAAAGCACCTTTGAATTCCGTAAATATCTGATTACCTTCCAATAGCGTTTTGGCAGACAAATTGGTTTTGGCCGCCAGTAATCCAACATCTAACATAAACATCTTAAAAACAGACTGTTCCATATACGATATGAGAGGAATTCCGGGTTTTTGTACGCGGTAGCTTTTATGAATGAGTCCATAATCTGACAACCATTGAATTGCAATCTCATAATCCTTGGCTCTTGCACCTTCTCTGACAATTCCGTATATAAATTTACGATTCTCTTTTGCAAGCTGTGCAGGAATCGAGTTCCATACCATTCGAATTCTGGGAATCTGCTCTTTTGGTGCATGCTTTGAAAAGTCATTTTCATAATATAATAGAAGTTGCTTTTGAACCTTCCGAACCTCTCCCATATCTTCTGTATCAATATAAGTCTGAACAGCTTCCGGCATTCCACCCACGTAATAGTATCGGCGTAACAAATCAGTATATTTGCTATGATATGCGTTTATGAGTGTATAGTCCTGTCTACACACCGGATTCACTAGCTCTTTCTCCCCGATTGCCATTAAGTATTCTCTGAAATTCAAGGGATACAAATGCAGAAATTCAACTTTTCCAACCGGAAAAGATGTACCTTCATGAAGTGCCATTCCCAGCAAGGAACCTGCTGCAATAATGAAATATTGTGTTTCACTTTCACAAAAGTATTTCAATGAAGCTAATGCTTTAGGTGCCTCCTGAATCTCATCGAAAATAATCAATGTTCGTGCCGGATTGAATCCGCGTCCGGCTTCTATCTTTAGTGCAGAAACAATCCGATTCAAATCATAGTCCAATTCAAAAATATTCCTAAGACTTGCATTATTATCAAAGCTGATATATATATAATCTTCAAAATACTGCTTTCCAAACTCTTTCATAAGCCATGTTTTGCCAACCTGTCTTGCACCATGAATAATCAAAGGTTTTCTATGCGTTTTACCTTTCCACCGAATTAAAGATTGCATCAGTAATCGTTCCATACTATCACCACCTATTGTATTTATTGATAATATATAGTATATTTTTATGCAGGTCAACATTTTTCCAGACCATCTTTATAATATTTCAACATTTTTCTAGACCATTTCTTGCATCACGCAATATTTTTCTAGACCATCTTAAAATTGGACGAAAAAAATTCCGGCGAATCGTTCTTATCTTGATTATTATGGCATATTACCAAAGAAATCTGTCAACATGTACAGAACACCAAACAGTCCCACAAAGCTTTCAATGATACCAAAACCGGCAAACACCATACCAAGAACCGCCATGTTACGATTTCTCTTTGGTTTCATCAATGAAATCAAACAGATAATTGCAGAAGCCCATGGTATAATCCAGATGACCATACCTGTAAAGAAGGCTACAATACCCGAGACCAAGGCTGCTATTTCTAATGCTGTCACCTTATAGTCCTCATATTGCTTATACGCGTTTACTACTTCTACATTTTGATTGTCGCTGCTAATCATTTCATCATTATTAGACTCTACCCATTCTGTCGAAGGAATTGTAAGTGCATACTGTCTCATGGCCTCGTCAACAGACATAGACTTATTAATGACTGACAATCCCGGATTCTGAGAATTAAAATGAACAACTACAGGCCTCCCATAATCACCCATATAGAACACTCCGGAGCTTCTGACAGGGGTTATATATGCTCTTCGATACCAAACTCCATCCACACAGTATTCGTAGACCTGATATGGATTTCTACCCCTTGTAAATGATATGGTAGAAGAATTCTTTTGATACTTCATATATGACTCACAGGAAACACCCTTCGCCATAGCATCATTGAACCTCTTTCCATCCAAAACATAGAACGGAGAAAACCTGCCTATACATATACGATCATACACTACATTATTATCCATATTATTTCTTACCTCCTCTTCAACCACTATATATTGAATATAGTGAACCACATCTGCAACTGAATTACCGTAACCTCCCACAAAATATACAGATATGCGTAGCTGATAGTCTTTTATATTATATCATTATGTGACAGTTCTTTCCAACAGTTCTATTAAAAAATTTCTGTCAAATAGTCGTTGGCACGATTCTTACCCGGACGCTTTCTTTACGGTGATGGTTCCATTTTCAAAAATAGAAAACGGCATCAGGCCTTCGTCACCTCCCGTGACGCCTCATGCCAAGAGATGGAGGATATTACCATGAAGAGAAAACTTTTAGCAACCGGATTACTATTTACCTGATTTTGGCGGGGCTTATCGTTTTTCTGATGACTCCTTTGTGTCTGTGTCCGTATGTTATGTTGAGTTAACCCAAGCAGAAGCAGTAAAAAGTACCGAAGAAATTGTTAAGGACCGTATTGAATATCTTAATGGTTCCATCACTTGGCAAGAGTACGAGGCAGGTGACCAAACATATTATGGTAGTCTATGTGTTTATAATGATGGTGATTTGTTGAGACAATATATGCATGAAATCTACATTATTCGAGACAACAAAGTAATGAAACTATGTGTATGCAGCACAGGTGGTGTTATGTCTGGCGGGTCCGATGGTGAAACCACCATACAGGCAAATTCAGAGATGGTGGATCAATACACGCAAGAAATCTTGAATTCCCTTGAATTGAAGTAGACATTGATTCATAAGTAATCAATAAGCAAGGGGCTGTAAAAACAGCCCCTTTATACTTTCTATCCAATTATACAAACAACTCTTTCCGAAACCGAATGCTATCCTGCTCTGTTAACTGTCGAATCACTCTGCACGGATTTCCCGCCGCAAAAGAATTCGCAGGAATGCTCTTTGTTACAACACTCCCGGCACCAATCACACAGTTTTCGCCAATTTCTACTCCACCGCAAATAACTACATTACTTGCAATCCAGCAGTCGTTGCCAATGGTAATTGGTTTGCCATATTCATCATCATATAGCGTTCCATCCGATTTCTGTTTCATACGACGCTCCGCTCCCAAAAGCGGATGCACCGGTGTTGCCAAAGTACAATTCGGTCCAAAATATACATTATCACCTATTGTTACAGGACATGTATCTAGAATAGTGAGATTGAAGTTCGCATATACATTCTCCCCCAACATTGTAAATTCACCATAGTCTACGAAAATCGGTCCTTGAATGTAACAACCTTCCCCATGATGTGGTAGAAGCCGACTCATCAACTCTCGGCGTTTCATTTCTTCCACCTCATAGGTATCATTATACTCTTTGGAAAGTCTATGAGCTTTCACTCTTAAATCTACCAGTTCCCGGTCGGAAGGGTCATAGATCTTTCCCTGAAGCATTTTTTCTTTCTCACTCATCACTTGTATCTCCTTCTATATCGTTGATACCTTCTGCCAACAGAAGTTCATCCTCCTTCAAGGTATCTTCATCACCGATATCCACCTTCTTCATTTCCTTCTTCCGATAAATGATATCGTAGAATACCGGCACGATAAACAGGGTCATTAATGTACCATAGGCAAGACCGCCAATAACTGCAATTGCCATGCCCTTACCCATTGCCGATGCCATATCATTACTAAATGCCATGGTAGACATTGCCAGAATGGTTGTTAATGCAGTCATAAGGATTGGACGCATACGGGTCTTTCCGGTTTCCACCAATGCCTCTTTCTTTTCCATTCCACCCAATCGCAACTGATTTACATAATCCACAAAAACGATACCATTATTTACAATGACACCTGCCAACACCAGGAATCCCATGAGACATATAATGGAAATCTCTTCACCGCTAATCAATAATCCCAGGAAACCTCCGGTAAATGCAAGCGGGATTGTCAGTAATACAATGAATGGAGATACCGGATTCTGGAACTGTGCCATCATAACCAGATAAATTAGCACAATTGCAAGGAGTATCATCAGCAACATATCCTTTAGTGCCTCATTTACATTTTCACTTTCACCGGCTATCTCAATGGTAATGCCCTCCGGTGCTTCATAGTCATCCAATTTATCCTGAACGTCTCTTGCCAGCAATGTGGTATTATAACCCTCCATGGTTGTAGCGGTTACAGACATATACCGTTGCTGATTCTCACGATTAATGGAAGCAACGCCCTTTCCATCTTCCAGCTTGGCAAACTCATCAAGGGTATGGGCTTCTGTTACCTGATTACCATCTTCATCTGTGGTCTGTACTTCGAATTCATAATCCATCAAATTGCTCCGGTCAACAGTATTGGTTTCATCCACTACAATGACTTCATAATCCTTACCGTCTACAGTTAATGTCGTTGCAGTATCCTCTGTAGTAAGAGACGATGCCAATTCACTGAAAATCTGTGCAACCGTCAGATTGTACTTCATGGCCTTATCTTTATCCACCACAATCTTAATCTGCTGGTCACCTTCTTCCTGACCATTGGAGATTTCCTCCATACCGCCAACCTCTTCCAGAATTGCCATAACATCTTCTGACACAGCCATCATTTCGTCTATATCAGAACCGTAAATGTCAATCTGCATACCACTTCCCATAAGACTGGACATATCCATATTCGATAAGGATACATTAACCTCTTCTAAATCCATATCTGCCAGAGCTTCTTCCATCTGCTTACCAACTGCTTCGTTATTCTTTGCTGCTTTGTCAGAAACAATAATATAGAAGTAGAAGCTGTCCGTTGCATCCGAACCACCCATTAAGCTCATAGAACTTTCTGTCATAGCACCAACGGTTTCTACACCCTCAACGGCAAGCAGACGTTCCATTGCTTCATCTGCCAAGGCGTAATTCTCTTCATCAGAATTCTCACTGTTTGTCACAATGGATACAGACATCTGGTTACTTCCCATGCTCGGAAGCAATACCAATCCTGTCCGAAATGCCTGGAATACACTGCCTGCCAGTAATACTACTGCAAGCGTAATTGGAATCCATTTTCTCTTCAGACAGAATCGCAATGCTTTTTCATATACACGAATCAAACCGTCAAACCACCGATGTGTCTTCGGCTTCGTATTACGAAGTACGGTTGCACTCATACTTGGAACTACAGTCAATGCCACAATCAAACTGGCAACCAAGCTGAATGCAATGGTCCAAGCCATATCCGGCAATAACTGTCTTGCAATACCAGTGGAAAATACCATTGGCAGAAATACACAGATGGTAGTTAAAGTAGAAGCCATAATCGCTCCTGCTACCTGATTGGCACCCAATACAGCTGCTCTGGCAGAAGGAATACCCTTGTTTCTCAGCCGGTAAATGTTCTCAATAACTACGATGGAGTTATCCACTAACATACCGACGCCCAGTGCCAGACCGGAAAGAGATATAATATTCATTGTCATTCCGCTGAAATACATTAACACCATAGCGAACAATACACTAAGCGGAATACTGAATGCAACTACGATTGTTGGCTTCACATCCTTTAAGAATAATGCCAACACGATAATCGCCAGAATCGCTCCAAAAATCAAATTGGATAATACGGATTTGATAATCATGTCGATATATTCTCCCTGATCCATCAGATTCAGAACATTCAAATCCGGATATTTTTCCATTAATTCCTCAACTGCTTCATTACATTCATCTGATACACTGGCAGTACCGGCGGTACTCGCTTTATAAATTGCCAGAATAATTGCCTGATTGCCATTTACCTTTGCATAATTGACACCGGAATTATCAATCATGGTGACGGTGGCTACATCCTTTAAGCGAATCTCACCAATTCCATCAATATCACATAATAATGCATTATTTAATTCATCTACACTGGAGAATTCATCCCCAACCTTCAACAGGTATTGTGCATCTCCTTCATAGATATAGCCTGCCGGCATTGCAAAGTTCTGTGCATAAATTAATTTCGATAATGTATCTAAGCTTAGCAAAGCATCTAAGTTTGCATTCTTTAACGCGGTTTCCTTTGCAGACTCATAAGACTCCACCGCATTTTCCATTTCTTTTTTACCATCGTCCAATGCACTCTGTGCTGCTGCCAACTGGGCAGAAGCAGAACCAAACCCTGCTGCTGCAGATATCTTCCCTTCTTCCATCGTTGTGTAGTTATTTACTGCTTCCTGGGTCTGGGTATTCACATTATCTAATACTGCCTGTGCTGCGGCAATTTCAATTTCCAGATTTGCCAATTCATTTTCAATCACCGGAATCCGATTATAGGCAGTCACAATCTGCTTTAAATTATCTGAGGTTAATGCTTTCAGCATTGTAACCTGTTCTGTAGTTATGGACGAGCCGGGCATTCCTGCCATTGACTCAACAAGGCTCACCATAGCAGCCAGCTTATCCGGGTTCTCACTTGCTTCCACAATGTCCTTCGGCAGGGTACTCATATCGATTCCCAAGTATGAGGACATACTAGATGCCATATTGTATATGTTTGTGAACATGCCATTGAGTGTATTATAATTATCTTCTATTCCTGCATCTACGTAAGCCTTTTGCTCTGCCTGCAACGCTGCTCTGCTTGCCTGTAAGCTGGTTACCTGTGCACTATATGCAGCACGGGTTGCTACTGCCTCATCTAATAACTGACTGGTCTGTGCCAACTGGGCAGAAGTTGTGTTCTGCTGGTCCTCTAATGCTTTCTTACTTTCATCCAACTGACTCTGTGCACTACTTAATTCAGAGCCGGCACTGTCCAACTGTTTCTTTGCATCTGCCAGAGAGTCATCCACATAAGCGGCAAGATCATCATTTAATGCATCAATTCTATCTCCATCCAGACGAATTTCTACCATTTCATCTACCAGACCCATGCCTTCTACACTGGCAACACCGGTCTGTCGTTCCAAATATGGTATAATTGTATCTTCTGCAAAGGCACTTAATTCATAGATATCCATACCTTCACAGTCAACAGTAACCTCCATGGTTGGCATCATATCCATAGAAACCTCCATGAGCATCGGTGTGCCACAATTCTCCGGTAATGACAACTGGTCAATGGCGGTTGATAAATCTACCATGGCACTATCCATATTGGTCCCTTCTGAGAATTCTAACATAACCATGCTGTAATTCTCGCTGGAGGTACTGACCAGATTCTCTACACCGTTAATTGTTCCAAGACTAGACTCCAGTACTTCTGTCACCTGACTTTCCACTCGTTCCGGTGCGGCTCCAGGGTATGTAGTAATTACCATAACATATGGAAGTTCCATCTCCGGCAGTAAATCCGTTGATAACCGGGTAAATGTAACAAATCCAAATACCAGCAATGCAATAATACCCACAAGAACCGTATAAGGTTTCTTTACACTAAACTTTGGCATTTTTGTTCTCCTACTTTCGTGTTTTTATTTACATGTATGAATAAACTGTCATTTATCAATATATAACGACATGTTTGAATCCGCAACAACAAAAAAAGAATTTAAGAAAAAGTTAATGAAAAAAAGAAAGGAACGCAACCTTGGGTAACCCGTTCCAACGACTGTGTTCCTTCCTTTATGTTATGTATGACAACTATTCTGCCAATTCATCAACTTCTGTTAATGCCTTTTCATAAGCATCCAGAATAAGATTTTGAATACGGTCTCTTGTAGTTGAATTAATCGGATGTGCAATATCCCGATATTCTCCATCTACCGCTTTTCGGCTAGGCATGGCAATAAATAACCCCTTTTCACCTTCGATGACTTTTATATCATGTACTACGAACTCGTCATCAATCGTAATTGATACAACAGCCTTCATTTTGCCTTCCTTTGTAACCTTCCGTACTCTAACATCCGTTATCTTCATTTGCTAAACCCCCTGTATTTTCCCCAAGTCAAAAACTATGGTTGCTACACCGTGACATGCTTATGCCTAAAGTGCATATCTAATGTTCTTTTCAACAACTACCTTTATCTTATCCGGCTCACCGATGTATTCGGTATTCGCACGTAAGGTGTCTCTACTTTCTACGATACAGTTCTCAATATAAGAATTGTCACCAATATGCACATCATTTAAGATAATAGAATTCTTAATGACACAATTATTGCCTACATAAACCTTCTTAAATAATACTGAATTCTCTACCGTACCATTAATGATACATCCGCTTGCTATTAAGCTGTTCTTAACAACAGCATCCCCATTATACTTAGCCGGTGGCAAGTCCTCGACCTTGGAATATACATCCGGATGGCTCCGGAAGAAGTAATCCCGAATATCCTTATTCAGGAATTCCATGTTGGTCTTAAAGTAAGACTCTACGCTACCAATATTTCTCCAAAAGGAATCCATAACATAACCATGAATCTTCTTAACATCCTTATAACGAATCAGGATATCCTTTACAAAGTCGCTTCTGCCTTCCTTTGCACAATTTTCCAGAAGTTCAATAAGTTGTCTTCTACGAATGACATAAACACCGATGGATGCCAGATTGCTCTGTGCCACTAATGGCTTTTCTTCAAAATTCTTAACCCATCCATCCTCGCTTAAGGTAACTACACCAAAACGGCTGATGTCATCCTCTTCCGGTTTCACTTCCTTACAAACAATAGTAATATCAGCTCCGGTACGGATATGCTCCTCTAATACCTTATTGTAATCCAGCTTATAGATACCATCACCGGAAGCAATCACCACATAAGGTTCATGGCTGTTCTTCAAAAAGCTGATATTCTGATACAGTGCATCTGCAGTACCCTTGTACCAATAGCTGTTGGTCGTTGTAATCGTTGGTGTAAATACATATAAACCACCTTGTTTTCTACCAAAATCCCACCATTTAGAAGAATTCAAATGTTCATTCAATGAACGGGAATTATACTGGGTAAAGACTGCAACCTTCTGGATATGAGAATTCGTCATATTGCTTAATGCAAAGTCAATACTCCGATAGCTTCCTGCCATAGGCATAGCTGCCACCGCTCTCTTTGCTGATAAGCCACCCATACGATTGCTGTTACCACCTGCTAAAATGATACCGATTGCTCTCATGCCAAATCACCTACCTTTATCAAACTTCCGCCACTCTTCAGCTCGCCATTCGGGTAATCCTCAAGAGTCGTCTCTCCAAATATAGCAGTATTCTTTCCAATCTTAACATTGGCAGGAATCACAGACTTCTCACCAATGGTAACTAAATCAAAGGCATATACCTTTGGATTATACTCACTTGGTGCATACTCACCAACACCTAGGACTGCACCTTCACCGATTATTGTATTCTCTGCAATGATTGCTTTTTCAATCACACAATTCTTACCGATGACCGCACCATTCATAATGATGGAATCCTTTACTACTGCACCTTCTTCAATGGTAACCGCTGAACCTATAACGGAATGTTCCGCTGCTCCATAGATTTCAGTTCCTTCGCCGATAATACATCTGCTTACCTTGGTATTATCTGCTATGTACTGTGGTGGTAATGCATCACTCTTCGTATAAATTCTCCAGAATTCTTCATATAGATTAAATTCCGGAATAATATCAACCAATTCCATATTGGCTTCCCAATAAGAACCTAAGGTTCCTACATCTTTCCAATATCCCTTGAAATCATAAGCACAGATTCTTTCACCCTGTTCATGACAGTATGGAATAATATGCTTACCAAAGTCACAGGAAGGTACATCCTTCATTACCTGAAGTGCATTCTTCAACACGCTCCAGTTAAAGATATAAATTCCCATTGATGCTTTATTGCTTCTTGGATGCTCCGGTTTCTCCTCAAATTCCTGAATACAACCCTCTTCATCTGTAATAACAACACCAAACCGGCTTGCTTCTTCCATTGGAACTTCATATGTAGCCAGCGTAACTGCCGCCTTGCTTGCTTTATGGTAATCTAACATTACCTCATAATCCATCTTATAAATGTGGTCACCAGAAAGAATTAAAACATAATCCGGATTATAGTATTCCATAAATTCTAAGTTCTGGTAAATCGCATTTGCCGTTCCTGTATACCAGGAACTATCCGTGCTCTTCTCATATGGTGGCAGTACGGTAACACCACCAATATTCCGATCCAAATCCCACGGCATACCAATTCCAATATGCTGATTCAATCTAAGAGGACGGTATTGGGTAAGAACACCCACTGTATCCACCCCTGAATTAATACAGTTACTGAGTGGAAAGTCGATGATCTTATATTTACCACCGAAAGCAACCGCAGGCTTGGCTAATCTGGAAGTCAAAACACCTAAACGACTGCCCTGACCGCCCGCCAGAAGCATTGCTATCATTTCCTTCTTAATCATAAGTCGTCACCCCTTTGCGCATGATAGATACATTATACCACTAGATTTTTATTTTGAAAATGGGTTTTATGCAATTTCACAAAATTTATTCCATTTTTTTCGCCTTTTTCTGCAAAATTACTGTAAATAAATGGTAAATTGTAATTTAAAATCAATCTAAGGGGCATTTTTTCTTCTTTTCTTTGTAGATTTTTTATCAAAAACGATATTTTTTTACACAAAATGTACAAATGTTATATCTCACTTCAAGCACCTACAAAAAACAGAAAAATGTGCAGAAATAGGAAAAAGGCAGAAGCCATTCGAATGGTTCCTGCCCTTTTGTACTCCTTACATTTTGAAGTTACATATTTTTTATATCTGGAAATTACTCATAGAATTTGCAATCTCGTCTGCAGCATTCTTAACAACCCCTGCGGATTCTGTTACTTCGTTAAAGCTGTTTGCCACTTCTGCAGTTGCTGCTGAGGTTTCCTCTGTACTTGCCGCATTCTCTTCTGCTACTGCCGACAATCCCTGTACTACTTCAACAATGGAAGCCCTTGCATCATTCAATGCCAAAGTACGGTTTTCAATTGCTTCAATACCACGGATAGATTCTTCAATACCATCCATAACCTGACCTACAATTGCTTCCGTATTCAATACATTCTCACTCTGGCTATTGATAATATTACGAACCTTTTCCATCGTCTTAACCGCTTCATTGGAATCATTAATCAATTCATTAATGATGTCATCGATGGCGTCTGTAGAAGCATTGGACTGGTCTGCCAGTTTTTGAATCTGATTGGCAACAACGGCAAAGGAACGTCCCTGCTCACCAGCTCTTGCCGCCTCAATGCTTGCATTCAGCGATAACAGATTCGTTTCTTCTGCAATGGAACTAATCAATCGGGTTGCTTCCCGAATCTTCTGAGATGACTCATTGGTTCGATTTGTCTGTTCATAAATCAACTCAATTGCTTCCTTTACTTCGTCGTTGATGCTTCGAAGTTCTACTAAAGACTGAGTTGCCTGTTCACTAGACTGACGCATATAGTCCGCCGTTGCATTCAGATTCGCCACCTCTCTTGTTGTCTCTTCAATCATTTCTCCCATAGAATATACACTTTCAGATGCGTTCTGCGCATCCTGTGCCTGAGAAGTCGCACCGTCTGCAATCTCACCTACTGCCCGTTCTACACTATCCACTGTAACCAAATTCTTCTGTGCAGTATCATTTAACTGCTCTGCAGATTCCAATAAGGAATTGGCATGTTCCGTAATATCCTGAAACATATATTTTAATTCATCTCGCAGTCCTGCCAAAGCACGAGCCAATGCACCCAATTCGTCCCCGCGATTAGTTGCCCTGTCATCAATTTCCACATTCAGATTACCGGCTGCCACCTGCTTAACCGCACTAATACTAGTATTAATTGAACGGCTGATACTCATTGCAACAAGGGTGTTGGTAATCAAAAAAAGTATCAAAACCAGTACCAATATCAAAGCAATTGCCTTTGTCCCCAATTCCAAAGGTCCTGCCACAAGAAACAGGGTTAATCCCGTAATAATTAACATCGGGATTCCCGCAATCATAATTAACTTCATACTCAACTTCATATTATGTAACCTCCTACTGCATGTAATCTATACCTTCTCATTGCTTACTTTCCCAATTAACTTTAATTATAGCAAGCTTGTGTCGAATATGCAATTAAAGAAATTGAAATTCTATACTTTCTTTTCTATTTTTATTCAATATTATAATAGAAACGTACGCCGCTAAGTGCACATAGAAAAGGACCGCTATTCTGCGGCATATAAACCAACAGAATAACAGTCCTTTTTATCTCTTATCTGATACGATTAAGCAAGCTTTGTAACATTCAGTTTAACACCAGGACCCATGGTAGAAGCGATTGTTACACTTCTTAAATACTGTCCTTTTGCTGCTGAAGGCTTTGCCTTGTTAATTGCATCTATTAACGTCTGGAAGTTGTCCGCTAACTGCTCCTCAGAGAAAGAAGCTTTTCCAATTGGCACGTGAATAATATTTGCTTTGTCTAAACGGTATTCGATCTTACCTGCTTTAATATCAGCAATTGCCTTGGTTACATCCATTGTTACGGTACCTGCCTTTGGATTTGGCATTAAGCCCTTAGGACCAAGTACACGACCCAAACGACCAACAACACCCATCATATCCGGTGTAGCAACAACAACATCAAAATCTAACCAGCCTTCGTTCTGAATCTTTGGAATTAATTCCTCGCCACCAACGAAATCTGCACCTGCTGCCTGTGCTTCATCCAACTTAGCACCCTTAGCGAATACTAATACACGTACAGTCTTACCTGTTCCATGTGGAAGAACAACAGCACCACGTACCTGCTGGTCTGCATGACGTCCATCTACGCCCAGACGAATGTGGCATTCTACTGTCTCATCAAATTTTGCACTTGCTGATTTCTTTACAATCGAAACTGCTTCTGAAACATCATAGGTAGTTGTTCTGTCTACCATCTTAGCAGCTTCTGCATATCTCTTACCTTTTTTCATAATAAATAACCTCCTGTGGTATTATCGGGAGCGACCCTCCCACTTATTTAATTAATCAACAACTGTGATACCCATTGAACGTGCGGTACCTGCAATCATGCTGGTAGCTGCTTCAATGGTAGCTGCGTTCAAGTCAGGCATCTTTAATTCAGCAATCTTCTGAACCTCTGCTCTGGTAATTGTAGCTACCTTTGTCTTGTTAGGTACGCCTGAACCAGACTTAATGTTACATGCCTTCTTTAACAATACTGCAGCCGGTGGAGTCTTTGTAACGAAGCTAAAGCTTCTGTCTGCATATACTGTAATAACTACAGGGATAATCAAATCTCCCTGATCAGCAGTTCTGGCATTGAACTCCTTTGTAAACTGTACAATGTTTACACCATGCTGTCCAAGTGCAGGACCAACCGGTGGAGCCGGAGTTGCCTTGCCTGCCGGAATCTGTAATTTAATATAACCTTCTACTTTCTTAGCCATTATAGCTTACCTCCTGAATAAATTGTGGTATTTACGGGGGATACCCTCCCACTTGCTAGTTTAACTTCTGTACCTCTAAGAAGCCAATTTCAACTGATGTAGCACGTCCAAAGATATCTACATCAATAGTTACAGACTGCTTTGCCATGTTGATTGCCTTAATCTCGCCTACAGTGTCTGCCCATGCACCGGCAGTAACCTTAATGGTATCACCAACCTCGAGATCAATCTCAACCTGTTGTTTTGTTGTAACACCCATGGAACGAATCTCGCCTTCTGTTAACGGAACCGGTTTTGATCCAGGACCAACAAATCCTGTAACACCTCTGGTATTCCGAACCACATACCATGTGGTATCATTCATTACCATGTTGAGCAGTACATAACCCGGAAACATCTTCTTAGAAACCTGTTTCTTGGCACCGTTCTTTACTTCAACTACATCTTGAAGAGGAACTGCAACCTCAAGAATCTGATCTTCCAGACCGCGGTTCTCCACGCTCTTTTCAATATCAGCTTTTACCTTATTTTCATAACCTGAGTAGGTATGGACTACATACCATCTTGCTTTTGATTCTGCTTCTGACATATAATCACCAACCTTTACCCTATTAACTGTTGCACCCATTTTAACAATGCATCGTATCCTTCATGCAAACCGGTATCAACCAGTGCCACGATACATCCAATAATGATTGCCATTACAATAACCGCTACGGATTCTTTTACAAGGGAATCTTTATCAGGCCAGGTAATCTTGTGAAACTCGGCTTTTAATTCCTGAAACCAACTACGCTTAAGGGTTGATTTCTCTTTGGATTTCTCCACTTCTTTACTTCCCATTTAACTACTCCTTATGTGGTTATCAAGGTTTACTTAGTTTCCTTATGCATTGTATGAGCCTTGCAGAACTTACAATACTTCTTAGTTTCCATACGATCTGGATGCGTCTTCTTTTCTTTTGTGAGATTGTAATTACGCTGTTTACACTCTTCACATGCCAATGTAATCTTTACGCGCACAACTGCCACCTCCGTTTCTATTCATTTTTGCGAGACGTTTTTGTATGTTATAAGGCACCTCGCAAGACAAGCTTGCTCGGTGATGTGAAAGTCGTCAAATAAGAAATTCGCTTCGCTAATTTCTTTCCTTGCAAACTGTAAGCCCCAAAAACATGCAAGCATGTTTTTTGTCTCCCAGTTTGCAAGCCAAGAAAACGCAAGCGTTTTCTTGCTTGACTCGTTTTTGCACACAAAAAAAACGCCTTCTTCCGTCGCAGAGTATAGAATAGCATAGTATTATAGCTTCCGTCAACACTTTTTTATTGACGGCTTCTGTTTCCTATACTATTATAAGGAAAGAAAAATGAAAAGGAAGGATTATCATGTACCAAATAGATTTTAACCAGCCAATCCATGTACATTTTATCGGCATTGGTGGTATCAGCATGAGTGGTCTTGCCGAAATTCTTTTACAGGAAGGGTTTACTATCAGTGGTTCCGATGCAAAGGAATCTGATATCGTTTCCTTATTAAAGAAGCTTGGGGCAGTCATCACCATCGGACAAAAAGCAGAGAATATTACAGATGATATCGATTTAATTGTATATACAGCAGCAATTCACAAAGACAATCCGGAATTCCAGGCAGCTCTTGCCAGTGCAAAACCGATGCTGACCAGAGCCCAGCTCTTGGGGCAGATTATGGCAAATTATGAATACTCTGTGGCAGTAAGCGGCACCCATGGTAAAACGACTACTACTTCTATGCTGTCTCAGATTTTTTTGGCAGCACAAGTCGATCCAACCATTTCCATCGGCGGTATGCTGGATGCTATCGGGGGTAATATACGCGTTGGTCAGTCCGAATACTTTGTGACAGAGGCCTGTGAATATACCAATAGCTATCATGCATTTCAGCCAAAAGTCAGCATCATTCTGAATGTAGATGCGGACCACTTGGACTTCTTTAGTGGAATTGATGAAATTATTCAGTCCTTCCGAACCTTTGCACATAAACTGCAACCGGACGGCACCTTAATTATCAATGGTGAAATGGAATGTCTTCCTATTATAATAGAAGATTTAAATCGTAACATTTGTACCTTTGGTTTAACGAGCAATTGCAAATATAGTGCTACTAATATCCGCTATGATGCGGAGGGCTGTGCAACTTATACTCTGCTGATAGACGGCAAACCGGTTACGGATATTCAGCTTCATGTACATGGCATTCACAATGTTACGAATTCCTTAGCTGCCATTGCTGCTGCTGATTTATTACATATCAATATGGATGCAATCAAAGAAGGGCTTGCTGCCTGTGGTGGTGCAAAGCGTCGATTCGAAACGAAAGGTGTCTTTAACGGTGTGACAATCATCGATGATTATGCCCATCATCCGACGGAAATCAAAGCTACCCTTACTGCTGCCAAGCAAACTGACCATAATGAAATCTGGTGCGTGTTCCAACCCCACACTTATACACGTACAAAGGCGTTATTACCAGATTTTGCAGAGGCACTTCATAATGCCGACCATGTAGTATTAACCAAAATATACGCTGCCAGAGAGCAGGATACCGGCTTAGTTTCATCTCAGGATATAGCAGACCTTCTTAAGAATAAATATCAGACAGATGTTATTTATCTTCCTGAATTTGATGAGGTAGAAGCCTACGTGAAAAAAAATTGCAAAAAAAATGATTTGTTAATAACTATGGGTGCCGGAGACGTTGTAAACATTGGCGAAAACCTCTTAAAAAAATAGTTTTGCACATTGTCCACAATTTTTCATTTTCAATTTTCGATGAAAGATTGTGGGCTATTTTTATTGTATTTTTTCGACTATTTATGCCCCTCTGCAACTTATCCACATTATCCACTTTTTACACTTTTTTCTCTCCACAAGTCGCCGAAAGCCTGTTCGATTTACAATTCCCAAAACGTATTATATAATGCGTTTACATCAAGCCATGCAAGAATGAAGCAGAGCAATTGGAAGGATGCTTGCATACTTCCAATTGGTGTGCTTCATTCTTATAGGGCGCATGCCCGACACCGACATGAGCGTAGCGAATGGAGGTGTGCATGGCGTAGCCACGGATGCTTGCATACTTTTTCGTGGTGACAATTAGACTTATAGGGCGTATGCCCGACACCGACATGAGCGTAGCGAAATGGAGGTGTGCATGGCGTAGCCACAAGTGCATGCCCGACACCGAGCGGAAGCGCAGCGAACGTGAGGTGTGCATGGCGTAGCCACACATACTATTTGTTGGAAACCAGAAAGGAGAAAAAGGATGAAAACCATAACAATCACATCTGAAAACGGAGAAACCTTTTCCTCAATTTCCAACTTTTTTATTGACTATTACATGACAGAAGCAAACGGCGAGTTCGTTAAGATTTATCTTTATATGGTTCGGCTGCAGGAAGCCGGACAATCTATCAGCATACAGGATATTGCTGACCATTTTCAATGTACACAAAAGGATATTTGTCGTGCCATTCGGTACTGGGTTGACCGGGATATTCTGCGTTTGGAATACAACCAGAAAAATGAATTGCTGGGCATCACTATCATGAGTCTGACACTACCGGAACAAACGGAAGAACCCGATGCAAATTCCGGGTTGGATTTACTGCACAAACCAGTGACAGCTTCTAAGGTATATCCGATTACCCAGTCTAAGAAAGTCATGCCGACCCCTAAAGAGGAATCTCATTTGCCGGAGATACCAGAAAAGAAGACGTATTCCCCAACTCAATTGCGGGCAATTGAACAGGATAAAGATATGGAGAACATTGTATACCAGTTTGAGATGTATTGTGGTCATACGCCGACACCAACAGAATACAATACCTTGTTGTACATATATGAACAGCTCATGTTCCCGGCAGAATTGTTGGAATATCTGATTGAATACTGTGCTTCGTTAGAGCACACCTCCAATCGTTACATAGAGAAGGTTGCCATTGACTGGTATTCCAGAGACATTCATACAGCAGAACAGGCAAAGCAGGAAACAGCTGCTTATCATGCATTAAATGCTGCAATTTCCAAGGAATTAGGACTCTCCAGAGTTCTCACTCCAACAGAGCTTCGATATATTAATACATGGAAAAATGATTACGCATTCCAGCAGGATGTTATCATTGAAGCCTGCCAGAGAGCCAGTGCCAGCAACAAGATAAATTTCCGTTATATCAATGGAATTCTGACCAATTGGCATGAAAATCATGTGTCCACACTGGCAGATATTAAACGGCTGGAACAACAACATATGGAACAGCCTAAGCCTGCCAATCGGCAGAGTGCCGGACGCAAGGTACAAAACCTGCCATTTAATGACTTTAACCAACGAGATTATGACAATCAGGAGCTTGAGAATTTCTTTATTCAGGAGGTTCAGAAATTATCCGAGCAGTCATAACCAATCATTGAAAACAGTATGAGGTAGCACAATATGCCATTTGAAACAGCTTATAAAAAAGAAATATTGCAGGAATATGAACAAATTCGATTCCGAAACCGCCAGCTATTAAACGAACGGATTCAGAACATACGCAAGGAAGTTCCACGAATTGCAGAGATTGATGCCCAGATTCGTGATATGACCATTGACGCTGCCTTGGCACACGATGAGCCTGTGGATGAGGCATTCCTTGCCCAACAAACCCAGACACTCATTGATGAAAAATACGAGATACTAAAGCAGGCCGGATACCCTTCTGATTATTTATCAACCATTTATACCTGTACGAAATGCAGTGATACCGGTTATATCAATCATGAGCCTTGCGACTGCATGAAGCAGAAAATGGTACAACGACAGTACAAACATTCCAACCTTGGAAGCAAGTTAGAGGAGGAAAATTTCAAGTCTTTTTGTCTGGATTATTACAGCAATCTGTCCGATGGCAAACACGAATTAACCCCTCGTGCAAATATGGAAAATACTTATCACTCTCTTTTAAAATATATTGAAGGCATCGATTCTTATTTTGAAGGAAATACTCAGCAGAAGGGAAGTATTCTGTTTCAGGGAAGCACCGGAGTAGGCAAAACTTTTTTATCCAATTGTGTAGCAAAAGAATTGCTGGATAAAGGATATGCCGTTTTGTATGTGTCAGCCGGAACCCTGTTTGAAAAAATCAGTGATGTGGTTATGAATAAAAATCAGATTGCTGACAGTCAAAGCTTTTATCAGGCAGTAAATGAATGTGACATATTAATAATCGATGATTTAGGCACGGAATATATTAATAATTTTACTGCTTCCTATTTATATACGCTTTTGAATGACCGTTTGTTGCGGAGAAAAGCAACTATCATTTCTACCAATCTGTCATTGGCAGATTTACGTCAGCATTATAGTGAACGTATTTTTTCACGTATTTGTGACAGCTATTTGATATATACTATTTATGGAGATGATATCCGGTTTGTAAAACGAAAAGCCTGGCAGTCATCGTCAGATAATTAAGCTTTCCTTATTATCATTTCTGCAGAAGCCCTTGACGGGAGCACTCAAACAATGGTATAAAAGCAAAGGGTTATTCCCAGCTTTTACATAAAGATGAAACTATTAACAATTTAACCAATGGAGGAACATATCATGCCTGATGATAGCAAATTAGAAACTATACCAGTTGGTCGCCTTGGCATTATCGCAACTGAAAGCTGTACAACCTTAGGAGAGAAGGTGGACAACTATCTTGTCAAATGGAGAGCTGCCCGTCAGAACGAGCATAAATCTACCATTGCTTTCCATGGATACGAAAGGGATTCTTATTTAATTAGCAGTGCCTGTCCGCGTTTTGGTTCCGGCGAAGCAAAGGGTGTTATTCGGGAATCTGTTCGTGGTTCCGATTTATACATCTTGGTGGATGTGTTAAATCACAGTCTGGAATATACCATTTGCGGTAAACCATCTCCAATGTCACCGGATGACCACTATCAGGATTTGAAGCGTGTCATCGCAGCATCCACCGGCAAGGCAAGAAAAATAACTGTCATCATGCCATTTTTATATGAAAGCCGTCAGCACAAGCGCAGCTCCAGAGAGTCATTAGACTGTGCCTTGATGTTGCAGGAATTAATCGGCTTAGGTGTTGACAATATCATCACCTTCGATGCTCATGACCCACGGGTTCAGAATGCAATTCCGTTAAATGGCTTTGAAAATATCCGTCCAACCTATCAGTTTGTAAAATGTCTGTTACGGTCGACGCCGGATTTGGAAATTGACAAAAATCACATGATGGTTATTTCACCGGACGAGGGTGCTATGCATCGTGCCATTTTCCTTGCAAATATGCTTGGTGTAGATGTTGGTATGTTCTATAAGAGACGGGATTACACACAGGTTGTAAATGGCAGAAACCCAATTGTGGCACATGAATTCCTCGGTGATTCTGTACAAGGTAAGGACGTTATCATTATTGACGATATGATTTCTTCCGGTGAAAGTATGCTGGACGTTGCAAGACATATGAAAAAACGTGGTGCAAACCGGGTATACTGCATGAGTACCTTTGGCTTATTTACCAACGGTTTGGAAATCTTTGACGAGTGCTACAAGGAAGGGGTTATTGAGAAGGTTATTACAACCAACTTAACCTATCAGATGCCGGAATTACTGGCAAGAGACTGGTACGCTTCTGCTGATTTAAGCAAGTATATTGCATTATTAATCGACCACTTGAATCACGATGCATCCATCAGCGACCTTTTAGACCAGACCGAGCGTATTCAGGCAAGAATTAATGAATATAAAGTAAAACATACAATTTCTGAAAATTACGAGGCATAGAAATGAAAGAGCCTCCCACCGCAAAGTTCCTGCTTTGTGATGGGAGGCTTCGAGACCTTATGTTGAGGCATAATAAATAATATTTATACTACTAATATTACTTCGTGCATCATAAATCGACTTGATTTCTCCCCACTCAAAGTTACTATTTTCAAGCACTCCAAGCTCCTTCAGGATTACATCATGCAAGTCTTTTCTTTTAGATTCATCTTTCTCTGAATACTCCTCATCACAACAAATTAAAGATAACATATATATTTTCCCGTCTCTAAAGAATAAACTAACTATATATTTTCTATTTTTTATAATCTGTGGTCCATCCAAGTATATAATTCTGATGCCATCTTGATTTGTATAATATTTTGTTTCTTTAAATTGCTCAAATGTGAAATTAGGCTTAACAACCAGTTCATTATCAATTTCTACAATTCCTTTGCTTATATCCATCTTATAGTCAGCTCCTTATTTATATAACTTAATATTATCTACAGGTGTTAAAATACCTTTGCTTATCAAATCTTGAACATCTGGAACATAATATTGTGGCAGTCCACCGTTTCCAAATTGTGGATTTGCATTTGTGATTCCATATGCACTAGCAACATCTTCATTGAACAAATAGCCTTGCATCTCGCCCCTATAACCATGTATAGGATTTTTCTCTACTTGCAGTCCCTCAAATATTGTTGTTGCATTTCTTTCCGATTGTTCAATTGCGTCCAAAGTAGTAAAATACTCTGTTCCATTAGGCTCACCTCTATACAAGATGGTTCCTTTGTTAACAGTAACATCTGTATATTCATCAATCCCTATATATTTTCCAGAACCTTGCCAACTTCTAGCCAATTGAGAAGGAGTTGCATTTTCCCACGTCACATTATTATTTCCATAGGTTTCTCTAAAATATCTGCACCATTCTTCTCCCGAATAACTGTTACTACCACTCTCACCAACATCATCCGCAATCGTCTTCTTCGCACGTTCACTCACAGCTTCTCCGACTTCCTCTTTGACTTCTGTCTCTACTTCCTGCGCGATTTCTTTCTCTGCCTTTTCTCTTCCTTCCTCTATTGCCTCCTTTGTTATCTTCTCCCGGGCTTCTGCTCCTACTTCCCTGCTGATTTTCTCCCCGGTTTCTTCTGCCACTTCTCTGCCCAGCCGCTCTCCCGTTTCCTCCAGGGCTTCCCGGCTGATCCGTTCTCCCGCTTCCTCTGCTACTTCTCT
>JAGAOO010000010.1 GCA_017623675.1 Lachnospiraceae bacterium
GACTCTAAAAGTACGTCGGTACTTGGATTGCGTCTTTTGCAATCCTATGTACCGTTACGTACTGACCGAAGCGGAAGCGGGTCTGCATCAAGCATATATATTCGAAGCCGAACGCTAGTCAGTACGATAAACCATAATTTATATATTAAACACTAAATTGACTATTATATAGATTATAATAAAATCCTTTTTGCTTCAACAATTCCTTGTGGTTGCCCTGTTCGATGATATTACCATCTTTCATAACCAGTATCACATCTGCCTCTTGGATTGTTGACAAACGGTGTGCAACGATAAAACTGGTTCTTCCTTCCATGAGTTTTTGAAAAGCCTCTTGGATTTTGATTTCAGTTCTGGTGTCAATCGAGGAAGTTGCTTCATCTAAAATCAACATTGGTGGATGACACAACATTACTCTCGCAATACATAACAACTGTTTCTGTCCCTGTGATAATGTATCGCTTCCCTCCTGAATCATTGTATCATATCCCTGTGGCAATCGTTTTATAAAGCTGTGTGCGTGAGATAATTTTGCAGCCTCAATAATTTCTTCCTCTGTGGCATCAGGACGTCCCATTGCAATATTCTCTCTTATTGTTCCTGTTTTCAGCCAGGTTTCCTGTAATACCATACCAAAGGAATCTCTAAGGCTGGAACGTGTTACATGGCGTATATCATTCCCTTCCACAAAAATTGCCCCATCATTCACATCATAGAAACGCATTAACAGATTAATTAATGTAGTTTTTCCGCAACCGGTAGGTCCTACAATCGCAATTCTCTGACCTGCTTTTACATTCAAATTGACATGCTGCAATAACTTCTGTTCCGGCACATAGGAAAATGATACATCTTGAATGTTTACATTTCCTTCCACAACTTCCAACACGACTGCATCCTCAGCATCCGGAATCTGTGGTGTCTCATCGATTAATTCAAAGATTCTGGCAGCACAAGCCAATGCATTTTGAAGTTCTGTAATAACTCCGGATATTTCATTGAATGGCTTAGTATACTGATTGGCATATCCTAAAAATGACGTTAAGTTACCAATCGTAATTCCTCCACGAATTGCTACCAAAGCACCGGCAATTCCTACTCCGGCATAAACCAGACTGTTTACAAAACGTGTAGCAGGATTCGTAATGGATGAAAAGAAAATTGCTTTTAAAGAACAAGCTTGTAACCGTTTATTTATTTCATCAAAGGTTTCCATGGATTCATCTTCTCTGTTATATGCCTGTACCACCTTTTGATTTCCAATCATTTCATCAATAAAACCGGTCTGTTCTCCTCTGGTTTCCGACTGTACCCGGAACATATTATAGGTATTTTTTGCAATAAATGCCGCAACAAAAAGGGAAACCGGTGTAATACATACAACCACCAACGTAATTCCCGGATGCAATGACAGCATAAATGCCAGTGTTCCCAGAATTGTCATAATACTGGTAAATAACTGAGTAAATCCCATTAACAAACCATCGGCAAACTGATCCACATCTGCAATTACACGGCTGACAATTTCGCCACTGGTATGACCGTCTAAATATTTTAATGGAAGCCGTTCTATTTTATCGAATGCATCTCTTCGAACATCCCGCACAATACTATAAGTCATCTTATTATTACAAACATTCATAATCCATTGTGCCAGTGCCGCAACTCCTATGCAGATTGCCATAATTTCTAATATCTTCAGAATACCGGCAAAATCCACTTTGCCGGCTTCTATCATAAAATCAACTGCATTACCGGTCAAAATAGGAAGATATAAGGTCAATGCCACACTGATTACAGACATTAGAATAGAAATCACTAAAAGGAACCAGTAATGTTTTAGATATCCCATTAAACGTTTCAAGGTTGCAAGCGATGATTTTTTATCTGACTTTTTCATGCTCCCTGCACCTCCTTTTTAAATTGTGACTCATAAATCTCCTGATACACGTCACAATTCTTTAGTAGCTCTTCATGTGTACCAATTCCGGCAACTTCACCATCATCAAGAACAACAATACGATTGGCATGCTGAATAGAAGCCGTACGCTGTGATACAATAAAGACTGTAGGCTTTTCCTTTAATTCCTGCAATGCTTTCCTAAGCTTAGCATCTGTCGCATAATCCAAGGCAGAGGTACTATCATCTAAAATCAATATTTCCGGTTTTCGAACCAAAGCTCTGGCAATGGTTAAACGTTGGCGCTGTCCGCCGGAAAGATTCTTACCACCCTGTGTAATCGGAGCATTTAATCCTCCATCTTTCTTTTCTACAACCTCTAATGCCTGTGCCGTTTCCAGGGCCTGCTGAATTTCTTCATCTGTTGCATTTTCATTTCCCCATAACAGATTTTCCCGAATTGTACCCTTGAACAAGACTGCTTTTTGCATAACAATTCCTATTTTATTTCGCAATTGCTCCTTCGGATAATCCATGACATCTACACCATCAATAAAAACAGCACCCTTGGTAGCATCATAGAATCTTGGAATCAGGTTGACCAAGGTTGATTTACCGGAACCGGTACCACCAATGATACCAATGGTTTCCCCACGTTTTACCTGTAAATTCAGGTTTCGAATTGCTTCAGCACCGGCATTTCTATATGCAAAGGACACATTTTGAAAAACCACAACCACATCTGTGTCCAACTCTTCTACCATATCATTCTTATATTCTTGCGAGGTTTCCATTTCAAGCACAGATTGTATACGATTTCCACAGGCAACTGCTTTGGTAATGGTTATAATCAGATTGGCAAGCTTCACCAATTCGATTAATATCTGACTCATATAATTAACCAGTGCCACAACATCACCTTTTTCCAAGACTGCAGTGTCGACTTGAATAGCACCTGTCCAAAGTAATACAATTGTAGCTACATTTACAATTACAAAGGTAACCGGGTTCATAAATGCAGAAATTCTGCCGACCGCCAATTGCATACGGGTTAGAAGGTCATTATTTTCATTAAACCGTTCCTGTTCTTCCTCTTCCTGATTGAATGCACGAATCACACGCACACCGGTTAAATTCTCCCTTGTAATACCAAGAACCTTGTCCAACCGTTCCTGAACCTTTTTGTATCTTGGAATAGTAATCAGCATAATCCCGAACACCACAATGGAAAGCAACGGAATCGTTACAACAAACACCATAGCCGCTTTCCAGTCAATCGTAAATGCCATAATCATAGCACCGAACACAATAAATGGTGAGCGTAAAAATAAACGAAGCACCATATTGACTCCATTCTGTACCTGATTCATATCACTGGTCATTCTGGTAATTAAAGTTGAGGTGCCCACCTCATCAATTTCAGAAAAAGAGAAATTTTGAATATGTTCAAATAAGACATGCTTCAAGCGGGTGGAAAATCCAACTGCCGCTTTGGCAGCAAAATATTGAGCCGTTAATGAGCAAGTTAATCCCACTATCGCTAAAAGAAGTAAAATCCCTGCCATTTTCCAGATATAGGGCATATTCTGCTGTGCAATACCCACATCCATAATCTCCGCCATAACTAACGGCACAAATAATTCGAAGGAAGCTTCCAGCATCTTAAAAAGAGGTGCCAGAATACTTTCCTTCGTATATGCTTTTAAGTATTTCAATAACTTTTTCAAAATTGTTCTCCTCAAATTATTTCTATCCTGCAGTCAAAATTATACTGCATTCACATAGTATCACAATTAAACTAATTCTGCAATTCTTGTAACACCCACAAATATTTCTGAAATCTTATACCAGGTCCGGTAATCTACAATGCCAGATTGAGGTAGATTAAATATTTTTTGGAACGTTCGGACAGCCTCTTCCGTTCTGGGTCCGTAGATTCCATCAACGGCAACCTTCGGAATTGCCGGATAGTTTTGAGAAATGCGATTCAGTTGCTCCTGAATCGTTCGAACTGCTTCTCCTGAAGAACCGTTCTCCAAAGGTGCTCCCGGCCAGGATAATGGTACTCCGGCTACCGCTTGTGCATTGTTAATATAAATAGTATCTCCATAATAATTTTTCAAAATTTGTATGGCTGTATAATCCTGGTCAGCCAGATATTTGCTGCCCCATTGACTCAGCCAGTTTGGACAGGTTACCCGCTTTCCGTCACAATACTGCGTCAAAATTGGCTGTCTGACATTTGGCCGTGACAAATACGAAGTATATAAACGGTCTACAATCGCATCAATACTCTCAAATGTGCCTTTTCCATACACCCATTTATGGTCGTATGCCGTTGAACTGGTAATTGTGAAGCTGTATCCTTTATTCCGATACCATTCCGTATAAACTCGATTCAATGTAAATGACATAATTGCCAGAACATTAGCTTCAATACATGCCTCCGGCCAAGTAGAATATATTTCACAGGCAGCTACCGTTTTAATATAATCCTTGTAGCGAACATAGTAATTCTCGGCAGTAGAATCCGATGGTGCACCATCATGGACAACAATGTATTCCGGCACAACAACCTGATTTAATACTATTTCACCCGATTCATTCATCGGCTTAATCTCATCTTCCGGAATCTTTGGAGGGAATTCCTCCCATAGAGTATGCCCCGGTATTACCGTTGGATTGTATATTTCTTCCTCCTCCATCGGGTGCATGCCGACGAATTGAATCGCTGTCTCACTGGAAAATATCTGTACCCCGGAAAAAAGACGTTCCTCATATCCCGGTGCTGAAACACGCACATTATATTCAGCATAAGGCTGATTATCCGTTGGTGCCATAGAATATGCAAAAGGCGGAGCATCCAGAGAAATCGCATCCGTCATACCATTTTCATCAGTTACCAGTTCTGCAACAGTCGTTCCTGCACCACCGGTATCAGAAATTGTAATTCTTGCATTGGCAATCGGAATCCGTCCAAGTGCAGAATTCACTTCCAGCCTGATTAATCCCTGTTCCACATTTGACTCATTCAAATCCATAATAATAATCCCACAAATATCCTTTATGGTTAATATATGCATTTCCCGTTCAGCCATGCACATCAAAAGAGAAAAAACTCATGTAAGCTTGCTTACTAATGAGATTTTTCTCTTTTTGATGTATGTGGCCCTCGGCCACACCGAAATGAGCGAAGCGATATTGAGGTGCATGGCAGATAAGCCCGAATTTAATCAAACCTCATTCCAGTGTTAACACTTCCGTTGCAACCAATTCAGATATTCCCTGTTCCATTAGCAATTCAACAGAATTGTATCCTTGTTTCTTCAATTCAATTGCACGTAAAGTCTCCTTCATTCCATCAGAAACTCCTAGTGCATGTCCTTCTGCCTGTGCTTCTTCCCGTATCTGTTGTTCGACTTCCCAACTCTTCATATATTGAACCTCCACTTCTTTGTCTCTTTTTATGTTTCTGACATAGTTATGGATTGCACGAATGTTATCATTGGTAACATTTTCAGCAACACTATTTTCAATATATTTTAACATTTCCTGCAATTCTTTGCTAGAATTTTCTTCTTCTCCTCTAGTGTTTAAGAAGATTTTTACCGCTCCATCCTCATACTGTACACTTGTATCTTCTACACACTGATTCCTAATTGTATATACCATGCGATTCTTGTCGAATGGATCATATGGAAGAATCATTATAATAACACTGTTCTTTAACAACCTATAATCCCAACCACCATCTAACAGTCGTGCATCAATTAATCCCTGATAAAATCTTGTCCGTTTTGGAAGGCGTTCCCGTTCCACCGTTCGATTCGGCTCTATATCATAGATTTCTGATTCCACTTCCATATCAACACATGGTTCAAATGCTTCTACATAGGCATCTAGTCGAATACCATGAAGCCCAGTATCCAGGCCGGTGATTTGCTTCTGTGGAATCACCTTGATTCTGCCAATTTTCTTTCCCATTATAGTTTCCAATAATCGTCTGCAAAAATCTTCACCTTCCTCTCCTCTGGAAACTAACTGTTGAAACAAAAAATTATCAATTACATTCAAATCTTCTAACTTACGCCTTGACATGCGATACGTTCCTCCTATCTTATGTTATTTACTGTTCTACTTGGAATAAAATCGACAGAACTGCCAGAATTTTATTATGAATCCTCATGTGTATAAAAGAATCCTTGTTTCATCCATGAGGTTTTAAAATAGTCTATCAAAAATGTTTATATTTGTCAATTTCATTTTGACAAATTTATTTATTCTTCATATTTGCTATAATTTTAGTTTTGCACAGTCATTTTAAATTGTACAAAATAGAAAAACCTTGAAACATAAGGCTTAATAGTGACAAGTAACTATTTTGTTGCAGAGAACGGTGTGACCCGAAGGTCACGCCGTTTTTCTGCGTTCATAGGTTGTTTGTGTGATGATAGGCTCGGAAATAACGGGAATATCCACATCGTCCACGAAATTGAAGTAAATCTTCACTTTCTGCGTCCGCTTGCCGCCAGACTTATCCGGAGCATAAACGACGATCTTTTTGATGTACTCGTTCACGATGGTCTGTGTCAGTTCCTCCACATCCACATATTTCTGTGTCAGGGCGATAAAGGCATCCAGACCGTCATTCATTTCTTCCCGCTGTTCCACCCATTCTTCCGTTACTTCAATTTCGAGCTTTAACCGTTCCTGTTCGGCTTCATAGTCCGCAGACATCTTTCTGTATCTGTCCTGATTGAGATTTCCAAGAACATAGTCCTCGTACAGCCGGGAGATGATGACATCCAGATCGGCAAGGCGTTTCTTTGCCTGTTCCAGCTTCTTTTTGTCATCCCGGATGCTGCGCTCCTGGTCAGTCCTGCGGCATTGCAGCCATTCCTCCTGAAAACCGTCCACATCGCTTCGGATATACACATTGACTGCCCGGATGCGTTCCAGAACGATTTCACGGAGCACATCTTCCCGGATATAGTGGGCAGTACAAGTACCACGGTTGCTCTTGTAGTTGTTGCAGACGTAGTGATCCTGCTTGCCCTCAAAGCTTTTGCTTGTGGCAAAGTGGAGCTTGCCGCCGCAATCGGCACAAAACAGAAGCCCGGAGAACAATCCCTGCCGTTCCGCTTTTGCGGGGCGGCGTTTGTTTTTCCTCAGTTCCTGCACCCTGTCAAACTGTGCCTGAGATACAATCGCTTCCTGTGTGTCCGGCAGATAAAACATATTCTCCGGCTCATTAGGAATCCGCTTTTTCAGCTTGTAGGACTTGGAATAAGTCTTGAAGTTGCAGGTACAGCCTGTGTACTCCTGCCGTTCCAAAATCCCTACAATGGACTGGTTGCCCCAGTGGTACGGTCTTTCCGGCATCGGCTTTTTCTTTCGCTTGGCATACAGAGCTTTTGCGGTCAGAATCTGCTTTTCTTCCAGAATCCTTGCAATCTGCTCCGGGCCTTTGCCGTCAATGCAAAGGTCGAAGATGAGCTTGACTACCGGAGCCGCTTCTTCATCCAGAATCCAGTGATCCTTGTCCTCCGGGTCACAGCGGTATCCGTAGGGCGGTTTGCCCATGTGCTTCCCACTGGTTCCTCTCTGCCGCAAACTGACACGGACTTTCTTGCTGGTATCACGGGGATACCACTCGTTGAACAGATTACGGATTGCGGCGAAGCCCTCGCTGTCTCCCCGGTTACTGTCCACACCGTCATTTACGGCGATAAAGCGGACATCGTAGCTCGGAAAGATAATATCCGTATATTGTCCAACAGTCAGATAGTCACGACCAAATCGGCTGAGGTCTTTGACCAGCCAGCAGCCCACAAGCCCCTGCTTGACAAGTTCAAAACCTTCCTGCACACCGGGACGATTGAAGTTCGTCCCGGTATAACCGTCATCCACCAGAATTTTCAGGTTTGTATACCCGTGGTCACGGGCATATCGGGTTAAATACTCTCGCTGATTTGCGATACTGTTACTCTCTCCATCTTGGGCATCCTCATTGCTCAAACGACAGTAGAGAATGGTAATTTTCTGCTGATCCAACATAATATCCTCCTTCGGTTGTTGGTCAGCCGACAGTACCGTTGTGCATACTGGAATTATATCATGCTTTTGTGTCGCCGTCATTAACAAATCACCCCCTTGTCAGAAAAAAAGAGCCGTTTTACCTTGTCGGCAAGCGGCTCATTCCCGGCACATTCTGTTTCAATCACATACCATGTGTTCCCGATCTTGCGCTCAATGGTCTCACGGAAAGAAGACTGTGCCGCTTCCCAATGTCTGCGGCATTCTTCCAGAAAATCAATGGGTGGCTCGAAAATCGGGTCGAAGCAGGAGTAAATATCAATATAGCCAATGGCATCATTGATTTCTTCCATCGGGGCATCTTCCATAATCATCTTGTTAATTTCCTCTACGGTTTTATTCATGGGCAAAAAGTTCCTTTCTTAAATTTCCATATCCCGTCCTCGCTTGCGGGCAGGCTGCTTGTGTTCCTGTGTTTCCTTTCCTCTACTGAGGACAACATCAAGAAACGCCCGAACCCTTTCGGATGCGATTTCCAATGCATCCAGATAGGGCTGAGCTTTCTTTTTGAGTTCCAAATATTTTTCGTTCAGGGCTTCAAAGCGGCGCTTCCAAACGGATGCACTCTTTTCTGCCTGTTCGTATTTTTGCTTGTATTTCAACTTTTCCGCTTTCTCTGCGAAGCTGCTGACTGCATAATCCTTTAGGATGCGGCACTCATCCGGTGTCAGCGTGATATTGTTGCCGAATGTGGCTTTCTTGCCCATCGCTTCAATATCTTGCACTGTCAGGGCAGTTGCCCTTGCTGCCTTTGTTTCCTTTTGCAGAGCTTCCAGTTTCTTTTTTTGTTTTTCAGCGGCAACCCTGGTATTCTCCAAGGACTGTTCCGCATCGGCAACCTGTGCGGTGACTGCTTCCAACCGCTGCCGTTCTGCCTGCACCTTGAACTGTGTCACCGTCAGATGCTCTTCGGTGCTGCCACGCTCTCCACGCTCCACATCGGTATAACCGGCGTTTCGCATGAAATGAAAAAAGTCATCCTGCAGCACACTGTAGGACGACTTCAAAATCTTTTTCCCTTTTGCGTTAAGCATGGGATTTCCGTCCTCACCAAGCACTGGCTTGGACTCCCATTTCTTACTGCGGCTGACCTGTGTGATGACCTCCTTAACGGTTCCCCGGAGGGATTCATCCTTGCACCGCTTCGACCAAAGGATCTGCTTTTCCACCACCGGGATATAAACCACATGAAGATGATAGTGGTACACATCCTCGCCCAGAGCTTCGGACATTACCCGGTTACGCTCGTCGGCGTGCATCACAGCGGAGAGAATATACTGTTCACCGCCCACGATCTCCACGGCGGCTTTGTAGGCATCAGCATAAAACTGTTTCGCAAATTCATAGCCGCCGTGGTTGAAATGAACCCCTTTTGTTAGACAAAAATACATGTCTAATGAAAGGGGTTATTTCTATGTCTGGAAAGAAGATGTATAGTACCGAATTGAAACTAGAAATTGTACAACGTTATCTAAAGGGTGATATTGGATTGCAGACTCTTGCAGAACAATATCATGTTAACAAGGGCGACATTCAAAAGTGGAAAGCAGCTTATGTCGAACATGGTGTGGAAGGTTTATGCAAAACTCATGGAACATATACTGGCGATTTTAAGGTTGCTGTTGTAGAATATA
>JAGAOO010000066.1 GCA_017623675.1 Lachnospiraceae bacterium
GCGGAGCGGTACTTTGCTTCCCATATAAATTATGGGTTGGTTTTTACCAGAGTAGATGTTCGGCGGATGAATATATATGCTTGAATGCAGACTCTAAAAGTACGTCGGTACTTGGATTGCGTCTTTTGCAATCCTATGTACCGTTACGTACTGATTGAAGTGCAAACGTGTCTGCATCAAGTATATATATTCGAAGCCGAACGCTAGTCAGTACACTAAACCTTAATTTACCATTAAACTATGTTAGGAGAATAGAGATGAGTGAAAAGTTACGTGTAGGTATCCTTGGTGGTACCGGTATGGTAGGACAAAGATTTATTGCATTATTAGAGAATCACCCTTGGTTCGAGGTTGTAACGATTGCAGCAAGTCCAAGAAGTGCAGGAAAAACTTATGCAGAAGCAGTGGGAGATCGTTGGAAAATGGATACTCCAATGCCGGAGGCTGTAAAAAATATTATTGTGCATAATGTAAATGAAGTAGAGGAAGTTGCTTCTACCGTTGATTTTGTATTTAGCGCTGTTGATATGTCAAAGGATGAGATAAAAGCAATTGAAGAAGCATATGCAAAGGCAGAGACTCCAGTTGTTTCTAATAATAGCGCTCATAGATGGACACCGGATGTACCAATGATGGTGCCGGAAATCAACCCTCAGCATGCGAAAGTAATTGAATATCAGAAGAAACGTCTTGGCACCACAAAAGGTTTCGTTGCTGTAAAGCCGAATTGTTCCATTCAGAGTTATGCACCGGTGTTGACTGCATGGAAGGAATTTGAACCACAGGAGGTTGTTGTTACCACATATCAGGCAATCTCTGGTGCTGGTAAGACCTTTAAGGATTGGCCAGAGATGGTAGGGAATATTATCCCATTTATTGGCGGTGAAGAAGAAAAGTCTGAACAGGAACCATTACGTTTGTGGGGCGAAATAGTTGACGGTAAGATTGAAAAATGTACAGATGGACCTAAAATTACCAGCCAGTGTATTCGTGTTCCTGTTTTGAATGGACACACTGCTGCAGTTTTTGTAAACTTTAAGAAGAAACCAACCAAAGAAGAATTAATTGACCGTATGGTGAAGTTTAGTGGAGAACCTCAAGAATTAGGGCTTCCAAGTGCACCAAAACAGTTTATTCAATATTTGGAAGAGGATAATCGTCCACAGGTATCTTTAGATGTAGATTATGAAAATGGCATGGGTATTTCTATTGGACGCCTTCGTGAGGATTCTATTTTTGATTATAAGTTCGTTGGGCTGTCGCATAATACTGTACGTGGAGCTGCCGGTGGTGCGGTTCTTTGTGCTGAATTGCTAAAAGCAAAAGGATATATTACTAAAAAGTAAACAATAAAATATAATTGATTATCTAAATGTATGAGTGAAAAGCATTTCAAATTTTGTTTTTTGTATTTCAAAGTTTGGAATGCTTTTATTTTGTTGTTTAACTAATGTGAGAATGATATATATATTATTAATAAAAAATATATAAATAATGTAAAAAAGTATTGAAAAATATGTTCTAATACGATATAGTATTTAGTGATACAACGATATGTATACTGTGGGAAAATTAGGAAAGGAGGTTTCGGTAGGTATGGTAGATAATGAAATGCTGGAAGCAATTAGAATGGTGCTATTTCCAATAGAAGAACGCCTAGAAGTATTAGAAAGCAATATGAATCGTCGTTTTGATGAAGTGGAACAGAATCTGAACAGCCGGATAGACGAAGTAGAGCGGAATCTAAATAGTCGGATAGACGAGGTAGAACACCGTGCTCTGTCGAGAATCGATTACGTTTACGAGCATCTGAAAGACTCAATTACAGAAACTGAGAATGCGCTGGGGATATGGATTAAGGATATAGACCTGGAGATTCAACGGGAAATTGTACCAAAGTTGTATGAAATCTATCAATTTTATTTGCAATCGGATTATAAAACTGCCTTGGGTGGTTTATAGAGTTAATCGTTTTACAGCCATAATATAATTTTTTATAAAGAAAATATGCTTTTTCGTTCCCATGGGTTGCACTATTTGTTATAGTATATCTGTGGGAACAGTTGTTTTATTGAGAAAGAGGATGACTGTATGTATCTAAAAAATACAATAGATTAGGAGATAAGATGAAAACGAGAGAAGAAGCATTGGAATATGGATTGACATTTCCTGATACTTATATGGAGACACCGTTTCACGATTCTAACTGGCAGTTAGTGAGAGTAAAGGGAAGTAAGAAAGCGTTCTTATGGATTTATGAAAGAGAAGGTTATATAAATCTGAATGTGAAAGTAAATCCGGAGTGGAGAGATTTTTGGAGAAGCACTTTCCATTCAGTGCGTCCCGGATATCATCAGAACAAAGAACATTGGAACACAATCATTCTTGATGATTCCATACCGGACAAGGATATTAAACGAATGATTGCCGAAAGCTATGATTTAATCACAGACAGTCCAACCAAACGAATTTATGAAGCTGTGAAAAAGATTCCAAAGGGACGTGTGGCAACGTATGCACAGGTGGCTAATATGGCTGGTAACGAGAAAATGGCAAGAGCTGTGGGAAATGCACTTCACAAAAACCCGGATCCAGAGCATATTCCCTGCTTTCGGGTTGTGAATGCAAAGGGGGAACTTGCGGGAGAATTTGCTTTTGGGGGAGCTGGTGTACAAGAAAAACTGCTGGAGGCAGATGGTGTTGAAGTTAAAAATGGTAAAGTGGATTTGAATAAATATGGAATATAGATTTTGAATAAAATCTTTTGTATGTTATAGTTTAATTTTTTGTTGATTTATGATAAAATGAATCAGCGTGTGTTTAAATGAAGGAAAATATGACGGAATCTTACAAGAAACTGTTTGCAAACACATGATAAAGTAGGGGAGGAAATATATGGATAACAATAATTTTCAAGAAAACAATAACCAGGGTGGTTTTTCGCTGAATTCAGATACAACGGAACAGAATACTGGTTATGCAGCACCGAATAATCAGGGATATGATCCACAAACGTTTAACACAACGACTACCGGTAGTTATAATTCTACGGTGCCACCAACTTTTGTAGAGAGTTCATATGATAACACCTATACATCATCGGTAAGTCCATTTGAAGAAACATACGCAAAGAAAGCAAAAACCGGTATGATTCTTGGTATCATTAATCTTGCTTTGAATTTAATTTTTTGTTGTATTCCGTTTGTGGCTGATATTGTTATTTCACCGGGATGGCTTTTTATTGCCTTGGAGGTGTGGGGAATAAACGCATCTAATCAGGGACAGCAGTCAGCAACTAAGGGTGGAATGGCAAAAGCCGGTAAGATAATGAACATCATATCATTGGTGTGGTCCATCTTGATAATTATTTTGGCACTTGTCGTGAAATTTATGGATATCATGAATTAACATATATATAGATACAAGGAGGAAATAACATGGTAACATTGTATGAAGGTGGTGCCTATCTCTTAAATGGTACAGAATTGATTCCGGACGGAGCGGAACAGGAAGCAGTACTAAAGAGTAAATTAGGTACAGAGACAATTTCGAAGGAAGAGGCAGCAAGAAATACAATTGCTTACGGAATTTTGCAGGCACATAATACTTCGGATAACGAGAAGAAATTGCAGATTAAGTTCGATAAGCTGACTTCTCACGATATTACATTTGTGGGAATTATTCAGACTGCAAGAGCATCGGGCTTGCAGGAGTTTCCGATTCCGTATGTATTGACCAATTGTCATAATTCTTTGTGTGCAGTTGGTGGTACAATTAATGAGGATGACCATATGTTTGGTCTTTCCTGTGCAAAGAAGTATGGCGGAATGTATGTACCACCTCATCAGGCAGTTATTCACCAGTTTGCAAGAGAAATGCTGGCAGCCGGTGGTAAGATGATTTTAGGCTCCGATAGTCACACCCGTTATGGTGCATTGGGTACTATGGCAATCGGTGAAGGCGGCGGTGAACTGGTAAAGCAGTTGCTTTCTAAGACTTATGATGTAGATATGCCGGGTGTGGTTGCAGTTTATTTGGATGGAAAGCCACAGAAGGGTGTAGGACCACAAGACGTTGCTTTGGCAATTATTGGGGCAACTTTTGGCTGTGGTTACGTTAAGAACAAAGTAATGGAATTCGTAGGTCCTGGTGTAGAGAATTTAAGTGCAGATTATCGTATTGGTATTGATGTTATGACAACAGAGACAACCTGTTTGTCATCCATTTGGAAGACCGATGATAAGATTCAGGAATTCTATGAGATTCATGGAAGAAAAGAAGATTATGCAGAATTGAATCCGGGTAAGGTTGCATATTATGACGGAGTGGTTTATGTTGATTTATCTGCTGTAAAACCGATGATTGCTATGCCGTTCCACCCAAGCAATGTATATACCATTGAAGAATTGAATGCAAACCTGATGGATATTCTGGACGATTGTGAGAAACGTGCATTAGTCAGCTTAGATGGTAAAGTAGACTTTACCTTAAAAGATAAAGTACGCAATGGCAAATTATATGTTGAACAGGGAATCATTGCAGGCTGTGCCGGTGGTGGTTTTGAAAACATCTGTGAAGCAGCTGATATCTTAAAGGGTAGTAACATTGGTGCAGATGAATTTACCTTAAGCGTATATCCGGCAAGTACTCCAATTTATATGGAATTAGCTAAGAACGGTGTTTTGGCAGATTTGATAGCAACTGGTTCGATTGTAAAGACTGCATTCTGTGGACCATGTTTTGGAGCAGGTGATACACCGGCAAACAATGCATTTAGTATTCGTCATTCAACAAGAAACTTCCCGAACCGAGAGGGCTCTAAGATTCAGAATGGACAGATTTCATCTGTTGCATTGATGGATGCCCGGTCTATTGCAGCAACAGCGGCTAATAAGGGTTATTTAACAGCAGCAACGGATTTGGATGTAAATTATACACAGAGAAAATATTATTTTGATAAGAGTATTTATGAGAATCGTGTCTATAACGGCGTAGGTAAGGCAGACCCTTCTGTTGAGATTAAGTTTGGCCCAAATATCAAGGATTGGCCGGCTATGTCACCTTTGCCGGAGAATTTGGTATTAAAAGTTGTTTCTGAAATCCATGATCCGGTAACTACAACAGATGAGTTGATTCCATCTGGTGAGACATCTTCTTATCGTTCCAATCCATTAGGACTGGCGGAATTCACCTTGTCCAGAAAAGATCCGGAATATGTTGGACGGGCAAAAGAGATTCAAAAGGCGCAGAAAGCCATTGAAGCAGATACTTGTCCATGTGAAGCGGTTCCGGAATTGAAGCCAATTATGGATAAGATTAAGGAAAGCTATTCTGTGTCCAGAGCCAATGTAGGGGTAGGAAGTACTATTTTTGCAGTGAAACCAGGGGATGGTTCCGCAAGAGAGCAGGCTGCTTCCTGTCAGAAGGTATTAGGTGGCTGGGCAAACATTGCCAATGAATATGCAACGAAACGATATCGTTCAAATCTGATTAACTGGGGCATGCTTCCATTCATTATTAAGGAAGAACTGCCATTTGCCAATGGTGATTATATCTTTATTCCAAACATTGCAGATGCAGTGAAGAATAAGACGGATGAAATCAAGGCATATGTGGTAAATAAGGATATGAAGGAATTTACACTTACTCTTGGTCAGTTAACAGACAATGAACGTGAAATTATCTTAAAGGGATGTCTGATTAATTTTAATCGTGATAATTAATTAAAACAGGAAAGGGAAACAGTGCATCGTAATTTTTATCAATAAATGCCTGGTGTATGGGTATCAAGATTGCAGAAGTCTTGGAATATCCAAAAGCCCCCAGCCCTGTTGAAAATGAGGTAAATCCAACCGCCTTGCACAATCGTGCAGGCGGTTTTTTACGTCCTGATTGGTTAGATAAGGCTCCTGTTCTAAAAGGAGAGCAATGGCACCGCTTACAAAGGCGGTTGACATAGAAGTACCGGTTTTGATTGTATAACCGGAGTTTTTGTTGCTACAACTGATAATCTGACTGCCCGGTGCAACCAGTTCCGGTTTCACAGCATTGCATTTGGTCGGACCACGACCGGAATATAAACGACGGGAACCGGAGCTGATAGTGGGAAGATTATCGTCAGAGGCACCAACAGTAATCACCCAGCAACTGGTACCGGGGGAACTGATGGAACCTGGATTTGGACCATTGTTCCCGGCAGAAGCACATACAATCAACCCCTCTGCCCAAAGGGCATCTACCTCCTGAACCAACAGATTACTTTCTTGCTTATGGGAGTCTAAATTGGTACCAATGGAAATATTTACAATACGAATATTATAAGTATGGTGATTTTGCCTCAACCATCGAAGTGCTTTTACAAAAGTGCTGATAGGAGCATTTCCATTTTGGTCCAATACCTTTAACACAATAAGATTACAACCTGGAGCAATGCCTAGGTATTCTTGGTCTGTAAGCTGGGCAGCAGAGCCGATTTTTCCGCAAATATGGGAACCATGACCGGAATCGTCATAAGGATATTGCCGATTGTTCACAAAGTCATGAAAATATTGTATACGATTAAAGGGGAGGTTGGACGGGGGAATTGTTAAAAAGTCAGTTCTGGGATGGATTCCGGTATCCAGAACAGCAACGCCCACTCCTGTGCCATAAATATGGCAGCAGTGGGCGTATTCTGTTCGAATCATTCGATTGGGTGACAAGATTGCATCTACATTTCCGGCAACCATTTCGGACCATACCAATACTGATGAATTAGTATATGGTATGCATTAGCGATCCCATTTGTCACAAAGAGAATTAATTTGATCGGTAAATTTAATTAAGTCTTTGTTTGCACCACCTTCGTTATGGCGGATAACTGCAAGCAATCGTTGACCAGCTGCAACCAGACGTGTATAAATAGTATTGGCACGACTACTTTTTACAGTGGTTTTAACCTTTTTATGTACATTGTTACCATCGGTCATCCATTGTTCCGTCAGTAAATCAAAGGATGCACCTGTATATGGTGCTACCGCCTGATATCCATGTTCCTCACGTAAACACGCAACAAAAGAATCGCAGACAGTATCTTCGCCGTGTACAACAAAGACTTGTTTTGGCTTTGGAGAAATTGCTTTTAACCATTCGATTAAATGTTCTTTGTCCGCATGACCACTGATGCCTTCTAATTTCTCAATATGTGCTTTGACTTCAATTGTTTCACCAAATAAGGTGACTGCAGGCACACCCTCTAAAAGAGAACGGCCAAGGGTTCCATTTGCCTGATATCCTACAAATAAGATGGTACATTCCGGACGCCACAAATTGTGCTTCAAATGATGACGGATACGACCGGCTTCACACATGCCGGAAGCAGAGATGATTACCTTTGGACGGGAATCGAAGTTAATAGCCTTAGATTCATCGCTGGTAACAGAGGTTTTGAGTCCGGGGAAAGCAATAGGATTGATTCCCTGGCGTACCAGTTCCATTGCTTCTTCGTCAAAGCAGCTTTCTACATTTCGATTGAAAACATTAGTTGCTTCCACTGCCAGTGGGCTGTCAACATATACTTCAAAATCAGAAAATTCCGGAATTAGATTTTGAGTTTTGATTTCACGTATAAAATATAATAATTCCTGTGTACGTCCTACGGCAAAGGATGGAATGACAACATTACCACCTTTACGGAAGGTATCTGTTATGATACGAACTAATTCAGCAACATAGTCTGGAGTACTGCCATGACTACGGTCTCCATAGGTGGATTCCATTATGACATAATCGGCATCAGATAAATACTGTGGATCGCGAATCAAAGGCTGGTTTATATTCCCAATATCACCGGAAAAAGCCAACTTCACAGTTTTGTTATCCTCTGTTGCCCATAATTCAATACTGGCAGACCCAAGCAAATGCCCCACATCTGAAAAACGTACTTGTATACCATCGCATATAGTAACCGTAGTATCATAATCCAGAGGATGGAAATGTTTAATTACAAGTTCTGCATCTTGTATGGTATAAAGCGGAGGCACTTCAGGAAGACCGGAACGACGTGCCTTACGATTCTTCCATTCAGCTTCCATTTCCTGAATGTGAGCACTGTCTCGAAGCATAATCTGACAAAGATCAGTGGTTGCCTTTGTGGCAAATATTTTACCTCGGAATCCCTGTGAGTATAGAAGTGGAAGATAACCACTATGGTCAATGTGAGCATGTGTTAATAAGACGTAATCAATATCGGCGGCAGGAACAGGAATGTCTTCATTTTCATAGATATCCGCACCTTGTTCCATGCCACAATCGATGGCAAGCTTTTTACCGGCAATTTCTAAAAAGTGACAACTTCCGGTAACTTCGTGATCCGCCCCAACAAATGTTAATTTCATAAGCAATACCCCCTTGCATCTGATAGCTTTATTATAATATGTAACAGTATTTTTTTCAATGAATTCAAAGGAAATGATGCAAGAATATATGGTTGGAAAAAGCATGAATGATAAAGAAAATGAAAATAAAAATAAATGCAGGAGTATTGCAGGAGAAAGAAGAAAGTATTATTATGGAATCAAGAGGAAACATAATAACAGTAAACCTTGTTGTGGCTTGGATGTGTGAAGCTGGCATAAGGTAAAAGACATCAAAATGGTATAAGGAAGTGCAGAAAATGAATCAGATAACACGTCCTGTTCCGGGACAACAATACCGTCACTTTAAGGGGAATTTATATCAGATCATTACCATTGGTATTCATTCAGAGACGAATGAAGAAATGGTGGTATATCAGGCGTTGTATGGGGATTTTCAAGTTTATATTCGCCCGCTGGATATGTTTTTGGAACCGATAGATAAAGAAAAATATCCGGAAGCAAAGCAGGAATTTCGATTTCAATTGGTGACAAATGGGAAAGATGGAGCAAAAGAAGTACAGGAAAAGATAGAAGAAGAGTCCAAGGAAAGAAAAGATATAAATACCGAAGAAGATAAAATAGAAGGCGTGAATCCGTTATTGATTCGGTTTTTAGATGCGGAAACTTATGGAGAAAAGTTGAAAATATATCTGGAAATGCGAGACAGTATTGATGAAGTGATTCTGACAGATGTAGCAGCATCCTTGGATATTTCTACAGGGAGTGGAACGTTGGAGGAACAATATGCAAGCGTTCAATTTGCACTTCATACGTTGGCAAAATATGAACGAAGTAATCGAGATGATTGAGGAGGAATCGGATGCTTAAGAGGAAGGTAAAGCTGGATTTAGACAGTAAGATGAATGAATTAAAAATTAATTTAGAGAATAATTACAAGGATTTGGCACAAGATGCATTGAAAGCATTACAAACGTCCTTAGAAGGCTATAAGGAAACAGGGGAAATAAATGAAAAGGATTACTTAAAATACAAACAAAAGGTAGATAGCTATGCTATGCGTATGATGAATTATCATCATTAATAAAAGGCGGTTTAGAGTAAGAATTGACTCTGAACCGCCTTCTGTAATATATTCAAGACTGTGAATAATTCTAATGATTAAGAAATACCCATATAAGATTTTACTTTCGTAATAAAATTCTGGGTTTCGGAATAAGGCGGAACACCTCCATAGTTGTCAACTGAACCGGCTCCGGCATTATATGCAGCTAATGTAAAATCCAGATTGCCGTTATACCGTTCGTACAATTCAGAAAGAAGCTTTGCCCCACCCATAATATTCTGCTCTGGATCATAGGGATTGGTTACACCTAGATATTCAGCAGTAGAAGGCATCAATTGCATTATACCAATAGCACCTGCAGAGGAAACAATATTTGACTGGAACCCGGATTCCTGTTTTGCTACTGCTTTTAGTAAATCAACAGATATATGGTAAGTATCTGCGGCTTTTTGAAAAAATTCATCATAAGCATTTTCACAACTGTTGTAAGATACGGCAGAAGAATTGACTTGTCCGGAAAGGCTGCTATTTAAAATCTCCTGAAAGGACATACCGTTATTTTGCTGAAGCGCAGCAACCTGTGCCTCTTGCCTGATAGTCTGGGCAGCCCTTGCCTGTGCCACTGCTTCTAAAAATTGTGCCTCTGTTGTATATGTCATAGAGGATACATATGCCATAATTATTTCCCTCTTTCGTGTTTGGAATGTTACTTTATTTCATTTAATCGGATAACATTAAGTATAATAGAAAAAAGAGAAAACTGCAATGTCTTTCATAGACAGAAGGCGAGGAAAGGTGTATACTAAATTCGATTATGTTAAATGTACAGGAGACGGAGGTAAAACATGCGAGGGCTAGAAACAGATGTAAGACGGTTGCGAAAACAGGTTTTTGTTGAAATTGCAAAAGTTGCATACAATTCGGAATCAATTAATGATGATATTGAAGCAATTCCATATACGATTACACCAGGGGATACCCCACAGTACTGTGATAATATATACCGGGAACGTGCAATTACCAGTGAACGGGTACGTTTGGCAATGGGCATGTCATTACGCCCGGAGGATCGTCCTGTCCATGTTACACAGGGCTTAGAAGAGAGTGCTATTGATGAGAAGTATTACGAGCCACCATTAATGCAGGTAATTCCATCTGCTTGTAATGCTTGTGAGAATAATATTTATGAAGTGAGTAACCAATGTAAGGGTTGTGTGGCTCATCCATGTATGGAGGTTTGTCCGATGGATGCCATTTCCTGGGTAAATGGTAAGTCTTTCATCGACCAGAATAAGTGTATTAAATGCGGAAAATGTAAGCAGAATTGTCCATATGATGCTATAGCGAACAAGCGCCGTCCATGTGCAGATGCCTGTGGTGTTGGTGCCATTGAAAGTGATGAACACGGAAGAGCTAAAATTAATGAGGAAAAATGTGTATCCTGTGGTATGTGTATGGTAAGCTGTCCGTTTGGTGCCATTGCTGACAAATCTCAGTTGTTTCAGCTAATCCGGGCAATGAAGTCTGGAAGAGAAATTATTGCTGAAATTGCACCTGCATTTGTTGGGCAGTTTGGTGAGTATGCAACGCCGGATAAAATAAAAGCGGCTTTACTGAAAATAGGGTTTAAGGATGTTTATGAAGTGGCAATAGGTGCAGATATCGGTGCAATGGCAGAGGCAGAGCATTATGTAAAGGCAGTAGCAAGCGGTGAACAGCCATTTTTATTGACCTCATGCTGTCCGTCCTGGGCAATGTTGGCAAAAAAGTATTTTCCTGAGACAATCAGCATGATTTCCAATGAACTGACCCCAATGGTTGCAACTGCACGAATCATTAAGAAAGAGCATCCAAATGCATCTGTAGTGTTTATTGGACCTTGTGCGGCTAAGAAGCTGGAAGCTTCCAGACGTACGGTGCGGAGTGATGTAGATTTTGTAATTACTTTTGAAGAACTGGATGCTATGTTTATTGTACAGGATATTGAATTTGATGATTTTCGTCAGGGTGTTCCTATGGAAGATGCAAGTGGTGCCGGACGTGGTTATGCAGTAGCCGGTGGTGTGGCTGATGCCATTAAGGCATGCATAAAGGAATATCATCCTGAAGTTGAAGTAAATGTAGAGCATGCAGAAGGATTAAGTGAATGTCGCAAGATGCTGATGCTTGCAAAGGCTGGCAGAAAGAACGGATGTTTAATTGAAGGAATGGGCTGTCCGGGCGGATGTATTGCCGGAGCCGGCACCAATATCCCATTGAATCAGGCAACAGTTGCAGTTCGGAACTTCAAAGGTTCGACTAAAAAGACAATTCCGGATTCTTCGGTTCTGGAAAAAGAAATCAATAAAGGGTAATGGATGGGGAGATATTTATGAAGAAATTCTTGACCGGATTACGGTATGGAAATTGGCTGACAAAATTATATGTAATTTCAATTCCGATTTGTATTCTGGTAGGAATTGTACTGATTGTACTTTCGTTTGTTTGGAATGTAATATATTTATTTCTTCTTGGAGTGGCGTTTGGTATCGGTGCGATTGCCTTAAGCCAGAGTTTCACAATTGAAGAGGAATTCATAGAGCAGGAACCGGAAGAGGAGAAAAAACAGACAACAGAGCAATTGCCAAGAAAAAAAGTGCAAAGAAAACCGGAAGCCCGGGAAATGGTGGAAGAAAGCCAAGAGGTAGAAAAGGAAGCTGGGGAAACCGAGAAAAAAAGCCAGGGAGTTGAAACGGAAACAGAAATCAAAGAGTCGAAGGAAACGGAGAAGAAAAAAGAGAATAAGAAACCGAACCAAGATGAATTAGAGGAATACGATGAAAAAAAGATAAAACAGGTGTTTTACAAATATAAAGTACGGAAGGAGCACCGTTTGATTATGATTGATGAATGGAAGGAAAGAGAGATTCATCAACAACCTGCTTATATCTGGGTTCATCGGGGACAGGTGCATCTTTTGATTATAGGTGATGGTGTTCAGGAACTTACCGTTCCGGTGAATAAAGCGTCCTCAATGCTTTATCAAAGAGGCATTGTCTGTCAAACAAAGGAGGAATATCCTCAATTCCGAAAAGAAAGCTTGTTAGCCACTTTGTTTTCGCCATATTTGCCGGTGTATCATGAGGGAAACAAGAATGGAAGACCGGTAATTTATAAGAATTTATTTGAATTCGGAAGCGGAATCAAAATAACGAATACATCGGCGAGAAATGTCAGAGATTTGTTGCAGTCTGAGGTGCAAGTGGATGATATTGTAACCAGAGATTTGCGGTATAATTCATTTTTTAAAGAGATCTATAAAACAGGAATCTTGTTTCGAGAACAGGTGATTACAGCAAAAGAATATCAGGATCAGGTGAATGATGTTTTGCAGAATCTGGCACTTTCTGATGCATCAGATAAAGAATATGAGGATACCCTGCAATTGCTTTGCCATCAGAAATTGATTTCACAAGAATATATGGAATATTACAAGCAGTATCGAGTCCGGGTTCGTTTAGAGGAGGAAGAGAAGAAAACCGGACGGAATCATAAGAAGGATAAGCAAAAGAAAAAAACGAAAGAGCAAAAGAAGACAAAAAAATAATGAAATGAGGTTGAAAAAATGAGTCAGTGGATATTGGCAGCGATGAATCAAGGATTGATGTCGCCTGTGACAGGGGATGGTTTCCGACCATGGATTGCGGCAGTTATTTTAATTGCATCAGTGATTGTTCTGGTAGTCATGATTGTATTAAGCAAACGGGGGGATTCAGACTCTAAGGAGGATTCCTTTCAGGATGAAGACGAATCCATATAAGGAATGCTAAGAAATTGATGAAAACAGATGAATATTGAAAAAAACAGATGTAATATTTGACAAATGAAATATCTATGCGTAAAATGTGGGAATAGAAAGACAGAAATCATAGGAGGGCACAGATATGGAAAGAATTAAAATGACCACACCATTAGTAGAAATGGACGGAGACGAAATGACTCGTATTCTTTGGAAGATGATAAAGGATGAACTATTACTTCCATATATTGATTTGAAGACAGAGTATTACGATTTGGGTCTGGAATACAGAAATGAGACGGATGATAAAGTAACCATAGATTCTGCAGAAGCAACCAAGAAATATGGTGTTGCTGTAAAATGTGCTACGATTACACCAAATGCAGCACGTATGACAGAATATAACTTAAAAGAAATGTGGAAAAGCCCGAATGGAACGATTCGTGCAGCATTAGATGGTACTGTATTTCGTGCACCAATTGTTGTAAAGGGAATTGAACCTTGTGTAAAGAATTGGGAAAAGCCAATCACATTAGCAAGACATGCCTATGGTGATGTTTATAAGAATACTGAGATTCGTGTTCCGGGTGCAGGAAAGGCGGAACTGGTATTTACTGCTGAAGATGGAACAGAAATTCGTGAATTAATACATAATTTTAACGGAGCAGGTATTATTCAGGGTATTCATAATACGGATAAGTCTATTGAAAGTTTTGCACGTTGTTGCTTTAACTATGCGTTAGATACTAAGCAGGATTTGTGGTTTGCAACCAAGGATACAATTTCAAAGAAATATGACCATCGCTTTAAGGATATTTTCCAGGAAATTTATGATGCAGAATATGATGACAAATTTAAGGCGGCAGGTATTGAATATTTTTATACTTTGATTGATGATGCAGTTGCCCGTGTTATGAAAGCGAAAGGTGGATTTATCTGGGCTTGTAAGAATTATGATGGTGACGTTATGAGCGATATGGTTTCCAGTGCATTTGGCTCATTGGCTATGATGACTTCTGTATTAGTGTCACCAGAGGGTTATTATGAATATGAAGCTGCTCATGGTACAGTACAAAGACATTATTATAAACATCTGAAGGGCGAAGAGACTTCTACCAACTCCGTGGCAACGATTTTCGCATGGACAGGGGCATTACGGAAGCGTGGAGAGATGGATAATCTTCCGGATTTACAGAAGTTTGCAGATGCTTTGGAAGCCGCAACCTTGGAAACGATTGAATCGGGCAAGATGACCAAGGATTTGGCATTGATTACCTCTATCCCGAATCCAACAGCTCTATCCAGTGAAGGATTCATTAAGGCAATCCGCGAGACCTTAGATGCAAAATTAGCATAAAAGAAATCAGTCAAAGAAAACGGAATATAAGTAAGAAACGCTGGCAAGTAGAATTACTCTGCCAGCGTTTCCCATTCTTCATATGCTTTTTCTAATTCGGCTTCGATAGATGCTTTCTCCTTTGCCAGCTCCATACATTTCGTTGGATTGGTTGCAACCTCTGAAAGACACATTTCCTCGTCAATTTCCTGACTGCGAGTTTCTAATTCTTCAATCCGTGTTTCCAGTTTCTTTAAGTCATTTGCTTTTTTGCGAAGCCTTGCCTGTTCCTCCTTTTTGGCTTGCCAGTCTGCTTTGTTGCTTGTGGTCTCTGGAACAGAGGAACCGGTGGATGTGAGAGAACCGTTAGCGGTAGAAGCAGCAGCTCCAATGGAATTGGTATAAATCTGTTCCACTAATTCTTTCTTCTCCAAGTAATAATCATAATTTCCCTTATATTCATTTAAGTGCTGACCGGTTAAATCGAGGATGCGGGTTGCTGTCTTATTAATGAAGTATCGGTCATGGGATACATAGAACACGGTTCCTGTATAACTGCAAAGAGCAGATTCTAAAATTTCCTTCGAAGTAATATCCAAGTGATTGGTCGGCTCATCTAAAATCAGAAGATTGGCAGAAGACAGCATAAGCTTTGCCAGAGATACACGACCACGTTCACCACCACTTAAGTCTTGAATCTTCTTGAATACATCATCACCGGTAAAGAGAAATGCGGCTAATACATTGCGGATTCGTGTATTAGTTAAGCTGGGATATGCATCTGAAATCTCTTGGAAAATGGTTTTTTCCGGTGACAGCACCTGATGCTCCTGATCGTAATAACCGATTTTAACCCGGGAACCTAATACAATTCGCCCTTCATCTTTTGGTATATATTTATTGATAATTTTTAGTATAGTTGTTTTTCCGGTTCCATTGTTGCCAATTAAAGCGACACGTTCACCACGTTTAATATCAATGGTAATATCCTGAAATAAATGGTTGTCACCAAAGGATTTTGAGAGATGTTCTACTAATAACACGTCTGTTCCACTTTCTATCTCCGGTTCCAATTGAATTCGCATAGCGTCATGAAGTTCTTGCGGTTTTCCAATTACTTCCATACGATTTAATAACTTTTCTCTGCTTTCTGCCCGTTTGATGGATTTTTCCCGATTAAAGGAACGAAGTTTTGCAATAACCTCCTCCTGGTGCTGAATTTCTGCCTGTTGATTCAAATAGGCTTTCATTTCGCTGGCACGAATTTCTTCCCGACGAGCAGCATACCAACTGTAATTTCCGTTATAAACCCGGCTGACACCATGCTCTAATTCAACCACTTTTGTAACAATTCGGTCCAGAAAGTACCGGTCATGGGAGATGATTAATACGGCACCACGGTAACTGTTCAGATAGCCTTCCAACCATGCAATGGAATTCATATCCAAGTGGTTAGTAGGTTCATCCAGTAGAATGATATCCGGCTGGCTGAGCAATAAACGCCCTAATGCCACACGAGTCTTTTGTCCACCGGACAGTGTGGAAATTCTGGTATCATAATCTGCTTCTGTAAATCCCAAGCCTTTTAAAACGCCATTGATTTCGCTTTTATAGGCATAACCGTTCTGGGATTCGAATTCATGATTTAAGCGGTTGTAGGTATTCAGTAAGGACTCCAATTCCTCTCCCTGTGCATGCTTCATGGCTTGTTCTGTTTCCCGTAGCTGTCGGTCTAATGTGATAATGTGTTGCTTTACGGAAAGCATTTCTTCATATATTGTATTTTCATAAGAATGCTCCTGTTGCTGGGCAAGATATCCAATGGTTTTATCTTTACCAAGAATGACCTGACCGGAATCCGGTGCTTCTTCTCCGATGATGATTTTGAATAAAGTGGATTTTCCTGCGCCGTTAATTCCGACAAGGGCAGTTTTCTCATGGCCTTCTATATGAAATTGAATATCCTTTAATACCTCTTTGATACCAAAGGACTTGGTTATATTCTGACATGCCAGTATCATTTGTTGTTCCTCCTGCAAGCAATCAGTGAATGTTCTGCGTCACTGCGTTCATACTCATGCGTTCATAGTATCATATTCTGGACATTTCTTACAAGAAGAATCAATGATTTGACATTCCAATGGTATGGGACTATTATGGTGGAAGTTAGACTGTATCAGTATAAGGAGGGTAAGGCATTGCGATATATCGTTACAGGAGAAGAAATGCAGGTAATTGATTCTTATAGCATAGAAGAAATCGGAATTCCGTCTATGGTATTAATGGAACGGGCGGCAATGGCTGTCACCCAGGTGCTTATGGAATATATGGAAGAACTGGAATTGACCGTACAACCGCAGATTTTGGTGGTGACAGAAGGTGGAAATAATGGAGGCGATGGTTTAGCAGTTGCCCGTATGCTGTTTGATTTAGGGTGTCGGGTGACGGTATACCAGATTGGAGGAGTTAAGAAGGAAACAGAGCAGTATCACCAGCAGAAGCAGATATTACAGCGGTTGAATATCCCGGTATATACAGGAGTTACGCAAGAGGATATTCGGGAATGGAAAAAACCACGGTTTGATGTGGTGATAGATGCAATTTTTGGTGTGGGATTAAAACGAAAGATAGAATCGCCACAAAAGGAAATCATTGATGCTATGAATCAATTGGGAGGCTTGAAATGTGCGATTGATATCCCTTCCGGCATCAACAGTACAACCGGACTGGTATTGGGAACTGCGTTTCGGGCAGATGTAACCATTACTTTTGGCTGTGAAAAAATGGGTCAATTACTTGGGCAGGGACCGGAATATTGTGGTGATATATTGGTAGCAGATATTGGATTTCCAAAGCAGGCATTTCAGGTGCGGGAACCGGGATGTTATTGTTATGAGGATATCGACTTGGAAAAATTGCCGGAAAGAAAGAAAATGGGAAACAAGGGAACGTTTGGAAAGGTAACTGTAGTGGCAGGAAGTGATTCTGTTTGTGGTGCAGCATTGCTCAGTGCAGAAAGTGCATACCGTACCGGCTGTGGGTTGGTAGAAATAGTTACCCATGTAAATAATCGGGAGACCATACAGAAGCGATTGCCGGAGGCTTTGATTCATGTGTATTCGAATGGGGAAGAAGCAAAAGCAATTTTGGAGCAATCCTTGAAATGGGCAGATATTATGGTAATCGGACCGGGAATCGGCACGGGAGAAATCGGGACAAGTATGGTTATGCAGGTGCTGGATGCGGAATGCCCATTGGTGGTGGATGCAGATGCAATTACGATATTGGCAAAACAGGACAATTGGCATACCCTGCGGAATCAGGAAGGGTCGTTGATTCTCACACCCCATATGAAGGAAATGGAACGAATCAGCAGAATTCCGGTCTCTAAATTAAAAGAATATCCTTGGTCATATGCTGCTGAGTTTTCGAAGGAAAAAGGGGTTATATGTGTTTTAAAGGATGCCAGAACCGTAGTGACAGAGACGGATAAGAAAGGCTGTTATATTAATTTGTCAGGAAATGATGGAATGGCAACCGGAGGTTCGGGAGATGTACTGACAGGTGTGATTGCCGGACTGGCAGCACAGGGCTTGGAACTGGCGGAAGCAGCCCGATTAGGTGTGTTTCTTCATGGAAAAGCAGGAGACTGGGCAGCAGAAGAAAAAGGAAATTATAGCATGCTGGCAGGTGACATTATAGATGGTGTGGAACAGGTATTAAAAATACATTGATTTAAAAAAATGCGATGGATAATCAGACGAAACAGAATCAATTAGAATATGTAGGAGGAAACATAATATGAAGTATTATAATGTACAGGCAGAAGTGGACTTAGATGCCATTCGGCATAATATAATAGAAATGAAAAAACATATTCGGAAGACAACGAAGCTGTTAGCAGTTATCAAGGCAGATGCATATGGGCATGGAGCAGTAGCAGTAGCAAGAGCATTGGAGGATTTGGCAGATTATTTTGCAGTTGCACATGCACCCGAAGCAGTGGAATTACGTAGATATGGAATTCAGACACCAATTTTAATATTGGGGTATTGTGCACCGGAGGAATATGAAACTCTGTTGGAACATAATATTACCATTAATCTATTTCGTTTGGAAGATGCAGAAGAATTATCAAAACTGGCTGTAGCCAATAAGCAGACAGCCAAAGTACATATTAAAATTGATACCGGTATGAACCGGATAGGTTTTCCCTGCAATCGGGAGGCAATAGACAGTATTCGAAGAATTGCTACTTTGCCGGGATTGGAACTGGAGGGAATTTTCACTCATTTTGCAAAAGCTGACGAAAAGAACAAGGAGGCTTTCGAACAGCAGCTAAATCAATTCAGATACATGCTGGGGTCCTTAGAGGCGGAGGGGATTGCCGTTCCGATTCGTCATGCGGCTAATAGTGCTGCAATTATGGAATGTGGAGATTTGGATTTGGATATGGTTCGTTCCGGCATTAGCACATATGGATTGTATCCTTCGGAGGAAGTGGATAAAATGCAGGCAGAATTGATTCCGGCAATGGCACTTCGCAGCTGCATTTCTCATTTGAAAACGGTTCCTTCCGGTAGTGGAATTGGTTATGGATGGACATATGTAACAGAGAGAGAAACAAAAGTGGCAACGATTCCGGTGGGTTATGCAGATGGATATAAGCGGGCATTGTCTAACCAGGGCAGAGTGTTAATCCATGGATATTCGGCACCAATTATTGGACGGATTTGTATGGATCAGTTTATGGTAGATGTTACGCATATACCGGAGGTAAAGGTGGGAGATACAGTTACTCTATTTGGCAGAGACGGTGAAGAATGGATACCTGTAGAAGAGTTGGCTGATGCCAGTGCCAGCTTCAATTACGAATTCGTATGTGGGCTGACAAGGAGAATACCGAGGATTTTCACATGGAAGGGAAAGAAAGCAGGTACATTGGACTATTTGCTTCCGGAACCTTATGTGTGGGAAGAAGGCTTCGAAAAAGGATTCTGTTGAATAAGTGTATACTCTGGATAAGATTGGAAATACTGTAACCAATAAAGAATGTCTGGAGTGTGAAATAAGTGATAATCAAGCGTGGAGATATCTACTATGCAGATTTAAGACCGGTGGTCGGCTCGGAACAGGGAGGAGTTCGTCCGGTTTTGATTATACAAAATGAGGCAGGGAATCGTCATAGTTCTACTGTGATAGTAGCGGCAATTACCAGTAAAATGACGAAAGCAAAGCTGCCAACCCATATTGAACTGGATTGCAACCGGTGTGAAATTATGAAAGATTCTATTGTGTTACTGGAACAAATTCGTACCATTGACAAGAAGCGCCTGCGAGAAAAAGTATGTCATTTAGAGGATGATATTATGGAGCAAGTCAATTATGCCTTAATGATTAGCCTGGAACTTACATAAGGAATTGACGCATATATGGGTTTCATGCTATTTTATTATTACGGTTTTACTATATTGTAGGAAGGAGAACAAGCAATGACAAAAGCTGGTCCCAGTCGCTTGTTCCGTAGATTTTTACGGAACAAGGAAAAATATGAAGAACAGGTAGAAGAAGAAATTAAGTCCATGGTAACAGAGGGGCATGAACATGGAGTGATTTTAGAAGATGAAGCAGAGATGATTAATAACATTTTTGAGTTCGGAGATAAGGAAGCCAGAGATGTTATGAGCCCCCGGCAAAAGATTGAAGGAATAGATGCTTCGTGGAGCCTGGAAGAAGCAATGAACTTTATGTTGGAAAATGGATTTTCCAGATACCCACTATATGAAGAAGATTTAGATAATATTGTGGGAGTTTTGCATTTGAAAGATGCTATGCGTTATTATATGCGGAATAAAGAGGCGGCTTTAAGGGATATTGCAAGGGAACCTTTTTTTGTACATCCGACTCAGAATATCAGCAAGTTGTTTAATGATATGCAGTCGAAGAAGATACATATGGCAATTGTAGTGGATGAATATGGACAGACAGAAGGAATTGTTGCCATGGAAGATATCTTAGAGGTAATCGTGGGAAATATTCTGGACGAATATGATGAAGAAGAACATGATATCATTCGTCTGGGAGATGAGAATTCCTATCTCATGCGAGGCCTCGCCCGTTTGGAGGAAGTAGAAGACATATTGGAAATCGAATTTCCGGATGAGGATATTGATACATTAAATGGATTCTTATTATATGAGCTGGGAAGACTTCCAACGGAAGGGGAAGAGATTAATATTATATATCAGGGATATTCATTCCGTCCAATTGATATTCACGATAAGATGATTGTTCAGGTTAAGGTGACAAAAATCGAAGTACCGGAAACGGAAAAAGAAAATAAGTAATAGAACAGACAAATGATAGAGGCAGAAAGCAGATGGACATACGGATAGTAGTTAATACGATGATTGAACTCTTTTTGATCCTTGTACTGGGATACGGAGTTGCAAAGCTGGGAATTATTGATTCGGAAACGAATAAAAAGCTGTCGGCATTGGTAGTAAATGTATCAATGCCGGCGTTAATTATTGCTTCAGTAGCAGATAATGTTGGAACCGGAAATCTTCGGGAAGTGCTTTCCTATCTACTCTGGGGAACTGTGTTTTATGGAGTTATGCTCTTATTGGCATGGCTATTTACCCGATTGATGGGAACACCAAAGAATCAGAGAGGCACTTACCAATTCATGTTGATTTTTAGTAATTGTACCTTCATGGGTTATCCGGTTATGGAATCTATATTTGGTACGGAAGCAATTTTTTTTACATCCATATTTAATATTCCCTTTAATTTGTTAGCATTCTCCTATGGTATTTTGCTGATATCAAAGGATGGAGAGGGCGAAGCCCGATTTGAAGCAAAAAAGTTAATTAATCCGGGAATTATTGCTTCTGTATTGGCTTTGCTGATTTTTGCCTTTGGTCTGGAATTACCACAGGTTTTTCAAAAAACGTGTTCGATTGTAGGAAATCTGACAACCCCACTTTCTATGCTGGTACTGGGGGCTTCCTTGTCTACAGTGCCAATTCGTGAGATTGTTCGGGAAATACGGATATATCCAATGACGTTATTTCGCCTGATTGTACTGCCTGTCATTACTTATTTACTTATGCGGTTAGTGACAGATAATACAATGTTGATTGGTATTGCTGCATTGACTGCTGCAATGCCGGTAGCATCGATGTCTGTTATGTTAAGTAATCAATATAAAGGGAATACAAAATTGGCTTCCATTGGGGTGTTTATATCAACCCTGTGTTCGGTAGGGACAATACCCTTAGTTGTAGAATTGTTTGCGAGAATGGAAGGATTATAGAGAATTCAAGGGATTGGATAGCTTTACAGACGGAGAAAAGAGTGGTAAACTATTAAAGATTGACCGGAGAATACTTCGGATGGAAGAAAACGAGAAGATTAGAGAGAAGAGGAGATTGAATCATGTCAGGACATTCAAAATTTGCTAATATTAAGCATAAGAAGGAAAAAAACGATGCCGCAAAGGGTAAGATTTTTACGATTATCGGTAAGGAAATTGCAGTAGCTGTGAAAGAAGGCGGACCGAATCCGGATAACAACAGCAAGTTGCGAGATGTCATTGCAAAGGCGAAAGCCAATAATGTGCCGAACGATACCATTGAAAGAGGTATCAAGAAGGCAGCAGGAGCTACAGATGCTGTCAATTATACTGCAATTACATACGAAGGATATGGTCCAAACGGAACAGCTATCATTGTAGATACATTAACCGATAATAAGAACCGTACTGCGTCCAATGTTAGAAATGCGTTTACCAAGGGTGGCGGTAATGTTGGAACTACCGGTTGTGTTTCTTTTATGTTTGATCAAAAAGGGCAGATTATTATTGCAAAAGAAGATTGCGAGATGGAATCGGATGATTTGATGATGATTGCCTTAGATGCAGGAGCAGAAGACTTTTCAGAAGAGGAAGATAGCTTTGAAATTATTACTGCACCGGATGACTTTAGTGCAGTTCGCGAGGCTTTAGAAGCAGAAAAGATTCCTATGGCTTCTGCAGAGGTTACAATGATTCCACAGACATGGGTGGAACTGACCAGTGATGAGGATATTAAGAAAATGAATCGTATTCTGGATTTGCTGGATGAAGATGATGATGTACAGGCTGTATATCATAACTGGGATGAATAAGAATGAATCAATATCATTGCGTATAATGTGTCGGCGGAGGAAGATATGTTAAAGGAAGTTATGCGCTTTAAATGTCGGTTTACTTATCCTGCAATTCATTATGAGTTAAAACAGATGTTTGATGAAGATGACTGGATGGGCTTTTCGGAAAACGGGGAAGATCCAATTAAGAATTTTCATAAATTCGTTAATCTTGGTTTGATTGAAAAAGATGAAGATGAAGTAGTGATTTATATGGATGTGTGACCGGATTTTTATGCAAGGAAGATTCGTAAGATAAACAAGAGGGAAAGTACGTATGATAATATTACAATGGTGCAAAACTCAGATTATGTGTTTGCTGATTCTGATTTATATTGGAATTATATACACAAAGGAAGGAAACAATCTAAATAGACTTACTCACAAATCGAATTGTAATAAAATATTTGATTTTTTCTATATTGTGTCGGAAACAGCAGTTATATTTGATGGGGTTACTGCATGTACTGTTAATTTCTTGGATGTGATTCCACGGACTATGAATCTGTTGATGCATCTAGGAATGTTTGTGTCATATGAGATTTATGTGGTTTTGTTATTCTGGTACTGGGTAACTGTAACTGTAGGAGTACCAAAAAGAAAATGGATAAAGGCAGTATGCATATTGCCTAGCACCGTTTCTATTCTTCTGACTATAATATTTCTGCCGAGCCTTGAGTTTGTACAGGGAAAATATACGAATTATTCAATGGGAAAATCAGTATATGTCTGCTTTATTAGTATTGCCATCTACTGTGTGCTTACTGTAGGACTCATTATAATACAGCATAGGTATATACTGGAGAAGAAGAGACAGAGTATAGCTACTACATTTGTGTTTATTGTAATAATTATGGCACTGCAGATTATATTCCCGGAAGCTTTGGTATCCTGTATAGCAGCTTCAATGACAACAATCAGTATATATCTAAACATGGAAAATCCTGCAATTTACGGATTAGAACATTACCAGCATGAAATGGTAATGGGCTTTGCAACCCTGGTAGAAAATAAAGATGATAGTACAGGTGGGCATATCAGACGTTCTTCGGCGTATGCTGTGCTGATTGCCAAGAGCTTAAGGAAGGATAAGAAGTATAGGAATGTAATTACCAAGGATTTTCTTAATAATTTAGTTCAATCCGCTCCTATGCATGATATTGGTAAAATAGGTATTCCGGATGCTATTTTACAGAAACCGGGGAAGCTGACAGCGGAAGAATTTGACAAGATGAAGGAACATCCGGTTATTGGTGGAAAGATAATAAAAGACACCTTCGGACACCTTTTTAATGGTGAATACGAGAATATGGCATTCCAAGTTGCGATGTTCCATCATGAAAAGTGGAATGGAAAAGGATATCCACAGGGAATGTCCGGGACAGATATACCGCTCTGTGCCCGTATCATGGCAGTGGCTGATGTATTTGATGCGGTATCGGCGAAACGCTGTTATCGGGATGCAATGCCATTGGAAGAGTGTTATAGCATAATAAAAAATGGACGAGGCGTAGACTTTGATCCGGATGTTGTGGATGCCTTTATGAGGAACAGGGATAAGATAGAAGAGATTTATTACAATAAAAATATTACCTATAAATAAGGAAAAATGGAGGTAAATATAAAGAAATGAAACTAGGAATCGTAGGACTGCCGAATGTTGGAAAAAGTACATTATTTAATTCATTGACAAAGGCAGGAGCAGAAAGTGCCAACTATCCATTCTGTACCATTGATCCCAATGTGGGAATTGTTGCAGTTCCGGATGAAAGATTGACAAAGTTAACAGAATTATATCACTCTGCAAAAACGACTCCGGCAGTTATTGAATTTGTAGATATTGCCGGACTGGTAAAGGGAGCTTCGAAAGGAGAAGGGCTTGGCAATCAGTTTCTTGCAAATATTCGGGAAGTAGATGCAATTGTGCATGTAGTGCGGTGCTTTGATGACTCGAATGTAATTCATGTAGATGGCAGTGTAGACCCATTAAGAGATATTGAAACGATTAATTTTGAATTGATTTTTTCGGATATAGAGGTTTTGGAACGAAGAATTGCCAAGACTACCAGAGGAGCAAAAAATGATAAAAATCTTGCAAAGGAACTGGATTTGCAGAATCGAGTAAAGGCACATCTGGAAGCCGGGAAACTGGCAAAAACATTTGAAACAACCGATGAGGACGAATTGGCATGGTTACAGGAGTACAATCTGCTTACCTATAAACCGGTTATCTTCGCTGCTAATGTAGGAGAAGATGACCTGACAGATGATGGGGCAAGTAATCCATATGTTGCAAAGGTTAAGAGCTATGCGGCAGAATCGGATTGTGAAGTTTTTGTTGTATGTGCAGAAATAGAGGCGGAAATCTCAGAATTAGATGAGGAAGAACGAAAAGAGTTTTTAGAGGAAATGGGATTATCAGAATCCGGTCTGGAGAAATTGATTCGTGCCAGTTATTCCTTATTGGGATTAATTAGTTACCTCACTGCCGGTGAGACAGAAACCAGGGCGTGGACAATTACAAAAGGAACAAAGGCACCACAAGCAGCCGGTAAGATTCATTCTGATTTTGAACGAGGATTTATTCGGGCGGAAATTGTACGATATGAAGATTTGATTTCGTTGGGAAGTTTAAATGCAGCCAAAGAAAAGGGCTTGCTTCGTTCTGAAGGGAAAGAATATGTTGTACAGGACGGAGATGTAATTCTATTTAAGTTCAATGTATAGAGGAAGAAAGGACTGCCATGAACAGTATAAGTTTTCCGAATTTAGGATTGTATTTTAATAATGTGCCGGATGGTTTTGAACTGTTCGGAATTGAAATTAAGTTCTATGGAATTGTAATTGCAGTTGGATTCCTTTTGGCTTATTTGATAGCAACCAAAGAGGCAAAGCGGACAGGACAGAATCCGGAAGTGTATTTAGATTATCTGTTAGTAATGATTTTGCCGGCGATAATCTGTGCAAGGTTATACTATGTAATCTTTAGCTGGGATTATTATTTTAGACCCGGTTTTACTGCATGGGAAACATTCTTACGCATTATCAATATCAGAGAAGGCGGATTGGCAATTTATGGTGGCTTGATTGGTGGTGTACTAACCTGCATTCTATTTGCTAAAATACGTAAGCTTTCTTTTTTGCAGATGCTGGACACCATTGCATTAGGTGTTCCGGTGGCACAGGCACTTGGACGAATGGGTAATTTTTTTAATCGAGAAGCCTTCGGAAGCTATACCGATGGTTTGTTTGCTATGGCGATACCGTTGGAATATTATGAAAATAATGGGACTTTATTTGGATTTCAACATTTGGGTGTTATTACTGAGGAAATGATGACGAATGTCACAGATGGTTGTATCTGGGTACATCCTACATTTTTATATGAAGCTCTTTGGAATCTGGCACTGTTTGGTTTTTTGATGTTTTGGAGAAAACACAAAAAATTCCATGGTGAAGGATTGGCAATTTATGTAGGCGGTTATGACCTGGGACGATTTTTTGTTGAAGGCTTACGTACAGATTCGTTAATGCTCGCTCATACAGGAATTCGCGTATCCCAACTGTTAGCTATCTGTCTGGTAGTTGCTTCTATTGCATTTTATGTGGTTCGTTTTCTTCAATTCAAAAAGGGACAGGTGGAGGCAAGTGGAGAATTGCCTGTCAGAGAAAATAAGCAAAAGTAAACTTGAAGCCACAAAACACAAGATATAGTGCCTGGGTGAAATAAAAACAACAATATATAGTAAAGATAACGAAAGAACCGATTTATTTGGTTCTTTTTTTGTTGCAATTGCACAAAAAAACGACAAAAAGTTTATGCAGTTTAACACGAACATTTTCCAAATTTGCGACTTTCAGTACTTGAAATTCCTTCCTAAATCATATAAAATAACCCTATGAAGTGGAGAAATGTGGTGATTTGTGGTACAAAGTGGAGCAAATCCGGTCTGAATGGAGGGAAAGTGGAGTATGTCCAGCGGATTAAAAGGACAATTTAATCATACCGTTGACGCTAAGGGCAGACTGATTATTCCTACCAAGCTTCGGGAAAAACTGGGTGATACCTTTGTAATCACGAAAGGTTTGGACGGCTGTTTATATGGATATCCGGAAGAGGAGTGGACGGAATTCGAAGGCAAGTTAAAAAAACTTCCAATGCTGAATAAACGTGCCAGACAGACCAAAGACTTCTTCATGGCAGGTGCCGTAGATTGTGAACTGGATAGTCAGGGAAGAATCCTATTACCACAGATTTTGCGGGATTTTGCCAATATTACGAAAGAAGTTGCCATAGTTGGTAACATTGAACGAATTGAAATCTGGGATTTAGAGACTTGGAATCAGCGTAGTCTTGAAATTGCCGAGAATATGGATGAAATTGTGGAAGATTTGGATGCGTTGGGCATTGAACTGTAGGAGGCTGACATGGAATTTGTACACAAATCCGTATTGTTGGAGGAAACGATAGAGAACCTGAATATTAAACCGAATGGCATTTATGTTGATGGAACTCTGGGCGGTGCAGGACATGCAAGAGTGGTATGCAGTCAATTGTCAGAACAGGGTAGATTCATTGGAATTGATCAAGATGAAGATGCGATTGAAGCCAGCACCAAAAGACTGGCACCATTCGGAGCAAAAGTTACAATTATTCGTGATAATTACTGCAATATGAAAACCAGAATCCAAGCGTTGGGAATCGACGGTGTCGATGGAATTGTTCTGGATTTAGGAGTGTCCTCATACCAGTTGGATGCGGTAGATAGAGGTTTTACCTACCGGGAATGTGCTCCACTGGATATGAGGATGGATAAACGACAGACTAGAACAGCTAAGGATATAGTCAATGAATATAGTGAGATGGAATTGTTCCGGATCATACGCGATTATGGAGAAGACAAATTTGCAAAAAACATTGCAAAACATATTGTACAAGCCAGAGCAGTAAAACCAATTGAAACAACAGAGGAATTGAATGAAATTATCAAGGCGGCGATTCCGGTAAAAGTAAGAATGAATGGTGGACATCCGTCAAAAAAAACATACCAGGCGATTCGAATTGAATTGAATCATGAGTTGGAAGTGTTGAACAATTCCTTAGATGACATGATTGATTTATTGAATCCCGGTGGAAGGCTTTGTGTAATCACATTTCATTCATTGGAAGACCGACTGGTCAAAACTATATTTAAGAGAAATGAAAATCCATGCACCTGTCCGCCAAGTTTCCCGGTGTGTACTTGCGGAAAAAAACCGAAAGGGACTGTAATTACGAGAAAACCAATAGTTCCTCAGGAAAAAGAACTGGAGGAGAATCCACGCTCGAAGAGTTCCAAGCTTCGGGTGTTTGAAAAGAAGTAATTTCTTTCATGTGTATCATAGTTTCAAAACAGATGAAAGTGGTTGCTAAAATAAAAGAATTGGAGAGTTGAGATGAGAGAGTATAGGAACGCTTACGCACAATATTATACAGAAGGAACTGCCGCACGTAAGGTGGTACAGCCGGAATATATAAGACCGGAACGCAGACAAGAAGAACTTCCGGAGTATGCAAAAGTAAGAAAGGCAAAAACACAAAAAGGTCTGAAGGTTGCAATGAATCCTGCTTTTGCTGTATTTCTTGCTTTTTCTGTGTTGGCAACACTGACTGCTTGTACGATGATGTTATCTATGCAGGCAAAGGTAACCAATCAAAGCGATACCATAAGCATGTTACAGTCAGAGATTGAAACTTTGACAGATGAAAATAATGTATATGAAAACCGATTGAATAGTAATGTTAATCTGGAACAGATTCGGGAAACTGCAATTAATCAGTTGGGAATGGTCTATCCAACAGAAGGCCAGGTGGTATATTACAATCTGACGGAAGCAGATTATGTAAGACAGTATCAGGATGTACCAAGTGCCAGATAAGAAACACAGGGACAGCTTGAAACGGAAGGTTGAGATGGCTACAGGTAGTAGGAGATAAGATATGGCTGGACAAGGAAAAAAACGTAAAGTAAAAAAACGATTTCTAAACAGAATGAAGATAAAGCTGACAGTGATGTGTGGAATTGTACTGGTCGGCTTTATTGTCGTTTTATGCAGAATGGTATATGTGGAACAGATAAAAGGAGATGAATATGAAAAACGGGTATTATCTCAGCAACGATATGACAGTATATCAATCCCGTATCGTCGGGGAGATATTCTGGATAGAAACGGAACAGAGCTGGCAACCAGTACCAAGGTGTACAATTTAATTATTGAGCCAAAGATTATTTTGGCAGAAGGTGACAAAGAGGTAACCTTGGAGAATGGAGAAACATCCACAAAAAAGATTTTGGTTATCAATGCATTGAAAACCTATTTTGGTTTAACAGATGAAGAAATCAATGCTGCTTTGGCAGATGAGGATTCCTTATACAAGATTATGGCGAAGAAGTTGTCCTATGATACTGTTACACCATTTAATGAGTATTTGGAAACAAAGGAAGGATCACAGCTTGTAGGTATTTGGCTGGAAGATGAATATCAAAGATATTATCCGTATGGCACTTTAGCCTGTCAGACATTGGGTTTTACTGCCAGCGGCAATGTAGGAAATTCAGGTATTGAATTATATTACAATGAGGAATTAAACGGTGTAGAGGGACGACAGTATGGGTATTTAACCACTGACCAAACGCTGCAGAGAACAATTCGTGAGCCGATAAACGGGAATACAGTTGTTACGACTCTGGACACGAATATTCAACTAATTGTTGAAAAGCAGATTGCAGAATTCATGACAGAAACCGGAGCGAAGAATGTATCCGTTCTTGCAATGGATCCGAATAATGGCGATATTCTTGCAATTGCCAACTCCTATACCTTTGATTGCAATCAACCATATAACGAAGAAAGTATTTATTATCAGTTTGCAAATCCTGACGGAAGTTATTCTTTTGAACGGGAAGTGATACCTGAGGTTTCCACAGAACCTGTTGAGGAAGGCACGGAAGAAGGAGAAAGCACAGAAGAAGGAGAAAGCACAGAAGCTTCAACCCCGGAACCTGTGAGAACTGTTATTACGGCAGCCGGTGGAGCAGAATTGGTTGCACAAATGACGGAAGAAGAACGATTGAATGCATTTAATAAAGTATGGCGGAATTATGTAATTAGTGATACCTTCGAACCTGGATCCACCTTTAAACCTTTTACGGTGGCAGCCGGCTTAGAGGAAGATATTATACATGATGGTGATACGTTCTACTGCGAAGGACATTATACGGTTGTGGAAGGACAACGTGCAGTCAATTGTCATTTATTAAGTGGACATGGAACAGTAACCGTAGAGCAGGCGATTATGCAGTCTTGTAACTCTGCATTGATGCAGATTGCACAGAAAGAGGGTCCTGCCGTGTTTTATAAGTATCAAAAGGACTTTGGCTTTGGAAGTAAAACTTATGTGGATTTACCTGGAGAGGCAAATACAGCTGCGTTAGTATATACAGAAGAAGGATTAAATCCGATGGAATTAGCAACATCCTCCTTTGGACAGGGACAAAATGTATCAATGATTCAGCTTTGCACAGGTTTTTGCTCCTTGGTAAATGGCGGTAATTACTATGAACCTCATGTAATGAAACAAATTGTAAATGAAAATGGTGATGTGATTACAAATTATGAGCCTACCGTTCTGAGAAGAACCATCTCAGAGGAAACCTCCAATCTGTTAAAGGAGTATATGTATCAGACGGTTGAAGCAGGTACGGGTAAACGTGTACGTATTGAAGGTTATACGATTGGTGGTAAAACCGGTACAGCAGAAAAACAGCCAAGAGGAAATGAGAAATATGTTATTTCGTTTATTGGTTTTGCTCCGGTAGAAAAACCACAAATTGTATTGTTTGTAACGGTAGATGAACCAAATGTTGCAGATCAGTCTCATAGTGGTGCTTCGTCTTTAATTGCACATGATATTTTTGAAGAAGTACTTCCGTATATGAATGTGTTTCAAAGTAATACCAGTGTGGATGATGGAAGCCCAATTGTGGATGAAACAGCCACACCGGTACAGGGCGATGTGCAGCCGGAAGGAAATACATCAACCGAAGGAGAAACATCAGCCGAAGGAGAAACATCAACCGAAGGGGAAGCATCAACCGAGGGAGAAGCTTCCACAGAAGGTGGTAACAACGAATAAGTATTCATATCTGTCCATGCATTGACGTATACTATATAGATAACGGATAAGGTGTACTGAAATGCCTGAAGTAAAAACCTATAATCGGAGAAAGATGGTAATCTTATTTTTTGCCGTTTTATTTGTGGCAGTCTTCTTAATCGGAAGGCTGGGATACATTATGATTGGAAGGGGAGAATACTATTCCGAAAAAGCGCAGGCTTTGCATGAACGCGAGCGTGCTATCAAGGCACCCAGAGGCAGAATTCTGGATCGAAATGGTGTGGTTTTAGCAGGTAATCGACCGGTATGTACGATTTCTGTGATTCACAGCCAGATTACGGATTCGGAGCAAGTGATAGAAGTATTAAGCCGGGAACTGGGAATCTCGGAGGAAACCATCCGGGAAAAGGTGGAAAAAGTATCCTCCAGAGAAAAAATTAAAAGTAATGTTGATAAGGTGATTGCTGATACCATTCGTTCCTATCATTTGGATGGTGTTATGGTAGATGAAGATTACAGACGCTATTATCCATTTGATGATATGGCATCCAAGGTGTTAGGCTTTACCGGTTCTGATAATCAGGGGATTGTAGGATTAGAGGTAGAATATGATTCGGTTCTTCAGGGAACAGATGGATATATTTTGACAGTTACAGATGCGAATGGAATTGAATTGGCAAATACGGCAGAAGCCAGACAGGAGCCTGTTGCAGGAAATGACCTATACATTTCCATTGATGCAAATATTCAGTCTTATGTACAGCAAGAGGCGGAAAAGGTTCTGATTGCCAAAGAAGCCATAGGGGTTTCTATCATAGTTATGAATCCTCAAAATGGTGAAATCTATGCCATGGTAAATGCACCGGAATATAATTTGAATGATCCATATACCCTGAATTCAGATATCACTTATACAACAGAAGAAGAAAAACAAAATGCATTGAATCAGATGTGGCGTAACTTTTGCATTAATGATACCTATGAGCCGGGTTCTATCTTTAAGACGGTAACAGCCACTGCTGCTTTTGAAAAAGGGGTACTTTCCGTTGAAGATACCTTTGTGTGCCCCGGTTACCGAATCGTCGGTGACAGAACCATTCGTTGTCATAAGACAACCGGGCACGGATTAGAAACCTTTCGACAGGGAATTATGAACTCTTGTAATCCGGTCTTTATGGATGTCGGTGCCAGAGTAGGTGTGGAGGATATGTATCATACTTATGAGCAGCTGGGATTAATGAGCCGGACGGGAATTGATTTGCCGGGAGAGGCAACATCCATTATGCATAAACAGGAGGATGTTAAGGAAGTAGATTTGGCGATTATGTCCTTTGGACAGTCTTTTCAGATTACGCCCATGCAGTTAATCACTGCTGTCAGTGCCATAGTAAATGGTGGGAATCTAGTGACACCTCACTTTGGAATGTATGCACTGGATGCAGCGGGAAACAGGATTGAAACCTATGAGTATCCGGTGGAAAACGGTGTGATTTCCGAAGAAACCTCAGCTACTATGCGGGATTTGCTGGAATCAGTTGTGGCAGAGGGAAGTGGAAGACGAGGACAGGTAGAAGGTTATCGTATAGCAGGGAAAACAGCAACCAGTGAAAAACTTCCCAGAGGAAATGGAAAATACATTTCTTCTTTTATCGGGATAGCACCGGCAGATAATCCGCAGGTTATTACTCTGGTTTTGATTAATGAACCCACAGGGATATATTATGGTGGTACCATAGCGGCTCCGGTTGCACAGCGAATCTATGAAAATATTCTTCCATATCTTGGTATTGAACCGGTATATGAAGTGCAGGATTCGGAAGCAGAATGAGTAAAACAGCGTAAAAATGGTAAAACAGATAGATAGAAGTAATGGGGAATAGGCTTGATTATCATAGGGAAAAGCATTATACTAGGATAGTTGAAGTACAAAAGTGCGAGGTGTGAATATATGAATTTGAACTACGATGTAATACTGCCGGTTTTGATTTCTTTTGGAATCAGTGTGATATTAAGTCCGATTATCATCCCGTTTTTGAAGAAACTGAAATTCGGCCAATTTGTAAGAGATGATGGACCGGAATCTCATTTAAAAAAGTCGGGCACACCGACAATGGGTGGACTGATTATCTTATGCAGTATAGTAATCACTTCTCTATTCTATGTGAAAGAGTATCCAAAGCTTCTTCCTATTCTTTTTGTCACCTTAGGCTTTGGATTGATTGGTTTTTTAGATGATTACATTAAGGTAGTAATGAAACGTTCTTTAGGATTACGTGCATGGCAGAAAATGGCATTGCAGATTATTGTAACAGGGGTGTTTTGTTATTATATAATGACTCAGACAGAATTAGGAACCAGAATGATGATTCCGTTTTGGCATGGGCGTTATCTGGAGGTAGGCTTCTGGTATATCCCACTTTTGTTTTTTGTTGTGTTGGGAACGGTAAATGGAGCTAATTTTACGGATGGCTTAGATGGCTTAGCTTCTTCTGTCACTGTACTCATAGCAACCTTCTTTACTGTAGTAGCCATTGGTATGAAGGCAGGTATTGAGCCGATTACCTGTGCCGCAGTAGGTGCATTGCTGGGGTTCTTGGTATATAACGTATATCCGGCAAGAGTATTTATGGGAGATACCGGTTCTCTGGCACTAGGCGGATTTGTTGCAGCAACCGCTTATGTACTGGAAATGCCATTATTTATTCCAATTGTTGCATTGGTATATCTGGTTGAGGTTCTTTCGGTTATTATTCAGGTGATATCCTTTAAGACAACGGGAAAACGACCATTTAAGATGGCACCAATCCATCATCATTTTGAATTGTGTGGCTGGCCGGAAACTAAAGTGGTTGCAATTTTTTCAATTGTTACCACAATTCTTTGCCTGATTGGTTTATTGGCAATTTAAGAAAAACAGATAGCAGAATATAAATCTGCGTGGAGGTTAAAATGGAATTTAACAAAAGAGTTGTTGTGGCAGGTGCAGGAAAAAGCGGCATCGGTGCAGCAAAACTGTTATTAGAACATGGTGCAGAAGTGATAATCTTCGATCAGAATGACAAAGCGGATAAGTTAGAGATTCTACATAAGCTTGGAGATTATGATAAAGCAGGCGTTGTAGTGGGAAAATTAGAGGAAGCATTGTTGGATACCATAGATTTAATGGTAATTAGTCCGGGCATTTCCATTGAAGCTCCTTTTACAGAAGCGTTTAGAGAACGCCGGATACCGATTTGGAGTGAAATTGAATTGGCATACCAGATGTCAAAAGGCACCATTGCCGCCATAACTGGCACCAATGGAAAAACAACTACAACTGCTTTAGTAGGGGAAATTTGTGCTGCATATTGCAAGAGCTCTTTTACTGTGGGAAATATTGGGATTCCATTTACTCAGATAGCAGACCGGACAACAGAGGACAGTATGATTGTTGCCGAAATCAGCAGCTTTCAGTTGGAGGCAATTGTTGATTTCCAACCAAAGGTAAGTGCGGTTTTGAATGTGACACCGGATCACTTAGACCGGCATCATACCTTTGAATGTTATCGGGATACAAAACAAAAGATAACTATGAATCAGAGCAAGGAGCAAATCTGCGTACTGAACTATGACGATATGCATACCAGGGGCATGGCGGAACGTATACCGGCAACACCGGTGTTCTTTAGTCGGTTGACTGATTTGGAACAAGGTGTATGTTTGAAAGATAATCAAATCGTAATCCGTACAGAGAAAGAAGAATATCCCGTTCTTTTTACGGAAGAAATGAAACTGCTTGGAATGCATAATATTGAAAACTATATGGCGGCGATTGCCATTTCTTATTACATGGGAGTGCCGGTAGAAATTATTCGGAAAGTCTGTATGGAATTCAAGGGTGTGGAGCATCGAATTGAATTTGTAAAGACAGTAAACGGTGTTAATTATTATAATGATTCGAAAGGTACCAATCCGGATGCAGCAATTAAAGGGATTCAGGCGATGAATCGTCCGACTTTGCTGATTGGTGGTGGTTATGATAAAAAAGTACCATTTGATGAGTGGATTGAAAGTTTTGATGGAAAGGTGCGTTATCTGCTGCTCATTGGACAGACCGCAGAAACAATAGCAGAAACCGCAAGAAAGCATGGCTTTAATGATATTATAATGAAAGACAATTTAGAAGAAGCGGTTCAAACCTGTTATGAATTGGCAGAGGAGGGGGATGCAGTCCTGCTTTCGCCTGCCTGTGCAAGTTGGGGACAGTTTGATAATTATGAGCAACGTGGGGATTTATTTAAGGAATATGTTCGAGCTTTGCCGGAACATTAAGCAGGACCGAAGGAACTGCTGACTGGCAGGAAATAGCAATGAAGGAGTGGCGGCATGAGAGAAGAAATGCAGGAGAATCAAAATCAGCCAAGACGAAAACGAATACGATTCTGGAATCCGGGTGAATATTTTGACTATTCACTCTTGTTCATTGTGGTATTTCTGGTAGGCTTTGGTTTGATTATGGTTTATAGTACCAGTTCCTATACAGCTTCTTTGGACTATGGAGATGCAGCTTATTTCTTTAAGAAGCAGGCGCTTTTTGCAGTAATGGGAATTGCAGCTATGCTGTTCATTTCAAAAGTTGATTATCATTTTTTGAAACGGTTAACGCTTATAGCATTTTTGGGAATTGGAATTATGACCTTGGCAGTTTTGGTTGTGGGAAGTGCCAGTGGTGGTTCGACCCGATGGCTGCAAATTGGACCGATACGGTTTCAACCCTCTGAGTTGGCAAAGATGGCAATTATCATGTATGTAGCGGCTGCTACTACGGCTCAAGTCTGGAAATTGAATGATTGGAAGGTATTGGTGAAAATCATGATTCCTCCGGTGATTCTGACGGGATTTATTGCTATTGAGAATTTGAGCACCGCCATTATCTGTGGCGTTATTATCATAGCAATTTTGTTTGTTGCAAGTCCGAAATACTCTCATTTTATCTTCATTGCAGGGGTAGGAGTGTTAGGTGGAGGCTTATTCCTGTTGACTGCCGGTTATCGTATGGATCGTATTGATGCATGGTTGAATCTGGAAACTCATCCAAAGGGGTATCAGACGTTACAGGCATTGTATGCCATAGGTTCCGGTGGCATCTGGGGGAAAGGCTTAGGACAGAGTATTCAGAAAATGGATTTTATTCCGGAAGCACATAATGACATGATTTTTTCCGTTATCTGTGAAGAACTTGGCATTGTAGGTGGAGTCAGTTTAATATTGTTGTTTATTATTCTGATTTGGCGTTTGATGCTGATTGTAGTGAATGCCAGAGATTTATACGGCTCCTTGTTAGTAGTAGGTGTATTGGCACATGTTGCTGTTCAGGTTCTGATAAATATAGCAGTTGTTACCAATACCATACCGAATACCGGTATTCCGCTTCCGTTTATCAGTTATGGTGGTACCTCGTTGGTATTCCTGTTGGTTGAAATGGGAATTGTGCTATCGGTTGCAAGGCAGATTAAGATACGTAAGTAGAAAAATGGTAAGGTGATACTTTGAAAAAAGCAGCACAGGAGGAGTCATCCATTCAGAAAAAGTCCCCCAAGGGCTGGATTATTGCTGGATGTCTGCTGGCTTTATTACTGGCAGGGATGATGATTATACTGACACAATTTAATATTGAAACCATTCAGGTGACAGGAAATGTTCATTATACAGATGAAGAAATTATACAGATGGTTGTGGGAGATGAATATGGAAAGAATACCTTGTTTCTATATCTTAGATATAAGCTCCAACCGATGGAGGAAATTCCGTTTGTGGAAAAAGTGGATGTAGAATACATATCCAATCATGTTGTCACGATTACGGTGTATGAAAAAGCACTGGCAGGTTGTGTCCAGTTCATGAATGAATATATGTATTTTGATAAAGACGGTATTGTGTTAGAAAGTTCCAGTGAAAAAATGCCGGATATTCCTTGCATAACCGGTATTCGCTTTGATACTATGGTGATGTATGAACCACTTCCGATTGAGGATAAGGACTTTTTCTATACAGTGCTGACTTTAACCCAGTTATTACAAAAATATGATTTGCAAATCGATGATATACGGTTTACCGCTCAGAATGAAATAATTTTATATCATGGGGATGTGAAAGTCTTATTGGGTGATGGAAGCAATATTGAAGAACAAATCAGTGAATTAGGAAATATTTTACAAAGTATTGAAGGAAAAAGCGGTACATTATACATGAAAGATTACACAATTGAGAAGGGTGATGTAGTTTTTCGAGAAAATAATTAACTTTCGGTTGAAATTTTGATAAAAAAATTATATTATAAAGGGTAGGTATATATGTCTTTTGACAGATATGAAGGATATGAATTAATTTTAAGGAGGATACAACTGTGATCGAAATCGAATCTAAAGAAGAGAGAACACCTGCTAAGATTCTTGTAATCGGTGTGGGAGGCGCAGGTAACAATGCGGTCAACAGAATGATAGATGAGAACGTTGAAGGCGTAGAGTTAATTGCTGTAAATACAGACAAGCAGGCACTCGCCTTGAATAAGGCTACCACAAAGGTTCAGATTGGTGAGAAATTAACCAAGGGACTGGGTGCAGGTGCAAAGCCAGAGGTTGGTGCACAGGCAGTAGAAGAGAACCGTGAAGAATTGGTAGACTTAATGAAGGAAGCCAATATGGTATTTGTTACTTGTGGTATGGGTGGTGGAACCGGAACCGGTGCAGCACCTAAGATTGCAGAAATGGCAAAGAATTTAGGAATTTTAACAGTTGGCGTTGTTACTAAGCCATTTAAGTTTGAAGGAAAGCCAAGAATGAATAATGCCTTGACCGGTATTGATGCATTACGAGAGAATGTAGATACTCTGATAGTAATTCCAAATGATAAGCTGCTTCAGATTTGTAGCAAGAATACTTCTATTCCGGAAGCATTAAAGAAGGCAGATGAAGTATTACAGCAGGGTGTACAAGGTGTTACAGACCTGATTAATAAGCCGGGATTGATTAATTTGGACTTTGCAGATATTCAGACGGTTATGCGCGATAAGGGTATTGCACATATTGGTATTGGTAAAGCATCTGGTGAAAATAAAGCCGTTGAGGCTATCAAGCTTGCAATGGACAGCCCATTGTTAGAAACTACTGTTTCCGGTGCAACTGATATTATTATCAATTTCTCTGGTGACGTTGGAATTATGGATACCAGTGAAGCAGTATCTTATGCTTCTGAAATTGCCGGTGATGATGTAAATATTATCTTTGGTACGGTTGATGCAGATTCGGCAACTGATGAGTTGAGTATTACGATTATTGCAACCGGTATTGATGCACCAAAGCAGCAGAATATTGGTGGTTTTACAGCAACGAAGGTAGCACCGGCAGGTACGATTCCTACTTATTCCGGACAGCCAATTGCACAGCCACGTCCGGCACAGCAGTCAACCCCGGTACAACCGACACCGGCAGCAAAGCCATCATTCCTGAATGGAGCAGCAGCTACAACTACTAATACGGTAAAGCCTGCAACTACAGTTCCACCACAAACCGTTGAGCGAAAGGCTCCTGCCAAACCAACTGCAGATGGTGGAATTAAGATTCCGGAATTCTTAAAAAGAAAATAATTATTTGTAAAAATGTCAGCCCTCATGATTTTTCATGGGGGCTTTTTGTGTTTACGGTGAGCTGAGCACAGATTCATGCTTACTCGATTGTTGTTGACGAAATTACCCCCTACAATTGGACAGAAATCGCAAGTGAAAAGAGGTACACTGTACAAAAGAAATGGAGGGGCAAGGGTGAAATATACCATATATCTGGATGTACTGTTTTTCATTAATTTTGGTATGGATATGCTTATCCTATGGTTGACTGCATTCATTTGCAGACAATCCATTGCCTGGTGGCGGTATCTGCTCAGCCCTTTTTTGGGGAGCTTTCTTTTTGTTTTAATGATTTGGCTTCCCATTCCTGCTTCGTGGATTTATTACATATGCAGCTATGGAATCATAGGACTTTTGATGAGTTATGTAGCATTTTCGCCGCACAGTATCCGTAGGATACTGCTTTGTTATGGATGTCAATTACTAATTTCTATTTTGCTGGGTGGCACCATGAATTGGTTATATTTTTCTACTCCATTTGGGACTTGGTTGAATCAACTGTTTAAGGACCAAGGATTACAGTTAGGGGAATTTGGTATTTTAGTACTTGTTACCGTAGTAATTCTATTGATTCTGACTACTGGTTTCCAGCAGTATCGAAGCAGAGAGAATCGGGATTATTATCAGCTTTCTCTCTATTTTGAAGATAAGAATGTCTATGGAACCGGGCTGGTGGATACGGGAAATTTCCTGACTGAGCCGGTGACCGGGCGTCCGGTGGTAGTTGCAGAAGCAGAGTGGTTACTGCCGATTCTAAGTGAAGATTATCAACTGCTTGTGCATCGATATTTAGAGCAAAAGAAATTAGATTACGACTTGATAGCAGAGAAGAAACTAGCAAAGGCGAAATGGATTCCATATCAGTCTTTAGGAGAAAACAGAGGGGAACTTTTGGGGATTCAATGCACCAGACTGGTTATGAGAAAGGGAAAGAAATGTCTGGTTCAGGAGCCTGTTATTGTAGGAATTAGTGAGACAATTTCAGGACAAAAACAATATCAAATGCTATTACATACAGCTTTAATAGAACAGGAGGAATAAGTATGTTACAGGTAGTAAGTAATGAACAATTCAAATTATCTATGGTGGGACGGTTTGCCAGTTTTTTGTTTTCACCAAAAGGAGAAATTCATTATATAGGAGGATCTGAAATTCTGCCACCGCCATTGGAAACAAAACAGGAAAGTGAGTTACTGGCAAAATTGGGAACGAATGAAGAGGCAGAAGCGAAAGGAATATTGATAGAACGGAATCTGAGACTGGTGGTATACATAGCCAAGAAATTCGACAATACCGGGGTTGGGGTGGAAGATTTAATTTCCATTGGAACGATTGGGTTAATCAAGGCAATTAATACGTTTGCACCGGACAAGAAGATAAAACTTGCTACCTATGCCTCTCGCTGTATTGAAAATGAAATTCTTATGTACCTGCGACGAACAAACAAGACCAAAATGGAGGTATCCATTGATGAACCTTTAAATGTAGATTGGGACGGCAATGAATTACTGCTTTCGGATATTTTAGGAACAGACGAAGATGTAATTTATCGGGATATTGAAGATGAAGTGGATAGAAAGATGCTTCGCAAAGCATTAGCAGTATTGACACCACGAGAGCGATTGATCATAGAACTTCGGTTTGGATTGAATTCCGAGAGTGGTGAAGAACTGACTCAAAAAGAGGTGGCAGATATGCTGGGAATTTCACAGTCTTACATATCCCGTCTGGAAAAGAAGATTATTAAACGATTAAAACGGGAAATGGCATCTTGAGTATAAAAACAGAGGGCATTCAGCCCTCTGCCAGATATTTTCTCATATTCTTTAAGGCACCTTTTTCCAAACGGCTGACTTGTGCTTGAGAAATGGCAATTTCTTCTGCCACCTCTGTCTGAGTTTTGCCCTCAAAAAAACGAAGCTTAATTATGTTGTATTCCCGCTCAGACAGTCGGTGCATGGCTTCTTTTAATGACAAGTCTTCCACCCAGGCGTCTTCTGTACTTTTCTTATCCTTAACCTGATCCATCAGATAGAGGTTATCCCCGCCTTCCTGATAGACAGGCTCATATAAGGATAACGGGCTGGCTATGGCGTCCAGAGCCATAACAACAGCGTCTTTATCCATATCAATCTCCTTAGCAATTTCCTCCATAGTAGGTTCTTTGTCATGAGTACGCAGATACTGTTCCTTGGCATAAATGGCTTTATAAGCAATGTCTCGAAGGGAACGGGAAACTCGTATGGAATTGTTATCTCGAAGATAACGTCTGCATTCTCCTATGATCATAGGGACAGCGTAGGTAGAAAACTTGACATTTAGAGAGCGGTCAAAGTTATCGATGGCTTTCATTAAACCAATACAGCCAATTTGGAATAAGTCATCTGCCTGTTCTGCGCTATTGGTAAATCTCTGAATGACACTTAGTACGAGACGGAGATTGCCCTCGATTAGTAATTCTCTGGCATGGGTATCTCCTTCTTCAATTTGGCGAAATAACTGGTTCTTTTCTTCGTTATTCAGTAAAGGAAGCTTGGATGTATTCATTCCACATAAATCCACTTTGTTCAATGCCATAAGATTTCCTCCTGAAAATGACTTGTAATATAAGGATTCACGAAAAGAGTTGGATTTATACGAAGGAAAAAATGGAAATAAATAATTGAAATAAATTAAGGTTTATCTTACTGACTAGTGTTCGGCTTCGAATATATATACTTGATGCAGACCCGCTTCCGCTTCGGTCAGTACGTAGCGGTACATAGGATTGCAAAATACGCAATCCAAGTACCGACGTACTTTTAGAGTCTGCATTCAAGCATATATATTCATCCGCCGAACATCTACTCTGGTAAAAACCAACCCATAATTTATATGGGAAACAGAGTACTGCTCCGCACAAGTTATCAATGCCTACGAAAACAATGATACTTTAATGTTGACAATGCGTATAATTACGTAAACAATAGCGTTTGTTGTAACGTTTAATCCCCGCGGAGCCATACTACTTTCCCCAATATAAATTATGGTTCTTTTCCATTCCTACAGCAGCGGTTTTGAGGGTATATGTTTCCGCAACGACCTTAGAAGCACGTCGGTACTTAGGCTGTGCTTTGAGAACAAAAACAGTTATTCTTTATCAAGCACAGCCTTACGTACCGCTACGTGCTGGCTGGAGCGCAAGCGTGTCGTGCGGGAATATATA
>JAGAOO010000067.1 GCA_017623675.1 Lachnospiraceae bacterium
CCATCAAATGCTTCCTATGTAGAAATGTTGGCATTGTCGGCACATTTAAAGCAGCAGGGAAAGATTGACAGTCCGGCAGGAGGAATTGTTGCAATGACGATGGCAAAGCGTGTGCAGGAAGCCAATGTAAGACAGGGAGAAATCTATGATAAGAGCAATTTTTTAGTGAAATGCAAAATACATTAGAGGATTGCCTGAAAAATGGTTTAATGGATACTTATATGCGATACATAAAAGAAGTGGGGATATATGCTGCTATGACAGGCAGAAGTGCATAGGCAATTCTTACGACGGAGGAATTGTAGAAGATAGAAAATATCTTGACAGGAGGAATATCAAAATGGCTATTGGTGGGATTGGAACAACAGGTTATTCAGCAGGCTATGTAACCAGAAAAGCAGAAAGAAATATATCTGCAAAAGATTTTGCAAATAGGATGGGAAATATTGCATCAAATACAAGCACAGCAAATTCATTTTCTTCTGAAAGTAGAAAGAGCATGAAAACAACATTGACGAAAACAGCAATGAATGCTTATCTGGTATCGTCAACCCAGACGGTTCGCAATTTGGTACCCAAATATGAAACATACGAATCTGAAAATTACAGGCTTGTACCGGATAATGAAGCGGGATGCTTTGATATTTACAATAAGCAGGGCGAACGTACAGGGGCATTCTCCTATTCTGACATTAAGATTAGACAGGATGCCGGGACAGGGAAACAGTTCCTGATTTCAGAGCATGGCACTATGAGTTATGACGCTTTAGTATTGGATAATGAATTAAAAGAAGATTTGCAGAATGTTTTGGGGAGTGATGAGTTGGAAACGGAAGATTTGCAAGGTTTTACATTAAAAACACATTCAGGGACAGGTATTCAATATCTGGTAAAGAATGGAGAGGAAGGACGTGGCGGCAAAGTCCTTTTACAGAGTGAAGCTGATATAAAAAAGTATGAGGCTTTAGCAGAAACATATTTTAATAAGTATCCGAATCTGATAGAAAGCAAACAGGAAGCTTACATATGGGCTGATCTGGAAATCAAAGGACTTGCAGAACGTACAGAGCAGGGAATCATATCTATGGGCTTTAACGGAATGTCTTATGATGACAACTCAAATTATAAGAATAATTGGAGCGTTCTGTTTTCGGAGGATACATATAAAGCGATTTATGAGTGGCTGCAGGATAATAGGGGAAGTATAGAAGATATGCAAAAGTTTTCTACTTGGCAGGAGATATTTGAGAATATTGGAAGTCATTATGAAAGAATCTGGTCTGATGAGGAAGAGAAACAGGGGTATCTGAATAATTAAGTAACTGACGGAAACGGATTTCATATTTAATTTGACAAGGAGGTTGAAATTATGCCAAGAATTACAGATTACAGTTTTTTATTTCACAGTATGTAGGAACAAAAAGCACAAAAGGTGCAAGTGCTATAGGAAGCTTTCAGTTGTCGCAGTTAAACAGCAGTTCTGTACAGGCACAGTTAAGGGCGGCGGGCATTGATACGAACAGCAAGCAATATAAGGCGGCAACAAAACAGATGATGTCAAATGCAAATGGGGCAATGTATGGAAACATTCAAGGCATTAAAAATCTGATGAAAAGTTACGACAAGGATGGAGATTATATTGACCCGACGACAGGACTGGCGGGACTTCTGGTGACAGAAGAAAATGAAGGCAGCCGGAAACGTATCA
>JAGAOO010000068.1 GCA_017623675.1 Lachnospiraceae bacterium
GCAACACCTTATGTAGCAACAAAGCCAACAGCATCAGCACTCACTTATGGACAGACACTCAATCAGTCAGTATTATCAAATGGTGTAATCCATTATAGTGAGACGGACAGCACGGTAGTGGCAGGAAGCTTTGCATGGGAAACTGGTACTGTAAAGCCTGCAGTTTCGGACAGTGCGACTACATTGTATAATGTTTTATTTACGCCTGACGATTCAGACAATTATAAGGAAGTTACGGTGAAACTTACTGTTTCAGTAAGCAAAGCCGAAGCAACCGCATTAAATAATGCAAATAAAACATATGTATATGCAGAAAGTAAGAACGGTGAGAGCGTTAGTATTGAAGGACTTCCTGAAGATTGCGGCTCGGTATCCTATGAAATTTCTTCTATTAGTGATACAAATAACATGCTTGAGAATGTGTCAGTAGATGCCACCGGTAAGCTTACTTATGATGTAAAATCATTGAATGCATATAGTAACGGATTGTCTGCAACTGTAACAGTAACGGTATCAATGCAGAATTATGAAGATTTAACTTATACATTGACTGTTGTCAGAACTGATAAGCTTGTACAGAATATCAGTGCAGAGAATATTTCACTTACTTTTGGTGATAATGATACAGATATTGTTGTTACAGGAAACAAGACTGAACTCTCATATCGTGTAGTTGATGATTCAAATGAAAACGGTGATGTAGTTACCGTGGATTCGACCGGAAAAGTACATATTGTTAATTCCGGAACTGCTACAGTTGAAATCAAAGCAGAGGGTTCAAGTTCATATGCAGAAGCAATCTGTGAGATTCAAGTGGCTGTTGCAAAACGAACTGTTAATGTACCTGCAAAAGACGATACTGTGTATACATATACTGGTCTTCCACAGACGTATAGTATCGCAAGTAGTCCATTCTATACGATAGAGAATACAACACAGACGAATGCAGGTACTTACGATGTGGCAGTAAGCTTAATCAGTGACAATTACCAGTGGTCCGCAGTGTTGCCTGAGTATAAATTTGTGATTAAGCCTGCACAGGTTACAATTACAGCAGAAAGTCATACAGTAAAACAAGGAGATGAACTTCCTGCATTCACATATATTACAACAGGGCTTGTGAATGGTGAAAACCTTCCAATTACTGTAGGTGTAAGCTGTAGTGCAACAAATTCAGAAACAGTTGGAACGTATGATATTGTTGTAAGCGGACCTGCTAATGAAGGGAATTACACATATACCTATAAAAAGGGAACATTGGAAGTTCTTGCAGAGGATAATGCGCCATTTATAAAGGGCGATGATGGTAAAATGGGTTGGGATGCTATCAGAGATGCAATCGAAGCTGCTAATAAAGGAGACACTATTGTAGTAGATATGAATGGTGCAACCGTTGTGCCGGGAGATATCATTGAGTTGGTAAGAGATAAAGGTGTTATTATATCATTTGAATTCGATAATGGTTTGACATGGACAATAGACGGAAGTACTGTTTCTGACGGTGAAATTGGCAATATCAATTTTGATACAACAGTAGAAGATGAAAATAATTCGCTGAATAATATCCCGATTGATGTTATCAATAATATAACCGGCGAGAAGGGAACTATTGAAATATACCTTGTTCATTCCGGTGAATTTGGATTTACCGCTGTACTTAAAGCGAACCTTGGAAGCGATAATGCTGGTTATTATGCAAATCTGTATTATTATAATCCTACAACCGGCAAGCTTGAATACATGTGTGCAGATGTGATAGCTTCAAATGGTGAGGCAGAACTGACCTTTACCCATGCATCAGATTATGTGGTTGTCATTGATGATGAAGATTTAGGTAAGAAGACACCTGATGATGACGATGATGACGATGATAATGGTGGTGGAAATAATAACAACAATAATACTTCTGACACAGGTAATACCAAGAAAGAAGACGAGAAGGATGAAGTACCTGATACCGGAGATGCAGGAACTTTATATCTCTGGATTATGATGGTTTGTGCTGCACTTGGTATGGCAGGAGTTGCTTGTTATGAAAGACTGCAAAAAAGAAACAAAAAATAGGTAGTGTAAAAGGGGTTTTATGGATTTTAACAATATGGATTATAGCTTCTTTGACCTGGATGTAGATGATTTCGAATATGAAGAAGCTACCGGGAAATTGACAATAGACTGCAAATACAGGGGTGAAGAGAATACAAAGATTGTATTTCGTGGCGTTGTTAATACGGAGTTTTTGTCAATTCTTCCGGTTCATACTATCGAATATATCTATATTGACCGGGATACAGAGAAGGAAAAAGGTCGTTTTGAGATTCATTTGAAACGATTGATTGAAAAAGCAACGGTATGGGCAGATAGCGTGGAAATAGTACGCTAATACCTGTAAAAGCAAACGAAGTAAGGAAACTGAAATGAAAAAACATAATAAAAGCAGTAGTAAACTGTTACGTTTTTTTCAACGAGTGGGTGGCAGTTGTCGCCCGCTCGTTTCCTATGTGAAGGAGCACATCTTGTTTTCTGTCTTTGCTATGATATTTATTGTCAGCGCATCCATGCTTCTGATAAGTACGGTAAAAAGACATGCTGATACAAAAGAAGCAGAGGAACAACAGGTTGTTTTATCGGATGAAAAAGAGATGGCATCTGTTATGCCGGATTTCAAAGATGGATTACCCAAAGCGGGTGTGGCAGAAATACTAGATGATTTTGATTACGAAGCTATTGCGAAGATAGATCCGTTTTATACAACACAGATTATGACAAAGTATCAGTCTTTATATGAGACGAACAGCGATATGATAGGATGGTTGTATATTAAGGATACCGTAATAGATTATCCCGTGATGCAGACACCGGAGGATGAAAACTATTATCTGACAAGGGACTTTTATCATAATGAAAATTCCAACGGAACATTGATTATGGATACAGATTCTGTTGTGGGAGTAGGAATTGCTGATAATGAGTATTCTAATGGTCAGAGACCATCTACCAATCTAATTATTCATGGTCACACTATGAGAAACGGTGATATGTTTGGCTCACTTGACTTATATGCGGATGAGGCATATGGAAAAACTCATGCTATCATTTGTTTTGATTCCCTCTATGAAGAACGTGAATATGAACTGATAGCGGTATTTTATTCGCAAGTTTATAATAAGAGCGATGATGTGTTTAAGTATTACAAGTTTTTCCAAGCAGATACACAGGCGGAGTTTGATGATTGGTACAACAATATTAAACTAATGTCTTTATATGATACCGGAGTTGAAGCGGAGTATGGAGATGAGTTTATTACTTTGAGCTGCTGTGCCTATCATGTAGAAGATGGAAGATTTGTTGTAGTAGGTAGAAGAATTAAGTAATTATATATGGAAAGAGATACAGGTATTTTTGTGTTGATTATGTATTAGCGTTGCAGATAATGGTATCGGGATTGCTCCGGAATATCAGGATAAGATGTTTGAACGTTTTTATCGTGTGGACAAGAGTCATTCCAAGCAGTCAGGCGGAACCGGACTTAGATTATCAATTGTTAAGCATGCAGTAAAGCATCATAATGATAAGATTGCCGTGGATAGTAAGTTGGGTAAAGGAACTACTATATCTGTTGAGTTTCAAAAGAATAAAGGATAAGGTCATAAAAAACATTGGTTAATAGTTGATTTTTTGAAGCGTTGATGCGATTGAAGGAATATAATGAGAAAGAAGCAGTATAGCTCAATTCATTCAATCAGAGGAGTTGTACGTCCGGCTTTTCAGATGGCGGTAGACGATGACTTAATTCGCAAGAATCCGTTTGGATTTGAACTCGCTTCAGTAGTTGTAAATGACAGTGTAACAAGAGAAGCTGTTACAAGAAAGCAGGAGCGAGATTTCTTAAAATTCATAAAGGAAGATAAGCATTTTTGCAAATACTATGATGGTATTTATATTCTGTTCAATACGGGGCTTCGTATTTCGGAGTTTTGTGGGCTTACTATTTCTGATATTCAATTTAATGATATGAAGATTAGGGTGGATCATCAGTTACAGAGAAAGCGTAATATGGAATATTCTATTGAAGAACCGAAAACAGAAAGTGGTGTGCGGTTTGTTCCAATGACTGAAGAAGTGGCAGCATGTTTCAAAAGAATCATTGCTAATCGTCCACGACCAACAGTAGAACCTATGATTCAAGGATATACAGGATTTTTGTTCTTGGATAAAAATGACAGACCAATGGTTGCTTTGCATTGGGAAAAGTATATGAAGCACATCAGAGATAAATATAATAGTATTTATAAGATTCAGATGCCTAAGATAACACCGCATGTGTGTCGTCATACGTTTTGTTCGAATATGGCAAAATCCGGCATGAATCCCAAGACTCTACAGTATATCATGGGGCACTCAGATATAAGTGTTACTTTGAACACATATACCCATGTGAACTTTGAGGATGCACAAGATGAAATGCGAAGAGTTGCGGGAGCCTGAAAAAAGTCGAGTGGTAAGCGCAAACAGTTTACCACTTTTTTTACCACTTTTGCAGGGAAAGATATGCCAAGATATGCCAAGATATGCCAAGTTAGGGTATAAAATCAGGAATCTGAAAATGCTTGAAAACACTGGAAAATAGCGTATTTAAAGGAGTTTTTATAGAATGATTAAAATATTATTTATTTGCCACGGCAACATTTGTCGTTCCCCCATGGCGGAATTCTGGTTCCGCCATCTGGTGGAGCAGGCAGGTTTATCCAACGAAATAGAAGTAGCGTCGGCGGCTACCAGTTCCGAAGAAATCTGGAACGGTGTGGGGAACCCGGTGCACACCGGAACCCGGAATCTGCTGAGGCGGTATGGAATTTCCGTGGAAGGGAAACGGGCGCAGCAGCTTACGAAGAAAGACTATCAATCTTATGATTACCTAATTGGCATGGATCAATGGAATATGCGGAATATGAAACGCATCCTGGGTGATGACCCGGAACACAAGCTAAGTCTTCTCTTGGATTACAGTGAACATCCAAGAGATATTGCAGACCCATGGTATACAGGAGATTTTGAACAGACCTTTTCTGATATTGATGAAGGCTGTAAAGCACTTCTGCAATACTTAATGAATTAGGTCTGAGACCGTATTTATATTTGCTACGGAATAGAACAGTGTAACGATATTGTAGATATAAGGCATGATATAAGGAGTTCTGCGGAAGAATGCGTTGACAAATAAAATATCCCATAATAGAATTAATTTTGCATTCATACACAGAAAACGAAACAGTGTTAACTGGGAACGAAATGGGTTTTATCACTGTTGAAACCTATGTAAAGATAAAAGATAGGAGTTTCTTTATGAAAAAATGGGAAGAGATTTTAGAAAAAAGATGGGTGGCAAATCTGGTAGCAGTCTGTGGCGGTGTCCTTTTATACATGCTGCTGGATAATTTCGGCATCATATCTGAGAAAGTCGTTGCAATATTTAGAATGTTGTCTCCGATTATTGTCGGTTTGGTAATGGCGTATTTGATTGATCCCATTGCTAAATTTTTTGACCAAAAGGTGTTTCGAATGTTGAAAGATGAAAGCAGGCGATGGGGGTTATCCGTAATTTTTGCAATTATTTTTGTGGTGATTCTGATTGCTCTCTTCATAATCTCTCTTGTACCGTCCTTGATTGACAGCTTTAATTTATTAGTTGCGAATCTGGAGAACTATGCAGCCAATATAGACGGTATAATAGCAAAGATAAATGACTTGGGCATACCGTTGAATTTAAAACTGAATTTGGTCGATATCATAGAATATATTGAAGATACAACAGATGACTTGTTGAATTATATTGTAAAGAACATGAACGTAATTTTGAAAACCTCACAAAATATTGGCGTTTCTCTTTTTAACGGGGCCGTAGGTTTTATTTTTGGTATTTACTTTCTACTTGGGAAAAAGAACCTTTTGGCAGGAGGAAATGAACTGCGACAGGCGGCAATGAAGGAACAGACATTTCAAAAACATAATGAATTCTGGAATCGTTGTCATGAGATATTTATTCGCTATATCGGCTACAATCTGTTGGATGGAATGATTGTGGGTGTCGTGAATGGAATCGTTATGTTAATTTTGCAAATGCCATATGTGACTTTGATTTCCGTTGTGGTGGGAGTTACCAATCTTTTGCCAACCTTTGGTCCGATAATTGGTGCTGTAATTGGAGCATTTATACTTGTTCTGAACAGACCGGTCTATGCACTTTGGTTCTTGATTTTGACGATTGTTTTACAGACGGTTGACGGTTATGTTCTGAAACCGAAAATGTTTGGAGGTTCTATGGGTATTCCTCCGGTATGGACGTTGATTGCAATTATTATCGGCGGGAAATTGTTTGGTGTCATGGGAATTTTTCTGGCAATCCCGGTTGCGGCAGTTATTTCATTTTTGTATAAAGAGCGCTTCCTGCCTTGGCTGAAAAATAGAAAACAGACTTCTGAAAAAGAGGAACCGGTGGAGAGCGTAGCGGACAGTGTAGAGGAAAGTGAACAGGATGTAAGCAGTTAAAAAATGATAGTGCATTTTGCATAAAAACTTGATTATTTTTTGAAAAAATTGTATAATGTACACATATTACCTCACTGGCAGAATGAATGAAATTCATAAAAGTGAAAACCGGAAAAAAGTAAGACAGGGGGAGAGGAATATGGAACAGAAGAAGGTAGGGTTTGTACACTCCATTCGGAGTCGTATCATTTTATTGGTTGCAGTAACGATTGTAATCAATGCAGTTTTGGTATGGGTTATGATTCAGCCCAAGATTTCCAAGAGTTTTTCCACAACCCAGGAAAGCTACATGGAGGATATGGCGATTTCTTATGGGAAGATGCTTGGTAACTATGTGGATGAAGGCGGTTTGGAGATTATATCCACGCCGGAGATTCAGAGTATGTTAAGTGAGATTCAGATTAATGGAAAAGAAAGCAGTTATGCATATGTGGTTAATCTGGATGGAATTATGTTATATCATCCGACTGCGGAAAAGATAGGTGTCTCTGTAGAGAATTCCGTAGTAAAAGGTGTTTTGGCAGACATTGCGGAAGGAAAACCACAGAAAACTGCCGTTTATGAATATGATTTCCGTGGGGCAATTAAGTATGCCGGTGTTTATCCGGATGTAGAACGTGGATTTTTATTAATTATTTCTTCTGATAAGGCAGAAATTAATAAAGAGATTAATGCCATTATTATTACTATGTTTCTAAGTACATTGATAGCACTTGTAATTGGTATTGTATTTGCGGTGATTATATCTAGTGTTATTACCAAACCGATTAAGGAAATGTCCGGTATCACCAATCGTTTCTCAACCCTGGATTTGCGGAAAGATGAGAATCAGGATCGTATGGATAACCGGAAGGATGAAGTTGGTTTAATGGGCCGTTCATTAAATGAACTTCGAAATCAGTTTGAAGAGGTAGTTACATATATTAAATTGCAAAGTGGTCATTTGTATGAGGCGGCTACCGAGTTAGATGAACATGCCAAGGAGACAGCTAACAATCTGGAGCAGGTGGAAAAGGCTGTATATGAGATTGCAGAAGGTGCAAGCTCTCAGGCAGAAGAAACGCAGAATGCAACAGAAAATGTTATCCAGATGGGTAAAATGGTACAAGCAACCAATAATGAAGTAGAAAACTTATTTGGTTATGCAAATGAAATGAAGGCTTCCGGAGATGAAGCTTCCAGAAGCTTGAAAGAGTTAGATGCAATCAATGATAAGGCAAAGGAATCCATTGATTTGATTTATCGACAGACAAATAATACCAATGAATCGGCATTGAAGATTCGGGAAGCAACAGAATTGATAACATTTATTGCAGAACAGACGAATCTGTTGTCATTGAATGCGTCCATTGAGGCGGCAAGAGCCGGAGAGCAGGGACGTGGTTTTGCAGTTGTAGCGGCACAGATTCAAAAGCTGGCGGAACAATCCAATGATTCAGCCAGACAGATTGGGGAAATTATTACCTTGTTGATTGAAGATTCCAATGAAGCTGTAGGAACCATGAATGAAGTAATGGAAATCATGGAAGAGCAGAATAAGAATATTCAACAGATAGAAACTCAGTTTGAACGGTTATATGAGCAGATTGATATGTCAATGTCAGGAGTAGGCAATATTTCAGATAAAACACAGGTTTTAGACAAAGCACGCGTCAATGTAGTGGATATCGTACAGAATCTGACTGCCATTGCACAGGAGAATGCAGCAAGTACGGAAGAAACCTCTGCATCGGTATCTGAAGTCAGCGATATTGTAAAACAGATTTCTGAGAGTGTCAATGAACTTCGGGCTATTGCAGAAGAGCTGGAGGCTCATATCGGTAAATTTGTTGTAGAATAGGCCGTAAACAAAATGATAGATATGAAAAGAAATTCGTAGATTTTTGCGTTGACAAACAGGTATTTTTATGCTAATTTCATAGTATATTTTAGAAATGCAATGACAAGGAGTAGTAGGACTTAAGAAGTATTCAGAGAGCTGTTGGTGGGTGTGAAACAGTTATGGATTGAGTTTGAACTGGCCTTTGAGCAGCAGGCTGAAATTAGAGTAGGCTTCGCCGGAACCTGACCGTTACAACAGGAAGATATAAAGCCTAAACTGTATTGACAGGCTCGTATCTGTGAGAGTGCATACGATAAGTATGAATTAGAGTGGTACCGCGCAAGTTCCTTGCGTCTCTAAGTATGGAGACGCAAGGATTTTCTTATGTTTACGTAAAATTACGTGAGAATTTGTGTTGTAAAGGCGAAGCAGACGATTAGTAGGAAGTCATTTGTGAAATGAAAGTAATCGGATAAGGAGGTAAACGAAATGAAGAATTATCAGAAGTATCAGCGAGGTTATTTTATGCCACCGGTGGAATCTTTAAAATGGACCCACAAGGAGTATATTGATAAGGCACCAATGTGGTGTTCTGTGGATTTACGGGATGGTAATCAGGCATTGATTGTGCCAATGAGCTTAGAGGAAAAGGTAGAATTTTTCAAGATGCTGGTAAAAATCGGTTTCAAGGAAATTGAAGTTGGATTTCCGGCAGCTTCCGAAACAGAGTATACCTTCTTAAGAACCTTGATTGAAGAAGATTTAATTCCGGATGACGTAACGGTACAGGTGTTGACCCAGTCCAGAGAACATATCATTAAGAAAACCTTTGAAGCAGTACGGGGCTGTAAAAAGGCAGTCGTACATTTGTATAATTCCACCTCTCTTGCACAACGGGAGCAGGTGTTTAAGAAATCCAAGGAGGAAATTCTTGAAATTGCGGTTTCCGGGGCAAAGCTTTTGAAGCAGTTAGCAGAAGAGGATGGAGGCAACTTCCAGTTTGAGTATTCGCCGGAAAGCTTCACCGGTACGGAAGTAGAATATGCATTAGAGGTATGTAATGCAGTCATTGATGTATGGCAGCCTACACCGGAAAAGAAGGTGATTATCAACCTTCCTGCTACAGTTGAGATGTCATTACCTCATGTATATGCAAGCCAGATTGAGTACATGAGTGAACATATGAACTGTAGGGAGAATGTGATTCTTTCTCTTCATCCGCATAATGACAGAGGTTGTGGTGTGGCAGATGCGGAACTTGGCTTACTTGCCGGCGCAGACCGAATTGAAGGAACCTTATTTGGTAACGGTGAACGTACCGGTAATGTAGATATTATTACCTTGGCAATGAACATGTTTACCCATGGTGTAGACCCACAGCTTGATTTAAGCAACATTCCGGAGTTAACAGAGCTTTATGAACGTGTTACCAGAATGCATGTATATGAGCGTTCACCATATACCGGACAATTGGTATTTGCAGCATTTTCCGGTTCTCATCAGGATGCCATTGCCAAGGGAATGAAATGGAAGGAAGAGCATAATTTAGACCATTGGAGTGTGCCATATCTTCCGTTAGACCCACAGGATGTTGGCAGAAAGTATGATGGAGATGTCATCCGTATTAACAGTCAGTCCGGTAAGGGTGGTATCGGATATCTCTTAGAGCAGAAATATGGCTTTGATCTTCCGCCAAAGATGCGAGAAGATTTGGGCTATGCCGTAAAAGATGTTTCCGACCATATGCACAAGGAGTTGGCACCGAATGAAGTGTTGGATATTTTCCAGAAGACATATGTGAATATTCCTTCTCCAATTGAGTTGTTAGAAGCACACTTTACTCAGGGCGAACAGTTCACGGCAGAAATTACCATTAACATTCATGGTGCCAAGAAGGTATATCATGGTCGGGGAAATGGACGTTTGGATGCTATTTCCAATGCAGTGAAGAAACATTTTGATATTCAGTTCTCTTTGATTTGCTATGAAGAGCATGCATTACAGGTAGGTTCCAATTCACAGGCGTGTGCCTATGTGGGAATTCAGAAGGAAGATGGCAGTGTTTCCTGGGGAGCAGGAATTCAGAATGATATTATTGATGCATCTGCCTATGCTTTAATTAGTGCTATCAACCGTTCCGGATTGGTAGAATAAGGTAGAAAACAGTTAAATTATCTGACATTTTTCTTTACGGAATACACATAAAATGGTATTCTATAACTAGCAAAAACACTATCAATTTTGTATGGAGGAGCTATAGAATGGGAAATTATTTTCAACCAGAGATTGAATGTGCGTCTCAGGAGCAGATTCGCGCATGGCAGGATGAACGCCTGGTAAAGCAAGTAAAGCATGTTTATGATAATGTGCAAATGTACAGAGAACGAATGGACGAAATGGGATTAAAGCCGGAAGACATTAAAGGAAGAGAAGATTTAAGTAAGCTTCCGTTTACTACGAAGGATGATTTAAGAGATCAGTATCCATATGGTTTACTGGCAATGCCATTAGAGGACTGTGTCCGTATTCAGTCTACCAGTGGAACCACAGGAAGACGTGTAGTTGCTTTTTATACACAGCATGATATTGATTTATGGGAAGAATGTTGTGCAAGAGCTATTGTAGCAGTAGGTGGTACGAAGGAAGACGTAGTGCATGTAAGCTATGGATATGGTTTATTTACCGGTGGTCCCGGTTTGAACGGCGGTTCTCATAAGTTGGGTTCCTTGACTCTGCCAATGTCCTCCGGTAATACAGACCGTCAGATTCAGTTCATGACCGATTTAGGTTCTACTATCCTTTGTTGTACACCATCCTATGCGGCATATCTGGCAGAATCCATTATTGAACGTGGATTACGGGATCAGATTCATTTAAAGGCCGGTATCTTTGGTGCAGAAGCATGGACAGAGGAAATGCGTCATGATATTGAGGAAAAGCTTGGAATTAAGGCATATGATATTTATGGATTGACGGAGATTTCCGGACCGGGTGTTTCTTTTGAGTGTGAAGCTCAGACCGGTATGCATATCAATGAAGACCATTTTATTGCAGAAGTTATCAATCCGATTACCGGTGAAGTTTTACCGGATGGAGAAAAGGGAGAACTGGTATTTACCAGTATTACCAAGGAAGCATTCCCATTACTGCGGTACCGTACCAGAGATATCTGTATTTTGAGTCATGAAAAATGTCCTTGTGGCAGAACGCATGTAAAGATGACGAAGCCGTTAGGACGTAGTGATGATATGTTGATTGTTAAGGGTGTTAATGTATTCCCTTCACAGATTGAGACTGTATTGTTGAATAAGGGATATCCTGCTAATTATCAGATTATTGTTACCAGAGTGAATAATAGCGATAATCTGGAGGTTCAGGTAGAGATGACGCCGGAAATGTTCTCAGATTCTATTAGCGAGATTTCCGGAAAAGAGAAGGAATTGGTTGGTGCATTAAAGGCAATGCTGGGTATTTATGCAGATGTGAAGCTGGTAGCACCAAAAACCATTGCAAGAAGTGAAGGAAAAGCTGTCCGTGTCATTGATAAGCGGAATCTATATCAGGCATAAGTGAACAGTGGTGAAGTAATTGGCTATAAGTGAAGGAGGTTATGGGTATGACAGTGAAGCAAATTTCTATTTTTGTTGAGAATAAAATTGGTAATTTGGCAGAGGTCACGAAGGTGTTGTCAGATGCAGGAGTCAGCCTGCATGCAATTTCGCTGGCTGATACTAAGGATTTCGGTGTTCTTCGGGTGATTGTAGATGATTCTTATCTGGCAGCTACCACATTGAAGGAGCAGGGATATATCTTTTCAATTACTAAGGTATTAGCTGTGGCAATTAATGATGAACCGGGTGGCTTATATCGGATTTTGACCTTGCTGGAGGAAAGCAAGATTAATCTGGAGTATTTGTACGATATCAATACCAGAAAGAGTGATTATGCATATCTGATTTTCAAGGTTGGTAATGTAGAAGAAGCCATTGAAGTTCTGACAAAGAACAAGGTTCGCCTGCTGTGTCAGGAAGATTTATAATCTGATGCAGGACACTTGTGACTTTAGTTATGAGATGAATGCGTAAAAGCAACATTTATGCAATAGACAATTGATATTTTTTATCAATTGCCTATTGCATTTTTTAAATTATGCTCACATAATAAAAATGAATTATGGTAAGAAATGCATACACTTTATATTGGATAAGAGGAATGAAAGATGACATTAGATAAATTGGAAATAGGCAAAGATGCTGTTATAGAGGCTGTGAACTGTGAGTCACCTTCCCTTCGGAAGCACATATTGGATATGGGCTTAACACCGAATACGGAGGTGACTTTAGTTAAAATTGCACCAATGGGAGATCCGTTGGAACTGCGGGTACGGGGATATGAATTAACCTTACGAAAAGAGGATGCAGCCAATATCGTATTAAAAGATATTCATGATGCTCATGCTTATGAACGCAAGAATTCTCAGGCGGCAGAATTATCCCATCCGGGTGTGGGAGAAACGGATACCTTAAAAAGAAAGGTATACAATACACAGGTGAGGGGAGAGGAAATACCGGAAGGTGAGGCGATTACCTTTGCTCTGGCAGGTAATCAGAATTGTGGTAAGACAACACTGTTTAATCAGTTAACAGGTTCCAAACAGCATGTTGGAAACTTTCCCGGAGTTACGGTGGAACGTAAGGATGGAGTAATTCGCAATCATCCTGAGGCAACGGTTGTGGATTTGCCGGGAATCTATTCCCTGTCTCCGTACACCAGTGAAGAGATTGTGACCAGAGAATTTCTGCTGAATGACCGGCCTAGGGGAATTATCAATATATTGGATGCTACGAATATTGAACGGAATCTGTATCTGACCATGCAATTGATAGAATTGGATATTCCGATGGTACTGGCACTGAATATGATGGATGAGGTGAGGGAAAACGGTGGAACCATCCGTGTCAACGAATTAGAGGCAGCCCTTGGCATACCGGTAGTGCCAATATCAGCGGCAAAGAATGAGGGTATCGAGGAATTGGTAGACCATGCCATTCATGTTGCCAGATATCGGGAGCGTCCGGGACGGTTGGATTTTTGTGATGCAGAAGGCAGAGATGATGGTGCGATGCATCGTTGTATCCATGCCATTATTCATTTGATTGAAGACCATGCTTTAAAATATAAGATTCCAAGGCGATTTGCGGCAACCAAGCTGGTAGAAGGAGATCAACTAATTCTGGAAGCTTTACATCTGGATGACAACGAGAAGGAAACCTTAGAGCATATCATCACACAGATGGAAGAGGAAAGTGGAAAAGACCGTCTGGCAGCCTTGGCAGATACAAGATTCCAATTCATTGAGGAGCTTTGTCAGGAAACAGTGGTAAAGCCGAACGAAAGCAAAGAACATCTTCGAAGTATTAAGATGGATCGGTTGCTGACGGGAAAGTATACCGCATTTCCTATGTTTATCTGTATTATGGCATTGATATTTTACCTGACCTTTGGGGTGATTGGAAAATATCTGACAGAGTGGCTGGAATTAGGCATTGAGTGGTTTACGAATATTTGCGATAAAGGGCTGACCTTATATGGAATCAATCCTGTGGTACACTCTCTTGTAATAGATGGAATTTTTGCGGGAGTAGGTAGTGTGCTTGGTATTCTGCCGACCATTGTGGTGTTATTTTTCTTTCTGTCTATATTGGAAGATAGTGGTTATATGGCAAGAGTGGCGTTCGTTATGGATAAGCCATTAAGAAAGATAGGCTTGTCCGGACGAAGTTTTGTACCAATGCTTATGGGCTTTGGCTGTTCCGTTCCTGCGATTATGGCAACCCGTACCCTTCCTTCGGACCGGGACCGGAAAATGACCATTTTACTTACCCCGTTCATGAGCTGCTCTGCAAAATTGCCGATTTATACCTTATTTGCTGCGGTATTTTTTCCAAAACATGCAGCTTTGGTTATGATTGGTTTATATCTGGCCGGTATTGTAATGGGAATGTTGTTTGCCATTATCATGCAGGGAACAAAATTCAAGGGAGCACCGGTACCCTTTGTTATGGAACTGCCGAATTACCGGTTTCCAAGTCCGAAAAGTGTTCTGCGCCTGATTGGAGAGAAGGCAAAGGATTTCATCACTAGAGCTTTTACAGTGATTTTTCTGGCATCGGTAATTATCTGGTTCTTGCAGACCTTTGATACCCGTCTGAATGTTGTGACGGATTCTTCCCAAAGCCTGTTGGCAATGATTGGCGGTTTGATTGCACCGGTACTGGCACCTTTAGGATTGGGCGACTGGCGGATTTTGACGGCTTTGATTACAGGCTTTACTGCCAAGGAAAGTGTAGTCAGTACCTTGAATGTGTTATTGGCAGGACAGCCGTTAGATACTTTGTTTACACCGTTTACGGCTGTTATCTTTTTGGTGTTCTCTCTGTTGTATACCCCGTGTGTTGCGGCAATTGCAGCGGTTCGGAGAGAAATGGGAACGAAAAATGCAGTTCTGGTTGTATTGATGCAGTGTGGGATTGCCTGGCTGGTATGTTTCATTATTCGTCTGGTTGGCATGGCGTTTGGCTTATAAAGCTTTTGTTTTACAGACTATGATTTTCATATGCAAATGATTGACGGACAATAGGGATATTGCTATACTAAATGTGTTAGGTTTTCTGAGAATATTGGCATAATGCAGATAGTACAGAATATCTATAAATGAGGAAACAGGAGTAAAAAAGGAGGAAAAATATGAAATACGAAGTATGGGGCAGTATGATGCCGGCAGTTACCATTGGATTAGAAGCAGGAGAAAGCATTTATACCCAGTCTGGTGGTATGAGCTGGATGACTGACCAGATGGAAATGACAACCAATATGCAAGGTGGACTTGGAAGAGGAATCGGGCGTATGTTTGGTGGTGAATCTTTGTTTATGGCAACATATACAGCAAAGGCACCAAATCAGCAGATTACATTAGCAAGTTCCGTGCCGGGTGAAATCAAGATTTTTGAACTGAGACCGGGATATGATATTATTGCACAGAAGGGAGCATTTTTGTGTGCGACTCCAGGTGTAGAATTAAAAGCATTTGTAACCAATGTAAAAGGTGGACTTTTTGGTGGTGAAGGATTTGTTCTTCAGCATTATACCGGACAAGGATTAGTTTTTTGTGAATTGGATGGAGCTGTTCGTGAAGTGACATTAGCAGCAGGGGAAAAGTTGGTAATTGATACCGGTAATGTAGCAGCTTGGGAAGCTTCGGTTACATATAATTCCCAGATGGTCAAAGGCTTTAAGAATGTACTGTTTGGTGGAGAAGGTTTGTTCTTAACCACCTTAACCGGTCCGGGTAAAGTATGGCTGCAGACAATGTCAGTTTCTGAATTGGCAAAGCGGTTAATTCCATATATGCCTGCAAGAGGTTAATCGATTATAAAGGAATGTCTGGATTTCATGGTTGACTGTGAGATTCAGGCATTTTTTAATTTATGAAAAAATCATTACTTATCGTAGTATTTTGTTTCTTTTTTTGCAAGAAAGTGCTATAATCACTTGGAGTGTATTATGAGACGAAGATATGTAGTGTATACATAAGTCATAAACCATTGAAAAATGTCAGATTATTAAGAATTTGAGGTACAGGTTCATGAAAACATTATCCCATCTGGATAAACTGGAAGCAGAAGCAATTTATATTATTCGGGAGGTTGCAGCAGAATGTGAAAAGCCGGTGATGCTGTATTCCATTGGTAAGGACAGTTCGGTTATGTTGCATTTGGCAATGAAAGCCTTCTATCCGGAAAAACCACCATTTCCATTTATGCACATTGATACGACATGGAAATTCCGGGAAATGACGGAATTTCGTGACCGGAAAGCAAAGGAACTGGGAATTGATATGATTGTTTATACCAATGAAGAAGGTGTAAAAGCAGGAATTAATCCCTTTGACCATGGTTCCTCTTATACGGATATTATGAAAACCCAGGCATTAAAGCAGGGCTTGAATAAATATGGATTCACAGCGGCCTTTGGCGGAGGACGAAGAGATGAAGAGAAGTCCAGAGCAAAGGAACGGATTTTCTCATTCCGTAATGCTGAGCATGCATGGGACCCGAAGAATCAGAGACCGGAGATGTGGAAGCTTTATAATACCCAGATTCAAAAGGGAGAAAGTATGCGGGTGTTCCCGTTATCAAACTGGACGGAAAATGATATTTGGCAGTACATATTGCGTGAAAGAATTGATATTGTATCTCTGTACTTTGCGGCAGAACGGCCGGTGGTTTACCGGGACGGCAACATCATTATGGTAGATGATGACAGAATGCGTCTGTTACCGGGAGAAGAGGTACAGATGAAAAAAGTTCGGTTCCGTACCCTTGGCTGCTATCCATTAACCGGTGGTGTGGAATCGGATGCAGATACCTTGGAGGCAATTGTAGAGGAAACTCTGGGAGCAGTGAATTCAGAACGAACCAGCCGGGTAATTGACCACGAAGGGGCCGGCAGCATGGAGCGTAGAAAAAGGGAAGGATATTTTTAAGATGAAAGAATTATTGAAGTTTATCACCTGCGGAAGTGTAGATGATGGAAAATCAACATTAATCGGACATATGCTTTACGATTCTAAGCTGTTATTTGCTGATCAGGAACGGGCACTGGAATTGGAGAGCAAGGTTGGAAGTACCGATGGAAGTCTGGATTATTCTTTGTTATTAGACGGCTTGATGGCAGAACGGGAACAGGGTATTACCATAGATGTGGCATATCGTTATTTTACTACCTCTAAGAGAAGCTTTATTGTAGCAGATACGCCGGGACATGAGGAATATACCAGAAATATGGCAGTAGGTGCTTCTTTTGCAGATGTAGCAGTGATTCTGTTAGATGCAACGAAAGGTGTGTTGGTGCAGACCAGACGGCATACCAGAATCTGTTCCCTTATGGGTATTCGTGATTTTGTATTTATTGTAAATAAAATGGATTTGGCAGGATATACGGAAGAAACCTTCCGGAGTATCAAAAAGGAATTGGAGCAGTTTATTCAGAATTTTCCATATCACAGTATGACAGTAATTCCGGTTTCTGCAACGATAGGAGATAATATTACGAATCCATCGGAAACTATGAATTGGTATCAGGGACCGACCCTGTTGGCTTACTTAGAGGATTTAGAGTTGACCTCCAAGAGCAGTGAAGAAGATTTCATTCTGCCGATACAGCGGGTCAGCCGTCCAAATCATACCTTCCGTGGTTTTCAAGGACAGGTAGAAGCAGGAAGTCTGCGGCTTGGGGATACAGTTACCGTATATCCAAGCGGAGAGCAGGCAGCAGTTTCCCGTTTGCTGGCAGCAGGAGAAGAGACAGAAGAAATCGTTGAAGGACAGCCGGTAACCGTATGTCTGGATAAAGAAATTGACTGTTCCAGAGGCTGTGTCATGGTAAAAGGACGAACACCGGAAGTTGGCAACATGTTCCGGGTAACCATGCTTTGGATGGATGATGTTCCTCTGGTAGAAGGAAAAGAGTACATGTTAAAGCTGGGAACGAAAAAAATACCGGCACGAATTGTTAAAATAGAGTATAAGATTGATGTAAATACCGGAGAACAGATACCGGTTACACAGGTGGAGAAGAACGGAATTGTAGTTTGCAGTGTGTTAACTACAGAAAAGATTGTATTTCGTAAATTTTCGGAAAATGAAGCTTTGGGTGGCCTGATTCTGATTGATCGTATTACCAACATGACTTCTGCCTGTGGTGTCATTGAACAGGCATTGAAGCATTTCGATAATCTGACCTGGCAGGATTCCGATGTAACCAAGGAAATACGGGAAAAACGGTTAGGACAGAAGGCAGCAACTCTCTGGTTCACCGGTCTTTCCGGTTCCGGAAAATCAACCCTTGCCAATGCATTGGAGATTCAATTAACTGCCATAGGTAAGCACACCATGTTGTTGGATGGTGATAATATCCGCATGGGTCTGAATCGGGACTTAGGCTTTTCGGATGAAGACCGGACAGAGAATATTCGGCGGATTGCTGAGGTGGCTAAGCTGATGAATGATGCCGGATTGATAGTGCTTACCTCGTTTATATCACCATTTAAGCAGGATAGAGAACTGGCACGCTCTATTATTGGTGAGGATTTCGTGGAAATCTATGTAAATACACCGTTAGAAGAGTGTGAACGTCGAGATGTGAAGGGCTTATATAAGAAGGCGAGAAAAGGCGAGATTCCGGTATTTACCGGAATATCAAGTCCATATGAAGCACCGGAGCAACCGGAAATTCAGATAGACACCAGCAAGTGTTCGGTTGAGGAAGCAATGGAACAAGTTATGAAAGCCTTAAAGGACTATATGTAAGTATTTCTATCATTCATAGATTGATTTGTGTAAATAGAGGATATGAATAAGAAGTTTTCAACCATGGTACTGTCTATGTTAAAGGTGGGATGTATCGGATTTGGCGGCGGTAGTGCGTTAATTCCGGTATTACATCGGGAGGCGGTACAGGAGAAAAAGTTAATAACAGAAGAAGAACTGGATAGTGGTGTAGTTGCCGCCAGTATTACACCGGGAGCATTGCCGGTAGAAATGGCAGCCGGTATTGGTAAGAAAACCAATGGTACATTGGGAATGTTTGCCGGGGCTACAGCAATGGCGTTGCCGGGGGCGTGTTTTACTACATTGCTTATGATATTTGCATCTTTAGTCGGAGAGAAACTGACATATCAGATTAATTATGCATCGGTTGGTATTACAGCATATATCATTCTTGTCCTGATAGAATACATTCTTACGACCTTAAAGAAGGCAAAGAATAACCGGGGAGGTATGATACAGGCAGCGATTGTGATTCTGGCAGTATGGATGTTCAATGGCGAGCAGAAAGTATTTAAACTGTTAGGAATTCATGACACCCCAATCTTTGGTGTTTCGACAGTGGAAATATTTATAGTTGCTTTTTTTGTAATCGTTTGTACAGCAGGGAATTTTAAATCCATTTGGTTTTTGATTTCTGCAATTATAAGTATCGTTTTTTTGTTAGTACAAGGAAAATCTCATATTATTGAATCGCCGGTTGTGGCAGGCATTACATTAGCTGCAATGATTATTCTTGTGATTGTCCGGTTATGTATGAATTTTAGGACAAAGGAAAGATTTTCAAAGGAACAGATGAAAGAAATATCTAAGGAAGTGCTGTTGTGGATTGCCTTTTTGACTGCCTTTTGTCTGCCGGCACTTATAGCAGCCCCACGGTCCATATTGTTTATTGGACAAGGTTTGCTTTCTGCATTAATGTCTTTTGGAGGAGGAGATGCATATCTTTCGGTTGCACAGGGATTATTTGTGGATTCCGGCATGATTTCTTCAGAAGTATTTTATGGAAATGTAGTAACCATTGCCAACATTTTACCGGGCTCAATTCTGTGTAAAGTATTAAGTGGTATTGGTTATAGTTGGGGTGTTAATCGCACCGGAACTGTTTTGGGAGGAATTTGCGTTGCCTTAGCAGGCTTTGCCAGCGCCACGGCAGCTTCCTGTGCAGTATTTGGTGTAGTAAAGATTTTATATGATAAGTGGAAAAAGATGGAAATATTCCGGGCAATGAATGATTTGATTCGTCCCATTGTGTCAGGCCTGCTCATCAGCGTTGGGATTTCTTTGTTTAATACCAATTGTACCATTGAGGCAGCTGCAGGCTGGGAATGGGGGAGTGTTGCGTTACTAATGCTTTTGATTGCCGGAATTATCATATTTATGCAAAAGAAGAAGGTACACATGGTTTGGCAGGTATTGTCGGCACTTGTCATATCACTAATAGGCTGTAACGTATTTAATATTATTTAAGGTGAAGGAGATTAGCTATGAAAAAGAAACCGGTAGATTTTGGACATATGTTGAGTGGTATCCGTTTGGATGTATGGTTAAAGCTGTTACGGGAAAATAAGATTGACAAGGAATACTATCCACAAGCGGCTGTTATTACATTGGAAAGTGCGTTGCTGACACCGTTGGCATTGTTAGAGTATTTGATATACTGGATACCAATCCATGCTACAAAGATTAAGAAAGATCCAATTTACGTTGTTGGATTCTGGAGAAGTGGAACCACCTATTTGCAGAACCTGTTGACACGTGATCCCCAGTTTGGATGGTTAGATCCTGTCAGCACCATTACTTTCGGTAATTGTATATTACTTCGAAAGCCATTAACTGCACTTGCAAAGGACGGCTTGAAGGGTGCCAGAGCTATGGACAATTTGGAATTTGAACTGGATTTACCTATGGAGGAAGCACATGCTTTTACCAACTTGACCGATTTATCTGTTAGTCATATGATGGCATTCCCGGATCATGGAAAGGGTGGAAAATATGTGAATACCATTTTTACAGATAGCCTTTCCAGCAAGGATCGGAGACGATTCTACAACACTTATAATTATTTGTTAAAGAAAATCACTTATATCAAGGGTGGAAAACAGTTATTGTTAAAGAGTCCGGATAATACGGCACGAATTGCATTTTTGAAGCGGGCATATCCGAAGGCAAAGTTTATTAATATCTACCGGAATCCATATACGGTGGTTCGTTCTGCCTTGAATATGTTCCGAATTGAAATGGATAAATATGCATTATCAGAAAGTGTCAGTGACCAGTATTTGTTAGACCGTGTATGCCTGATTTTTGAACGGGTGTATCGTCGGGCATTTCGGGATTTGGACAACCTGGGTGAATGCGATAAGATAGAAATTAAATACGAGGACTTTATTGAACATCAGGAAGAATATCTGGAAAAGATATATCAAAAGCTGGGCATTAAGGATTATGATAAGGCATATCCATATTTTAAGGAGTATATGGACAGTATGAAGGATTATCAGACTAATACCTATGATTATGCACCGGAATTGATTGAGAAGGTGAATGAACGGCTGGGCTTCTACTTTGAACGGTATGGATACGAAATGATTCAGCCGGATTATTCAAAGTAATAAAAATGCTAAGGATAATCCTTTGCTTCTTCAACATAGTCAATATTCATCCGGGGAGCGGAAAGAATCTGTTCCTCGGATATTTTTATGCCTGTGTCTGCAATATAGAAGTTTCCACCCTTAGCTAGTAATAAAGTGACAAAATCTGTTTCCGGTGCAGATTGCAATTTGGTTAAAAGCAGATATAATAAATTAGAAGAATATTGTAATAGAAATGTTTCGTTTGGAGGAAAATATTATGGGAATTGATTCGGTTCTGGAAGAATTTAAATTAGATGCACTGTTAATCACGGACCCTTACAATATGCGTTATATCAGTGGCTTTCGTGGAGGAGAAGGAACCTTATACATTTCAAGGAACAATAAAGTTCTGATTACAGATTCCCGTTATACAGAAGCTGCAGGGAAAGAAAGTGATTTTACAGTTATTGAAAGCAATCGGAATCACAAGACCACTGACATATTGTTGAAATTACTGCAGGAGGAAAACGGGGTAATCTTAGGCTATGAGGACGAAGCTATGTTGTGCAAAACCTTCCGAACTTATCAGAAGGAGCTGCCGGTGGTAAAAGAGTGGGTTCCGGTTGGTGGTGCCGTGACAAAGCTGCGTCAGATTAAAACAGAGGAGGAAATTGGTTATCTCCGTCAGGCAGAGGCAATCGGAGATATTGCATTTTCTAAGATTCTGGATATTATCCGTCCGGGCATGACAGAACTGGAGATACAGGCAGAATTGGAATACCAGTTAATGAAAGCAGGAGCGTCCGGGACATCCTTTGATACCATTGTAGCTTCCGGCATTCATTCTTCCATGCCTCATGCCATACCAACGGATAAAAAGGTGGAAATGGGAGACTTTATTACCATGGATTTTGGCTGCCGTTACATGGGATATTGCTCAGATATGACACGTACTATTGTGCTGGGAAAGGCAAATGATAAGCAGAAAAGAATCTATCAACTGGTTTTAAAAGCCAATTGTATAACAGAATCTTTTTTGCATGCAGGTATGATATGCCGGGAAGTAGATAAGATTGCCAGGGATATTATTACCAATGCCGGATATGGAAGGTATTTTGGTCATGGCTTAGGTCATAGTGTGGGATTAGAGATTCATGAATCTCCGGCTTGTAATACCAGTGATACTACGGTATTACAGCCCAATATGATTATGACCATTGAACCGGGAGTGTATCTGCCGGGTTTTGGCGGAGTGCGTATTGAAGATATGGTCGTAATTACCCGGGGAGGGTACGAGAATTTATCTCACTCAACCAAGGAATTAATCGAACTTTAAGATTGCACATTGCCCTTAAGTTTGTTATACTGATAGTTGTATTAAGAAATCATAAAGATTGTACAAAGATTACACAAAGATTGTACAAAGATTGTGTTAAGATGCGGTAGCAGAAAATGCAACAATAGATGGTATAGGAAGGGTAAATAGGAGATGAATATTATTATTGCCGGTTGCGGTGGTGTTGGTCATACACTGGCGGAACAGTTGACCGGAGAAGGTCACGAAGTAACTGTCATAGATTCGGATAGTAAGAATCTTCAAAATGTAGTATCGCAGTTTGATGTCATGGGAGTGCAAGGAAATAGTACCAGCTATCTGGTGCAAATGGAGGCCGGTATTGACTCGGCAGATTTGCTGATTGCAGTAACAGATCATGATGAAGTAAATATGCTGACTTGTCTGATTGCTAAAAAGGCTGGTAATTGTCAGACAATAGCAAGGGTACGCAGCCCGCAGTATTTTACGGAAATTGATTATATTCGGGATGAATTAGGTTTGTCGATGGCAGTCAATCCGGAATTTGCAGCAGCACAGGAGATTTCCAGACTGATACAGATACCATCTGCCCTTGAGGTGGATACCTTTGCAAAAGGCCGTGTGAATCTGATAAAAATCAGAATTCCTCAGGGTTCTATACTGGATCGGTTAATGCTGGCGGATTTTTCGGTTAAAGTGGGTGTGGAAGCGTTAATTTGTATTGTGGAACGGGAAAAAGAGGTTTTCATTCCAAGTGGTAATTTTGTATTACAGGCAGGAGATATGATATATGTCACCATGCAGATTTCTACGTTGAATGACTTTTTGAATAAAATAGGTATCAAAGAAAAACCAATTAAAAAGGTTATGATTGCCGGAGGCGGAACATTAGGCTATTATCTGGGACGAATTCTGACAGAAGCCCGTATGCAGGTAAAGATTATTGAACAGAATGCAAAGCGGTGTGCAGAGTTAAGTGAATTAATTCCAAAAGCTATGGTAATACATGGGAATGCAACAGACAAGCAGTTAATGATTGAAGAAGATGTTGAAACTACAGATGCAGTGGTTGCAGCGACGAATCTGGATGAAGAAAATATGCTGCTTGCTTTATATGTGAATAAGGTATCGGATGCAAAAGTAATTACACGGATTAATCGGCTGTCCTTTGAAGATGTGCTGACTGATTTGCCAATCGGAAGCACTGTAACACCAAAAGATATTACGGCAGAGTACATTATCCGATATGTCCGTTCTATGCAGAATTCTTATGGAAGTAATGTGGAAACTCTATACCGTATGGTGGATAATCAGGTAGAGGCTTTGGAATTCCATGTAGAAAGTGATGCTAAGGTAACGAAGGCAACTCTGGGTGAGTTGAAAATTAAGAAAAATACGTTGATTTGTTGTATTAACCGAAATAAGAAAATCATCCGTCCTACCGGTCGGGATATCATTATGCCGGGTGACAGTGTGATTGTAGTGACCACCAACCGGGGATTAAATGGTATTGATGAAATCTTAGCGTGATAGAACGTACAAAGTCAAATATGAAGAAGCTGGCATTAGGACTTCGTCACCTGCGATGACATCTCATGCCAATAGAAGAGGGAAAAATATGAATTATCGAATATTAATTAATATACTTGGTTGGGTTATGAATTTTGAGGCATTATTTTTGCTTTTACCCTGTATTGTAGCATTGGTATATCAGGAGCCGGAAGGCTGGTACTTCCTGGCGACAGCAGTAGCGACCGGCCTTGTTGGAATCGGCTTGACGATAAAAAAGCCTAAGAATAATCAGTTTCATGCAAGAGAAGGCTTTGTTTTAGTGGCATTGAGCTGGATACTGATAAGCTTGATTAGTGCCATTCCTTTATGTGTCAGTGGACGGATACCAAACTATATTGATGCATTATTTGAAATGGTATCCGGTTTTACTACAACGGGTGCCAGTATTCTGCCTGCAGTAGAGGAACTGCCAAATTGTATGAATTTCTGGCGTTGTTTTAGTAACTGGATTGGTGGAATGGGCGTAATAGTATTCATTCTTACCATTCTTCCCCTTACCGGATCCAATGCCAATATGTATCTGATGCGTGCAGAAAGTCCGGGACCATCCTTTGGTAAATTGGTTCCAAAATTAAAGAAGACAGCGATGATTCTTTATATTATGTACATTGGTCTTACTCTGTTACAGCTAATACTATTGTTGTTTGGTGGATTGGATTTATTTGATGCCTTATGTGTAAGTATTGCGACAGCAGGAACAGGTGGATTCGGTATCAAAAATGATGGATTTAGTGGTTATAGTAGCTATGTTCAGATTGTAGTAACGGTTTTCATGTTTTTGTTTGGCGTGAATTTTAAGTTTTATTTCCTGCTTATCATGCGGAAGTTCAAGGAAGCATTCTCGATTGAAGAAGTACGTTGGTATGCTATTTTATATGCGTTGGCAACCATTTTGATTGCAATTGATATCTTCCATTTGATGGGTGGTATTGGAGAAAGCCTGAAGCACTCAGCATTTCAGGTGGCAACAGTTATGACAACAACCGGTTTTGCAACCACTGATTTTAACCAGTGGCCGGTATTCTCACAGACGATTATGGTGCTTTTGATGTTTGTAGGTGCCTGTGCCGGCAGTACCGGTGGTGGTATGAAGATTTCCAGATTTATCATTTATATCAAATCTGCATTAAAAGAGGTGGCAACTTTGTTGCATCCGAATAGCGTAAAGAAGATAAAGATGGATGGAAAAGTAGTGGACCATGAAACGATACGGACTGCCAACATATATTTGATTACATATATTTTGCTGGTAAGTGCCTCCATTTTAATCGTCAGTCTGGACGGGTTTGATTTGGTAACGACGGTAACCTCTGTCATAGCAACCTTTAATAATATTGGACCGGGTCTTGGTGTGGTTGGCCCAATGGGGAACTATAGTTCTCTCTCTATTCTTTCTAAGCTGGTCTTGATATTTGATATGTTGGTGGGACGTCTGGAGATTTTCCCTATGATTGTATTATTCTTCCGGGATACATGGAAGCGGTAAATAGGAATGAAATAAAAGAAGCTCAAGCGAATGTTGCTTGAGCTTCTTTTGGAGTATTTCTATTACATTAAGGAAGCAGTTTACTGCATAACAGCATGCCGCGACACAAGCTGTATGAAACTGCATAGTTTATTAACTTTGTTTATCATAATTGGCATGTGGACATAAGTCAATATCAATGGGAAAAGTCAAGAATAATTAAATTAATTAAGTGAAAAACTTAAATTAATAAACAAAATGACAAAAAAACTTAACTAAGTTAAGTGTATGAGCAAACAGTAGTTGACGCAGAAAACGTGGAATGATAGGATAAAGCTAGAAAAAATATATATGGCAGCGCGTGAAAACAGGGAGTGAGCCAAAGGAGTTAATTATGAAAAAGGACAGTTTAGACCATATTGATATTGAAATACTGAATATTTTACAGGAAAATGCCAGTACGCCGATAAAGGAAATTGCGGCAAGCGTATTTTTGTCCTCTCCGGCAGTTTCGGCGCGGATAGAACGGATGGAACGACAGGGTTATATTTTAGGATATCATGCACAGGTAAATCCCATTGCATTAGGATATCATATTAAGGCATTTATCAGCCTTGAAATTGAGCCAATCCGTAAAAAGGAGTTCTATCCTTATATAAAAGACTGTCGTAATGTAATTGAGTGTAATTGCGTAACGGGAGATTATTCCATGCTTTTGGAAGTGCTGTTCCCGGATACTGTAAAGTTAGACCAATTTATAGGAGAATTACAGACCTATGGAAGAACCAAAACATTGATTGTATTCTCCACCTCTGTAGAACACCGGGGAATTCAATTGCCTGTTGGTGACGAAGAGGTGGGATAAGTCATAGACGATACAGTGATTATTTTTTGTTTCGGTTAATCAGATTCCCGGAAGCAACCAGTAAAACACCTACCAGAAACAGCAAGTACAAAGGACCACGGGAGCCTGTGTTTGTAATCAGGCTGATTACAATTGCAACGAAGGAAAAGATTTCAATGGTAAAGCCAAAGATTTGTAAAAAATGAAATTTCTTCATAAGTAAAGCCTTCTTTCTATCGTATTTTCAGCGTGTGTTTGATAGCATACAGAGTAGCACAGGAAGGATGAAAAGTCAAAGGGGGTGATTGCGATTGGTAATTGCAATCTCTTTGCGTTTTTGACTTGGCGTGCACCCGTAGGTCTGGCGAAACAGTCGCATGAATAGTTTATAATTCGTAAAACCATTCCGTTCCAGTATTGTCTGTATCGGTAAATCCGTAGAAATGACATCCTCGTAGATACGGCGCAGGCGGATGGTACAGAGATATTCGGTAAAGGTCATTCCCATATATTTCTTAAAAAATCTTGCAAAGTAGGATGGATTTAAGGCAAGATAGTCGGTAATATCCTGCAAGGATATTTCTTCCTGATAATGCTCCTTGACATAGGACATGACAGAGGTCAGCCGTTCCATATATTTTTCACTCTGATGATATTCCGTTTGTGTGATATCTACTTTAAAATTAGTCATCATGATGTAAAGCAGGTCAAAAATGTGACTATAATATTTTAAACGGTATCCTTCCGGTTTTGTATTCCATAATTGTGTCAGTTCGTCCAGAATTCTTCGAATATCTGACAATACAGAAGCATCCGGCAAGGTGGTTTCCGGGCTCTTTTGACCGGAGGAAGTGGTATCGACAGACGAACATACATTTTTGAAATGCATATAGTCAATGTCAGGTATATGGGTTTTCAAAAACTGATATGGAATCTGAATAATTAAAAAGTGGCTGAAACTCTGACAACAGGTGGAATGAATGACATTGGAGTCTATGATGATGAAATCATCCTTTGTCAGGGTATAGGTACGTTGTTCCATGCTTGATGTGGTTTCTCCATCCAGAATATAGAGAACCTCCAGACTGTCATGCCAGTGGGCCGGAACAAAGTAGCCATAGTCCTTACAGCAGGAATACCGCATATTGACATCTGCATCAATTTTAATTGTTTCATAAGCAACCACTGGTCGGTTCATAAGCATTTCCCTTTCATAATTAACGGATTTCTATCCCTGTTGGTATAAGTCAGTATAGCGAATTATGATAGAATTGTAAATAAGAATAAAACGTGATATACTTATGTCATTTATTGGGAAGTAATAATAATGCATCATAGAGCTTAAAGAGAGGAAACAGGTATGTGGATAGCTGATCATTGGAAAGAATATGAAGTGCTGGATTGCTCCAGAGGTGAAAAACTGGAACGCTGGGGCGATTATTTGTTAGTTCGCCCTGACCCACAGGTGTTATGGGATACACCCAGAACAAATGAAGGCTGGCGGAAGAAAAACGGGCATTACCACAGAAGCAATAAGGGTGGCGGCGAATGGGAGTTCTTTCAATTACCGGAGCAATGGGAAGTTCATTATAAGGAACTAACCTTTCATTTAAAACCTTTTAGTTTTAAGCATACAGGCCTGTTTCCGGAACAGGCGGTGAATTGGGATTGGTTTTCGGACTTAATTCGCAATGCCGGCAGGCCGGTGAAAGTGTTGAATCTGTTTGCATACACCGGAGGTGCTACCTGTGCAGCTGCCAAAGCCGGAGCCAGTGTTACCCATGTGGATGCATCAAAGGGAATGGTAACCTGGGCAAAAGAAAATGCAAAAGCCAGTGGTTTGGAAGCTGCGCCGATTCGTTGGATTGTAGATGATTGTGTGAAATTCGTAGAACGGGAAATCCGGCGGGGAAACCGGTATGATGCTATTATTATGGACCCTCCGTCTTATGGCAGGGGTCCGAAAGGAGAAATCTGGAAGATAGAGGAGAAAATTCATCCATTTATTCAGTTATGTACACAGGTACTAAGTGACAAGCCATTATTTGTGTTGGTGAATTCTTATACTACCGGACTGGCACCGGCGGTTCTTACGTATATGCTGGGTACGGAAGTGGTTCCGAAATTCGATGGAAAGGTAGAGGCACAGGAGATTGGACTGCCGGTTAAGGAAACCGGATTGATTCTTCCGTGTGGAGCAGCCGGACGATGGAGTCATGAATAGTTATTACGTTTGATAAAGAAGCGGGGAAACGAAAAGAACATAGAAGCGAAAAGAGCATGGAAACGTAGATGCGAAAGGAGTTTCGTTGCCAATGGAAGAGCAAAAGAAAGAGAAGAAACAGGATAGCAAAAAACAAAAACAGAAGAAAGACCGGTTATTCTTATCAAAGGTAATTATTGTAGGTCTATTGCTTGTGGTACAGATTGTGTTTTTGGTTGTAATGATTGTGAAATTAGGGGATTATTATGTTTATGTTCAGGTCCTTTGTACTGTCATCAGTTTGTTGGTTGTTATTTATATTGTAAATAAACCGGATAATCCTGCTTATAAGCTGGCTTGGGTGATTCCGATTCTACTGTTTCCGATTTTTGGCGGTATCTTTTATCTGGCAATTGCAGGTAACCGCTCCAGTAAGGGCTTTGTTCGTAAAATTGAGGATAGTATTACAGATTCCTGCCAATTCCTGCCTCAGAATCCTGAGGTTGCCCAACGGTTGATGGAGGAATCCAAGGTTGTAGGTATGCAGTCCCAATATATTCAAAATTATGGGAAATACCCGGTTTATCAGCATACGGAAGCAACCTATTACCCGGTGGGAGATGATAATTTTCAACCCTTATTAGACGAATTGCGGAAAGCAAAGCGATATATTTTTATGGAGTATTTCATTATTCGGGAAGGCTTGTTTTGGGATTCTGTTTTAGAGATTCTGGAGCAAAAGGTAAAAGAAGGGGTAGATGTCCGTGTCATGTTTGATGACATGGGTTGTGTTGCCACGATTCCTTCTGATTATGAGAAGCGACTTAGGGCAAAAGGAATCCGGTGTTATTCCTTTAATCGTTTCATACCGATTCTGACACTTCGATTAAATAACCGGGACCATAGAAAAATCACAGTTATTGATGGACACACCGGTTTTACGGGTGGAATCAATCTGTCGGACGAATACATTAATCATACTTCTCCATATGGGCATTGGAAAGACACGGGTATTATGATAAAGGGAGAAGCAGTTTGGAGCCTTACGGTTATGTTCCTGCAACTGTGGGGTTACGTATCCGGGGAAATAGAGGACTTTTATCAATATGCACCGAAACCGGAGGATTTGATTGGAATCGGTAATGATGGTTATATACAGCCTTACAGTGATTCGCCATTGGATCAGGAGATTGTGGGCGAAAATATCTATTTAAATATGATAAATAAGGCAAAGGAACGTATCTATATTATCACGCCTTATTTGGTATTAGATAACGAAATGGTAACAGCTTTGACTTTGGCTGCGAAAAACGGAGTGGATGTAAGAATTATTATTCCGGGCATACCGGATAAAAAAATCGTATATATACTGACTCAGCTTAACTGTACACCTTTGCTGGAAAGTGGAGTACGGGTGTTCAAATATACACCGGGCTTTACTCATGCAAAAGGGGTTTTGGTTGACGATGAAATTGCAACAGTAGGAACTGTGAATTTTGATTACCGAAGCCTATATCTCCATTTTGAATGTGGAGTATGGGTATATGGTTCCCGTATTATTGCGGATATTCGGAAGGATTTTGAAGCGACATTGCAACAGTGCAAGGAATACACCTTGGAGGAGAACCTAAAGGCATCGCCAATACGAAAACTTATGGGAGCAATTTTGAAATTGCTGGCACCACTGATGTAACATATAATATAGAAGAAAAGGACATAGAATGGAAACGATAAGAGAGGATTTTTTACAAACCATATGTGAAGAACAACCGTATAAACTGGTTATCAGTAATCCTGCAACGAAAGAGCAGGAGATTCGTAAGATTGTGATTCAACTGCAACAGGGGAAGCGTGGATTGCAGTATCAGATTGAGAAGTTTACAGATAAGCAGGCGTTTCATATCAATATAGAAGAAAGAGATTTGCAGGAGGCTGTATCTGTATACTTTGGAACGGATTTTCTACAAATGACTGCATGGACAAAACAGTGGGAATATCAGGGGAAAATCAGTAAAAAGGGAAAATTGCTATATAATCGCAGAAGGAATCAGGAAGAAGTTAAAATCCGGCAGGGCAATAACCGGGAAAAACAGTATTGTATTCCGGAGGGAACCTTTATCCCGCCTTTGGTAGATATGGGGATTTTTACAAAGGAAGGAAAAGTAGTGCAATCCAAGTATGATAAGTACCGCCAGATAAACCGTTTCTTAGAAATGGTAGAGGATGCGTTGAAGGAATTGCCGGAGGGACCGTTAAATATTATTGACTTTGGATGCGGCAAATCCTATTTGACCTTTCTTCTATATTATTATATGGTAGAAGTTAAGAAACGAGCTGTGACCATTACAGGACTGGCTTTGAAAAAAACGGTAATTGAACAATGTCGTCAGACTGCAGAACGATATCATTATGATAATTTGAAATTTGAGTTGGGAGATATTCATGGATATCAGACCACAGAGCCGGTAGATATGGTAATTACACTGCATGCCTGTGATACGGCTACAGACTATGCATTGTTCAATGCGATACGTTGGAATTCACGTGTGATTTTGTCCGTGCCTTGCTGCCAGCATGAATTCAATGGGCAAATGAGTGGACAACAGCTTTCGATTCTGTCAAAGTATGGTATTGTGAAGGAACGGACTGCGGCTTTAATGACGGATGCGGTACGAGGCAATCTGTTAGAGTATAGTGGATATAAAACACAGCTTCTGGAATTCGTCGATATGGAACATTCGCCTAAGAATATCTTGATACGGGCGGTAAAAGAGAATATTTCGGAAAAGAAAAAACAACAGGCATTACAAGAGGTGAAGGAAATAATGGAAGCATTTCATTTCGTGCCAACGTTGTACCGGTTGATTTTTGAGGGAGAAGAACATGAGTGAGAATCAGGAAATGAAAAACAGTATTATTGAAAGCTACGATGGAGATCCGGACGACCTTGTATTTTTTCAAACGCCGGAGCAGGAAGAAATAGAAGAAGATGACGAATTCTATGAATATGAGGAATCCGAGGAAGAAGTAGAAGAAACTTTGACGATTGATAATTTGCCAGAGAAGGATTCTTCTATTGAAATAGTCAACGGGAATGCATCTACGGATAAACTGACAAGTGAAATGAAACAGGAGACTGTTAATCAGAATGGAACCGTTAGTATGGTGAGTGGAGAGATTGACCTGAATGATCCCCATTATGCCAACTTTGAACTGGACCCATATTATGATTATGGATATGGACCGGAGCCGAAGGCTAAGAATACAGATGAAAAGAAAGAAGCCTCCACGTTGGGTATCATCAGTATGTCTACCGGTATTGGAAGTATATTTTTCATGTGCTGTGGCATTCAATATCTGTTAGCCCTGGGAGCACTGATTACAGGTATCTGGTGTTTGTGTTTAAAGGGAAATTCGAGAACGACAAAGACTTTTGCCATTGTGGGAATTGTTTGTGCCTGTCTTCCGTTTTTGTTTGCTGTAATCAGTGTGGTGTTCCAGATATTTACACCAATGATATTGTCAAATTTTTAATTGGATGAGGTATGAGAGAAACCAAGAACAGAACTGTTGAGAAAACAGATAAAAAAATGTAAAAAAGTGCTTGCATTTTAAGAAAAGGTGGTTTATAATAGCACTTGCTGTGACATTGATAGCGTTGAAGCGTGAGGTTGCTGCACGAAGGTTGCAGGTTTTTCCGTGGAGCGAATGTCAAGTTAGGAAACTGGCGACAAGTCACTGTACGATATAAACCATCTACTAGAAAGTAGAAATGACGTGTGAGAATAAAAAAGAAACACACGGGAATGTGTACAGTCACCACTTGTCGTACTGAAATTAAGTGCGAAAAGGAGGCGGCTTTTTTTATGGCAAGTCAAGTAATGAGAATTACACTCAAGGCTTATGATCATCAGTTAATTGATCAGGCTGCAAAAAACATCATCGAAACTGTAAAGAAGACAGGAGCAAAGGTGAGTGGACCTGTACCAATGCCAACTAAGATTGAAAAGATTACAATCTTAAGAGCAGTTCATAAGTATAAGGATTCCAGAGAGCAGTTTGAGCAGAGAACTCATAAGAGACTGATTGATGTAATTCAACCTACTCAGAAGACTATCGATGCATTACAGAAAATGGATATGTCTGCTGGCGTTTACATCGACGTAAAGATGAAGTAATTATTATTAGTAAGAAAGAATCAAACAAGATTCTTAACATGCAGTACCTAATAAGTTGGAAATCCCAATGAATTTAGTATGATTGCAAAAGCAATCCGCTGTAGATTAATTAGGAGGAAAGAAAAATGAAGAAGGCTATTTTAGCAACAAAAGTCGGAATGACTCAAATCTTCAATGAAGACGGTGTTTTAACACCTGTTACCGTACTTCAGGCTGGACCATGTGTTGTTACTCAGGTAAAGACAGTTGAGAACGATGGTTACAGTGCAATTCAGGTAGGATTCGGCGAAAAGAAAGAACGAATCGTAAATAAGGATGTAGCTGGTAAGAAGGTAGTAATCAATCCACACGGTGCCGGTAAGGCAGCAGTTGGTCACTTCAAGAAGGCCGGCACAACTCCAAAGATGTTTGTAAGAGAATTCAGATTAGACAATGCTGAAGAGTATGAAATTGGCAGTGAGATTAAAGCTGATATCTTTGCAGAAGGCGATAAGATTGATGCAACTGCTAAGTCAAAGGGTAAAGGATACGCAGGTGGTATTAAGCGTTATGGCATGCGTTCCGGTCCTGCAGCTCATGGTTCTAAGTATCACAACCATGCAGGTTCCAATGGCTCTGCAACAACTCCGGGCCGTGTATTCAAGGGCAAGAAGATGCCTGGTCATATGGGAGCTGTTCGCGTAACTGTTCAGAATTTGGAAATCGTTAAGATAGATACTGAGAATAACGTTATCTTAGTAAAGGGTTCAGTACCGGGACCTAAGAAGTCATTAGTAATGCTTAAGGAAACAGTAAAAGTCGGCAAATAGACTTGAGGAAGGAGGAGCTTTAGATGGCATCAGTAGCAGTTTATAACATCGAAGGTAAGGAAGTAGATAAGTTAGAACTTAATGATTCCGTATTTGGTGTTGAAATAAATGAACATTTAGTGCATATGGCTGTTGTTGGACAGCTTGCAAACAAACGCCAGGGAACACAGAGTGCTAAAACTCGTTCAGAAGTTTCCGGTGGCGGTAAGAAACCTTGGAGACAGAAGGGAACCGGTCATGCCAGACAGGGTTCAACACGTTCTCCACAGTGGACAGGCGGTGGTGTTGTATTTGCACCAAAGCCAAGAGATTACTCTGTAAAGATGAACAAGAAGGAAAAGCAGTTGGCAATGAAGTCTGTTTTAACCTCTAAGGTTCAGGAAGAGAAGTTGATTGTTGTTGATGAGTTCAAGATGGACGAAATCAAGACAAAGAAATTCGTTGAGATTATGAACAACTTAAAGGCAGAAAAGGCATTTGTTGTAACAAAGGATGTTGAAGAGAACTTAGTATGCTCTGCAAATAATGTTCCATCTGTTAAGACTGCAGTTGTAAATGAAATCAACGTATATGATATCTTAAAGTATGATACCTTAGTTTTAACTAAGGATGCAGTAGCAGCAATTGAGGAGGTGTACGCATAATGGCAGATATTAAATATTATGACGTTATCTTGAAGCCGGTTGTAACAGAAAAGAGTATGAATGCAATGGCTGAGAAGAAATACACATTCCTTGTTCACCCGGATGCAACCAAGTCTCAGGTAAAGGAAGCTGTTGAGAAAATGTTCGAAGGAACAAAGGTTGCTAAGGTAAATACCATGAATTACGATGGTAAGACCAAGAGACGTGGAATGGTTTACGGTAAGACCGCAAAGACCAAGAAAGCAATCGTTCAGTTGACCGCAGACAGCAAGGATATTGAAATCTTTGAAGGTCTGTAAAACAAAACAACTTACGAAAGCAAGTATACGCAACGTAAGCGTGATGACAAATAGGTATAGTTGAAAGGAGATACAAAAATGGGAATTAAAACATTTAACCCATATACACCTTCCAGAAGACATATGACCAGTCTTGATTTCGCTGAGATTACAAAGACAACACCAGAAAAGTCTTTGACAGTTTCATTGAATAAGAAAGCTGGCCGTAACAATCAGGGAAAGATTACAGTTAGACATCAGGGCGGTGGTTCCAGAAGAAAGTACAGAATCATCGACTTTAAGAGAAATAAGGATGGTATTCCGGCAAAGGTTACTGCAATTGAATACGATCCAAACAGAACCGCTAACATTGCATTAATCTGCTATGCAGACGGTGAGAAAGCATATATTCTTGCACCGGTTGGATTAAAGGTTGGCGATACTGTTATGAACGGTAAAGATGCCGAAATCAGAATTGGTAACTGCTTACCATTGGAAGCAATTCCGGTTGGTACAGAAATCCACAATATCGAGTTATATCCTGGTAAGGGAGCACAGTTAGTACGTGCAGCTGGTAACTCAGCACAGTTAATGGCTAAGGAAGGAAAGTATGCAACACTTCGTCTTCCATCCGGTGAAATGAGAATGGTTCCAATTATTTGCCGTGCAACCATCGGTCAGGTTGGTAACATTGAACATGACCTTGTAAATATCGGTAAAGCCGGACGTAAGCGCCATATGGGTATTCGTCCTACTGTTCGTGGTTCGGTTATGAACCCTAACGACCATCCACATGGTGGTGGTGAAGGTAGAGCTCCAATCGGACGTTCAGGCCCTTCTACTCCATGGGGTAAGCCTGCTCTTGGTTTGAAGACCAGAAAGAAGAACAAGCAGTCTAACAAGTTGATCGTAAGAAGAAGAAACGGAAAGAGTATTAAATAGTTTAAGGAGGTAACCTAATGGCACGTTCAGTTAAAAAAGGACCATTTGCAGATGACTATTTACTCAAGAAGGTAGATGCATTAAATGCTGCAAATGATAAGCAGGTAATTAAAACTTGGTCTCGTCGTTCTACAATCTTCCCATCATTTGTAGGTCATACAATTGCCGTATATGATGGAAGAAAGCATGTTCCGGTATATGTAACTGAGGATATGGTAGGACACAAGCTTGGTGAGTTCGTAGCAACCCGTACTTACAGAGGTCATGATAAGACTGAGAAGAAGGGTAAGAGATAAAGATTTGATATTGAAAGGAGGTAACATCCATGGCAAAAGGACATAGATCCCAGATTAAGAGAGAACGTAATGCAAATAAGGACACCAGACCATCAGCAAAGGTTTCTTATGCAAGAGTTTCTGTTCAGAAAGCATGCTTCGTTCTTGACGCAATCAGAGGCAAGGATGTACAGACAGCACTTGGTATTTTGGCATACAATCCAAGATATGCATCAAGTGTTATAGAAAAATTATTAAAGTCTGCAATTGCTAATGCAGAAAATAATAACGGTATGAAGTTGGAGGACCTTTACATTGCAGAGTGTTATGCAAACAAAGGACCTACAATGAAGAGAGTTCAGCCTAGAGCACAGGGCAGAGCTTACAGAATCGAAAAGAGAACCAGTCACATCACAATCGTGCTTGATGAGAAGAAATAGGAGGTCATTATGGGACAGAAAGTTAATCCTCATGGTTTAAGAGTCGGCGTCATCAAGGATTGGGATTCCAGATGGTATGCTGACACAAAAAATGATGAATTTGCAAATAACCTTGTTGAAGATCATAAGATTCGTGAATTCTTAAACAAGAAATTAGCAAATGCAAGTGTTTCTAAGATTGAAATCGAAAGAACCACTGACAGAGTAAAAGTAATCGTTCAGACTGCACAGGCCGGTGTTGTTATCGGTAAGGGTGGTGCTGAAATTGATAAATTAAGAGCAGAAGTTCAGAAGCTGACTTCCAAGAAGTTAAACATTGAGATTAAGGAAATTAAGAAGCCAGACAGCGATGCACAGTTAGTTGCAGAGAATATTGCACAGCAGTTAGAGAATCGTGTTTCTTTCCGTCGTGCTATGAAGTCCTGCATGTCTAGAACAATGAAAAACGGTGCTTTAGGAATTAAGACATCTGTTTCTGGTCGTTTAGGCGGTGCTGATATGGCTCGTACAGAATTCTATGTAGATGGAACAATTCCTCTTCAGACACTTCGTGCAGATATTGATTATGGTTTTGCTGAGGCAGATACAACTTATGGTAAAGTTGGTGTCAAGGTATGGATTAACCATGGTGAAGTACTTCCTGTAAAAGGAGAAAAGGAAGGGAGCGATAAATAATGTTAATGCCTAAGAGAGTAAAACGTCGTAAGCAGTTCAGAGGTTCTATGGCTGGTAAGGCGTTACGTGGTAATACAATATCAAATGGTGAATATGGTATCGTTGCATTGGAGCCTGCTTGGATTAAGTCTAACCAGATTGAAGCAGCCCGTATCGCAATGACCCGTTATGTAAAGCGTACCGGTAAGGTTTGGATTAAGATTTTCCCGGATAAGCCGGTTACAGCAAAGCCTGCTGAAACTCGTATGGGTTCCGGTAAAGGTTCATTAGAGTACTGGGTAGCAGTTGTAAAGCCGGGCAGAGTTATGTTTGAGATTTCCGGAGTACCGGAAGAGACTGCAAGAGAAGCGTTAAGACTTGCTATGCACAAGCTGCCAGTTAAGTGTAAGATTGTTTCAAAGGCAGATTTAGAAGGAGGTGCCGGCAGTGAAAACTAAGGAATATGTTCAGGATTTAAAAGCAAAATCAGTAGAAGAATTGAATGCTGAGTTAGTAGCTGCTAAGAAGGAACTTTTCAACTTGAGATTCCAGAATGCTACCAATCAGTTAGAGAATACAAGCCGTATCAAAGAAGTACGTCGTAACATTGCCAGAATTCAGTCTATTATGTCTGAAAAGGCGAATGCTTAATTATCTGGAAGGAGGAAATTGTTGTGGAAAGAAATCTGAGAAAGACACGTGTAGGTATTGTTACAAGTGATAAGATGGATAAGACAATTGTTGTTTCAATCGTAGATAATGTTAAGCATCCTCTTTATGGAAAGATTGTAAAGAGAACTTATAAATTAAAGGCACATGATGAGAATAACGATTGTAAAATCGGTGATAGAGTAAAAGTTATGGAAACAAGACCATTATCCAAGGATAAGAGATGGAGACTTGTTGAAATCGTAGAGAAAGCGAAGTAAGGAGGCAAAACCATGGTTCAACAGGAAACAAGACTTAAGGTTGCTGACAACACTGGTGCTAAGGAATTACTTTGCATTCGTGTTTTAGGCGGTTCAACTAGAAGATATGCAAATATCGGTGATATTATCGTTGCCTCTGTTAAAGATGCAACACCAGGCGGCGTTGTTAAGAAGGGTGACGTTGTTAAGGCAGTAGTCGTTCGTAGCAAGAAGGGTGCTCGCCGTAAGGACGGTTCTTACATCAAGTTTGATGAGAATGCGGCTGTAATTATTAAGGATGACTTAAATCCAAAAGGAACTCGTATTTTTGGACCTGTAGCTAGAGAGTTAAGAGATAAGAAATTCATGAAGATTGTCTCTTTAGCACCAGAAGTACTGTAGGGAGGTGTCGACTGTGGCAACAATGAAGATTAAAAAGAATGACCAGGTTGTAGTAATTGCTGGTAAAGATAAAGGCAAAGAAGGAAAGGTTCTTTCTGTAGATGCTAAGAATCATAAGGTTCTTGTTGAAGGCGTTAATATGGTTTCTAAGCACTGCAAGCCAAGTATGCAGAATCAGCAGGGCGGAATTATCCAGAAGGAAGCTCCAATTGACATTTCAAACGTAGCTTATTTGTATAAAGGAAAGCCAGTTCGTATCGGATTCCAGGGCGAGAAGAAGGATAAGGTTCGTGTGGCTAAGGTTGACGGTAAGTTAGAAGTAATCGATTAATGGGAAAGGAGGCCGCACAAGTGAGTAGACTAAAAGATCAGTACAACGAGCAAATCGTTGATGCTATGATGAAGAAATTTGAATATAAGAATACAATGCAGGTACCAAAGCTTGATAAGATTGTTATCAACATGGGCGTTGGTGAAGCAAAGGACAATGCTAAGTTGTTAGAGGCTGCTATCAAGGATTTAGAGATTATCTCCGGTCAGAAGGCAGTTGTAACAAGAGCAAAGAAATCTGTTGCGAACTTCAAGTTAAGAGAAGGTATGCCAATCGGCTGTAAAGTAACCTTAAGAGGTGAAAAGATGTATGAATTTGCAGATCGTCTGATTAACCTTGCATTACCACGTGTTCGTGACTTTAGAGGTGTTAATCCAAATGCATTTGATGGAAGAGGAAATTATGCTCTTGGTATTAAGGAACAGTTAATCTTCCCGGAAATCGAGTATGATAAGGTTGACAAAGTTAGAGGTATGGACGTAATCTTCGTTACTACCGCTAAGACAGATGAAGAAGCTCGTGAATTATTGACATTATTCGGTATGCCATTCAGTAAGTAAGAAGGAGGAAGATTTCATGGCAAAGACATCTATGAAAGTAAAGCAACAGCGTAAGCAGAAGTTCTCTTCAAGAGAATATACCCGTTGCAAAATTTGTGGTCGTCCACATTCAGTGTTAAGAAAATACGGAATTTGCAGAATCTGCTTCCGTGAATTAGCATACAAGGGCGAGATTCCTGGTGTTAAGAAGTCAAGCTGGTAAGATTTGAAAGGAGGCAAACAACAATGGCAATGAGTGATCCAATTGCAGATATGCTTACAAGAATTCGTAATGCAAATACTGCAAAACATGATACAGTAGATGTTCCGGCATCTAAAATGAAGATTTCTATCGCTGAAATCCTTTTGAATGAAGGTTATATCAAAGCATTTGATATTGTTGATGATGGAAAGTTCAAAACAATTCATATTACATTAAAGTATGGTGCAGATAAGAACGAGAAGATTATCACAGGTCTTAAGAGAATTTCAAAGCCTGGTCTTCGGGTTTATGCTAGCAAAGAAGATTTGCCAAAGGTATTAGGCGGTCTGGGTATTGCTATTATTTCCACCAACAAGGGTGTATTAACGGATAAAGAAGCTAGAAAACAGAATGTAGGCGGCGAAGTGCTGGCATACATTTGGTAATTAAAATATTTAGGAGGTAACGGCATATGTCACGTATCGGAAGAATGCCTATCGCTGTACCAGCAGGTGTTACTGTTGATATCGCAGAAAATAACAAGGTGACAGTTAAGGGACCAAAAGGAACCTTAGAGAGAGTTTTGCCTGCTGAGATGGAAATTAAGCAGGAAGACGGACAGTTGATTGTAACAAGACCAAATGACTTAAAGAAGATGAAGTCTTTACATGGTTTGACAAGAACCTTGTTAAATAACATGGTTGTTGGTGTTACAGAAGGTTTTACAAAGGAACTGGAAGTAAATGGTGTTGGTTACAGAGCATCTAAGCAGGGAAAGAAGTTAACACTTGCATTAGGTTACTCACATCCGGTAGAGATGGAAGATCCGGAAGGATTGGAATCTACTATCGATGGTAACAAAATCATCATTAAGGGTATTGATAAAGAAAAAGTTGGCCAATACGCAGCAGAAATCAGAGCTAAGAGAGCACCTGAACCATACAAGGGTAAGGGTATCAAGTATGTTGATGAAGTGATTCGACGCAAGGTTGGTAAGACTGGTAAGAAATAATTAAAGGAGTGATAAGCAATGGTTAGTAAAGAGTCAAGGAAAGTTATTCGTGAAAAGAAACATGCAAGACTTCGTAACCGTATCAGCGGTACTGCTGAGTGCCCACGTTTAGCGGTTTTCAGAAGTAATAATCATATGTACGCTCAGATTATTGATGATACAGTTGGAAATACCTTAGTGTCTGCATCTACATTAGAAAAGAATGTAAAAGATGCTGTGGATCATACCAACGATGTTGCAGCAGCAGCAGCCGTAGGTAAAGCTGTAGCTGAGAAAGCATTAGCAAAGGGTATTAAGACTGTCGTATTCGATAGAGGCGGCTATATATATAAAGGTAAAGTTAAAGCATTAGCAGATGCAGCCCGTGAAGCTGGTCTCGAATTCTAATAAGGAGGAATACACAATATGAAGCATACAATCGTTGATGCTAGTCAGTTAGAATTAGAAGAAAAAATAGTATCAATCAAGCGTGTCACCAAGGTTGTTAAGGGTGGACGTAATATGAGATTTGCAGCGCTTGTTGTAGTTGGTGACAGAAATGGTCACGTAGGTGCTGGCTTAGGTAAGGCTGCTGAAATTCCAGAAGCTATCCGTAAGGGCAAGGAAGACGCAATTAAGAAGCTGGTAACAGTTGCAATCAATGAGGATGGAAGTATTCCTCATGACTGGACTGGTAAGTTCGGTAGTGCATCTGTATTGTTAAAGGCATCTCCGGAAGGTACCGGTATCATCGCTGGTGGTCCGGCACGTAATGTTTTGGAGCTTGCAGGATACAAGAACATCCGTACCAAGTCTTTAGGTTCTAATAACAAGCAGAACGTAGTTTTAGCTACTATCGATGGTCTTTCTAAGATTAAGACTCCGGAAGAAGTTGCTAGACTTCGTGGTAAGTCTGTGGAAGAAATCCTGGGCTAAGGAGGTTATGGAAATGGCAGATAAATTAAAAGTAACATTAGTAAAGTCTACAATTGGTGCAATTCCTAAGCATAAGAAGACAGTTGAAGCATTAGGTTTAAAGAAGCTGAACAAGTCTGTTGAACTTCCAAACAATGCAGCAACCTTAGGTATGGTTCAGCAGGTTAGACATTTAGTAAAAGTAGAAGAGATTTAATTGAAGATAGGAGGTGCACGTAATGAATTTATCAAGCTTAAAGCCTGCAGAAGGTTCTAAACAAAGCGATAACTTCAGAAGAGGTCGTGGCCATGGTTCAGGAAATGGCAAGACTGCCGGTAAAGGTCATAAGGGACAGAAGGCTCGTTCAGGAGCTCCAAGACCTGGCTTTGAAGGAGGTCAGATGCCATTATACAGAAGAATTCCTAAGAGAGGATTTACATGCAGAAATTCAAAGGAAATCGTTAATGTAAATGTTTCTACATTGGAAAGCTTTGATAATGGTACAGAAGTAACTGTTGCTACATTAGTAGAGCAGGGTATTATTAAGAATCCAAAAGATGGCGTTAAGATCCTTGGAAATGGAGAGTTAACCAAAAAGCTTACAGTAAAGGCAAATGCATTCAGTGCAGGTGCTGTTGCTAAGATTGAGGCAGCTGGTGGAAAAGCCGAGGTGATCTAGTATGTTCAAAACATTAGTGAATGCTTTGAAGGTAAAAGATATACGAAGTCGAATTTTCTTTACGTTGGGAATCCTGTTGATTTTTCGTATTGGTTGTACCATTACGATTCCGGGTGTTGACGTAGCAGCAGTTCAGGCAACCTTGCAGTCTGTATTAGGCAGTGATGGTAATGCCTGGTTAAGCATGTTTACCGGTGGTTCTTTGGAGCAAATGTCTATTTTTGCTTTGAATGTAACGCCATATATCACATCTTCCATTATTATGCAGTTGTTGACAATTGCAATTCCTGCATTAGAAGAAATGCAGCATGATGGTGAAGATGGAAGAAAGAAAATGACAGCAATCACTCGTTATGTAACAGTTTTGCTTGCAATTATTGAAGCAGCGGGTTTGGCAATCAGCTTACAGAATGCAAATGCATTGGGTTCTGATGCGAATTGGTTTACCGTTGTTACCATGATTGTAACGTTAACTGCCGGCAGTACATTGGTTATGTGGCTGGGCGAGCGAATTACGGAAAAAGGAATTGGAAACGGTATTTCCATTATTTTGTTAATTAATATTGTATCCAGAATGCCAAACGATTTTTCAAATCTGTATACCATGTTTGTTGGAAAGCAATTCAAGGAAGCAGAGTATGTAAAGGGTATTGGTGCTGCACTTGTAATTATCGCAGTTATCATTCTTACAACAATACTGGTTATTTTACTGCAGGATGCAAAGCGGAGTATTCCGATTCAGTATTCTCAGAAGGTTAGTGGACGTCGAACCATTGGCGGACGTGCAACAGAGATGCCATTAAAGGTAAACACCGCAGGTGTTATTCCGATTATTTTCGCATCCTCATTATTGTCAATGCCAACAATGATAGTCAGTTTGTTTAAGATTAATGTGACCAATGCGGTAGTGCAGGAAATTATTTCCAGTTTGTCACAGAATTACTGGTTTTCGAAAGGGCATCCTTGGGGATATGTTGGTTTAGCAATTTACATCGCTTTGGTAATTATGTTTGCATACTTCTATACTTCTATTACCTTTAATCCTATGGAAGTTGCAAATAATTTGAAAAAGAGTGGTGCTTCTGTTCCGGGTATTCGTCCGGGAAAACCAACTCAGGAATATCTGGAAAAGGTATTGAAATACATCATCTTCATCGGAGCAGTTGCTTTGGTAATTGTAGCGATTATTCCAATTTTCTTTAGTGGTGTATTTGGTGCAAATGTGTCCTTCGGTGGAACTTCATTAATTATTATCGTTGGCGTTATCTTAGAGACATTAAATCAGTTAGATTCTAAGATGCTGGATAGAAATTACGAAGGATTTTTGAAATAAGATAAACTTACAATAAGCTGTAGCTTGCCTACAGCTTATTGGTGTGTTATCTTAGGTTTGTGATTTGGAGTAGGTTAAAAATAGTGTAATGGAAAACAATTAGGAGGAGAAAGATGAAAATTATTATGTTAGGTGCACCTGGTGCAGGAAAAGGAACACAGGCAAAGATGATTGCAGATAAGTACGGAATTCCACATATTTCAACAGGAGATATTTTCCGTGCAAATATAAAGAATGGTACCGAATTGGGTGCAAAAGCTAAGACATATATGGATCAGGGCTTATTGGTACCGGATGAATTAGTTGTTGACTTGGTTATTGATCGTTTTAAAGCAGATGATTGCAAGAAGGGATACATTTTAGATGGATTCCCAAGAACAATTCCTCAGGCAGAAGCATTAGACAAAGCTTTGACTGCAATTGGAGAACATGTAGATTATGCAATTAATGTAGAAGTACCGGATGAAAATATTGTTCGTAGAATGTCTGGTCGACGTGCTTGTGTTGGCTGCGGTGCAACTTATCATATTGTATATAATCCAACAAAGGAAGAGAATAAGTGTGATGCCTGTGGCGGAGAATTAATTCTGCGTGATGATGACAAGCCGGAAACAGTACAGAAGCGTCTGGGTGTATATCATGACCAGACACAACCATTAATCGATTATTATAATAAGAAAGGCATCCTGAAAGAAGTCGATGGAACGGTTGATATGAATGATGTATTCACAGCAATTTGTGATATTTTAGGTGAATAAAATGCCAATTACCAGAAAATCTCAAAGCGAAATAGAGCTTATGCAGGAGGCTGGCCGCATACTTGCCATTACTCATCAGGAACTGGCAAAAGCGATAAAGCCGGGCATGACAACAAAAGAGATTGACCGTTTAGGTGAGACTGTAATACGGGATTATGGTTGTGTCCCATCCTTTTTGAATTATTGTGGATATCCCGCATCCATATGTGTATCTGTGAATGATGAAGTAGTACATGGAATACCAAGTGATAAAAGAATCATTCAGGAAGGTGATATTGTAAGTCTGGATGCAGGGGTGATCTATAAAGGATACCATTCGGATGCAGCAAGAACAATTGCAGTCGGTAATATTTCAGCAGAAGCAGAAAAGCTGATAGCAGTTACAAAACAAAGTTTTTTTGAGGGGTTGAAATATGCGAAGCCTGGATATCATATTGTAGATATAGGAAGAGCCATACAATCCTATGTGGAAGCCAATGGTTTTTCGGTAGTTCGGGATTTGGTAGGACATGGGGTTGGAAAGAAACTTCATGAGAAACCTAACGTGCCGAATTTTGCAGGAAAGCAGAAAGGTGCAAAATTAAAACCCGGAATGACATTAGCCATTGAACCAATGGTAAATGCAGGAGAATATGATGTAGTATGGTTAGAGGATGATTGGACTGTGGTTACTTATGATGGTTCATTATCCGCACATTATGAAAATACGATACTGATAACAGAGAACGAACCAAGAATTCTTTCCCGGGCGGAAGGTATAGAAGTGTAAGCGTAAGTTTTAGAAGCAGAGAGTAGGAGGTTTTGAATATGTCAAAAGTAGATGCAATTGAAGTAGAAGGCGTGGTTTTAGAGAAGTTGCCAAATGCAATGTTTCGTGTTCAGTTAGAGAATGGTCATGTTGTGTTGGGACATATCAGTGGTAAGATTCGGATGGGATATATTAAGATTCTTCCGGGTGACACTGTTAAGATTGAATTATCACCATATGATTTAACGAAAGGAAGAATCGTTTGGAGAAATAAGTAGTGCAAACAGAAAATAAAAAAGTTTCGCAAAAAATGGAAAAAGCTCTTGCAAAAACTTGCAAAAAGTGATAAAGTATTAGCTTGTAGCGGACTTTTTTGAAAGGAGAGATTTTAATGAAGGTTAGAGCATCTGTAAAACCAATTTGCGACAAATGCAAAGTCATTAAAAGAAAAGGAAGCATCAGAGTAATCTGTGAAAATCCTAAGCACAAGCAGAGACAAGGCTAGGAATTTGACAGTTTATTAATTATGCGTGTTATTCCCGCACGAATGGTTAATAAATTAGCTCGAATCTGCAAAAGACCAAAAGAGATTGGTCACAAAATTGAAGCGGCTGTAGCATAAGTAATTATGCTAATTACAAATAAACATTTCATTATAATAGGAAAGCGGCGTATGCATTTCACCCATACATATGTATGCGGATACGTTGGTTTTCGTATTATGCAAGTAAGAGAATACTATTTTATGGAGGTAGAAATACATGGCTCGTATTTCAGGTGTTGATTTACCAAGAGAAAAGCGTATTGAAATCGGTCTTACTTATATCTATGGTATTGGTAGAACCAGTGCAGCGCGTATCTTAAAAGAAGCTAACGTAAACCCGGATACTCGTGTTCGTGATTTAACGGATGATGAAGTTCGCAGAATAAGTGAAGTTATTAACAACACACAGACCGTTGAAGGTGATTTGCGTAGAGAAATAGCAATGAACATTAAGCGTTTACAGGAAATTGGATGTTACCGTGGTATCCGTCATAGAAAGGGACTTCCGGTTCGTGGTCAGAAGACTAAGACAAACGCAAGAACTCGCAAGGGTCCTAAGAGAACAGTAGCAAATAAGAAGAAGTAATAATTGAAATGATAGAACGCAAGAGCGTTTAATACCTAGGAGGTTTAGTAATGGCAGCAGCAAAGAAAGTTACTAAAAAAGTGACAAAGAAGCGTGTGAAGAAGAACGTTGAACGTGGACAGGCACACATTCAGTCATCTTTTAATAATACAATTGTTACCTTAACTGATGCAGAAGGCAATGCTTTATCTTGGGCAAGTGCAGGTGGATTGGGCTTTAGAGGTTCTAGAAAGTCTACTCCTTATGCAGCTCAGATGGCAGCAGAGACTGCTACAAAGGCAGCATTAGTTCATGGTTTGAAGTCAGTTGACGTTATGGTTAAGGGACCAGGTTCCGGTCGTGAAGCAGCAATTCGTGCTCTTCAGGCATGTGGTTTGGATGTATTAAGCATCACAGATGTAACACCAGTTCCACACAATGGATGTCGCCCACCAAAGCGTCGTAGAGTTTAATTAGGAGGTACAGATAGATGGCAGTAGATAGAACTCCCGTTCTTAAGAGATGCAGATCTTTAGGCATGGAGCCAATGTATCTCGGAATTGACAAGAAGTCAAATAGAACATTGAATAGAGCAAACAAGAAGATGAGTGAATATGGTCTTCAGTTACGTGAGAAGCAGAAGGCAAAATTCATTTATGGTGTATTAGAGAAGCCTTTCCGTAACTTATATGCAACAGCAGAGCGTATGAAGGGCTTAACCGGTCCAAACTTAATGATTTTATTAGAGTTAAGGTTGGATAATGTTATTTTCCGTATGGGATTTGCAAGAACTCGTAAGGAAGCTAGACAGATTGTTGATCACAAGCATGTACTTGTAAATGGTAAGTGTGTAAACATTCCATCTTACAGAGTAAAAGCAGGCGATAAGATTGAAATCAGAGAGAAGAGCAAGTCTTCTCAGAGATATAAGGACATCTTAGAAGTGACTGGCGGAAGATTAGTTCCAGCTTGGTTAGAGGCAGATCAGGAAAGCCTTAGCGGTACAGTTAAGGAATTGCCTTTAAGAGAGCAGATTGATGTACCTGTTAACGAAACTCTTATCGTTGAGTTGTATTCTAAATAATCCATAAGTATTTAGGAATAACCTCAACTTATTAACCCAAAAGGAGGGTCCCAATAGTGTTTGAATTTGAAAAACCTAGAATTGAAATTGCAGAGATTTCCGAAGATAATAAGTATGGACGCTTTGTAGTTGAGCCTTTAGAAAGAGGTTATGGTACAACTCTTGGTAACTCATTGAGAAGAATTATGCTTTCTTCTTTACCAGGTTCAGCAGTTACATCTGTAAAGATTAAAGGTGTTTTGCATGAGTTCAGTTCCATTCCTGGCGTAAAGGAAGATGTAACTGAAATCATCATGAATATTAAGGAATTGGCAATTAAGAATAATTCTACCGCTGAAACCTCTACCGCATATATTGAATTTGAGGGTGAAGGTGTTGTAACAGCAGCAGATATTCATGTAGACAGCAATATTGAAATCCTGAACAAGGATTTAGTCATTGCAACATTGAATGGTGGTGCAGACTGTCGTTTGGATATGGAATTAACCATTTCCAAGGGCAGAGGCTATGTAGGTGCTGACAAGAATAAGAGAGAAGATTTATCCATTGATGTTATTGCAGTTGATTCAATCTATACACCGGTTGAACGTGTGAATATGATTGTTGAAAATACTCGTGTTGGTCAGGTTACAGATTATGATAAATTAACATTGGATGTATTCACAAATGGTACTTTAGCGCCGGACGAGGCTGTCAGCCTTGCTGCAAAGGTATTAAGTGAGCATTTGAACTTATTTATTGATTTATCTGAGAATGCAAAGTCAACAGAGGTTATGGTTGAAACGAAGGATGATGAAAAGGGTAAGGTGCTTGAAATGAGCATCGACGAATTGGAATTATCCGTACGTTCTTATAACTGTCTGAAGCGTGCAGGTATCAATACAGTAGAAGAATTAACCAACAAGACTTCTGAGGACATGATGAAGGTTCGTAATCTTGGACGCAAATCATTAGAGGAAGTGTTGGCAAAGTTAAAGGAATTAGGATTAGAGCTTCGCAATGGCGATGAGTAATCCACTTATCACTAAAGCTGAATAAGAGTAAGCATAGTGAAGATGCAGAGTATTCTGCATAATTATCCATAAGGAGGAAATATCTATATGGCAATGTATAGAAAGCTTGGTAAGAAAGCAAGCGCAAGAAAAGCATTACTTCGTAATCAGGTGACCATGTTATTATACAATGGTAAGATTAAGACAACAGAAGCAAGAGCAAAGGAAGTTCGTCAGATTGCTGAACACTTAATTACTTTAGCAGTAAAGGAAAAGGATAACTTCGATGAAGTAACCGTAACAGCTAAGGTTGCTAAGTTAGATAAAGACGGAAAGAGAATCAAGGAAGTTGTTGACGGTAAGAAGGTTACTCAGTATGATACCGTTGAGAAGAAGGTTAAGAAGGATCAGCCTTCCAGACTTCATGCAAGAAGACAGATGTTAAAGGTTCTTTACCCGGTTGTTGAAGTTCCGGAAGAAGGAGCAGGCAGAAAGAAGGGTACTAAGAAGGTTGATTTAACAGCAAAGTTATTTGATGAATATGCACCTAAGTATGCAGGTCGTCCAGGTGGTTATACAAGAATCGTTAAGATTGGACCACGTAAGGGTGATGCAGCTATGGAAGTAATTCTTGAATTAGTATAAGAAAGTGTTAGGCTGTCGCATAATAGAATGCGGCAGCCTTTCTTGCTTTTTTGTTAAAAAAGCGATAGGATTAGGAGAATACGGGATTCTAATGTAAAGGAAGGCAGGCAACCCATGATAAAAGCGAATCATGTGACATTTGAATATTTTCGCAGAGATGATGCAGGAAATGTTTCTGAGATAGTGGAAGCATTACAGGATATTTCACTCCAGATAGTGCCGGGAGAATTCGTAGGTATATTAGGGCAAAATGGGTCCGGTAAATCAACGTTTGCTAAATTGTTGAATGCCTTACTGGAACCAACAGAGGGTATGATTACGGTTGCCGGAATGGATACTCATAAGGAAGACAACATTTGGGAAATTCGAAAAAATGCAGGAATGATATTCCAGAATCCCGATAACCAGATTATTGGAACTACTGTAGAGGAGGATACTGCATTTGGCCCGGAAAATATAGGGCTGGAAAGTAGTGAAATCATCCAAAGGGTAGCGGATGCACTGGAATTGGTGGGAATGACAGCCTATTATCAGCAGTCACCCAATTGTCTGTCCGGTGGACAAAAGCAAAGGGTTGCCATTGCAGGCGTTCTGGCAATGCGACCAAAGTGTATTATTTTTGATGAATCAACTGCCATGTTAGACCCTCAGGGTAGAAAAGAAGTGTTACAGGCGGCACATGCCTTGAATCAGGAGCAGAATATTACAATTCTTTATATTACCCACGAGATGGAAGAGGTTATTAATGCTGACCGGATTTTAGTCATTCATCAGGGACAGTTAGTGATGGAGGGAACGCCAAAGGAAGTCTTTCAATCCGGTGAACAATTGCAGGAATACGGCTTGGTTTTGCCGAGAGTATCCCAATTGGCGGTTCGATTACATGAAAATGGAATTGATTTTGCAGAAAATGTATTGAATATAGAAGAATTCATCAGTGAGGTAAATCGGGTAAAAGCATATACCCGGATACAAGCTATGGGAGCCGGAAGAGAAAGAGATTCGGTAGTAGCAAATCCTGATGTAAAGCAGAAAGGTAGAGACGCATTTTTACAAGAACAGAATCGTGACTCAGAACGACTGGAAGCAGAGGTACAAGAGAATCGACAGAATGCCATGACAAAGGGGTTGGTTCTCGATCAGGTTTCTTACGAATATAGCCCAAAGACTATTTATGCGTATCAGGCTTTGAAAAATATTAATCTTACTATCAATAAGGGAGAATTTCTGGCAATTATCGGACATACCGGTTCCGGAAAATCCACGTTGATACAACATTTTAATGGTTTGCTTTCCCCATCGGAAGGACATATTTATTATGAGGGAAAGGATATTTATGAAAAAGGATATTTACGAGTACAATTGCGGGGAAAAATCGGGTTGGTATTCCAGTATCCCGAGTATCAGTTATTTGCAGAAACAGTATTAGAAGATGTCAGTTTTGGACCGAAGAATCTGGGACTGCCATTACTGGAGGTACAACAACGCGCATTTGAAGCCATTGAAGCTGTTGGCTTGAAAGATACGATATATGATTTGTCTCCGTTTGAGTTATCCGGTGGACAAAAAAGGCGGGTTGCCATTGCAGGTGTTCTGGCGATGAAACCTGAGATTCTGGTATTGGATGAACCGGTGGCAGGGTTAGACCCTGCAGGTCGAAAAGAGTTATTAGAGCTGTTAAAAGCCCTAAATGAACAGGGGATGACTATTGTACTGGTTTCTCATAATATGGAAGATGTGGCAGAATACGCAAAGCGAGTTTTGGTGATGGAAAATGGCAGTATCATATTGGATGGAACAACGAGCCGGATATTTCAAGATAAAAAGAAATTGGAAAAGCTTGGGTTAGAACTGCCGGTTACAGCAGAACTAATGCGGGAATTAAGAGTGGCAGGACATGAAGTAAATCCATGGATATACCAGATGGATGAAGCCGTAGAAGAGTTAACAAGATATCTGTCATAATAGTAGGAGGCTGACATGATTCGAGATATTACAATTGGACAATATTATCCGGTGCAATCGCCGATTCATCGATTAGATCCAAGAACAAAGCTGGCAATAACATTTTTCTATTTAATAAGCCTATTTTTAGCAAATAATAAGTATATGTACCTGACTGCCATTTTATTTCTTGGATTATATATTCTGCCTTCAAAGGTACCGGTAAAGTATATGGTAAAGGGATTAAAGGGCATTTTAGTATTTATTATGCTTTCTGTTGTACTTAATATGTTCTTTACCAAGGGAGACCCTTTTATTGATTGGTGGATAATACATATTTCATGGCAGGGCTTTCGGACTGCCTGTTATGCGATGCTGAGAATCATTTTATTGGTATTGGGTGCTTCAGTAATCACATACACCACTACTCCTACAAAGCTGACGGATGGGCTGGAACGGGCATTTCATTGGTTGAAGCGTTTTAAGGTGCCGGTTCATGAGGTGGCAATGATGGTAAGCATTGCTCTGCGTTTTATACCAATCTTAGTGGAGGAATTGGATAAGATTATGAAGGCACAGCAGGCGAGAGGTGCTGATTTTGAGAATGGAAGCATTCTGAAGCGTTTGAAAAGCCTGTTTCCTGTGATAATTCCTATGTTCGTATCTGCAATCCGACGTGCCAATGACCTGGCACAGGCGATGGAGGCAAGATGTTATCGTGGTGGTGACGGACGGAGCAAAATGAAGCCATTAAAGTATACCGGAGTGGATGTGGCAGCGTATGTATTGTTATTTCTCTATTTAGGGGGAATGATTGCCATGCGAATCCTTATGACGGATTGGATTTGGAATGGAGTAGCATAAGTATAAGGCTTTGCAAGTTAAAAGTTGAAAGAAATGGAGCAGACATGAAGCGAGTAAAACTAATTGTGGCTTACGATGGAACAAACTATTGTGGGTGGCAGATTCAGCAAAATGGAATAACAGTGGAAGAAGTATTGAATAAAACCATTTCCCAGTTAGTTGGTTCGGAAGTGGCTGTGATTGGCGCCAGCCGAACAGATTCCGGTGTTCATGCCATGGGGAATGTGGCAGTTTTTGATACAGAAAGCCGGATACCGGCAGAAAAGATGAGTTTTGCATTGAACCAGCGTTTGCCGGAGGATATTCGGATTCAGCACTCCTGTGAAGTTCCTTTGGATTGGCATCCGAGGTATTGTGATACAAGGAAAACATATGAATATCGAATACTGAATCGTAAATTTTCAATTCCAACGGAACGATTGTATAGTCATTTCTTCTATTATCCGCTAAATGTAGAGAATATGCAGAAAGCTGCTGATTATCTGGTAGGGGAACATGACTTTAAGAGCTTTTGTTCTGCCCGGACGCAGGTAGAGAATACGGTACGAACCATATATTATCTGCGTGTAATAAAAGAAGGTGACATGATAAGGATTCAGATTAATGGAAATGGATTCTTATATAACATGGTACGGATTATTGTAGGAACTTTGCTGAAAGTGGGAACAGGTATGTATCCGCCGGAACACATGAAGGAAATACTGGATGCCAAAGATCGTCGAATGGCGGGGCCAAAAGCAGAGGCAAGGGGACTTACCTTAATGGAAATCGAATATTTGTAAATTATTACGAAAAAAGTAAAAAGAAAGTAAATTGGCAAGAATTGTGTGGAAAACTCGAATAATTCTGGTTGAATTTTGAAAGATATCCACAGAAATATCAACAATTCGTGGAAAACTTGGCAAAACAAATGTCATTTTCTGGGAATAAGACGATGGAAATGTGGAAAAAACTATGAAAAACAATAGAAAAATCAAAGAAAATTCATTGACACACCAGGCAGAGTGTAATATAATATAAAACTGTGACGAGAAAGATAAATACTTAAGCCAAAGCCCCGGTAATAGTATTATCAGATACATGTTATGTAATTATTTGAAGGAGGAACAACCATGAAGAGTTATATGGCTAGCCCAGCAACGATTGAGAGACAGTGGTATGTAGTAGACGCTACAGGACATACATTAGGACGTTTAGCATCAGAGATTGCAAAGGTATTAAGAGGTAAGAATAAGCCTACTTATACCCCACACATTGATACAGGTGATTATGTAATCGTAGTCAATGCAGATAAGATTGAAGTAACCGGTAAGAAGATGGATCAGAAGATTTACTACAATCACTCTGATTATGTAGGTGGTATGAAAGAAACCACATTAAGAGAGAAAATGAATAAGAAGCCGGAAGATGTTATTTACTTAGCAGTTAAGGGTATGCTTCCAAAGGGACCTTTAGGACGTGAGATGATTAAGAAATTACACGTATATGCAGGTCCGGATCATGAGCAGGCAGCTCAGAAGCCAGTTGCTTTAGAGATTAAGTATTAATTGTAGAAGGAGGAAATAACAGTGGCTAAGAAGAAAGATAACAAGTTCTATGGAACCGGTAGAAGAAAAAGCAGCATTGCAAGAGTATATTTAGTACCTGGTACAGGTAAGATTACAATTAATAAAAGAGATATGGATGATTACTTCGGATTAGATACTTTGAAGTTAATCGTTAATCAGCCATTTGAAGCTACTTCTACACAGGGTAAGTTTGATGTATTAGTAAATGTTAAGGGTGGCGGTTTCACCGGACAGGCTGGTGCTATTCGTCATGGTATCGCTAGAGCTTTGTGCGTAGCTGATCCAGAGTACAGACCTGCTTTAAAGAAGGCTGGTTACTTAACTCGTGATCCTCGTATGAAGGAAAGAAAGAAGTACGGTTTGAAAGCAGCAAGACGTGCTCCACAGTTCTCAAAGAGATAATCTGCGGTCAACGCAAGATTCGAGAAAAGCCCATTTTACAAGGGTTACAGAAGTTGTGGAAAGTTGTCAGATGTGTTGGATTTCAAACGGTATGCAACACATATGCAACAAGTATGCAACACGAATATCAATGATATGTATAGGACATTTTCAGAGAAATCTGGGAATGTCCTTTTTGCGCGTTTCTACAAGCGGTGCAACAGACAGTGAATATGTTGAGATGATGCTTGCATCAATCGAAACATATTTGCTGGATGGTATAGCGCACCAGCGCGACATGAGCAAGATTGCTTCGCAATCTGCGAATGACCGCTTGGAACTAAATCTGATTAATTGCATCTACAAGCTCCTTAACATCAAAGTGGGTATATACTTTCTCGGTTAAAGTCATTGCACCAGAGTGTCCCACAATCTTCTTAATAATCGTCTGATCGACACCGGCTTCTGCTAACATGGAAATACATGTGTGTCTGCAGCAATGTGGTGTTCGATCAATCTTAAGTTGCTCCATCAGTGGATGGAAGTAGCTGTCATAATAATTACGGTATTGGAAGTGTTTGCCATCCGGTGTATGGATAAGATACTCGCATTCCGGATTATCTTCAAACCAAGCCTTATAGAAAGGTAAGACCTTATCTGCGATAGGAACCTTTCGGATTCCGTTTTCGGTTTTACTGCTAATCACATCAAAGTATTGCTCGTCCAGATGGACATTTTCCTTTTTTAAATCCAAGAATTCTGAAATTCTTACTCCGTTATACAGTAGCATCAATATGATTTGATAATACTTATCGTCTTTCTGCTCCCATATCCGTTCAATTTCTTTCTTCTCGAATTTGTTTCGGTCATACTTATTCGGATTGCGGTCCTTATACTGAACAACATCTACAAAGGTGGAATAATCCTTATTGCAAATATCATTCTTGATAGCAAAATCATAAAGCTGGTTGAACAGTACCTTGATTTTCCTTAAGGTAGGATAATTTTTACCGCAGGTATCAATGACTGTCTGTAAGTCCACAAGCTTTAAATCCTTGAATACCTTATGATATAGACTGCTACATGTCTTATAAGCGGCTGTGTAGCCTTTTACATTGGATTCTGATACGGTAGGGTATTTGCGCTTTGACCATTCCTCATATACATCATCAAAGGTCATCTTCGCAGCCTTCGTATCAAATGGATTTTTATTATAGTCTGCCAGCATCTGCAAGCCATCTGCTCTGGTGGGAGCATATCCTATAATTATAAAATCCTGAACTTGTTTATCCTTCTCTTTGTCGAAGTGCCATCCATTGGTCTTTCGTACCAGATAAGGATTTCTTCTTTTACCGGAAAGTTTTACAACGCTTCCGTATCCGTTGGGTAACTTCATTCGCACCATTCCTTTCGCTTAATTTCAGCAAGCTGATAAGCGGAAACTCGTGCTAATCCTTGTCGTGGGTTACCTTTGTAACACTCGGACGGATGGTTTTCCATATTTCATAATTGTCCTGTGTCTGACTGCCTGATTGTAGTAATTCTTTCATAGCCTGCCAATCCTTCAGAAACTGTACCAGACTTGTGTTCTCAAAGAAGATTCCCGGTGTACCATCTACATCTTTAATAGTGGCAGGAAATGCTTCGTCGATAGCAAACAGGAGAGGTAGTATATCTCCGTCTGTCTGAATATCAAATTCTGCAAGTGTGTTGACATTTACATTCAATGCGTCTGCAATCTTTCGTAACTGCTCCGGTTTCGGAAGGTTCTTTCCTAACTCATACTTACGAATTGCGACTTCATGAATGCCGGCTAAATCACCAAGCTCTTTTTGCGTTAATCCACGAAA
>JAGAOO010000069.1 GCA_017623675.1 Lachnospiraceae bacterium
ATTTCTTTCTCATCAATCCGTACTTCGTCAGCGTTCCCTCCGGCTGTTCGTCCATCTGTAACATCGGAATCTGATAATCCCCGTTCTTCTCGTATCTCAGTTTCATCATCGAAGCTCCTTTCCCCGTTTTCTTCGGTCTGTGCCTGTAATTGTTCCTCTTGTGTTTTGCTTTCACGCTTTAAAGCATTATAGTGCGTTTGTGATGTATTTTCAAGTCCTTTTTCACTTAAATTTCTATCTACCTCTTTTTCGTAGGTTCTGATTGTTTTTCCAATCTCCATAAGGATAGGTTTGGAAAGGTCTGACACATTACTGCCAAGCTGTGACAGGGTTTCCACTGTATTAAATTCATGGATATAAGGAAAACTGATTTCTTGTGCAAGTACACTTTCCGGCACTCCGCATCTTCTAAGCACTGTGTAAGAAATACTGTCTGCCAATGTTTCCCGAAGTCTGACCGCCACATTCAGCTCATCCAGTTCCTCTAAGAAACTGCCCTCTTTCAGATACTCCATATCTAAAGCCAGTTCCTTATAACAATCCTCCGCTATCCTTCCGGCAATCTCTCTGATACGGTCTATAAATCCGGCTTCTTTGTCCGTATCTCCATAAATGCTCTCCAATTTATCAAGCACTTTTTCCTCATGTGCTTCCTGCATCTCCCATAAGTGCGGAAAACGTCCAATACGTCTTGCTTTATGCACATCGGAAATATCAAAAACATATTTTAGTCCACTTCGGTTATATCCGGCATCATCAATTAGGGCAATTCCCTTAGCACCTCTGTTTACCCAACAGTGCATTTTTTCATTCCATATCTCTATGGATGCACAGGCTGTTGCATCCGGTCTTTGGGCATAAATTAAAAGCTGATCTTTAAATGGGTACTTATAAAGCCGGGAAGCAGTATTTAAATACCTTTTCCAATTATCCTCATTCCGCACCACATCATGTGCAGTATACTCTGCAAGACCGGAAATCATATCATATTTTCTCATGGTAAAACCTCCGTAATATTTTCTTTTAAAAATAAAAAAGTGGCTATGGTTCTTTTAAATTCCATAGCCACCAACATTGGTAACAGTTTCTCATTATTCCACAAAACTCTTAGTATTTTATATAACTTCTATCTAAAGATTTTTCTTATGATTTGGGTTATCTTATCGTGTGTTACTCCCACCTTATCCAATATCATTATATAAATCATGCAACGTGCTAATTGATATGTATACACATGTATATCCTCTAAACTTTGAGGATGTCCGTGTCCTATTCCATTTCTCATATCTTGAAATATTTTTCCCAAATTAGGTTTTGATGCAAAATTTATCTGCATTCTTTTTGCTAATACTTCTTGATATTCCGTTAATATATCTGCATATACATTCTTTAATACACTGTTATATTGTTCCTCCAATGAAAAATCTATTTTACCAAGCTCTATCAAGATTTTTTTTGCATAGCTTGTTACTCTATCTTTATTTTTACGAGAAGATTCCTGTTCCCTCAACTCCTCCATTACAACTTGAAAATTACTCTTTACTAATTCAAGTAACTCTTTTTCAACACTTTGTTTTTCCTCATCTGACACAAATATCTTTGATGCTTCCACAACAACATCCATTGCATTTTGTTTCACCCTACTAAAGCAATTATTCGTTTCTGTTTTAGTTTCCTGTGTCCTATCATACTCGCCTTCAAAACTTAACGCACATTCTAGAAATCTAGTATGACTTACTTCATTATACTCAGCATCATTGTCAGGAACAAACAAATCATCCGTACAATCTCCTTGACGGCGTGCTGCAACATAGGAAAATAATTCACCTAAACTACTGTTAATATCTTCCTCTAGAATAGTATTGGTCTCCGTATTAAGATATTCCCCACGATTTTTCCCAATAATATTTACAATTCCTGTTTCTTCAAATTTATTTGCATTGCGTCTATATATCCTAATATCATCAAAATATATGTTTCTACGAAAACTAATAAATTTCATAAAATCATATACCCATAAATAAATTTTAAGTAGCATTTCTGTTAAAACAGGTTCTTCAAAATCAATATAAAATCTTGGTACACATGTCCCTATATCTCTTTTTCCCCATTGAGTAGTATAGTATATTACATAATCTATGCCTATATTACATTTTATACCATCTACTACTGCAGAGTATCTTGTATTTAGTTCATCCCACTTTTTTATCATTACACCATTTGCTTGAATATCCCAAGAAACACTATCCACATACTTTACAGCTCGTCTACTTCCACCCGCAAAAACATCTACTGCTTTACCAGCAAAAGTAATTCTATCAAATTTCGTGAGTTCGTCTGGTGGGTTGTTATTTTTTGAATAAACATAACCTTGGCATGCAAGACTACGTCCATTATACCTGCATCCAAACATTTTAATGTACCTATTCCCCCAAAGATGACCATTCACAACATCCTTCTCAATAATATTCCGAGCAAGCATGATATACATATTTCTGTTATTTACAATGTGAAAATGTTCGTTATCTTCTGAAACAAATGGAATTGACTCATCTTCCAAATCTATTAAATATCCTTCTAACATACAAACTCCTGTCAAATAAATATATTTTTTTAGATTATATCATTTTTCGCTTATGTGCTCAATTAACTTAAACTATTATAGCCAAAATACTGCAAGACACCTAAATGCATCTCGCAGTATTTTACTAGTTATCTAATTAAACATAAAAGCCATGTTCTTCAATACCTTTTTCTAAAATGGTATGTATCAAGTCCTCAAGCTCCACGCCATTGATTTCACTGACCACAATCAGTTTTGCAAGGGTATCCTTCTGAATGGCTACCGCATAACATTCCTCATCGGCACGAAGTTCATGGACACATACGCCAAGTGCTTCTGCAATCTTGCACATACAGCTAAGCTCCGGTTCACGGATACCCGCCATAATGTCAAGAATGGTTCTCTCCGACACTCCGGAAAGCCTTGAAAGCTCCACAATGCCGATTTCCTCCTCTTTCATTACGTGCAATACTTTATCTCCTGTTGTAAACATTCTGTTACCCTCCTTATTCTGCTTTTGTTCCAAAAGAAAACGCATTGTTTTTTGCCTGTTTCGGTGCAAATCTGCCTTTTACCTCTGCAAGTCGGTTTTCCATGATCGAAAACATTTCTTCTACCTGTTCCGGTGTGTAATCATAGTTG